>CBFGTV010000047.1:0-26323 GCA_965652145.1 uncultured Clostridiaceae bacterium
GAGTTGGAGCATAAAATTATGAATTTAATTAGAGCCTTAGAAGCTAATATAATCGGCTACCATCAGAGCTGTATCGACTTTTTTTCAGAATGGGGCTATCCAGAGGTAACCGAAGCCTTTATTAAGGAAGCCAGAAGCTTTGATTCAGATATAGATCTATATGATATTTTCCAAGCCATCAGAAATGTTTGGATTATGAATAGCATGCAGATTTTATGGGGCAATAAGGCAGCATTAAGCCCTGCAATTTTCTCCTATAGTATGCTTTATCCCTATAGCGACAATTACCTTGACGATATCGCCGTTCCTCTGGAGCAAAAGCATCAATTTAACCAACGCCTTGGGGCCTGGCTCCAGGGGCAGACACCAGAGCCGGCCTGCCGGCTGGAGGTAAAAATTCTGCAACTGGTTAGAAGGATAGAAGGCCAGTATCCCAGGCATACTTACCCCGGCGTACATGAAGGTCTTTTGGCCATTCATCGGGCCCAGGAAAAAAGCCTTAAGCAGCAAAGGGGCAAAACAATTCCCTATGAGAGCAATATCCTTGACATTACCCTTAAAAAGGGAGGAACCTCTGTTTTAGCCGACGGATACCTGGTAAAGGGCAGCTTAACAGAGGAAGAAGCTAAATTTTTCTTCAATTATGGTGTTTTTTTACAGCTAATTGACGATTTGCAGGATGTCATGACAGACCAAAAACAGGGCCATATGACCCTCTTTTCACAAGTGGCAGGGGCCTTTCCCCTGGATCATTTGGTCAATAAGCTATTTTGGTTTATTGAAGAAGCCCTAGGGGCTTCCAATCTCTTTACAAGCCAGGCGGCCCTCAGGCTGAAGGAAATTATGAAGGAAAGCTGTAAAATGATGGTTTTAGAGGCCATCTCCCATAACCAAGGCCTTTTTACTAAAGACTACCTTAAAAGGTTGGAAGCCTGCTCTATTTTACCCTTAAGCTATTGGCAGAAGATTAAAAGCAAGTTTCAACAGAGCTTTTCGGCAGAGGAGCTGCAAAGGATCGTAGCTGCCCTGGAGTCGAGTTAAATAAAATCAGCCCCGGATCTTCCGGGGCCATTGTAAAAACCTAAGCCTTGTAGGCTTCCAAATATTCATCATAGGTCATTTTCACATCAACCATGCCTTCAGGGGTAATTTCAATGATTCTGTTGGCAATGGTCTGTACAAGCTGATGGTCATGGGAGGTAAAGATGACATTACTCTTATAATCCCTCAAACCATTATTCAGGGCCGTAATAGACTCCAGGTCAAGGTGATTGGTGGGTTGGTCCAGCATTAGTACATTGGCATTGGCAAGCATCATTTTGGCCAGCATACAACGCACCCGCTCTCCCCCTGACAGCACCCTAAGCTGTTTTAGGGCCTCTTCTCCTGAAAAGAGCATTTTGCCTAGAAAGCCCCGTATATAGGTTTCAGACTTTTCATCAGAAAACTGTCTTAGCCAGTCTACTAAATTCAATTCCATATCATTAAAATATGACGAATTATCCTTTGGAAAATAGGCAGTGGTAATGGTAACCCCCCACTTATAGTGGCCACTGTCGGGCTCCAGCTCTCCGGCTAGAATCTTTAAAAGGGTAGTATTTGCCAGTTCGTTGTCTCCCACCAGGGCAATTTTATCCCCCTTGCCGACGGTGAAGCTAATATCCTTTAACAGCGGCTCGCCATCGACAGTTTTTGAAAGGCCCTCTACAATAAGAATATCATTTCCTACCTCTCGAGAGGGTTTAAAGCCAACATAGGGGTATCGTCTTGTGGAGGGTTCAATATCATCAATCGAAATTTTTTCAAGCATTTTTTTACGAGAGGTAGCCTGCTTCGACTTAGAGGCATTGGCACTGAATCGAGCAATAAACTCCTGCAGTTGTTTGATCTTTTCTTCCTTTTTTCTGTTTTGATCCTTGACCATTTGCAGGGCCAATTGGCTTGATTCGTACCAGAAGTCATAGTTGCCGACATAGAGCTTAATTTTTCCGTAATCTACATCGGCCATGTGGGTACAAACCTTGTTTAAAAAGTGACGGTCATGGGATACCACAATAACAGTTCCCTCAAACTCAATTAAAAACTCCTCAAGCCAGCTGATTGACTTAATATCTAAATGGTTAGTCGGCTCATCAAGAATAAGAACGCCAGGCTTTCCGAAGAGGGCCTGGGCCAATAACACCTTCACCTTTTCTGAACCCTGTAAATCGGCCATTTTTTTATCATGAAGCTCAGTGCCAATTCCCAGTCCCTGAAGTAAAGCAGAGGCGTCAGCTTCGGCTTCCCAACCGTTAAGCTCGCTAAATTCGGCCTCCAGCTCAGCCGCCTTCATGCCATCCTCATCGGTGAAATCAGCCTTGGCATAGATTGCATCCTTTTCCTTCATAATTTCAAACAATCTCATATTTCCCATGATAACCGTATCTAAAACCACACAATCATCAAATTGATAGTGATCCTGCTTTAATACCGATACTCTAACATCCGGGGGAATATGTACCTCCCCAGTATTGGCCTCTAGCTCCCCCGAAAGAATTTTTAAAAAGGTGCTTTTTCCGGCACCGTTGGCACCAATCACGCCATAGCAGTTTCCGGGAGTGAATTTTAGGTTTACATCCTCGAAAAGCTTTCGCTCTCCATATCTTAAGCTTAAATTTGTAACATTAATCACGCCATTACCTTCCTCTACTAAATATTCATAAAGCTTTGGCTATTATACCATAAAAGTCAAAAGAAATACAGCCAACCAAGGGTTGATTTACTAGAAGGAGTCCTTTAAGGGCGTGACCTTGACATCATCATAGATAAATTGATGAAGATGGTCGGTGGTCACCGAAAGGTCCGTTGACAATACCCATTTTCTGTCAATCACCTTGCCTTCACAATAGCCGTAGAGAGGAAAGCGGTACCAATCCAATTCGAAGTCAGTTAGCTTATATACCGCTAAAGTGGTTTGAACCATTTCTACAATCGATAAATTTGTTTTCACATAGGGAAGCAGCCTTACTGCCAGGGAAGGATACTGACTTGGCTCCAAATCCTGAATCTTGGAAAAGAGGGCCGACATAACATTATTTTGCCGCTCAGCCCTTTCAAAATCCCCTTCTCCCACTTGTCGAATCCGGGCATAGGCCACTGCCTGGTTGCCATTTAAAAGCTGTAGTCCTTCCTTTTTAAGGGGAGTAGGTACCTCCTTCTTAATCTCGGCCACCTCCTCCATATACTTATTAATTTCGTTAATCTCTTTTTTCTTAATGGTTAGTTCAACTCCCCCCAAGGCATCTACGATATTAGATAAGCCTACGAAATCAACAGTAACATAGCTGTCAATGGACATATCAAAGTTATCGTTAACAGCCCTCATGGCCAGCTCGGGGCCACCATAGGCGTAGGCTTCGTTGATTTTCATCTTTCCCTTGTCCGCCACCTCTACATAGGTGTCCCGCATAATGGAGGACAGCTTTAGCTTTTGGTGGGCGGGGTCAATTGTCAAAATCATAATCGCATCAGATCGAATGGCTTCATACTTTTCCCTGCCGGAGTCAATTCCGAACAGAAGAATGTTAGTGGTTTCCAAGGATGATTCCTGGAAGGTTTCAGCAGAAAAATCCTCTGACCCTGCTTTCTTTGACTCACTTCCCTCACTAGGCTGGTGAAGAAGGAAGGTGGCCAGGGGAAGCGACAATATAATTAAAACTGCAATTAGCCTTTTCTTCATACCTGGTCTCCTAAAAATTATAATGGGAAAGGGTTTTAAAAACATAGCCCTGATCCTGAAGATATTCTATGATTGCCGGTAAGGCGTCGGCCGTTGTTTTCTTAGCATTGGCGTCATGCATTAAAATGACAGCCTGCTTTTTGTTTTGCAGGGTTTCCTTCACCCTTTGCAGTAGCCTTTGGGGGGAAACCTTTTGGGCTTCTGCATCGCCATTTACTACATTCCAATCAATGATATTGTAGCCTGCTGCTGTTGCAGCCTCTCTAAAGGGTTTTCGGCTCTCTCCGAAGGAACCCCCTGGAAATCGAATAATGTTGGATTGATACCCATCAACCAGTATACTGCTCAATGTTTCGTCGGCCTGTCGAAGCTCATCTAAAAAGCTCTGGGGGTCAGCATAGACTTTTTCGTAGTCATGGGTGTAGGTGTGATTGCAAATTAGATGACCCTCCTCTTGAATCCTCCGCAGCAGCTCCGGTTGAGCCTCTGCCAGGTTGCCGATAACGAAAAAGGTTGCTTGAATATTGTATTCCTTCAAAGTGTCTAAAATACGGGGTGTTACCCGTGGTGAAGGGCCATCATCAAAGGTAAGGTATGCCACCTTTTGATTTTTGTCAACCACTATGGGAGCTTTAGGTTCCTCTTGTACAGGGGGCTTCTCTGTATCTACCACCACTACCTCAGAGTCATGATCCACATCTTTATCAGCTGGTTCTGGGTCGATATTTGATGATTGTGACGTTTCGGCCTCAACGACAATTTCCTTAGTAAGGGGAAGCATTGTTCGAAGGCCAATTAAGCCCGTAAAGATTATTGTTAGTAGAATGATGCTGAAAATTAGCCTTAAATAACGTTTCATGTTTCATCTCCTCATTTCTTGTCTTATAATCCAATCTTAACGCTTTTGTACACGAATTAATTTACAAATCAATTAAAATAGATTACGAAAATATTAAGGTTTGCCAATGGGCATAATTAAAACTGGTGGCAGCAAAAAAACTATAGTACAATAGCCTTGAAAGCAAAATGAGGTGATTAAGATGGCATCAGAGCAAAGAAGGGTGCTGATAGTGGAGGATGAAGCTTCCATTAGAAAGTTCCTGGCAATTAATTTAAATAGAAGTGGTTTTCATGTCATAGAGTGTGAAAGCGGAGAAGAGGGCCTTGAAGAGGCGGTAAGGCAGGCCCCGGAAGTGGCAATCTTAGATGTGATGCTCCCTGGTATTGATGGATTCGAGGTATGCCAGAGAATGAGAAGCCTGATACCAGAGGCTGTCATTATCATGCTTACGGCCAAGGGACAGGATATGGACAAAATTATGGGCCTTGAGCTGGGGGCCGACGATTATATGGTCAAGCCCTTTAATCCCCTGGAGCTGGTTGCCCGAATTAATGCTAATTTAAGGAAAATAAACAGGCCTAAGACCTCCACCGGGGATTATATTCAGTTTAAGGAAATCAAAATGGATTTAAAGGGTCAGCGATTTTTTCGCGGCACCACAGAAATCGAGCTGACCCCAACAGAGTTTGCCATTATGAAGGTGTTGATGGAGAGCCCTGGAAAGGCCTTTAGCCGGGATGAGATATTAAACCTGGTGTGGGGAGAGAACTATTTTGGAGACATGAAGACCGTCGATGTCCATGTCAGAAGAATTCGGGAGAAAATTGAGTATAATCCCTCCATTCCTCAATTCGTAGAGACGGTTTGGGGCTACGGTTATCGCCTTCGAGGGGGCGAACATCAATGAAAAGCATTAAGAGAAGGCTGGTTGTCAATTTTGTTTTTATTATTGTTATTACAGTGGTTATATTAGAAGTGTTTTTAATTACCAGCATCAGGCAATATTATTATAAAAATTTGGAGGGGGCACTGTTTAATCAAATTCAAGTATCAGCAGACCTGTACCACCGGTATTTTTCAGATGCCAGCCTGGAGGAAAACATACTGAACAATGTTGACACCTTTTGGAAGCAGACCACTGCCCAGGTACAAATCATTGATTTAGAGGGAAGGGTATTGATGGATTCCATCGGAGTAATACCCAATGTGGTGGATCAGGCGGAGGATGTGAAAAGGGCCCTTAAGGGGGAAAAGGGAAGATGGATCGGACAGGTGTCATATGACACAGAAGGGGTGATGGCTGTTTCGTATCCACTGATTTCAGGAGATAAACAGGTGGGGGTTTTGCGCTTTATTGCCTCCCTTAGGGAAGTAAACAGAGACATTGAGAAAATAGCCTATGTATTCATTGCCTTTGGGGGGGTGGTCATCTTATTAACCGGCCTGGTGAGTGTGGTTTTGGCCAACACCATTGTGGGCCCTCTGAAGGAGGTTACCGATACAGCCGAAAAAATGGCCCGGGGAGATTACCAGGTTCAAAGTCGCAAAAAAAGTGATGATGAAATCGGAAAGCTGTCAGACACATTAAATTATATGGCCAAGGAGATCGTAAAGAAGGATCAGCTCAAAAATGAGTTTATATCCTCTGTATCCCATGAATTAAGAACCCCCCTTACCTCCATTAAGGGATGGGCCGTTACCCTAAAGCAAGACCATAAAGATGGCCAAATCTTAGCAGATGGCCTGGAAATCATCGAAAAAGAAAGTGATCGGCTGACCCTGATGGTGGAGGAGCTGCTGGATTTTTCAAGATTTGTCTCTGGGAAGGTGACCCTAGAAATAAAGCCGGTGAATTTAGCTCAAATTTTCACCCATATTGAGAAGCAGTTAACCCCCAGGGCCCACAGGGAGCAGGTGGAATTTAAGGTAAGTGTAGATTCCTTTCCATCGGTCTATACAGATGAAAACAGGCTCAAGCAGGTATTGATCAACATATTAGACAATGCCTTTAAATTCACTCCCCCCGGGGGAACCGTTATTATGGAGGCCAGATGGCGGTCGAACAACCTGGTGATTGAAATAAGCGATACAGGCTGTGGAATTCCGCCAGAGGAGCTTCCAAAGGTAAAGGAGAAATTTTATAAAGGTAAAACCAGTAAATCTAAAAATGGTATTGGACTTTCCATTACAGATGAAATCATTCATACCATGAAGGGGAGCTTAGACATACAAAGTGAAGTGGAGCAGGGCACCAGGGTAACGGTGACACTGCCCCTACAGGAGGTTGTTTAGGTGAAGAAACTAAAAATACTATTGCTTTTACTAATTATGATTAATCTGTTAGTTGGTTGTGCCGCCACAGCCAATGACCTTTCCCAGCAAATTGTACCCCCCAATAATGCCGCTATTTCCATCAAAGGTACCTGGGAGATTACAGAGGTCTTAAACCATCAGCATCAATCTATTGATCCAGAAGGGGTAGAAGAATGGGTTGGCAAAGAGGTTCAATTTGATAACCAGGCAGTGGCCATTGGTGAAGAGCTGATCCGAAACCCCCGCTATCAGGTGAAGCAAGTGAATCAAAGGGAGTATCTATTGTACCATTATAAGGCCTTTCCGGCGGATTTTAGATTTAAAAACAAAGAAATAGAGGTTATTACCATTATTGATCAGGAGCTCTTTTATTGTGAAGTCATTCAGGAGGATACCGATAAACTGGTGCTTAAAATTTACAATGATAGCTTTTTGCTGGAAAAAGTATCTGAAACTGTAGACGAAAATCTATTGAAAGGGCCGGTGGAGTCTTTAGCTTCAACGGATGAACCGGAGGAGACGGAAGGGTTAATCCGTACCGGCGTTATAATTGGTCTTCGGCAGGAGAAGGAAAAGTCACAGGATCAAATCGAGTATGACTACCGAACCCTTTGGATTAACTCACAAAACCGGGACTTAAATCCTCCAATAGAAATGGAAGAGCTGCTTTTTCCCAGAAGAAGCGGGTTTTGGAGATTAAGTGTTGATCTTATTGAAAAATATAATTATCGGGAGGACTATTTTTCCGCCAATCAAATTTTAACTAGAGAGGTTCCTAAAATTCAAGTGGCTGGAGCCATAGAGCCTGAGCAGGACACAAGGAAGGATTGGCTTATTGAAAGGAAAATTAATTATATTGGGAATGATTATGTTTCTATAGAAGAGGAGGTTACCTTCACCACAACCCAGCAGAATACTAGGGTTGATTCAAGATTGAAGCTGATTCCCATAGACAGCCTTTATAATAATAAGGCTGTCAGCATAGAAGATCTATTGGGGAAAGCTGGTATTGAGGCCTTGGAGGAGGGACTACAGCAGGCGATGGAAGGAATCCCTCAGGAGGCAAATGTCTCATTGGATTCTGGGTACACCAATTTTGGTCTGGAAAGAAGGCTGGGGCACTGGTTTTTCAAGGGAAGATTAAATTATGAAATTAATGGAGAGTATTATTCAAAGGACTACAACATTAATCTAATTCCTCCCCCAAAGCTTGTTGTCTATGATGATCTAAGTATTACCTGGACCCATGTAAAGGACAAGGTACCCAGTGCCATTGATGTCTACACCTCACCCAACGAAGAGCTTGCCCTGGTGGTAACCAAGAACGAGCTGCTGGTCTACGGAATCGTCGCCGGCCGATTGCAGAAGGAACCCCTGGAGCGAATTCCATTAAGGGAAAACGAAACAATAATCATGGCTGAATGGGCTACGGGCCCCTATGTAGAAATCTGGGAAAGAAATATCGGCAGCTATTTGCAGTTTATTCAATTGGACAAGGAGCTGGGGGAATTATATAACAAATCAAGTCCTTAAGAGGGCATAGCTTGTGCTATGCCCTTAATATTCTTAATGTATTGACAAAAATTGGATTGAGAGATAAAATTATTTTGAAAATCAAATTAAATTATGCAGGCAAAGGGAAGGGGGACATTGCCTTGGAAAAACAACAATATTTTCAGGAGCCTGTTGTATCTGTCATTACACGGCGCAGTTCTGTTAGAAACTATCAAAAAAAACCAGTTTCAGATGAGCTAAAGATAAAGATTAATAATTTTTTAAAGGAAAACCAACAAGGTCCCCTGGGGAACCAGGTAAGGTTATTTCTTTTAGATAATCAAGAAATCATAGAAAAAACAGGGGGGAAAATCGGTACATACGGTGTCATTAAAGGAGCCACCACCTATATTGGTGCGGCAGTAGAGAAAAAAGAAGATGCCCTGGTGGATTTAGGATATGTAATGGAAAAGGTAATTCTTTACTGTACGTCGCTAGGACTGGGTACCTGCTGGCTTGGAGGTACCTTTAAGCGGAGCGGCTTTGCCCAGGCGGCGGGCTTAAAGGAAAATGAAATATTGCCAGCAGTAACTCCCGTTGGCTATTCAACCGGAAGAAAAGGGGTAGTAGACAGACTGATTCGTGCAGCAGCAGGATCAAGTCAACGGAAGGCCTGGGAGGAGCTTTTTTTCTTTAAGAACCTTACAGAGCCCTTAGATAAGCAGCAGGCCGGCATATTTTCAGAGGCCCTTGAAATGGTCAGGTTGGGGCCATCAGCTTCCAATAAACAGCCCTGGCGAATTGTCATGGAGGAGGGGAAGCTTCACTTCTATTTACAGGCCGCCAAGGGTTATGGAAAGGGACTGGGTTTTTCTATACAAAAAATTGACGTGGGAATTGCCATGTGTCATCTGGAAATGACCCTTAAGGAATCGGGAATAGAGGGCATATGGAATATCACTTCTACCCGTGAAGACATTCAAGCCAATGGCGATATCAGTTATATAATCAGCTTTATACAAAATATGGTAGACTAGAAGATTCTAGTCTACCATATTTTTAATAACTAGTATTTTCTTTTTAGTCTTCTCTTCACGTTAACAGTTTTAATCGGTGTTTTCTTAGTGGCAATTGTCAGAATTTCAAGCAGAACCACTGGTTTTAGGCATACTATATCGCAATGGCAGGCTTCTTTAATCAATACATCAACGCATTTAATTTTCTTGACAACTACCTTAGCCTTTAATGAATCAAAGTCGACATCTTTACAATGTTTTTTATGGGGGAATGAAACGAATTTCTTGAATTCAAGCACACGCTTCAAGAAGCTCTTTTCCTTATAGCCATTAATAAATTCAATGGTTATATGATATCTAACAACAACGATCCAACCCTTTTTCTTTGGAAATGCGAAGGCCTTAGCATCAATTAATTTAGCATCACAGCATAGAACCTTTTTAACATTGGCTCGAACCTTAATAGTTTGAATGTCCTTGTCGATTTGTTTATCTTTAAATTTAATGGCATCAGCCAATACTTCAACGAAGTTAACCTTTTTTCCAAAGTCTTCTGGGCCGCACTTTGAATCATGCTCAAAGTCATAATCCTTGCCATCCCATTTATCGTCTTTTTCATCTTCCCAGTCATAATCCTTAACTATATCATCAATGGCATCTTCCCAGTCAGAGACCTTTTCATACTCATCATAGTCTTCGTCGTAGTAAAAGTCGTCTTCTTTTTTATCTCTGTCGTCCTTTTCACGCTTTTTGTCACGATCTTTGCAATAGGAATCCTCTTCTTCATATTTGTCATCATGACAGCCACAGTTTTTATCCCATTTTTCATCATCATATTTGTCAGAATAGATATCATCTTTTTCTATTTCTTTCATAATATCATCCAGATTCACATTTACACCTCCTAGGATAAATTAGGGTTTAGGTTTACTCCCACTACATATTATGTGGAAGGCCTTAATTGAGTACTGTATTTTTTATGGTTCTTCTGGGTTATTTTTTTACGATTATTTACCTTAGAATGGTCATGGCCATTAGCTGGCTTTTCCTGGTGGGGGTCATGACAATGACATGGAACCACCTGAAGGGGCCGCATCATATCGTGATCTTCATGCTCCAGGATGTGGCAATGCCACACATAATCCCCTGCTTGACTAAAGTGGGCAATAATTCGAGTAACCTGACCTGCTGTGGCCCTGACCACATCCTTCCAGCCCCTTTCACTTTCCAAGGGTGCAATGGGGGCCCCTGTATATTTGATTTCCCCTGTGGAATTATAATGGTCTACATCAAAGGGAATACGGTCTAAAATTTGAAATTGAACCAGATGTAAATGCATGGGATGGGGAAAGGCAGTCAGGTTTACAAAGCTCCATATTTCTATGGAATCTAAGAAGGGCTTTTCTGTAGCCGGGTCATGCCACATGTGATTATTCAAAAGCAGCATCGGGCGTCCGAAGCGGTCGGTGGAGCCGCTTAATGTCAGAAATCTCTCTTTGGTGGCCATCTGGGGCATGATCGGGTCTATATGGTATAATTCATTTGGAATTTCACTGGTATCTTTACCCTTAAGGGGCAGCAGTACTTTGAATTCCATCACCTGGGATGTGTGGGGATCATCAATATCATTTATCAGCCTAATAGACTGTCCCCTGAACCTTGAAAAGTCAATGATAATGTCGGCTCGTTCAGCTGGGTCAAGATTAAGGGTCTTTAATGAAACCGGCTGACTCATCAGGCCGCCGTCGGTACCGATTTGATAAAAGTCCTGGTCATTGGAAAGCTTAAGGGTATAGGACCTGGTGTTGGAGGCATTCAACAGTCTGAAGCGATACCTTCTGGGCTCCACCTTTAGACGAGGCCATACCTTTCCGTTAACCACAATGGTATTTCCCAGAAAGGCAGGAACCACCGAAGGATTGACAGGGGTGGGAAAGGGAGGCTGAGAAGGATAAAATAGCGAGCCATCACTGTTAAAGGACTTGTCTTGAATCATCAATGGAATTTCATATTCCCCTGAAGGCAGCTTTAACCTGGGCTCTAATCGATCACGAATTAAATAGAAGCCTGCTAAACCTGCATAAACATTTAATCGAGTAATCCCCATGGTATGGTCGTGGTACCATAACGTTGCCGCCTGTTGATGATTTGTATATCGATAAATATTACTGACAAATTTATGTCCTGTTGTTCGTAAATCCCTGGTAAACCATGCATCAGGGTGGCCGTCACTGTCTGAATCAATATAGGCGCCATGTAGATGTACCACTGTTCTGACCTCAGGGGTATCCATAGTACTGTGGAGGGTTCGGTCGATAGGCAAAAAATGTCTGAGGGGAAGCTGATTCACCCATCTGACGACAACCTCTTCATCCCGCATAGTCGAAATGGTGGGCCCTGGGCTAATTCCCCCATAGCCCCAAATGAAGGTTTTGGGGAAGCACCGGTGAAATCTGTGCATGGCTGCCTTCATTTCAATTTGATAATAAGACCTGCTATGCACCCTTGCCCTGGGCTTCAAGACGGGGGGAATCGTTAGTTCATCAACAAATTTCGGAATTGTATCGGGATTAGCAGGATCAACCTTGATTCGAGGCCTAGTTAATTCACTAGCCCTGGTCGAGCCTTTGATTTCCTTAGACATACCATTCACGCTCCATCTTAATACATTTTATAGATGCCGGAAGATATATTTTTTCACTATACTATATGAAGCAGCTAAAGAGGTGTCACTAAAATTTAAAATATCAGGGCAGGAAAATATTCCTTAATTAGAGAAGTATAAAGGCAGCCTAATCATTTTAATAAAGTTCCGAAGGGCAGGATAGAAAAGATGAAAAAATCCGAAGAAATTTACGTCAAAAGAGTCAATAGATATGAAGTCAGAGCTAAAAGGCAGGCCAGGCTCATTAATCAAATTGTCCGGTTGAGGCTGGTGGTGGGTCTCATCACCGTAGCCTTGGCAATTTTGCTGGAGAATAGAAGAACAAGCTATCCTCTGTGGGGAATGTTGATCGTTGCTTTAATTGCTTTTATTGTACTGATTTATCAACACCAGAAGAATAAGAAAAGGCTTGAGAAAAGCAAGTATCTAAAGGAAATCAATGAATGTCATCTGAAAAGAATTCAAGGAGGCTGGCAGCAGTTTCCCCAGAGGGGCGATGAGTTCCTTGAGGCTACTCACCCCTACAGTAACGACCTGGATGTTTTTGGTCAGGGCTCCTTATTCCAGTGGATCAATAGCTGTGGTACCCAGGCTGGAAAAAGGCGATTGGCTCGGTTTTTTACAGAGGATTCTCCGAACCTCGAGCTGATAAAGGAAAGGCAGCAGGCCATTCAAGAGCTGGCGAAAAGGCGATGGTGGCGCCAGCGGCTGCAACTTGAAGGGAAATATATTCAAAATGAGCCGGAATTAAATGAGCTGATTCAATGGGGAAGAGAAAGGAATCAGTTTTATTGTCGGAAAGATGTTCAATTTTTTGTTAAGGCCTTACCCATCATCACCATTGCCAGTGGGGCTTTAGCGCTAGTACAGGTGATTAGCCCCGGGATCTTCATCCTTTTATTGCTGCTGCATTTGATACTATTAATGGCTGATATATCCAAACGAAATCGTACCTTAAGTCTGGCCTACAGGTTCAAGGTTCAAATTAGAATTTACAGAAAAATTTTAGATCATTTTGAAGGCAGTACTTTTTCCTCTGATCATATCAATGAACTAAAAGGTAGCTTAAAAAATCAAATGGGCATTACAGCCCGGGGGCAACTGACAAGACTGGAAAAAATAGTAGATCAGGTTGCCAATCGCAACAATATGGCTTTTTTTCCTATTAACCTGCTTACCCTCTGGGATTACCAGTGTACTGTAGCCCTTGAAAAATGGAGGCAGCAGTCAGGGGAATCCATAGGCCAGTGGCTATCGGTGATTGGTGAGGTTGAGGCCCTTTCAAGCCTTGCCACCATTCCCCATGATTACCCTCAATGGGCCATACCCAATATTGTCGGTGAGCCTTCGGTATTTTCTGCCCAGAGCCTGGGGCATCCCCTTTTGACCAACCGGCAGGTTGTTAATGATGTGGCTTTCGATGCGCCTGCCCAGGTGCTTTTAATTACAGGCTCCAATATGTCGGGAAAAAGCACCCTTCTACGAACCATCGGTGTGAATCTGGTTTTGGCCTATGCAGGGGCCCCCATTTGCGGCAAGGCCCTCACCTCATCAGGCTTCAGGCTCTATACCTGTATGCGGGTCAGTGATAATCTGGAAAAAAGCATATCCTCCTTTTACGCTGAGCTAATGAGAATTAGAGAAATCGTTGAAGCCGCCAAGGGGCAGGGACAAGTACTGTTTATGCTTGACGAGATTTTTAAAGGAACCAACTCCCATGACCGACACCTGGGGGCCAGACTTCTAATTAAGCAGCTCATTCAATACAATGGTCTGGGCCTGGTCTCAACCCACGACCTAGAGCTGGCTGACCTAGAGCAGGAAAGCAGTGGTAAGGTAAAAAACTATCACTTTCAAGAAACCTATCAAGGTAATGAAATCAAGTTTGATTATCGACTTAGACCAGGGGTGTCGACTACCCGAAATGCCCTATACCTGATGAAGCTGGCAGGGGTAGAGATAGAAGAATCACCTGAAATATACCGATGAAGAAGGAGGCACCATTCATTGAATAAAAGAAAAAATACTTCAAAAATCCAATCACCCATTCTTCCTCCCAATATTCCCCTCATGCTATGCCCTGGTGTTCTTCAAAGCCATGATGTACTGGAAGGGGGCCTAATCGCCGATTGTGAGATGGCGTCCATCACGGCTGAGGGGGTTACCTTTAATCAGATGATCTTTAAGAATGTAGTATTCAAGGACGTATCCTTAAAAATGGCCGATATAACCGATGTACGCTTTGAGGGCTGCGACCTGTCAAATGTAGATCTATCGGGTGCCATTATTCATCGGGTAGAATTTGTTAATTGTCGGATGGTGGGTACCAGCCTTAGCGAGGCCACAATTCATAATGGCCTGTTTCAAGCCATAAGGGGCGAGTATGGTTTTTTTCGCTTTCTAAGGGCCAAGGCCGTTGGATTTCGGGAATGTCAGCTTAAACAGTCAGATTTTCAAAGGGCCACCCTTTCAAAGGTCATCTTTGAAAATTGCGATTTAACCCAGGCCCAGTTTTCCTTCGTACCCCTGGAGGGAATGGACCTAAGCAGCTGTGAAATTGCCGGTCTTGGGGTTAGGCTGGAGGACCTGAAGGGTCTTATGGTTTCTCATCTACAGGCATTGGAATTATCCAGGATGATGGGGATTAAAATTAAGGAGTAGTTAAAATTAGAACACGGTATCATTTTTTATGTTGTAAGGCAATAGACTTGAAGCAATGGAAAAATTGATATATAATTAAGTTGGAAATATATTACTTATAGGAGGTGGGCATGTTGAAAACTAAAAAGTCAGCAAAGCAAATCATTAAGAAGGTACAGGAGGTAATGCCATTTGAGCTACAAAAAGGGCGAAGATGTATTGCCGGCCCACCTCTTACGAGAGGTACAAAAATACATTAATGGAGCTTTAATCTATATTCCCAGGGCTGGCAAAAGGGCAGGCTGGGGCCGTTTAAACGGCTCCAGGGAAGCCATCAAGAAGCGTAATGAAGAAATTAGGGCCCTTTTTCAAAAGGGTCACGATGTTGAAAAATTGGCAGCACAGGTTCATTTAAGTGTAGAATCTGTCAAGAAAATTGTTTATGGGAAAAATCAATTATAATTAAATCCTTCCTATCAATTTTGTTTTAAGTGTGGCAAAATAAACTTGACCGGTCAATAATCAGGAAGGGAGATGATCAATTTGAAAATAGAGGTGGCTGTAATTTAATACGGCAATAACCCAATAATGGATGCCTTTGGCATCCATTATCTTTGTCTTTTTTTGGAATCGGTGGCCTTCTGGGCTGGAATTTCCGGTGGCGGTGACGGGGGGCCTGCCAAGGGATGGCGGGGGGCATGAACCACCGTAATACTGTTAAGCAGTACCTCTCTTTCAATCACACGGTTATTTTCATCAAACTTTTCTCTAATTTCTGCCCTGGGTACTACCACCGTGACCTCGTGGGGAATTTCGGGATCGGTAATTCGGGTCATTTTAATGAGTAGTCCGGGCAATTCCACCTGAATGGAATCATTTTGGGGTGGTCTATATTGAAAGCGTGCTAATAATCCTTTAAAAGACATTATACTCCCTCCTATACACCAGTCTATTCCCCAGGACAGCACTGAGTGAGGAATTGAAATTTTAAATGGAAGGGTGTATGATTGATAAAATAAGGTAAACATTACAAATAAGAGGAGGTGAGTCCCGTTGTATCGAATTATGATTGTAGAGGATGATCAAAAGCTGGCGGCCATAATTGATAAATCCCTAAGAAAATATGGCTACGAACCCATTTTGGTCAAGGAGTTTGCAGAGGTGGGCAAGGCCTTTCTTCAAATTAAGCCCCATCTGGTTTTAATGGATATTAACCTGCCCTATTACGACGGCTTCTATTGGTGCCGAGATATTCGGGTTCATTCCAAGGTACCGATTATTTTTATATCTGCCCGGGACTCAGACATGGATCAGGTGATGGCCATAGAAAATGGAGCAGATGACTATATTACCAAGCCCTTTTCCCATGATTTGCTGCTGGCAAAGGTGAAGGGCGTACTCCGCAGGGTCTATGGAGAGTACGCAGAAAATGATCAACTGGATGTTTTTGAGGTAGAAGGCCTATACCTGTATAAAAATTTCAATAAGGTCAGCTTCCAGGGAAAGGAAATAGAGTTAAGCAATAAGGAATTTTTACTGTTATACACCTTATTACAGCAGGTAAACCAAATTGTATCAAGGGAAAAGCTGCTTCAGATCCTTTGGAGCGATACCGATTTTGTCGATGACAATACGCTGTCAGTGAATATTACCAGGCTCCGGAAACGGTTAGAGGAGCTGGGAATTCAGGATGCCATCGAAACCAAGCGGGGGCAGGGCTATCAGCTTTTGAAGGTATGGAATGGTGCAAGGGGGCAAAAAAATGAATTTTAAGGCCTTTTTAAAGGATCGTATGGGCTACGGAATCATGTATTTGTTTAATACCCTGTTGATTATTTTGGTAATGAACCTGACCCTGATATTACATAATAGGGAATTGCCACGGGAAAATATAGGGTATGCCTTTATCCTATCGGGGGTACTCCTATGTATATATTTAGCCTTTGAATATTTTAGATCAAGGCCCTTCTACAGGGCTTTAAATAAGGTGGCTGGCTCCAATGACCTAAAGGCTTTATTGAGTCTTTCAGAAGTAACCAGCCAGGAACATCCGCTTTACAAACAAGCCTTTTTAAGTTCCTATCGGCTGTATGAAGATTCCCTTTCAAAATATCAAGATAATCATAAAATGTATACTATATTAATTAACCAATGGGTTCACCAGATGAAAACCCCCATTTCTGTGATCCAATTGCTGCTTGAGGATGATCACGGTGATCATCACGAAATACGGGAGAGTATATTAGAGGAGACCCAGCGAATATCCCATGGGTTAGAGATTATGCTATTTCATGCTCGCCTTAATCAATTTAGTTTAGATTTTTATGTTGAGCCGGTAGACTTGGTTGCTTTAAGCCGTAGTGTGGTCAATGAGCATAAAACCGCCCTGATTAAATACTCCCTTTTTCCTAGAGTTGTAGCAGAAGCCCAGGAAGTAGTGGAAACCGATAAAAAATGGATTCGCTTTGTCATCAATCAAATCTTTGTCAATGCCATTAAATATTCTAAGGCAGCAGAAAAGATTAATCAGTATATTACAATAACCATTAAGAGGGAGCCCAATCGAGCTATTCTGACCGTCAGTGATGAGGGAATCGGTATTCCGAAAGAAGATCTTTCTAGGGTATTTGAACCTTTCTTTACGGGGAAAAATGGTAGAAGGACGGCAGAATCAACGGGAATGGGCATGTATTTATCAAAGCGGGTCTGCGATGAGCTGGGCCATAAGCTCTTTGTTGAATCCAGAGAAGGGATGGGTACCAGCTTTTCAATCCTATTTTACAGGGGAAAAAATCTTTTTAATCTGACAAATTTGTAAGATTATGATTGAATAATGAAAGGGAAATCGATAGGATGATTTCTCTATTTTTTTTTATAATAAATAAGAAATCACTTTTATAAAGGAGGAACTACAGGATGCCTATATTAAAAGCGCAAAATATATCTAAGATTTATGGTAATACCAAAAGCGGCCAGGCAGTTAAGGCCTTGAATAAGTTTAATATTTCCATAGAAAATGGGGAGTTTGTTGGCGTCATGGGGCCATCAGGCAGCGGAAAAACCACCTTGCTGAATATATTGGCCACCATAGACAGTCCCTCGTCAGGAGACATCTTTATCAACGGAACCAATCCCATGGAGCTGGGCGAAAGGGATACGGCCCTTTTCAGAAGAAGAGAGCTGGGATTTATTTTTCAGGACTTTAATTTGTTGGATACCTTATCGGTGAAGGAGAACATTATCCTTCCCCTGGTATTGGAAAAAAGGAAGAAAAAGGATATAGAAAGGGCACTGGACGATATTGCTGACCTGCTTAATATTAAGGATATACTTCACAAGCGGCCCTACGAGATATCGGGAGGACAGCAGCAGCGGGCTGCCTGCGGCAGAGCCTTAATTCACCAGCCATCAATAATCTTAGCCGATGAACCAACGGGTAATTTAGACTCAAAGGCCTCCCACGATGTGATGGAATCTTTAAGGAGCTTAAATGAGGAAAGGCAGGCGACTATTATGATGGTAACCCACGATCCCTTTGCCGCCAGCTTTTGTCATCGTATCGTCATGATTAAAGACGGTAGCTTCTTTTTGGAAATAGTCAAGGGGCAGAACCGTCAGGCCTTTTTCCAGGAAATTATTGATTCCCTTTCACTGTTAGGAGGTAATTACAATGACCTTGCGTGAGATTGCCTTTAAAAATATTAAAGGGAACTTTAATAAATACCTGATGTATTTATTGAGTAATACCCTGGTGGTGATGGTGTTTTTCATCTTTGCCAACTTCATCTTTAATCCTGAAATTGCATCGGTTGAAAGTATGGGAACCAGGGGGGCGTTGGCTGCAAGGGCCATGCTTTTATGTGAATATGTCATCATCATTTTTAGCCTTTTCTTTACTTCCTATTCCATTTCCAGCTTTTTAAAATCAAGGGAAAAGGAATTTGGGCTATTGTCCCTCTTTGGCTTAACCAAGGGGCAAATCAGAAGCTTTGTGATCTATGAAAACCTGATTATTTCATCTATATCCATTGTTTCAGGGCTTCTTTTGGGGATTCTTTTTTCAAGACTGTTTTTTATGGCTGTTTCTGCTATTTTATATTTTGACTCTGCCACGCCTTTTATTATTTCAACCAAGGCCATCGTGGTAACAGCAGTAGCCTTTTTAGTCCTGTTTCAGGGAGTAAGCTTTATTGCTGCCCTTAGAATCAAAAACAGTAATATTGCCGGTCTTTTAAAGGGAGCCAGGGTACCCAAGAAGGAACCTAATTTTTCAGTTTTTAAGGCAATCCTTGCGATATTGTTTATTGCCATAGGCTATGGTATGGCCTTTTTTTCAGGAGTTGCCATATTTTTCACCATGTTTCCCATCCTTTTTTTTACGGTAACGGGTACCTATTTTTTATTCTCCCAGTTTAGCGTTTTTTTCTCTAAAAGACTGAAGAAAAATGAAGGTCTTTACTATAATGGGATTAATATGCTAACCCTTTCCCAAATCATTTATAAAATTAAGGATAATGCTACCATCCTTTTTATAGTCGCTGTACTGGGGGCAGTTACCCTGACGGCCTCGGCAACGGTATATTCTTACCAACAGAGCCTAAAGGTCGGATTAGAGAAGAATTATCCCCAGAATATAAGCTATGTTGAGGTGGGGGAAGATACCCACGAAGTGCTGCCGGCAGGAACCGTTGAAAGGGTATTGGAAGCCCATGGTCATGAGCTAGATTTTTATAATCGTACACTAATGATTCCGGCCCAAAATGCTCGAGAAATGAGTCAGGAAGAGATGACAGAAGCCAATCAGCAATATGCCCTTTCCAACTTTAACGATTTTTATTTAATTTCAAATAGTGAATACAACAGGCTGGCTGAAAAATATGGAAGAAAGCAGGTTGAGCTTCAGGCAGGAGAAGTATTTGTCAATTCCTATCATTTTGTAATTGGCGAATATGTAGAAACCTTTCAGGAGGAAGAATTGACATTGAGGGTAAAGGAAGAGGAAATACCCTTCAGGCTGGCAGGGCAGATCAATGGCAGTGTATTAAATGCCGATTTGAGCAATACCAATGTAGCTGTTATCAGTGACCAGGATTTTGACCGGCTTATCAGTCAAATCCCTCAGCAGGAAAGACTGGTGTATTACGGCTATAATATTAAAAACTGGCAGCGGGCTGAGGCAGCTGTAGTTGAAATTGCCTCTATGGTATCTGAGGGATCAAATAGCTTCCAGCAGCAAATAACCGATTTCGTAGCCATCATGCAAGGTGCTGCTATTCTGCTCTTTATAGGAAGCTTTATTTCAATTTTATTCTTTATTGCCACAGGCAGTATTATCTATTTTAAAATGTTTAATGAGCTCTATCAAGATCGGCAGCAGTTTATTTCATTGAGGCGAATTGGAATTACCAATGGCGAAACAAAGAAAATTATATCTAATCAAACCTTTATTATTTTCTTTCTTCCCTTCCTGGTAAGCTTTATCCATTCTGCCTTTGCCATTAAAACCTTAAGCGATTTACTATTTACAAACTTAACATTCTATTATTTAACCATTGCAGGTATTTATTTGGGGCTTCAAACCCTTTATTATTTCTTTGCAAAGTATATGTATGTCAGACAAGTTAAAAGAATTTTGATATAGGGAGGGCCGTAGGGCTCTCCTTTTTTAAATATGAAGTTTCCTATATATTTACAAATTACGACATCAAGTTTGCCAATCATTATGATAAAATGGGCCTGAAGAATATGGAACTAAAAGGGGGAATCAAGTTGAAAGGGAGTGAAAAATTTATTCAACAATGGGGTAAAACCCGAAAAAAGGGACAAATGAGATATGTATTAATTTGGAGCATATTAATGGCATTGGGGATCTTTACAGGCTCTGTTCTTGGTAGCCTCTTAAACAAAGGTCCATACTTTATTGAGAATCTACTTTATGTCAATGGACCTTATTTTTTAGGTGGACTGGTTGGTGGAGCCATTGGGGCCTTGGGAAAATGGAGCATGAACGAAGAAAAATACAATCATTTAGTCAACAAAAATAATGAATAAGAGGTTCGATACCAGTAAGAATTCTTATTGATAGTTCAGAACAAGCAAATAATTTATTTTAAAACCCCTGGTAAAGATAAATTTTAGCGGTCAAATTTTATGTATACTTAACAAAAATTAAATACTTGGATTATTTAGAGCTTTGTCGCCCTCAAGTACAAAATCCAGTCAATGGAGGAAATCATGCCAGGGGCCCTTTCTTTATTACAGAATAAACGTCTCCGTACTCATGAATACCTATGAAATGACTTTTTTTGGATAAAATGAAATCATAGTTCCTCACTTTAATAAAGATCCGGACAATCCGAGCTACCTTAGTAAAGGTGGCACTGCGTTTCACGGTATCAATTACCCTTTCATTCTCCTTAGTAGATACAGACAGATCAAAAACAGTTCAGATAATGTCAGAGCAATAAGAATTCTAGCAATAACTATATCAATTTAATATTATCAGAAATATTAGAATAGTTATGAATTTAAAAGAATTTATGAGTTATTTCAGGGTAATTTATTCTTATAAAAGCCGAGAAGGATTGAGTTATATATTATTATTTTGTTATAATCAATTAAATTAAACAATCAATACCATTTATTCCTTTTTTAATAATGTATGGAAAAAATTTAAAATTATAGATTTATATAACAAAACACCAATATAAAAGGAGTGTGATATTTATTGTTAATTAAAAACCAAGTATTATATTAAAGAAGAGAAAATTTGTTATGTTAACCATCATGCCTTTATATGCAGCTTCATCAGACAACTATTCAATTGAAAGTGGAAGCCAGGTACATATAATAAATGTAATGGGTGAAACATCCATATATCATCATAGTCAAGACTGGAATAAAATCATAAATCTTGAGGCAATGAATTCATTTGATTTAGTTTCTTATACTCAAGATGAATCTAATATAGTAAAAGTAAATGGAATAGAAAGTGCTACAATTGAAGAAGGAAAAATAGAAAAAAATACTGAAATTAGACCAATGAGGCGAGATTATATTGCTGAGGAGGATTCCTTTTATGATGCAAGTGAATTTACGAAATATTTAGGCGCTTCTTACAAGAATCTACGTTTCAATAACGTACTAATTGCATTAACTAAAGCTGTTATAGTAGCTACATTGTTGACGGTCTTAAAGGTAAAAGGACTTGCTAACCTTATTGCGACGCTCGTTATTACAGGGCTTGATGCTTCTTTACAAGATTCTTCTGCATTATACTATATTGAACATAAATGGAACCATGAATATTTAGGATCATTAGCCCAGAGAATTAAAAGAGATTTTTATTTCTTTGAAGATTATACTAGATATATTGAATCTGTAGTAGAGCATTCTATATTTGTCTAGATAAGACGTAATTTTAAATCTAAAATATAGTGCATAAAAGCACTATATTTTAGATTTAAAAACTACAAAAACAGGAGGCAGAAAAGATGGGAGTTAAGGGACTGCTTGTACTTGCAATTTTTACAGTAATAAATTATTTAATTATTATATTGTTACTAAAGAATTGGATTAAAAAAACAATTAAGAAGTCAACGGGTGTTTGGTGGGGGTATGCATTAATTCTTATCGGAATTGCCATTATGTCTCAATGGAGATTTTCATTATTGGAGCATGGAATAATAGGTTTCTATATAAATATGTATATAGCGTCACTATTTTTTTCTTTTTGTTTTGCAATTGCATATATTACCGATAGAAAAGGAAAGATACGATGAAAAGAAAAATATACATAATAGTGGTTACTGCATTTATTTTAATTGTATTATTGGGTGGAATTTATATCATAAATTGCAAAAATATAGAGGGAAACTTATTTGTAGTCAATATAGATAATAGTTTTGGTATTATTGATGAAGCTGGTAAATATATATTAAAGCCTTATTATCATTTCATTGATAGTAACTATGAAGAATACTCTAGAGTAATGCATTTTTCTAAATGGGGATTTATTGATTCAAAAGGAAAAATTAAAATACCTATTAAATATGATTATGTTTTGAGCTTTTCAGAGGGTTATGCAGCAATTAAGCAGGAAAATAAATGGGGATTTATTAATAATAAAGGAGAAATGGTTATTCAACCTATCTATGATTATGTTTCTCCTTTTAGGAATGGCATTGCTGTGGTAGCACTAGATAACAAACATTTATTCATTGATAAGGAAGGTAATGTATTATTTGACAAGGTTTATGCATATGCAAGAAACTTTTCAGAAGGAAAAGCCTTTGTACAGGATGATAAAACACTTATAACAAGTTTTATTGATTCAAATGGTGAAGAATTGATCTCTCTTAATTCAAATGTTGCTGCTAGTGATTTTAATGAATCAAGGTCAATTATAAAATATCCCAATATTAATGGAGAGATTAGATGGAAAATAATTGATGAAAATTTTAAATCAATCTATGAGGACCTTGATGTAGTGACAAATTATAAAGATGGAGTAGCATTTTATGGCGTTAAGGGTATTGATGGGATAATTAAATGGGGGCTTATTGATAAAGACGGTAATAAAATTACAGAAGCAAATTTTTGTGACGCGAATATTAATTCAGATGGATATTATGGTGCTTCAATAGAAGTATCTACAAATGAGATAAAATGGGGATTTATCAATAAGCAAGGTGAATTCACTATAGATCCTATATATGACTTTGTTGGTAGTTTTTATAAAGAATTTGGTATTGTGTGTGAGTCTACATCTGAAGGTGAAAAATGGGGTGTTATCGATATTTCCGGAAATAACATCTTAGAGATTAAATTTGATATGATATATCCACTATTTACAAATCAATAATTTTGAATATTAGAGAAAAACCCCTGGAAAGAATACATCTCCAGGGGTTTGAATATATGCGGCCAACATAGGTCGATAACTTTAGGGTAAAACCCTGCCAACGCTGCCAAAATTTAAGGGGTAAATAATATAGAAAAAATGATAGACAAGGGGCATTAATCTACAAATTACGACATCAGTTTGCCAATCATTATGATAAAATGGGCCTGAAGAAATGGAATTCAAGGAGAACGGAGGAGGCCTATGAAGCTCTTTCTAAGAATATTCTGCTGTGCATTTGCTGTTTTTACAGTGATTTTTTTCATTCTGGGCGGCTATTTCTATAATATATACGATGCCATCAAGGTAGAGGTAGAGGTGGCCATGCCGGATGATTTTGAATTCATTTCCGATGACGGCAATCAAAACACGGAACGGCTAAATATCTTGTTTCTAGGGGTGGCGGAATATTCCCTCTCTGATACCATTATTTTGGCCAGCTACTGCCCGGTAAAGAAGCAGGTAGATTTAATCAGCATTCCCCGGGATACTTATTTCCATAGGGAAGGGTACAATAGTGCCCAGCAGAAAAAAATCAATGCCGCCCATACAGTCAGGGAAAATAAAGGCCAATCTTCCATGGATGCCGTGTCGAAGCTGATGAATATGCCGGTTCACGGGTATGTTAAGCTAGACTATACAGCAGTAGAGAAAATAGTTGATGTGGTAGGGCCGATTGAGGTAGAGGTAACAGAAAGAATGTATTATCGTGATCCTAAGGATACACCCCCGCTACTCATTGATTTTAAGCCAGGAATTCATCGGCTAAATGGAAAAAAGGCAGTAGAATATTTAAGGTACCGTGACCCTTTGTTAGCCGATATCGGAAGAATACAGCGGCAGCAGGACTTCGTTTTAAAGGTGATTAAAAATTCAATGTCCCTTACTAAAATTCCTAAAATTGCAGAGGTGGCTAAGGAGTATACCGAAACCAGCATTGAAATA
This sequence comes from uncultured Clostridiaceae bacterium, assembly GCA_965652145.1. Taxonomy (GTDB): domain Bacteria; phylum Bacillota; class Clostridia; order Peptostreptococcales; family Natronincolaceae; genus CBFGTV01. Next base: position 24,535 of record CBFGTV010000047.1, read on the forward strand.
TCAGAAATGCTTAAATTAACTCCCATATTTTTAAGCATGAATGAAGAAGACTTCATTACCCACACCATAGGGGGAGAAGGAAAAACGATAAATGGTGTAAGCTATTACATACCAGATTATGAAGAGATAAGAAAATTAGTCAGGCAATTGTATGAATAAATGCACTTTTGAAGGTAACTAATAACAAATAAGAAGGTGATAAGTATAAAATTATTATTTATCTGCAGCCGCAATAAATGGCGTAGTCTGACGGCAGAAAGGGTCTTTAGTGAATACGGATATGAGGTACGATCAGCAGGAACGGAAGCTAAGGCTAGAATAAAGGTAACCGAAGGACATATTGGTTGGGCTGACCTAATCTTTAATTACAAAACCCCTGGAAAGGATAAGCCTCCAGGGGTTCAATTTTATGGTATATTATTTAACAACAATTAAATCCTTGGTAAAATGATTTAATACCTCGCAGCCTTCCTCCGTTACCAAGACCAAATCCTCTATACGAACACCAAATTCTCCAGGCAGATAAATACCGGGTTCAATGGAGAAAATCATGCCAGGGGCTAATTTTTCCTCATTAACAGAAGATACATCTCCGTATTCATGAACATCAATACCGATGGAATGACCTGTTCGGTGGGTAAAATATTGGCCATAGCCCCTTGCTTCAATAAAGCTCCGAGCCCCACGATCCACCTCGGCAAAGGTTGCACCGGGTTTTACGGCAGCAATGGCCCTTTCATTGGCCTCCCGTACAATTTCATAGACCTCTCTGGCCTTGGCAGATACAAACCGATAAAAAACAGTTCGGGTCATATCAGAGCAGTAGGAATTTTTTTTGCAGCCAATATCAATAACTATGCTGTCTCCCTCCTTTAGCAGGCTGTCATCAGTTTCATGATGTGGGTCTGAACCGTTGGGGCCATAGGCAACAATGGGCGAGAAGGAATGGCCTTCGGCCCCAAGGGAATGATAGATGTTTGTTAGCATTTCAGTCATGGATTTCTCGTCCCGCTCGGCAGTCAAGGCGGCAATCAGCTCCTCCATGGCACGGTCGTTCAGCCTTGAAGCCTCCTTCATCAGTATAATTTCTGAAGAATCCTTTATCATCCTTACTCCATCAATTAAGGGAGAACCATTAACATAGCAAAGGGGCCTTTTTTCCATCAGGGCCAACAAGAATCCCGCCGACCAGCTTTTATCAATTCCCACCTGTCCCTCGCCGGTAAGAAGCCTACTTAGCAGCTCAATGGCATCTTCACCGTCTCGATACCAGATTTTTTCCACGCCTAAATCCTCAGGGGCGGGAAATAAGGAATTAATTAAAAAATGGTGGCCGCCATCAGCACTTAATAATAGAACAATTAAGCGTTCCTGAGGATGAAACAATTTTCCGGTAAAATAAAAAATATTCGATGGGTCGGCAACAACCATGTGGGCGACGTGATGGTGCCTCATTTTTTCCAATAGGGCGGCTCTTCTGGCTGAATACATTAAAATCCCTCCTGTCTAAATATTGGTTAATCATATCTACTAACTGTAATAATGTTTTATATAATAAAAAGACTTCTTATTAACACAGAAATTATTATAAATCCTGTTAGATAGAAGTCTTACTATATTAGATAATTATTTTGACCTTGAAGTTTAATTTCCTGATGCTCTACTCCCCCGGTGAGGTTGTCGACCTTAATATTTAATTCTTGAATTCCTTCAGCATTTAGCTTAAAGCCATCATATAAGGCCTTATGGTTATCATCCATTTTATGCTCAATTCTTATAATATCTTGCT
>CBFGTV010000048.1:0-25420 GCA_965652145.1 uncultured Clostridiaceae bacterium
TTCTGTTGGTACAAAACCGGCTCCATTGTACAAGCCTTCAAACACCTTTGTCTCATGTTGATATATATTTTTATCCCAAAATTGTATGACTATCGCTGTAGGTTCATCTTCTACATAGGGTTTTAGCTGTTCCTGCAATTCCCTTGACCTCTCTTGGTATTTTTCAAGCCAGGCCCTCTCTTCAGTCTGTCTGCCTAGGGATTGACTTAAAAAGCTAAGTAATTCCAAGGGAGTTAACCCCCATTGGGTTACTAAGGTAGGGGCAATTTTTCTCAGCTCTGAAATTGAACTGGCATCATAGTAGCTGCTAATGATGATTAAATCAGGCTCCAGACTTAATATTTTTTCAAAGCTAATTTCTACATCTCCAACACTTTCAATTCCTAGGCTGCCATCGGGATCAAACTTATTAATATAGTAATCTGATGATGCAATAGGCTTTAGGCCTAAAGACATGATTTCGCCTACATTATGTAGTGCAATGATTCTTTCGGGGTTCATGGGTACCTTAACGGTTTCTCCCTGGGCATCGATTACTGAACGAATTCCTTCTTCCTCGATCAATTTTTCTTTATTTCCTTCCGAGCTGGTGGTATGATCTACATTGTCACTACAGCCAGCTAATAGACTTATTATTAAGAGAAAGCCTATCGCTAATGATAATATTTTATTCTTTTTCAACAGTCCCACTCCTTATACTTTGTTGATATTAATAATCATTATTATCATATCACATTTTGGTATTATGTCCATAATTATATTAAGAAAATTGATCATATTAGAAAAAGACCAGAGGTACTGTACTAGCCCTCTGGTCTTTTAAAACTGTCTATTCCATTTCCTTTTCATGCTGAGGAATTAATGCCACTGAAACGATCTTCTGTTCCTCATAGGTTTTCATTAGGGTTACTCCCTTGGTGACTCTGCCCATCCTAGATATTTCCTTTACATTTAAGCGAATAACGGTTCCATCATTATTAATTAGCAGAATATCATCTTCATCATCAACAATCTCGGCTCCTACTAATTTTCCTGATTTTGCGGTGATATTAAAGGTTTTTACACCCTTTCCACCCCTTGATTGCAGTCGATATTCACTTAAGCCGGTACGCTTACCGAAGCCCCTTTCGCTTACAACCAGAATATCCTTATCTTCATTGGTGATTTCCATGGCCACAACCTCATCATTTTTTGAAAGGGTAATTCCCTTTACTCCCATGGCTCCTCTTCCCATATCTCTGATTTCTTTTTCACTAAACTGTATTGCCATTCCATTGGCTGTGACAAATACAATATTTTGATTTTCATTGGTCATTCTAACGCTGATCAGCTCGTCATCTTCACGAATATTAATGGCAATCAATCCAGTTTTTCTAGTATTTTCAAATTGACATAGCTGGGTCTTCTTGATAATTCCCTTTTTCGTGGCCAGTACCAAATATTCGTCATCACATTCACGCTTCATGGGAATGACTGCTGCAATTTTTTCATTCGGTGTAAGCTGAATGAGGTTAACAATGGCAGTTCCCTTTGCCTGACGTTTCGCCTCTGGAATTTCATAGGCATTAAGCCGGTATACCTTTCCCTTGTTGGTGAAGAACAGGATATAATCATGACTAGAAGTAATAATTAGTTTTTCAACAAAATCCTCTTCCCTTGTGGTAACACCTGAAATACCCTTGCCCCCTCTTTTTTGGCTTTTATAGGTATCTAAGGGTAGACGCTTAACATACCCAAAATGGGTTAGGGTAACCACCACGTCCTCTTCAATAATCAAATCTTCAATGTTGATTTCCCCTTCATCAAGGACAATGGCTGTTCTTCTGTCATCACTGTATTTCTCTTTAATTTCAGTTAATTCATCCTTAATGATATTTAAAACAAGGCTTTCATTGGCCAAAATTTCTTTAAGTTCCTTGATTAATTTAATTAAATCTTGATACTCCGCTTCAATTTTATCTCGCTCTAAGCCTGTAAGCCTTTGCAGCCTCATATCTAATATTGCCTGGGCTTGCTTTTCAGACAGGCTAAAACGCTCAATTAAGCCTTCCTTGGCCACATGAACATTTTCCGAAGCTCTAATTAATGCAATTACTTCATCTAAATGATCGAGGGCAATTTTTAATCCTTCTAAAATGTGGGCCTTTTCTTCAGCTTTTCTTAGATCATACTGGGTTCTTCTAGTAATGATCTCTTTTTGATGATTGATGTAATGGTACAGAATCTCCTTTAAATTTAATATTTTGGGCTCTCCGTTTACCAGAGCAATCATAATAATGCTGAAGGTATCTTCCATTTGAGAATGCTTGTACAGTTTATTTAAAACTACATTGGCATTGGCATCTCGCTTTAGCTCAATAACAATTCTCATTCCGTTTCTGTCGCTTTCATCCCTAAGGTCAGAGATTCCTTCAATTTTTTTATCCCTTACCAGCTCTGCAATTTTTTCAATTAGCTTTGCTTTATTGACCTGGTACGGTATTTCTGTAACGACGATCTGCTGTCGATTATTTTTTAGCTCTTCAATGTCGGCAACAGCCCTGACCTTTACTCTTCCACGACCTGTGCGATAGGCCTCCTTGATTCCTTCGGTACCCATGATCTGGGCCCCTGTGGGAAAGTCTGGCCCCTTTATATGTGTAATTAATTCTTCTATTTCTATATCTGGGTTGTCAATCATATGAACCAGCCCATTGACAACCTCCCCTAGATTATGGGGCGGAATGGAAGTGGCCATTCCAACGGCAATACCATTGGAACCATTAACCAGCAGATTGGGAAAACGGCTTGGTAAAACAGCCGGTTCCTTTAAGGTGTCATCAAAGTTAGGTGTATAGTCAACGGTTTCCTTTTGAATATCCCGAATCATTTCCAGGGCAATTTTGGATAGCTTCGCCTCGGTATATCTCATGGCGGCAGCACCGTCTCCATCTACCGAACCAAAGTTACCATGTCCATCCACCAATAAATAACGGGTTGAGAAATCCTGAGCCAGTCGAACCATTGCATCATATACTGCCGAATCGCCATGGGGATGATATTTACCCAATACATCCCCCACAATACGGGCAGATTTACGGTAGGCCTTGTCTGGCATTAAACCAAGCTCAACCATAGAATATAAAATTCTACGATGAACTGGCTTTAATCCATCTCGAACGTCTGGTAAAGCCCGTCCGACGATAACACTCATGGCATATTCAATATAGGATTTTTTCATTTCATCTTCTATACCGATAGGGACAATTTTGTCATTTTCTTCTATCATTGTTTACCCCCCTATTAAATATCTAAATTCTTTACATATTTTGCATTTTTTTCGATGAAATCTCTTCTCGGCTCAACCTTATCCCCCATCAGGGTGTTGAAAATTTCATCTGCCGCTGCGGCATCTTCAATGGAAACCTGAAGTAGGGTTCTTGTGGCGGGATTCATAGTAGTATCCCATAGCTGTTCAGGATTCATTTCACCAAGTCCTTTATAACGCTGGATTTCAGCCTTTGTATCTCTGCCTAACTCATCTAATATTTCATTTAATTCTTTTTCAGAATAAGCATATTTTTCTATTTTACCCTTTTTAATTTTATAAAGGGGTGGTTGGGCAGCATAGATATAGCCTAATTCGATCAAAGGCTTCATATATCTAAAGAAGAAGGTTAATAGCAGCGTTCTGATATGGGCACCATCTACATCGGCATCGGTCATAATGATAATTTTATGATATCGCAGACGCTCTGTGCTAAAATCTGCCCCAATGCCTGTCCCAAAGGCAGTAATCATTGAGCGTATTTCGTTGTAATTAAGAATTTTATCTAATCTGGCCTTTTCGACATTTAGAATTTTTCCTCTGAGGGGTAGAATAGCCTGGGTACTACGATCTCTACCTTGCTTTGCACTTCCTCCCGCTGAATCTCCCTCAACAAGATAAATTTCACTGAGGGCAGGGTCCTTTTCTGAGCAATCAGCTAATTTTCCAGGTAAAGAGGTGTTTTCCAATACACCCTTTCTTCTTGTCAACTCCCGGGCCTTTTTGGCAGCCTCTCTGGCTCGCTGGGCCCTAAGGGCTTTATCAATGATGATCTTTGATTCACTGGGGTTTTCCTCTAAAAAGGCTTCTAAATATTCTGCCGTAACGGTTTCAACTATTCCCCTTATTTCACTGTTTCCCAGCTTTGTCTTTGTCTGGCCTTCGAATTGAGGGTCTGTAAGTTTAACTGAAACGATTGCCGTTAACCCTTCTCTGATATCTTCTCCCATAAGGTTGGCATCCTTATCTTTAATCAACCCTATTTTTCTGGCGTAATCATTAATAATTCTGGTTAGGGCTGATTTAAATCCAATTAAATGGGTTCCTCCCTCTTGGGTATTGATGTTATTGGCAAAGCTGAAAATGTTCTCAGTGTAGGAATCTGTATACTGCATGGCAATTTCTACAACTGAATTTTCTCTTTCCTTTTCAAAATAAATTATTTTATCGTGAATTATCTCTCTATTTTTATTCAAATGCTTTACAAATTCAATAATACCGCCATCGTAATGGAAAACACTTTCTTTTTCCTGTCCTTCCCGTTCATCCCTCAGGATGATTTTTACACCTCTGTTTAAAAAGGCTAATTCCCTAAGTCTATATTCAAGGGTTTCAAATTTATAATTGGTTTCATCAAAAATTTCCGCATCAGGCTTGAAAAGGGTTGTGGTTCCTCTTCCATCGGTTTCACCGACTGCTTGTACATCTGAAAGGGGATTTCCTCTTTCATATCGTTGTCTGTACAATTTGCCATCAATCCTAATCTCTACCTCTACATACTCTGAAAGGGCATTCACCACTGAAATTCCCACACCATGGAGTCCGCCAGAAACCTTATAGCCTCCACCGCCAAATTTACCGCCGGCATGAAGCACCGTCATGACAGTTTCCAGGGTTGATTTACCGGTTTTAGGATGTATATCAACGGGTATTCCTCTCCCGTTATCAATTACTCTAATGGCATTGTCCTTTAAAATCGTGACATCAATTAGATCACAATAGCCTGCCAAGGCTTCATCGATACTATTGTCCACCACCTCATAAACCAAATGATGCAGCCCCCTGGGACCAGTTGACCCAATATACATTCCAGGCCTCTTTCTAACTGGTTCAAGGCCTTCTAAGACCTGTATCTGTTCTGCACCATAATGCTGTACATTTTTTTCCATAACATAACCTCCTAAACAACTTTAAGTCTATTGAAAGCTCTCTCTATTGGATATACAGAAATAATCTGCTGACAATAAGTGACCGCTAAATTCAGTAACAAATGTCTAGCAGATTAGAATTTTTCAATATCTTCTATAAATCCGGCCCTTTTTTGTAGGGTCAAAGCTGATATGGGGGAGTAATATACAATGGTTTTTTTAATTAAACCACCTTTTTTGGTTGATTTCATTACTTTTTCTGTAACCACAAAGGAACGGGCCTCTTCATGGGCTATTTCCTGTACAAACCCCTCATCTTTGCAGACTTCTAAAAATTGTTGACTCCCTTTTGCCTTTAGTGTGGATTGTATATCAAAAATACCGATTATGTCTTTGACAGGTACCACAACCTCTCCTCCAAGGTGGAGAAACATATGCATCACCCCTGTTCATTTTCCATTCCTCTATTATAACCTTATTCTTACAGGAATAAAAGACTGTCGCTTCATATTTTCTAAATTTCGTCGAATTTCCTTACGATTCCTTGTGAAACATAATAAATATTTCGGTTTTCCACCTGCTCAACCTTTAATTGTTCTATCATGGTGGTGGTTATAAAGGTCTGGATGTTTTTTAAATTATGAATTAGATAATTCTGACGCTGTAAATCCAGCTCACTCATGACATCATCCAATAGCAGTACAGGATATTCCCCCACCTCGCCCTTAATAAGCTCCAGTTCTGCCAGCTTTAACGAGAGAACTGATGTTCTTTGCTGGCCTTGGGAACCAAAGTTTTTAACGTCCATTTGATTAACCTTAAAAATCAGCTCATCCCGATGGGGCCCCACCAGGGTGATTCCCCGGGCAATTTCCACGGCCCTTTGCTCCTTTAGCCTTTCTAAAAACTTTTCTGTTATTTCAGCTAGTTCATCTTTTTCATGTAGGGCTACATTACTATCATATTGAATTTCGAGGGTTTCTTTTTCTTCTGTTATTTTACGGTGCATCAACCTGGCCAGTATACCGATTCTCTTTATAAACCTTTTACGATAAAGCATGATTGTTGAACCAGACTTGACCAGCTGTTCGTTCCAGATTTCTAGATCTACTTTTTTTCCCCGGCTCTCTCTTAATAGCTTATTTCGCTGCTGCAAAATTCTATTGTATTGATTGAGGGTATAATAATATTTAGGATAAATTTGTGAAATTTCGTTATCAATGAAGCGCCGTCTTTCTCCTGGTCCTTCTTTAATAATTTTCAAGTCATCAGGAGCAAAAATAACAACATTTAAATTCCCCAATAGCTCCCCCCTTTTCACCAAAGGGATTTGATTAACCTTCATTTGCTTCTTTGCCTGGGTATCCAGCTTGATCTCTATGGTTGTTTCACCAGCTAGCCGATTAAGCATTACCCTAGTGTAGGCCTGTGATTTATATATCTTGATCATTTCGTTATCCTTACTGGTTCGAAAGGATTTCCCCATGGCTGAAAGGTAAAGCATTTCGATAATATTGGTTTTCCCTTGGGCATTTTGGCCAACAAATATATTTAGTCTTGGATGAATTTCTAATTTAAGTGTTTCGTAGTTTCTAAAATTAACGGCCTTTATTTCTTTGATGATCATGGATTAACCTCCTATTTCATCCTAATAGGAAATAGTACTTTAAGTAACGTGAATTTCTATATCATTGATTTGAACCACGTCTCCAGGCCTGATCTTCTTTCCTCTTTGAGATATGGTTATACCATTCACTTTAACTTCGCCATTTAATATTCTGAGCTTTGCTTCACCACCGCTGCCAACGACATCACTGAATTTTAAAAGCTGATCCAGCTTAATAAATTCTTCTTCAATTTTAACCTGCTTTTCCATAGTAGGCCTCCTCTGCAAAAGCTACTTCCTTCTGGAAATAGCTTAGTTTTAATCAGTATCTATCTATCATCTAAATGATTTCCATCGGTATAAAAATATAAACCCAGCTTAAGCTGGGTCTTAGTTGGCTGATAATCGAACTGGCAATACTAAGTAAACGTAATTTTGATTATTTACCGGCTTAATAATTCCGGGGCTGATATTGGTTGTAAACTCTAAGTAAACCTCTTCTTCATCTACTGCCTTTAAAGCATCAATAAAATACTTGGAATTAAAGGCAATCTCCAGGTCGGCCCCCTCCAGCTCGATACTGATTTCTTCATAGACCTTTCCTATTTCAGAATTTGAGGTAATCACCATTTTATCATCATTAATAGTAAATTTCACTAGATTGTTTTTTCCTTCTCTGGCCAATAATGAAGCCCTTTCAATACTGTTAAGCAGCCTTTTGGTGCTGACCTTAATCTGAGATTGATGTTCCTTGGGTAAAATTTGATTATAATTAATAAATTCTCCTTCCAATAGCCTTGAAATCAGCTTGGTATTCCCTATGGTAAACAATCCTTGATTTTCTGTAAAGATGATATTAATAGGTTCATCATCGTCACTGTTCATGATTCTGCTGATTTCATTCAGGGTTTTAGCGGGAATTACCACTCGATTGGAGTCAACACTATTGATTTTACCGCTTCGTAGTGCTAATCGATAGCCGTCAAGGGCTACCATATTTAATCTGTCATTTTCTATTTCCATTAAGACTCCCGTTAAAATAGGCCTTGATTCATCCTGTGAGGTGGCGAAGACTGTTTGTCTGATCATATTTCTGAATAGTTCCTGAGAAATTTGATGACACTGTTCCTCTTCAATCATAGGCAGCTCTGGAAAATCTGTTGCATCACTGCATAGAATGTTAAACTCAGTTGTGTCACATTTAATTAACAGTTGATTATTTTCTTGAAGTTTCAGCTCTACATCTTCATCCGGTAGCTTTCTTATGATTTCACTAAAGAGTCTTGCATCAATTACAACGGTACCTTCTTGATGTACCTGGGCCTCTATGATGTTTTCTATTCCTATCTCCAGATCTGTGCCCACTAGCTTTAAATTGTTTGAATAGGCCTCTAAGTAGATTCCCTTTAAAATAGGTAACGTTGTTTTAGTTGAAACTGACTTTTGAACAATTGATATGCTATGCATTAGATTTTTTTGAGAACATATAAAATGCATGTGGATAACCTCCCCGGCAATTATAGAGATAAAAAAGATAAAAATATAGTAGTAATAGTAATAGGGCCTGTTAATTTGTGTATAAGGGCCTAAGATGCTGTCAGGCATGGCCAAGTAAGCTGTGAATAATATGTTAATACGCTGCACCTATTTATCCACATAATCAAATCCCTTAAAGGATTTTCATAGTATCAACAGGCTATTCACAAAATAATGTGCACAATTATAAATCCCCTTTCAGGTCTTTAATGATTGATTCCACCAGTTCCTTTAAGTTGGCATCTGCCTTGATGTCATTAACAATCTTTTCATGGGCATGCATAACCGTTGTATGGTCTCTTCCACCAAATTCTTCCCCAATTTTAGGCAGGGAAAGGTCAGTCAATTCCCTTGTAATATACATGGCAATTTGTCTTGGGTAAGCAATGGCCCGAGTTCTTTTTTTGGAATCAAAATCCTCCAGTTTAATGTTGAATCTTTTAGAGACAACCTCTTTAATTAAAGGGATATTCAGCTGCTTTGGCTTGGAAGAAAAGATTTCCTTCAGGGCTTCACTGGCCAAATCAACTGTAATATCACTATTGGTTAAGGATGAATAGGCCACAATTCTGATTAAAGCCCCTTCCAGCTCACGTATATTGGCCTGGATTTTCTTTGCAATATAGATGGTAACTTCATTGGGAACATCGATATTCTCCATTTGAGCTTTTTTACGAAGGATTGCAATTCTCGTTTCAAAATCCGGTGCTTGAATATCTGTAATCAGACCCCACTCAAAGCGTGACCTTAAGCGATCTTCGAGGGTTGGAATTTCCTTGGGGGGACGATCACTGGAAATAATAATTTGCTTATTTGATTCATGCAAGGCATTAAAGGTATGGAAAAATTCCTCCTGGGTTCGCTCTTTCCCGGCAATGAATTGTATATCATCTACCAATAATACATCGACATTACGGTAACGATTGCGAAATTCAACGTTTCTGTCGTCTCTGATGGAATTAATTAGTTCATTAGTAAAGGTTTCTGAGGAAACGTAGGCTACCCTGACCTTTGGATCATTTTCCAATATGTAATGACCTATGGCATGCATTAAATGGGTTTTACCCAATCCAACGCCTCCATAAATAAAGAGTGGGTTATATGCCTTGGCAGGTGCTTCAGCCACAGCCACAGAAGCTGCATGGGCAAAACGGTTACTATTACCAATAACAAAGGTATCAAAGGTATACTTAGGATTAAGATTGGTAGAAGAAATTGTAGGGTCTAACAACTTCTTTTGTTTTGTCTGCTCCTTTTTCAAGTTCTTAACGTTTTCTTCTGTTGGAACGATAAAGGACACTTCAAATTTTTTAGAAGTTACCTGCTTGATGGCATTGTCAATCAGTGTTGCATAACGAGTGTTTAGAATACCCTTGGTAAAGTCATTTGGAACGGCCAGTATAATTTGATTTTCATCCATTGAAATGGGTTCGATTGTTTTAATCCAAGTATTAAAGCTAACCTCTGTCAATTCAGACCTAATAATGTTTTGCGTTTTATCCCAAATTTCAGATAGGTTGTCCAGCATAAAACAGCCCCCTAACTGCTGATATATATTTTAAAAAATTATGGACAATAATAGTAAGATGAGTGAATTGAATCACTTAGGAAATAAAAATTCATGTTTTTATCCTCAATCTTATCCACATAAAGGGAAAAATTAAGAAAAAATTAATGATAAAAAAGATAGACCATGTTATAAACAATAATGATTAAATTAATGTGGATAATTTGTGATTAATGGGGTCTATTTCATTATATAAAATAGTTATCAACAATAGCAATGATTATTTTTATGCACAAAAAAAAATAGATGTGCAGATACATAATTATTTATAATCTGGGAAAATTCTAAGTTATGCACAAAGCTATCCACATAATGTGTATAAATGTGATTAATGTTAATAGTTTTTAAAAAGTTATCAACAAGCATTAATATAATATCAAATTATATCGGGGTTTTCAACAAAATTTAAAAAATATCCACAAAAAAAAACTTTACACAACAGATTTATCCACAGATTCCAAATTGCTTTTATCTTGACAGCCCTTATCAATATCGTTATAATCTATTTGTGTCAATATTTTTAGGTACTCTTTAGGCAGTATTATATTGAATATTATATTGATTAGATAGAAGTACTGATTAGTACTTTGAAGGGGGTGTTTTTCGTGAAAAGAACCTATCAGCCTAAGAAAAGACAAAGAAGTAAGGAACATGGCTTCAGAAAAAGAATGAGTACAAAGAATGGTAGAAACGTTTTAAAAAGACGTAGACTAAGAGGCAGAAAGAGATTGACTGCATAAGGGCCGCACTATGTGGCCTTTTTCTGTAATTATGGGAGTTGGTAAAAAGAATGAAGGCCAACAATTTCTTAAAAAAAGATCGCGAATTTAGAATCGTTTACAAGTCTGGAAAATCGATGGCCAATAAACTACTAATTATATATGTGGCGAACAATAGAAGCGATACGACTCGCGTTGGCTTTACTGTCTCAAAAAAGGTAGGAAAAAGCGTTGTTCGAAGCCGTGTGAAAAGACTGATGAAGGAAAGTTTTCGATTAAATCAAGAAGGTATTTCTAAAGGATACGATATTGTCTTTGTGGCCAGAGCTGGATGTAAGGAAGCTACATATAAAGAAATTGAAAGTGCAATGCTTCATTTATTCAGAAAAATGAGACTGCTTTAGGTATTGATGGGTATGGAGTGATGAATGAATGGCAAAAATTTGTATAGGGCTCCTTCGCTTCTATCAAAGAAGGATTTCTCCATTGAAAGGACAAACCTGTCGTTTTTATCCAACTTGCTCTACCTATAGTATAGAGGCATATCAGCACTATGGTTTTTTTAAAGGAACCTATTTAACCATTAGAAGAATTATCAGGTGTCATCCCTTTCATCCAGGAGGTTATGACCCATTAAAGAAATAACTTGCGATTAGGGGGTTTTGAATTTGAGTGCCTTGGCAAAACCGTTGGGTCTGTTGCTGAAAATGATATATGATATCATAGGCAATTATGGCTTATCAATTATTATATTTACGATACTAGTCAAACTATTGATGGTACCCTTAACCATTAAGCAAATGAAGTCAATGAAGGGAATTCAGGAAATTCAACCAAAGCTGAAGGAATTACAGGAAAAGTATAAAGATGATAAGGAAAAGCTCAATGTAAAAACAATGGAGCTTTATCAGGAGTATAAGATTAACCCCTTTGGAGGCTGCTTGCCGCTTTTGATTCAATTTCCAATTCTAATTGGTCTGTTTGCTGTTTTAAGAGAGCCTGGTATTTATGTATTTGAATCGCAGGCTGCCTATGAGGCGATTAATACCGCTTTTTTATGGATGGCAAATTTAACTGATCCAGATCCATGGATTCTACCAATTTTAGCAGGATTATTAACCTTTTTATCCAGCGTAACAATGGCAGGAGCCAATAAATCAGACCCATCTCAAAAAATGATGACTTACTTTTTCCCAATTTTAATCTTCTGGTGGGGCCGGGGCTTCCCAGCAGGATTAAGTCTTTACTGGGTTGTAAGTAACGGATTTCAGGTAGTCCAACAATTAGTTCTTAAACGACCTGTTGCAGGGACAAAGGAGGGTTCAAACTAATATGAACTTGATTGAAATCACCGGAAAAACTGTTGAGGAAGCTATTGAAGAGGGTCTTAAGGAATTAAAAAAAAATAAAGATCAGGTCAAAATAGAAATACTTGAAAAGCCAACAAAGGGTTTTTTAGGAATTATTGGCACGAAAATGGCTCGAGTAAGATTAACAGTCATCGATCATCCTGAGGAAGATGCAAAGAATTTTTTAATGGATGTAATGAAATCGATGGGGATTGAAGCATCAATTGAAGTTCAGTTAGTAAAGGATAGTTTAAATATTCAGTTAGAAGGACCCAATATGGGAGTGATCATCGGTCGCCGAGGTCAGACCTTAGATTCTCTGCAATATCTTGTTAGCCTAGTGGTGAATAAAAATCGCGATAATTATTTAAAGGTATTCATTGATACAGAAAATTATCGGGAAAAGAGAGAAGAAACCTTAATCAGGCTGGCCAATAAAATGGCCCGAAAGGCTAAGAAAATAGGGAAAACCGTAATATTAGAGCCAATGAACCCCTATGAACGAAGAATTATTCACTCTGCTCTTCAGGGAAATCCCTATGTACAGACCTACAGTGAAGGTGATGAGCCCTTTAGAAAGGTTGTCATTACACTGAAAAAATAGAGTTGACCCAGTATAGTTACTGGGTTTTTTCTAATGTAGGGGGAAGATTTTTTAAAATAAGGAATTTGTAATGGAACTTGTATTATTTTGGTATAATAGGGATAATAAAAAGGCAGTTGCTTCAATTCAATTGAACAATACGAATAGAGGTGTATTTTTATGTTTCTTGATGATACAATTGCGGCCATTGCCACAGCCCCGGGGGAAGCTGGGATTGGTGTAATTAGAATTAGTGGGGAAAAGGCTTTAGAGGTAATTGATTTACTTTTTAAATCAGCCGGAGGAAAAAAATTAAGTGAGTTTTCACCAAGGCGTCTTACCTACGGGCATATTTTTGACCCTGTAAAGGGGGAAAAAATAGATGAGGTATTGGCTGTCTATATGAGTGCGCCAAATACCTACACAAAGGAAAATGTTGTGGAAATCAACTGCCACGGCGGTATGATACCGGTAAAACGGATACTGGAGCTGATTTTGCGTCAGGGTATTAGGGCCGCAGACCCGGGGGAATTTACAAAGCGTGCCTTTTTAAACGGTAGAATTGATTTAGCCCAGGCTGAAGCAGTTATGGATTTAATCAGTGCTAAAACCGAAAAGGGCTTTGATATTGCCCTGGATCAGCTGGAGGGGAGCTTGTCTAAAAGGGTTGAAGGATTTCGTAACCAGGTGTTAGAGCTGTTGGCCCATGTGGAGGTTTCTATTGATTTTTCAGAGGAGGACTTAGATGAAATTACCCTTGACTTGCTGCTGGAAAAGAGTATAGCCTTGGAAAAGGAAATGGAACAATTGCTTTTAACTGCAGATACAGGGAAAATATTAAGGGAGGGCTTGAGTACTGTAATTGTTGGAAAGCCCAATGTAGGAAAGTCTTCCTTGCTGAATGCCCTCTTGAGGGAATCGAGAGCCATTGTTACAGAAATACCCGGCACCACCAGGGATGTAATAGAGGAGCAGCTTAATATTAGGGGAATTCCCTTAAAGCTAATTGATACTGCTGGAATTAGAGAAACAGAGGATATTGTTGAAAGAATAGGTGTTCAAAAAACCAAGGAATTTTTTAATCGAGCCGATTTAGTTATTTTAATGCTGGATGCCTCGCGGGATTTAACCGAGGAGGATTTAGAAATTATCGAATTGATTAAGCATAAAAGATCTATGGTTATTATCAATAAGACAGATTTACCCAATCAGGTTAATGAAGAAAAGATTCGACAGTTAATAGGGGAAAAGCCCATTATTAAGGTATCATTATTGGAAAACCACGGCCTTGAAGCTATAGAAGGCTGTCTGGAGGAAATGGTCTTTCAAGGGCCCTTGAGGGCAAAGGATCATCTGTTGGTAACCAATGTAAGGCATAAAAATGCCCTTGAAAGGGCACTTAATAGCCTTCGGGAGGGAATTGAGGCCATTAGACAAAAGCTACCCATGGACTTTATCGAGGTTGACTATAAAAACACCTGGAATTACCTTGGTGAAATAACCGGTGATACAGTGGGTGAGGATTTAATTGATCATATATTTAAGAACTTCTGTATTGGTAAATAGACTATGTTACAACAGTAATAATTAAAGATGGAGGAGAAACAATCAGATGAAATATCTTGGAGGTTCGTATGATGTAATTGTCGTTGGAGGGGGACATGCAGGCTGTGAAGCAGCCCTGGCCGCAGCCAGGATGGGTCAGAATACCTTATTGCTAACCCTGACCCTGGATGCCATTGCCATGATGCCTTGTAATCCCTCGATAGGTGGAACCGGTAAGGGTCACCTGGTGAAGGAGATTGATGCCCTGGGCGGAGAAATGGGAATTAACATTGATAAAGCCTTTATTCAAAGCAGAATGCTAAATACTGCAAAGGGACCGGCTGTTCATTCCCTTCGGGCCCAAGCAGATAAAAATAAATATCATTTAGAAATGAAAAAAACCATTGAATCGCAAAAAAACTTAGATTTAGTTCAAGGGGAAGTAGTGGACCTGATTGTTGAGGATACCACCGTTAAAGGTGTGCTTTTAAGAACGGGAGCCCAGTATAACTCCAAGGCCGTTATACTGGCCACAGGGGTTTATTTAAAAAGCAAAATATTTATTGGTGAGGTTAACTATGAATCGGGGCCCAACGGGCTTTTCCCTGCCCAGTTTCTTTCGGAGCGTTTGAGGGCTTTGGGGTGCGATTTAAGGAGATTTAAAACCGGAACCCCTGCAAGAATCCATCGTGATACCATTGATTACGACAAAATGACAATTCAACCTGGTGATGAAAGGGTTGTACCCTTTTCATTTATGAATGATTCTCTGGAAATAGAGCAACATCCCTGCTGGTTAACAAGAACAACTGAGAAAACCCATGAAATCATAATGAATAATCTGAACCGCTCTGCCTTTTATCGAGGAGATATGGAGGGGGTAGGACCCAGGTATTGTCCTTCTATAGAAGATAAGATTGTTCGCTTCAATGATAAGCCCTCACATCAGCTTTTTATTGAACCTGAGGGGCTAGATACTAAGGAAATGTACGTTCAGGGCATGTCAACCAGCCTGCCTGAAGAGGTACAGCAGCAAATGCTTAAATCGGTTATTGGCCTGGAAAATGTGAAAATGATGAGGCCGGCCTATGCCATTGAATATGACTGTATTAATCCTACCCAGCTCAAACCATCTTTAGAAACAAAGCATATTTCTTATCTATTTTGTGCAGGCCAATTTAATGGAACCTCTGGCTATGAGGAAGCGGCTGCCCAGGGTTTAATGGCAGGCATTAATGCGGTACTTAAAATTCAAGGAAAGGAGCCTTTTATTTTAGATCGTTCAGAGGCTTATATTGGTGTAATTATTGATGATTTGGTAACAAAGGGCACCAATGAACCCTATCGGATGATGACCTCAAGGGCAGAATACCGTTTGGTATTGAGACAGGATAATGCTGATTTGAGGTTGACAGAAAAAAGCTATCAATTAGGTCTGGCCTCAAAGGAAAGATATGATAGAATGACCTTGAAAAGACAAAAGATTGAAGAGGAAATGCAGCGATTAAAGAAAAAAACCGTATCACCCCAGGTGGCCAATTCCCTGTTGGAATCACTGAACAGTACGCCTCTAAAGGCAGGAATAAGCCTTTACGACCTGTTAAAACGCCCCGAAATTAACTATAGCCATATTAGAAGGTTGGAGGAAAGGGAAGAGGCATTGTTGAGCGAGGCTGAAAAACAATGTGAAATCGTGATTAAATATGAAGGCTATATTGAAAAGCAAATGAGGCAGATTGATCAATTTAAGAAGCTGGAAAATAAACGTATTCCAGAGGACATAGATTTTAATAAAATTGATGGGTTAAGGTTGGAGGCAAGACAAAAGCTGACCAATATACGCCCCCTTTCTGTGGGTCAGGCCTCGAGAATATCAGGGGTTTCACCTGCTGATATTTCTGTATTGCTGGTATATTTAGAGCAAAGAAGAAGGCACAGGGGAGGGGAGAGCTAATGGATTTGGAGGAATTATTATATAGGGGCTGCCAGGAGCTGGAGATAGAAATAGAAAAAGAGATGGTTTTACAGTTAATTAAATATAAGGACATACTGCTGGAATGGAATCAGAAAATGAATTTAACAGCCATAGAGGAGCCCAAAGAAATTGTCATTAAACATTTTTTAGATTCCCTGACCTGCCTGATGACAAAGCAATTAACCAGTCAGGGAAGCTTGATTGATGTGGGAACAGGTGCGGGTTTTCCTGGAATCCCCTTAAAGGTACTTTTACCAGATTTAAAATTAACCCTGCTGGATGCTTTAAATAAAAGGATAAATTTTTTAAAGGAGGTTTCGGATCAGCTTAACCTTCAGGATATTACCTTTTTACATGGCAGGGCAGAGGATTACGGACAAAATAAGGAGCATCGTGAACAATATGATTTCGCAGTGGCCAGAGCCGTTGCTTCAATGAATGTACTGGCCGAATATTGCCTGCCCTTTGTTAAGATAGGCGGATATTTTATTTGTCAAAAGGGGCCTCAGCTGTCAGCGGAATTAACGGAGGCTAAAAGGGCCCTTTCAGTTTTAGGGGGTAATGTAGTGGATGAAATGACTATTCCATTGCCCTTCAGTGATATTAAGCATCGAATTGTGGTGATAGAAAAGGTTAGGCAAACTCCGACAAAATATCCAAGAAAAGCAGGAAAACCAAGTAAAGAACCTATAATATAAGGGAAAAGGGTAGTTTTTTGTAAAACGAAAATTAGAATTAAGCCCCTTTTATTGCAGGACTCAACTTTTTTTTATCGAATATTTATAATTGAATTCATGAAGAAGTGAGGGATAAAATCCATGAATACTGCCGAAAAACAAGTGATTGAAATCGCCATTAATAATATTATTCCTAATCCATATCAGCCCCGAAAAGCCTTTACGAAAATCAGCCTTGAGGAATTAAGCCAATCTATAAAAGCCTATGGTATTTTACAGCCCATCAGCGTTAGACAAATTGGAGAAGAAAAATATGAGCTGATAGCTGGTGAAAGACGATTGAAGGCAGCCAAACTGGCTAACTTGAATAGTATTCCAGCCATTGTACATCGTGATTATAACGACAAGGATTCTGCAGTTTTGGCCATTATAGAAAATTTGCAGCGGGAGGATTTAAACTTTCTGGAAGAGGCAGAGGGCTATCAAAACTTAATTCAGGACCATGGATTCACCCAGCAGGAATTGGCACTTCAAATCGGAAAAAATCAATCGACAATTGCTAATAAGCTTCGAATTCTTCGTTTAAGGCAAGATATTAAAAACATGTTATTGGAGCATAATTTAACGGAAAGGCATGCTAGGGCCCTGTTAAAGCTGCCGGACGACGATTTAAGAAAGATTGCCCTGGAAAAAATCATTAAATATGATTATAATGTTAAACGAACGGAAGAAATTATCCAAGGGCTATTAGAGGAAATAGGGAAAGAAAAGGAGCCAAAGGCCAGTCAAAAAATACGAAGCTTTATGAATTATAGAATTTATATCAATACAATCAAGCAAGCCTATGAAGCCATTAAGGATAAACAGGAAAAGGCAGAATTTAATCAAATAGATAAAGGTGATTACATAGAGGTAACTGTGAAAATACCAAAAAACTAAATAATATTAAAAAAGATTACTAGGGGGGATAGTAATCTTTTTTTATTATTATAGCTTTCCTAGCAATGTTAAACAGCCTATAATGATAAAAACTACCCCAGCAGCCATCTGAAGGTAATGGGGGTTAATAAATTTATTAAGATAAGTGGCGGCTAAAACCCCCACCAGGGAGCTCATAATTAAGGCTAAGGAAGAACCAATGAAGACGGGCCAAACTGATTTAGATTGAGAGGCCAATAGCATTGTCTGAATTTGAGTTTTATCGCCTAGCTCTGCTAAAAAAACAATGACAAAGGTGGTAAAAATAATTTTAAGCATATGTTTGCCTCCTATTTAAGCTGGTTTATATATTGAATTTAATTTGCAACAAGGAGTGCTTTTGAAAATTCAATAGAACAAAACCTTGTTCTATACTATGTATGTTGTTGAGAAATTAGAAATAACTATAAAAAATTACACTATAAAATAATACATACGAAGATGGTAGTATCTTTTTTTTCTGATTATTGATAAAATATGAATTAACATGAAATAACGATGATAAAATTTTAAATTATACAAAATATCTTGATTATAGGAAACCAAAGGGAGTGTTTGTCTTGGCTAAGGTGATTGCTGTATTTAATCAAAAAGGTGGTGTTGGTAAAACAACGACCAATGTGAATTTAAGTGCATGTATCGCTCAAAAGGGTAAAAAAATATGCATAATTGACATTGATCCTCAAGGAAACACCACCAGTGGCTTTGGCATTGACAAAGGGAATCTTACCTATAGCATTTATGATGTAATTGTCAATGAAGTAGATTTAAAGTCAGCCATTTTAGAGACCCAATATGATAATTTGCATATTGTTCCCTCCAGTGTACAACTGGCAGGGGCAGAAATTGAGCTGGCCTCTGTAAATAATCGAGAAATCAAATTAAGACAATCGATTGATACCATCCGAGCAGATTATGACTATATATTTATCGATTGTCCACCTTCCCTGGGACTACTAACAATCAATTCCCTGGCTGCCGTTGATAGTGTTCTAATCCCTATTCAGTGTGAATATTATGCCCTTGAAGGGGTAAGTCAGCTTATGAATACAATTCAGCTGGTTAAACGAAGCCTTAACCCCAATTTAGAAATTCAGGGGGTTGTTTTAAGTATGTTTGACGGCAGAACGAATCTATCGATTCAAGTGGTAGATGAAGTGAAAAATTATTTTAGAGGTAAGGTTTATACTACAATTATTCCCAGGAACGTGAGGCTAGCCGAAGCACCGAGCTTTGGACAACCTGTAATCTACTATGATGAAAAGTCTAAGGGGGCAGAGGCCTATATTGAATTGGCCGAGGAATTTTTAGATTTAGAGGAGGATGTGATATAGATGACGAAGGCAAAAAAGAGGGGCCTGGGAAAGGGGCTGGAGGCTTTAATTCCCCAGGTGGTAGAAATAGAAGCAAAAAGTTCTCAAAATGAGGAGGACAAGATTTATTCTTTAGATATAAATCATATTTATCCTAATATAGAACAGCCCAGAAGGGATTTTGATCGGGAAACTATTTTGGAATTGGCTAACTCGATTAAAGCCCATGGTTTTATTCAACCAATTATCGTATCGAAGGAGAAGGATGGTTATCAGATTATTGCTGGTGAAAGACGCTGGAGGGCCGCCAAGGAGCTTCAATTAAAGGAAATTCCCTGTATCATTAGACAGTATGAGGCAAATAGGCTTCTAGAAATTGCATTAATAGAAAACCTACAGCGGGAGGATTTAAGTGTCATTGAAGAGGCCCTTGCCTATAAAAAAATATTAGAGCAACATAATCTTACCCAGGAGCAGCTGGCTGAGGCCCTGGGAAAAAGCAGGCCCTACATAGCCAACACATTAAGACTGCTTCATCTAGATCAAAGGGTCATTGAAATGATCAAAAATAACCAAATTACCAGTGGTCATGGACGGGTTTTATTGAGGGTAAATAATCAAGAAAAGCAATATCAACTGGCTCTTTATATTGAAAAGGCCGGGTTAAATGTCAGACAGGTGGAGGAATTGATTGCTTCCCAGAAAAATACCGTTAAGAAGAAGGAAAAAAAGCAAAAGTCCTATGAGCTGATGGAGCTGGAGGATAATCTTAAAAAGCTATTCGGAACCAAAGTAACCATTTCTAAGGGAGCTAAAAAAGGAAAAATTGAGATTGAATACTATAATGAGGATGATTTGGAGAGAATTATTGAGATATTAGATAAAAGATAGGTTTAAGTATATTTCTTAATAATTTTAATAGGGCTTGTTTCACGTGAAACACACAAAACAGAGGCCGCCATTTAATTAGTGACAATACAAAAAAATGATGAATATAGTATAACAGTAATAAGAGATCCGTTGAAAGAGAGGGGAAAATGGGTGATTTATTTAGACAATGCCGCCACCAGTTACCCAAAGCCGGAAGCTGTTTATAATGCTATAATAGGGCAAATGAAGGAAGCCGGGGCAAATCCCGGCCGATCAGGACATAAGATGGCCCTTGAGGCAGGGAGACAAATTTTTACTGCCAGGGAAAACATTGCTAAATTATTTAATATTGAAAATCCCATGCAGATAGTCTTTACGGGAAATGCCACCGAATCTCTGAATTTGGCTATTAAAGGAGTTTTAAAGGCAAATGACCATGTCATTACCACCAGTATGGAGCATAATTCAGTGTTACGTCCAATCAAGGCCCTAGAAAGCCTTGGAGTGGAAAACACGATTGTTCAATGTGATTCAATGGGAAAATTAGAGGCTAAGGACATAAAAAATGCCATTAAAAAAAATACCAGGCTTATTGTTATGACCCATGCTTCAAATATAACAGGTACCTTGATGCCCCTTGAGGAGGTGGGTCAAATTGCCAGAGAAAATAATATTCTTTTTCTGGTGGATGGTGCTCAAACAGCAGGAGTCTATGAAATAGATGTTCAGCGCTTCAACATAGATTTACTTGCCTTACCAGGCCATAAGGGCTTGATGGGACCCCAGGGAACTGGCATACTCTATATCAGAGAAGGGGTAGAGGTTATGCATTTTAAAGAGGGAGGGACTGGAAGCAGGTCTGAAGAATTAATTCAGCCAGAAATAATGCCTGACCGATATGAAAGCGGCACTCCAAATTCCCCTGGAATTGCAGGTCTATCCAAGGGGGTAGAGTTTATTTTATCTGAAGGCCTGGATTCCATCAGGAAGCATGAGGAAGCCATCACTCAATACTTTATTGATGAGCTAAAAAAAATTGATGGAGTCAAAATATATGGTCCTCAGAACAGTAAAGAACAAGCCGCAGTCGTGTCAATTAATATTAGGAACGAGGATTCCTCTGAAATTGCATACATTTTAGATCGGGTATACAATATTGCCGTTAGACCGGGGTTACATTGTGCCCCCTATGCCCACAAAACGATAGGAACCTTTGAACAGGGAACTGTACGCTTTAGCTTTGGATATTTTACAAAGAGAGAAGAGCTTGAGCAGACGATTATTGCCATCAAAGAAATTTGTAATCAATTGGTTTAATGATTCATATTCTCCCATTTAAAGCTGTAGGCAATTCAATTGTCTTACAGCTTAAGTGGGAGTTTTTTTATGGGGGGCTTAGGTCAGTGGCACGACCTTTTATGTTACTCTACGATTATTTATATAATTTAGCTTGAAGGAAAATACAAAAACATAGTAGAATTATAATAGTTATCCAACTATCCAACCGATTTCAAATAAGCCTTAAATGTTTCACCATGCAGTTGAGAGAAGGGAGAAATGATATGCAGGGGTTAGTTACCTTTATTGAACAATATAGTATACCTATTATCATTGCTTGCTGCTTAATGAACATATTACTTGTTTTGCTGCTAAGCATTAATTATGGTATTACTGCCAGTTTAAGAGATAAGTATAAAAAATTAGTAAAGGGCACCAATGGTAAAAATATTGAGGGAATCTTAATGGAGCACATGGAAAGGGTTGAGGCTGCTAAAGAAGAACAGGAGCGATTATATCGAAAACTGGATATTTTAGAAAATAGAATGAGTTTTTGTGTACAAAAGGTAGGAATTATTCGATATAATGCTTTTCAGGACACCGGAAGTGACTTAAGCTATTCAATTGCCCTCTTAAATGCTAATAATGACGGTGTCATCATATCGGGAATTCATGGCAGAACGGAGACTATTTCTTATGCTAAGCCCGTTAAAGGCGGAGTATCTACTTATCCTCTATCAGTAGAGGAGTTACAAGCCTTAGATAGGGCTAAGGAAAATGTTTTGGATCACATTGAGGTAAAGGGGTCAAGAAGTAATCGAGAGGTAAGTTAAATGGCTAATTTGTCGTATCTATTTATTGTAAATCCTGTTGCCGGAAAAAATAGAGGAAGTAAACTAATTCCTATCATAGAAGACTATTGCCGGGAAAAAGCTATAACATTTAAAATTGTTAAAACTGAGGAAATTGGTGGAGCTACAGCAATAATAAAGCAATATATTAAAGAATATTACGATATCTATATAGCAGTAGGCGGTGATGGAACGGTTAATGAAGTGGTTAATGGAATTGTAGAGAGTGATAAAATAATGGGTATTATCCCTTGTGGTACTGGAAATGACTTTGCAAAGTCATTGGGCATACCAAAGGACCCACTGGAAGCATTGAGTCAGATTATCAACGGAACACCCAGGTTAATTGATATAGGAAAGGTAAATAATCATTGGTTTATCAATATTGCATCAATTGGACTAGATGCTGAAATAGCAGATTATACCAATCGGATAAAAGCTTTTTTTAATGGGGCCTATGCCTATATCATTGCCTTTATTAAGGTCCTTTTTTGTTTTAAGCCTTTAGAGGTTCAATTTAAAGAGGGACAAAGGGTTTATTCTAAACAGGTTATGCTGGTGGCCATATGTAATGGAAGCTACTATGGAGGAGGAGCTAAAATTGCTCCTAATGCAATCCTGTCTGATGGTTATTTTGATGTTTGTATTGTAGAAAAAATGGCCAAGCTTAAGCTTTTGGTATTATTCCCCAGTGTTTTTAAGGGAAGGCATGAAGCCTTTAAGGAAGTCAAGATTTACCGAACAAAAAGTATGACCATTAAAGGAAAAGAACTGGTAAAATTAAATTTAGATGGAGAGATTATTAATATCTTCGATGCAACCTTTCAACTTATAGCTTTAAAATTTAAAATAATATGCTAAAAGAATGAAAGTACAGTAGATCAGTATTAAATTGACTACTGTTTTTTTTATTTAAATATAGATAATTGAATCAATACAGTATAGAGAAATTTCAACAAGAATTGGTACTCCCACGATTACTTCAACATAAAATGGTATGGTATTTAAATTTAACGTCATTGAAGGTATGAAACAGCCCTTTACTAGGAAAAATATAGTAAGGAGGTGTTGTTATGAAAAGGGTAGCTGTACAGGATAATTTGGAATCGATCCGAGGAAGCTTAATCAAAAGGGGCTATCATGTAGTTTCCTTTGATTTTACAGGTCCTGTTGATGCTGTTATTTATACAGATCAGCACGGAGGCCTTGAAAACATCAACAATGGGGTAAACAGTAACGAAATGGGGGCGGTTTTAATTAATGGAAAGAACAAGGGGATTGATGAAATCATCTACATTATAGAAAAAAGAAGATATGGAAGCCTGTTTAGCTGAGAATTTGAACAGGCTTAATACAGGCATCCCCCCTCTGTTGTATATTCCCATAATACAGCAGAGGGGGGATTTTTTATCTGCATTCTGATTTAAGGCTATGTTTCCTGTATTGAAACCTCAGCCAGTTGCTTTGAATTTAACTTCCATAGTGCAAATTTTATGCCTTCAGCGATGGTCTCTGCCATTTTCATTACCAGGCTAAGGCGGGTATTTTGAAGAACAAGATATTCCATGTAGCCGCTCAGATTAACAATACCGGTAATATGGATATCGCCAACGCTGGGCAGATCCTTATTTACACCGGCCCCTGGTTTAAGGGGCCCATGGCCGATCTTAATGAATCCGATACGTTCCATCCTTCCGAGGCAAGCGTCGATGGCGACAATAAAGGGGTTTTGATAGGTTTCCTTTATTTCGGAAATCTTATCATGCAGATTTTTTGCATGTACAGGCTCATCTAAGGTTCCCCATAAATAGACATCTTGATAACGCCTTAGGGAATCCTGAAGCTTATAACCAATTAACGGACCTAAGGCGTCACCGGTTGAACGATCTGTACCAATACACAGGATCACAAGCTCCTTAAAGGGAAGCCGATAATAATGGGCAATATAATCAATCAACAGCATACTAAAATC
Organism: uncultured Clostridiaceae bacterium; assembly: GCA_965652145.1. Lineage (GTDB taxonomy): Bacteria > Bacillota > Clostridia > Peptostreptococcales > Natronincolaceae > CBFGTV01. The sequence continues at coordinate 23,995 of CBFGTV010000048.1, forward strand.
TATATGAGCCATGGGAATATTAACATCGATCGAGTCCTTTAATTCAGGTTGAAGCATAGACATTTTGTTTCCTCCCCAGTATATGTGTTATGAGCTTGTACCCTACTCAGTCTTCAGCATATGTAAAATCATATTAAGAATAAGCAAAAAATATGATTTCTACTCAAACAGTTTTCCCGAAAAATAGCTTTTGATACTGTAAAATATAGGGTTTGCTGACTGGAAGACCTACAAGACAATTTTCATATTCAGGCAAAGGCTTGGAATATATTTATATACAGAACTCATATTGTACTAATAGATGGGGGGAGAACGATTTGACCAGGAAAAAATCAATATACACGTTGGCCAGCGTTTACATAGGTACGGTGATTGGGGCAGGATTTGCCTCAGGGCAGGAGATTATACAGTTTTTTGGAAAGCACCAGAAATTAGGCATTCTAGGAATGTTTTTGGCAACAATTTTATTTATGCTCTTGGGCCTATGGATTTTGACAATGGTCTACGACAAAAGAATTAAGGATTTTGCACATTTAATTGATCTTCACCTGGGAAATAATAAAAGCCTTGGAATGAACCTGCTATTGGCAGTGGTTTTACTCATTAGCTATTATGTGATGGTGGCAGGGGGAGGGGCTATTATAGAAGCCTACTTTAGTGTTTCTAATATCTATGGAGTTTTATTGATGACAGCACTTTGTTATTTTACCTTTTGTTATGGGATGAATGGCATAGCTAAGGCCAATCGGTTTATTGTGCCCATATTAATTATATTGGTGATTTTGTTTTTTATATTAACCCTTAACCAAAACACCTATTATTTTAGAGAATTGCTGAAGGAACCAGTAGGCCTCAAAGAGAATCTTCTAAAAGGTAAATGGTCATGGGAAAAAATTTATAATGTAGCCGGATGGGCATGGTCAGCAATATTATATGTTGGCTTTAATAGTTTGTCTGCAATGGTAATGATGGCAGGATTACGACCATTTATATATGACAAAAAGGCTGCCAGGCTGGGAGGAATCTTAGGGGGCCTTGGCCTCGGATTGATGGCCATGGCCATATTACTATGCTTAATGAGTGATTATTCTGCTGTTTATCAGTTGGAGGTTCCGATGATGGCAGTAGCTCAACGGTTAGGGGGGGGATTTAAAAAGACCTATAGTCTATTTCTTTGGATTTCGATGTATACCACAGCCATTGCCACCGGCTTCGGTGCTATTCAAAATTTCACACTGATATTTCATTTGCCCAAGGGCTTAACCCGAACAGTGGTGGTTTTATTGGGAATTCCCTTTGCTCTATTTGGATTTAAAAAATTAATTATGATCTTTTACCCTTTTTTTGGATACTTAGGGATATTGTTATTAATGGTGTTGGGCTTGAAAGGAAAAATAAGGATATAATTAGGACGTTTTCCTATTGG
>CBFGTV010000049.1:0-25419 GCA_965652145.1 uncultured Clostridiaceae bacterium
GAAACCGATGGAAATGGAGAGGGTATATTGAGTCAGGGGAAGCTAGAGAAAAAATTTATTAACATGACAAAGGAAAAGCTACGGGGAATTTTAGCGCTTTCAAATTCCTTGTTGGGTTCAGGGGAGCTATTGGTTTATTTTAGCCGGAACGGTCGGGAATATGTTCAATTGTCTGAAACCGACCTGCCGCCCATTGAAAGGGAAGACAAGCTCTTGAGCCGGCTTTGTGCTGTAAAAATACCTATGAAGCGTACGAATGGTACCCTTATTCTGGGCCTAAGGGGAACACCAAAGGTGACTGAGCTTGATCAGATTTATCAGAATTTAGTTAATGCCATTGAACCAATTATTTCAGAAGTTGATCAACGGGTTAAAGGAGAAGACAGCTTTAATTTGATGCAGCTTTTCAGGGGGTTAATTCGCCAATACGATAAGGAAAGGGCCCTCCATATGGCCCTGCGCTTTATTAAAAACAAAATGGGCTATGAGGGCATTTATTTTAATATTAATCTTGAAAAAATGCTGATGATTCCCCTGGTGGCTACAGAACGGAAATCCTTTTTAAACGACGGCAAAATATATGAGCTAAGGGCCCCCTTGGATTTTTATAAAAAAGGACAGCTAATTCAGGAGCAAAGGATGCTGGAGGAAATTTTCCCGACCCTTCACCTGTATTATGCTCCCCAGATTGTATTGACGTCTCCGGTTTTCAGTAAGGGAAAGCTGGTGGGCCTATTGCTGAACTACAGTCCCCGTAAAGAGATTTATCTTAATGAAGTTAGAAATGCACTGGAATCGATTACTGAGGAAATATCGGCCTTATTTTCAAGAATAGAAAGGCAAAATTTAATCATGGAAAAAATCCTGGGTGCCACCTCCCTGGAAGGGCTGCTGGCCTGTCATTCTGCAGAATCCTTTCAATTGGAAGAGGGCCTTCAGCATATTTATCGAATCATTACAGACGTAACGGGAGCAAAACGATGCTTGATGACCCTTACCGGAGAAGGAAAGCAGGTATTGTTTCAAAATCTACCGGAAAAGGACTCCATAGAAGGGTTGGGGGAGGTGCCCCATACCATTAGCCGACTGGCCCTTGAAACAAAAAAACCAGTTATCGTATATGATGCATCAACTGATCCACGATGCGATTTCTTGTGGGCCCAAAGAATGAATATCTTCTCCTTTGTAACGCTGCCCATTTTCAGTTACCAGGGAACTGCCTTGGGAACCTTAACCCTGGGACATAACAGCTATTACATTTTTTCTAAGGAGCAGCTTCGTTTTACGGAGCTGATGGCCCAGCAGATTGGTCTGATGATTTCTAATATACAATATATCGGAGACCTTCAGAGGAAGGCCCGTATCGACGGCTTAACCGGCTTATATAATCGGCTGACCTTTGAAACACTATATGAAGAAATCTATGATCAGCATAAAAGAGAACGCAGGGATTTTACCCTGATGATGCTGGATATAGATAATTTTAAAGAGGTTAATGATCAATATGGGCATCAGCTTGGGGATGAAATATTAAAGAAGGTGGCCGAAAAGATCATTAGAAATGTACGAAAAAAAGACGTGGTGGCCCGTTACGGCGGCGAAGAGGTAATTGTACTGTTGGTTGATATTAAAGAGGAGGAAGCAAAGCAAATAGCCGAAAGGATTAGAGATGCCATTGCCTCCTTCCGAATTCGGGGAGTAGGGGTAACTGTTTCCATAGGTATTTGCAGCTTTACCAATTGTCATGTAGAAAAAAACCAGCTGATACAATTGGCTGATCAGTGTCTCTACGAAGCCAAGCGCTTTGGTAAAAACCATGTTAGGTGCTGGGAACCAGAGGCCCTTCATTAAAAAGCATAATATAGAAAAATAATTAAGAGAACGATTGATATCGGTCTCTTTTTTTATTGTTGGAAAGCATACATTTATAGTTTTGGGAAATGATGTAATAGTAGAGAATCGTTGATTGGAGGCAATTCTATGGTGAATTTGTACAAATATGGCTTTATGCTGTTTTTCGCTATGATATTTTTTCTTAATCTGTTTTTATTCATTTCCCATGGCCTAATGATCGGTATTTACCCCTATGTGGCTGCCATGACAGTCATATTGGGAATTGCCTGGCTGCTCCATCGTCTTTTGGAAGGAATGTATTACCTAAATATGATTGATGTCTTCATGATTACCCTCATATTATTTTTTACCTTTACCCTGTTTCAAATCTGGAAAAATACAAGGCTGGCCAACGGATATCAAAATGACCGTAGTCAATATATGGATCAATTAATGGAATTAGGAAGGGGGGCTCCAAGCCAGCGTACCTTTTCCCAGCCCGAACAGGGGTTAATTAATTTAATTGAAGCCAATACAGGGATTCCCGTAACAGATCACAATCAAGTAACGCTGTTTAATGGAGGGAAAAGCATCATTGATGAAATGATTGAAGCAATTGATAAGGCAGAGCATCATGTACATATTGAATTTTTCATCGTCAGAGATGATCAGATTGGCAATAAATTTAAGGATATATTGATTGAAAAGGCCAGGGAAGGGGTGGAGGTAAGGTTTTTATACGATGGCCTTGGCAGTGGCCATCTGGGAAAGAATTATGTAAGGTCCCTGCGGGATGCCGGTGTCCATGTCTATTCCTATGATGGAATCATAGCCTCGCTGCTGAAGGGAAAGCTCAACCATCGTAATCACCGTAAAATATTGATTGTTGACGGCAAGGTGGGCTTTGTAGGGGGATTCAATATTGGCGACGAATACCTGGGAAGAGATCAGGCTGTAGGAAATTGGAAGGACCTGCACATTAAAATAGAAGGAGAGGCAATTAAAGGGCTGCAGCAGATATTTTTAGGAGATTGGCATTATGTTACAAAGGAAAAATTACTTGATACAGCGTACTTCCCGCCGGTGGAGACTAAAGATGAAGTTGCTGTACAAATGGTAACCAGCGGTTTTGATACCCATTGGAATGAAATTAGTCAGGTTTACTTTTCAATGATAGCTGCCGCCCAAGAGAAGATTTATATTGCCACGCCCTATTTGATTTTAAACGACAGTATGCTAAAGGCCCTTCAAACCGCCGCCCTTAGGGGTGTCGATGTCAGGATTATCATCCCCCATAAGCCTGATTTGTTTTTGGTGGGGTGGGTCAATGAATCTTTCTTTCAGAAGCTGCTGAAGGCAAAGGTAAAAATCTATTTATATGATGAGGGCTTTCTCCATGCCAAGGTGCTGCTTAAAGACAATCGAATCGCTTCGGTGGGGTCGGCTAATCTGAACACCAGAAGCCTCTTTTTAGACTATGAGGTTAATGGGGTTATATATGACCGGCAGACCTGTGATGCCATTAATCGAGAATTTGAGGATTACCTAAAAAACAGTACTGAGGTTACCTATGATGAGTTTAAACAGATTACCGTCGTTCAACGGATCAAGTATTTAATTGGTCGGTTGATTATCCCCTTTGCCTAGCAGGTGAGGTCTTATCTACCACTTAGGTGATGCAGGGTACCAAAGATTAACAGCAGTATTATAAGGAATAAAATTCAAATATTTGGAAAGACTATATTAATGTTGAAGGGAGGAATTATATGAAAATTAAAATAGGTATTCCAAGGGGCTTATGGTATTATGACTATTTTCCCCTATGGAAGGCCTTTTACGAAAATCTGGGGGCCGAAGTGGTGGTATCCAGTCCAACCAATAAAAAAATACTGGATCGAGGAGTAAAAAGTACAGTAGACGAAGCCTGCCTGCCGGTTAAAATATTTCATGGTCATGTGCTGGATTTAAAGGATCGGGTAGATTATATTTTTGTTCCCAAAATGATGAGTGTCTATCAAAATGAATATATTTGCCCTAAGTTTTGCGGGCTGCCTGAAATGGTAGGCCACTCTATCAAAGATTTACCCCCTTTAATTGACGACGAAATTAATTTTAACAAATCCCGTAAGCATTTGATGAAAACCATTTATCGTTTTGGCAGCTATGTCAATAATAATCCCTTAAAAATCTATAAGGCTTACCAAAATGCTTTATTAGAATATCGTACTTATCATGACAGGCTTCGGCAAGGGTATATTCCGGTGAATGGCAATCTTATGAAACAAAAATCTTCTTCAGATCATAAAAGAAAAAAAATTGCATTACTAGGGCATCCCTATCATTTGTATGACAGCTTTAGCTCAATGAGTATCATCAATAAGCTGACTGATTATAATGTAGAAATCATTACTCCAGAAATGATGAGTCTAAAGACCATTAATCAGCTGGCTGGAACTCTGGAGAAAAAAATATTCTGGAGCTATGGCAGGAAGGTGTTGGGTACTGCCCTTCAACTGGAACAGGGCCAGGGAATAGATGGGGCCATTTATGTTTCTGCCTTTGGCTGCGGAATTGACTCAGTGGTGGCCGAGCTCTTTGAACGATGGACCAAGAACAAGGCGGCCCTTCCCTTTTTATTGATCACCATCGACGAGCATACAGGGGAAGCCGGTGTGAATACAAGGCTGGAGGCCTTTATTGATATGATTGATTGGAGGAAGCGAAATGAAGGTAACTTTCCCGCACATGGGTAATCAATACGTGGGTACAAAGGTATTATTAGATGAATTGGGAATCGATAATATCGTGCCTCCGGAATGCAGCAAGGAAACCCTAGACATAGGAACGAAATATTCCCCTGAATCCATTTGCCTGCCCTTAAAGATTAATATAGGAAACTATATCGAAAGTATTCGCCAGGGAGCCGACACAGTGGTCATTATCGGAAGCTGTGGGCCCTGTCGATTTGGTTACTATTCTGTACTGGAAAGGGAAATATTGAAGGAGGTCGGTCATCATGTGAATTTTATTTTACTTGATCCGCCCCAGGGAGATTATAAAAGATTTTTTAACAGCATTGTCAGTCTGACCCAGACGAAGAATCCCTTTAAGGTAATGAAGGCCCTGGCCAAAACCACCAGGGTATTGTATGAAATAGATGCCATTGACCAGGCTGCCTTCTATAAAAGGCCCAGGCAAAAACAAATTGGCGAGGTAGACAGGCACCTGGAAAGCCTTAGAAAGGCCCTGTACCATGTGAAGGGCTATAAAGCTGTCATGGAACTGTTAAAAACAACAAGAGAAAGGGTCAATGAAGTGGAGGAGGACCCAAACCGGGAAATCATCAAAATTGGCATTATTGGTGAAATCTATACAATTATTGAACCCTTTGTCAATATGAATATAGAAATAAAGCTGGGAGAAATGGGGGTTGAAATAGACAGGTCTTTAAAGGTCAGCCGATGGATGACTGAGCATCTGTTCCTTCACCCCTTAAAGCTAACACAGGAAAAGGACATCAGAGAATATGCCAAGCCCTATTTAAGAACCATGATTGGCGGCCATGCCCGGGAAACCCTTGGGTATGCCGTTAAGTTTGCCAAGGCTGGCTTTGATGGCGTCATTCAGGTCTATCCCTTTACCTGTATGCCGGAAATTGTGGCCCAAAGTATTTTGCCAAAGGTGGAAAAGGATTACGATATCCCCTTCTTATGCCTAATTGTTGACGAATTAACCGGGGATGCAGGTTATACCACCAGACTGGAGGCATTTGTTGATCTTCTCAGAAGAAGAAAGGAGAGGAAGCAAAATGAAAAATTGTTATCTGGGTATTGATGTCGGTTCAGTTAGCACCAATGTGGTGCTGATGGACGAAGATAAGGAAATTATGGCAAAGGTCTATACCAAGACCCAGGGTAAACCCATTGATGCCATTAAAAGAGGGCTTATGGAGGCTCAGGCGGACCTGAAGGAAGAACTGCGGGTCATGGGTGTAGGAACAACCGGCAGTGGAAGACATCTGGCTGCCATGATTGTGGGAGCTGATGTGGTGAAAAATGAGATTACCGCCCATGGTATTGCAGCCTTAAACTACGTAGAAGGAGTCAGAACCATCATTGAAATTGGGGGCCAGGACTCAAAGATTATTTTATTAAAGGATGGTATTATCAATGATTTTGCCATGAACACCGTTTGTGCCGCAGGTACAGGCTCCTTTTTAGATCGGCAGGCCGCCAGGCTGGGAATTCCCATTCAGGAATTTGGTAAATTGGCCCTAAAGGCCACAAGTCCCGTTAGAATTGCCGGCAGATGCGCAGTATTTGCCGAATCAGATATGATTCATAAACAACAGCTGGGCCATAACCAAGAGGATATCATCAAAGGTCTTTGTGATGCCCTGGTTCGTAATTTCCTGAATAATCTTGCCAAGGGCAAAGAGCTGGCAGGGCCGGTGGTATTCCAGGGAGGCGTTGCAGCCAATGTAGGAATTAAACAATCCTTTGAAGAGGCTCTGGGCTGTACCGTAACGGTTCCGGCCCATCATGAGGTGATGGGGGCCATAGGCTGCTGTTTATTGGCCCAGGAGCATCAAATGAAGCATCGTCATACTGCCTTTAGGGGCTTTGAAATTGTCAATTCGGGCTATCAGGTAAAGGGCTTCGAATGTTCAGACTGCTCGAATGGCTGTGAAGTAATTGAAATAATGAAAGACAACCAGCTGGCAGCCCGGTGGGGTGACAAATGTGGAAAATGGAGTGACAGTCTAAAACCAAAGGAAGAAGAAACGGCTTAAAAAAACGAGTAGTCGGAAGAAGTTAATTCCGCTACTCGTTTTTATTTGCTTAAGCCCTACTCATTTAGCTTTTCTAAGATGGAATTGACATTAATGCCATGGACTGCCGCTGCCTGCTCAAGGGATTCCATTTGAGAAGAGGGACAGCCTAAGCACCCCATACCAAAGGCCATTAAGATGGAAGCCGCCTCGGGCTTAACCTTTAGAATTTCTCCTATCAGCATATCCTTTGTAATTGTCATAATTAAACCTCCTTTGGGTTTTAAACTGATTAAAGGCTGTTGAAGTCTAAGTAGGCAAAATGTAGCTTTAATATATTCAACAACCTGTTTAAATTGGTAATCTTTGATATTAAAAGTATATCAAAGCAGCCAGTATGACCCTACAACATAAGTCACGCTTTGATGTGATGATTATCACAAAACTTAAATTCCCAGTTCTTTTCGTTTTTTCTCAATGTGATCAACATAAATTTGAATTGTTTTTTCGGCATCCAGTTCAATCATCAGCTTACCCAGGCCCAGGCTTTCGGTGGTTTCGGTTAGGGTTTTCACCACCACATCACTTCCAGTCACAGAGGGTACCGGAGCCACGTGGACCAGCCAGCCAAGGGCAATGGCAGTACAAGCGTCGGCAACAGCTTTTTGCTCTAAATATTCAGGGGCACCAATAACCAGTGGTAGCTTATTGGTATCGACATTAAGGGCATCAGCCAGCTCCATTGCAGTATGGGTCATCTTACCAATATCAACGCAGGCGCCATAGGATAAAACCGGAGGAATACCCAATTGCTTGCAAACTGCCTTTAGGCCTTCTCCGGCCTCGTCAGCCGCCGCTGGGTGGGCAAGGCCGGTATATTCCATCACAGCAGAGGTACAGCCTCCAGATAGAACCAGAATATTGTTTTCTATCAAACCCTTGGTAATCTTGAATATATTACTGCCTCCCTGGCCGTAGCGTGCAGTGGTACAGCCAACAATGGTGGCAATTCCCCTGATATTACCCTTGGCAATCTGTTCAATTAGTGGATCAAAGCTGCCCCCCAGGGCTTCACGAATTGACTCGGTACTAAAGCCAACCATACATTCTGAGGTATAAGATGGAATATAGACCTTTCTATTTTCAGCCTTTCTGGCTTTAAAGGCCTCTAAAGCCATATTCAGTACCTTTTCAGCCTGTTCATTCATTTTTTCAGGAACAAAATCCAGGGTTTCAGTACCCTGCAGCTTGATAACAGGATGGGTACTGACCAGCTTGGTTCCAAAACGCTTGGCATAAACCGGCAGGGTGGGTATAGTACAGTTATAGTCAAACATAAATAGATCAACTACCCCTGTGGCCAATAAATATTCCTCAGACAGCCATTCTCCCTCCTGACCGCCATAGGCCCTTTGGCTTTGACTGCCAGAATAATTTAATAGCTGTTGGCCCTCACAAACGTGGCCTAAAATTTGAATACCGTTGGCGCCCAATTGGCGGGCCTTCTCTTGCCATTCATCACTTGATGCCATTTCAATGGCTACATGGGCCAATAGGGGCATATGACCATTGGTAATAATGTTGACCATATCGGGGCTTAAAAGGCCCATGTTTTGTTTTTGCAGAGTAATCTTTTGGGTTCCAATTAATATTTCCTGAAGAATATCCAGGGCAAATAATCCCTGATATTCATTGGCAATTCCCAGACGGACACAATTTAACAAGAAGTCTACAGGGTCAGAGGTGAAATTGGTCATACATTTAGTCTGGGCATAGGCCACTTCACTATAGCCGCCACCGGGATAAAGCCCCAATTGATTCCAAAGGGCCTTTCTTTTTGACGGAGCAAAGGCTTCCACCAGCTTGGAGGGCTCATGATTAGGCCGGTGAATGTCATCTATAACAAATTGAGCAAAGGCCACAGCTAATTTTTCAATGGGCATACCAGAATCCAGCCCAACCATTTCTGCATATTTTTTTAGCTTCTGAGGATCTCTGATTTTTAAGCCGCTGTTTGGGTTTTCTCCAGCAGCCTTCAAGGTTCTAGCGGCCTGATGGGCGTGAAAAATGTTAGCCGAGGTTCCAATGGTTACGTGGCGATAGGTGAAGTTACGGGCCACCATGGTGTGGGCATCAACACCACAGACTCCCCGGGGAGCCTTGGGGTGGATTCGGCAGGGGCCATTGGCGCAGAGCTGACATGATAAACCCTCAACGCAAAAACGACATTGAGGCTGTTGTTCCGAAAAACGATCAAAAACATTGGTGAAGGAAGCATTATGTACAACCTGGTACATTTCCCGCATGGCGGGGTCAACGATGACATTTAAAGGGTAGCCCTCGGGCGACTGATCATCAACCTGAATATGCTCCCGCTGCCACTGGTGAACCTGATCGGGATTAGGCGATTTTTTTATATTCTCATAATTAACTTCAATTTTTTCATGTAAATCTTCATGATAAGCTGGGTCGTTGGTAGCGCTTAGTCCTGTAACATCGGCCTTTAAGCCTACCTTTCCTTTACCAATGGTATTGGTACTGTTTTCTAAATTTCTTTGATCATCCTTAGACATTTTCTTACCTCTCTTTCATTGATTTTAAGTTATTTTCCCAAGCTCATCAGAAAGTTATACCCAAAGACATGATTTTTTCAAAATAAAAAAACCTCATCTGTTTTCTAATCCAGATGAGGCTCCTTCACTTTAAATCTTAGGAATGGGCAGATATCTTTTTCTTAGATACTTCCTTTTCCTTTAATTGCTTTAATTGTAAAAATTCATTGCAATGCTTTGTATCAGATTGGATTTCCCAGTGAATAACATAGGTTAAAATCAATCTTAAGGCAACTACCGCAGCCAAAACATAGATTTCGTCCAGGGTTCTTACTGTAACGGTTTTTAAGATCTCACCTGCCAGCTTAAATTCTAGACCCAGGGCTAAAGCCTTGGCTAATTCAATTTTTATTGTGTCATCAGTAAAATTAAAGGTCTTCAGTGCATATTGCGCAAATGCTTTTAAGGCCGTAAAGGCTATTACAAATACTCCCATGGCCTCTAGTAAATGAATAACATAGGGTATAATTGCTTCCATCAAGTGTTCCAAAATCATTTTTTTCTTCCTCCTACTTTAATTTCTTCAAGCCATTTTAGACATAAAAAAATTAAGTCATAAGTAAAATATTTTAATAAATTCCATAGCTCTACACCACTATTATGCTCTTGAAAATCTCTTTTGTCAAATAATATTTTAACAAATATCTATTAAAAATTCGGAATATTAAATAAAAAGACTAAAAAATATAGGCGTTATTCAGAATCCTAGAACCCTAGAAATTTTTAAAAAATAAGTAATATACTAAATACGTAAAGGTCACGAGGGAAAACGTTATCCCATTTAAAATAAAATAGTTAACCAGATACGTGATACAATATTAACAAACAATGAATTAACACAAAAATTATTTTCAATAAACAGTCAATTTCGAATATGCTGGGGAAAATACGATATATATGCTATAATCTTACTATATAAAAAATTAGAGTAGACAAACAGTGAAAGGGGGGCTAAAGGGATGATAAATAACTCCTATCATATCTTGAAAAAAATATCTGCCTTTAGTACGCTAAAGGATGAAGACTTAAAGAAAATCTGGGCCATGACGATCGAAAGGAAATTGAGAAAGGGAGCCATTATCTTTATGGAAGGGGATCCCGGTGAGGCCTTTTATTTTATCAAATATGGAAAGGTGAAGGTCTACAAGACCACTGCCGATGGCAGAGAGTTAATATTTACGATCCTGAGTGAAGGAGACGTCTTTGCTGAAGTAACGCTGTTAAATGATATACCGTATCCAGCCTCGGCTGAGGTCCTGGAGGATGCCAGCATTGGCATGATAAAAAATGCCGACCTGGAAAAGTTGGTAAGCAGCAATGCGGAAATTGCCCTTAGAATTATTAAGGTATTGAATAAAAAGCTGGCCAGCTCACAGCAAAAAGTAAAGGAGCTGGCCCTGTCAGATACCTATATGAGGACAGCCCAAATGATTCTTCAGCTCTCGATGGAGCATGGGGTCGAAACCAAGGAAGGAATTGAGCTAAAGTTAAATTTGTCAAGGCAAGAATTGGCCAATATGATTGGAACGGCCAGGGAAACCGTCAGCAGGGCCCTGGGACAGTTTAAAAAGGAAGGCTCTGTTGAAATCAGCGGAAAAAAAATAATTGTAAAGGATTTACAAAAGTTAAAAAATTGGATTCAATAGCTTAGTGACCTTCAGGTGAATTAACCTGGAGGTTGTTGACTTTTTGGCACTAAGTACATATGATAAACCCCCGATGAGATCGAAGCGGTTATTAAAGATATTATCAAATTTATAAAGTAAAAATGTCAAAATAATATATAGCTATTTTTTAACCACTAAAAAAGAAAACAGAAGTTGTAAGCAATTTCCATTTGCTTCTTAAACTGATAAAAATAGGTGTTTTTTAAATGTGGAAATATTGGAGAGACATCTATTTTTTTGGTTAATTATTTGATAAGCTGTAAGATAGTAGTCTATTTGTTCAAATTCACAAAATTAATTTTTTGATGATTTAGTATTACTTGTACATCTTTCCCAAGAAATATCATATTTTTATATTAGGGTTGGTAAAAAGGTACAAGAAAAGGATGTTTTTGATACAAAAATCAACTGATAAGGCCATGGAAAAGTTGGCACAAGAATTGCACATTAATATTGCAAATAGGGAGGAGATTGATATGGCAGGTCTGTTTTTTGAAAAAATACAGAATAATCCCATTATTGCTGCTGTTAATGACTTAAGCAAGCTGGAGGCAGCAATCCAATCCCCCAGTGAAATTATCTTTCTGTTGACGGGGAACATACTGAACCTGAAGGAGATTGTCAAGCGGGTGAAGGACCGTGGCATGGATATCTATATTCACCTTGATTTAATGGATGGATTTTCAAAGGATGCCATTGCTCTAAAATACATCCACGAGCATATCCGGCCCGATGGGATCATTACTACTAAAAGTAACCTTATTAAGCTTGCCAAGGATATGAAAATCTTTGCCATTCAAAGACTTTTTATTCTCGACTCCCTTTCTCTGGATACAGCTATTAAAACTATTCAAATGACCAGGCCAGATGCTATTGAGATTCTGCCGGGGGTAATGCCTAAAATAGTCAGACAGATCAGCAGGGAAACCAATACCCCGGTAATTGCAGGGGGGCTGATTATCGATAAGGAGGATGTCATTGAAACCTTAAAGGCTGGAGCCATGGGGGTATCTACCAGTAAGGAACAGGTATGGGAGCTTTAAAAGGTAATTTTCATGAAATGGGTTTTACCAGCCCCTTAAATGGCTGGTAAAATTAATCGCCGTCAGGAAAACCTTTGCATAGCTTTTCAAAATGATAGGATAATCCAGGTTTTCAACCTGTGGTTATAAATATTATTGGTTATTTAAAAATATGGAGGGAGGCAATTGTATTATGAAGCATGTAGGAACAATCATCGGATCGGCAATTGCAGGGATGTTTGTTATGTCTGTATGGGGGGCCTTTGTTGACCAGGCAGGCATCATCGGAGGATGGTTTGCAGGACTTATTATTATTGGCACCATGTGGCTGATGAACCATTATATTGGTGTGATTAACAATGATGGAGCCTTTGTCGATATGGCCTGTGGAATTGGTGTGGCTGGCCTTATGAGGGATGTCTTTTCTCAAGGTATACAGGTAGGAATTGATTCATTACCAACCCTGGTGCTTGTTATTTTAGGGGGAGCCCTTGGTGGCTTGGCGGCCTTTAAGGTAGAGCAATACATTGCAGAGCGTGATAAGCAGGCAGCGAAGGAAACAGCTTAATTATCAATTTTGAGAGGAGGAAAAGGGATGACAATCGGTTTTGCAATTACAACCGTAGCTGGAGGCTTTATTTTTCCATTTTTAATCAGACTATTATGGGGTAAAATGTGTGAAAATTGGGGCCCGGCAGGGGGCTACATGGCAGCGGGCTTTATCGTTGGTACTGCCTGGACAATTAATCATGGTGTAGGCTTAATTTTTCAATCAGGAGGAGCCTGGATCGATATGGCCTTTGCGGCAGGTGCAGGGCTGTTTGTGGCTTCGGCCCTATCGGGTGATAACGTTTCTAAGGGTTTAGTTAATTTATTTTATGCTATTTTAGGAGGAGTCATAGGCGGTTTCATTCTTTCATTACTGGCTTAATCAAAATTAATAAAAGGGGGAAATTTATATGAAAAAGTATATTATGGCATTAGATCAGGGTACCACCAGCTCAAGGGCCATTCTTTTTGACCATGACGGAAAGGTGGTTGCTACTGCACAAAAAGAATTTACTCAATTTTACCCTAAGGCCGGATGGGTAGAGCATGACCCCATGGAAATCTGGGGTACCCAAAGCGGTGTAGCCCGGGAGGTTTTGGAGAAAACGGGAATAAAGCCTACAGAGGTGGCCGCCATTGGAATCACCAACCAACGGGAAACAACTGTGGTCTGGGAAAAAAGCACCGGTAGACCGATTTATAACGCAATCGTCTGGCAATGCCGAAGAACCGCTGCCATTTGTGATGACTTAAAGGCCAGGGGCCTTGTGGACTATATTCGAGATCATACCGGTTTAGTGGTAGATGCCTATTTCTCTGGAACAAAGATAAAATGGATTTTGGACCATGTGGAAGGGGCCAGAGAAAAGGCCGAAAAGGGTGAATTACTATTCGGAAATATTGATACATGGCTGATTTGGAACCTGACCCGGGGAAAAGTCCACGTTACGGATTATTCCAATGCCTCCAGAACCATGCTCTATAATATCAAGGAATTAAAATGGGATGAAAAAATATTAAAGGAGCTTGATATACCGGCCTCCATGCTGCCCGAGGTGAAGCCATCCAGCCACGTTTATGGCTATACCGATCATGAAACCTTTGGCGGAGCCGATATTCCAATTGCCGGTGCTGCGGGTGACCAACAGGCTGCCTTATTTGGTCAGGCCTGCTTTGAACCGGGAATGGCAAAAAACACCTACGGTACAGGCTGCTTTATGTTAATGAACACCGGTGATAAGTTTGTTCCCTCTAAAAATGGTCTGCTGACCACCCTGGCCTGGGGAGTAGATGGAAAGGTGGAATATGCCCTTGAAGGAAGTATTTTCGTGGCAGGGGCTTCAGTTCAATGGCTGCGGGATGAATTGAAAATTATTCGTGATGCAGCTGAAACTGAATACCTGGCCACCAAGGTAAAGGATTCCAACGGTGTGTATGTTGTTCCGGCCTTTGTGGGTATGGGAGCTCCCTATTGGGATATGTATGCTCGAGGAACTGTAGTTGGCTTAACCAGAGGGGCCAAGGCAGAGCATTTAATCAGGGCGACCCTGGAGTCCATCGCCTATCAAACCAGAGATGTTTTAGAGGCCATGCAAGAGGACTCAGGCATTAACCTGCAAGCCCTTAAGGTGGATGGTGGAGCCGTTGCTAACAACTTCTTAATGCAGTTCCAATCAGATATTCTCAATGTTAAGGTGGATCGTCCTGAAATAACAGAAACCACCGCCCTGGGAGCCGCTTATCTGGCAGGGCTGGCAGTGGGCTACTGGAACGACAAGTCTGAAATATCCAATAAGTGGAGTGTAGACAGAAGCTTTACTCCCGATATGGATGAAGAAAAGAGAGGAAAGCTGTATCGAGGCTGGAAGCGTGCCGTAGAGCGTTCCATGGGTTGGGAAGAGGAATAGAGAATCCTTCCTAATTAATAAAGCTCTGTACAGAATAAGAAATAAATGATATAATCAAGTTAACCGAATAGATTGGCTGAGACTTGGAGAGCCACATAAAACACCTATTGAAGAATAGGGCTGTTTTGTGTGGCTTTTTTATTTCTCATAAATTGTATGAACGAAAGGTCTTTAGCCTTAGACTAGGTGCAAAATAAAGGAGTGGAAAATCATGTATGATGTGACCGTAATAGGCGCAGGGATTGTGGGAACAGCCATTGCAAGAGAACTGTCGAGATATCAGTTAAAAACGATTTTAGTAGATAAGGAAAACGATGTAGCCAATGGCACCACCAAGGCCAATAGTGCCATTGTCCATGCCGGGTACGATGCAAAGCCCGGTACCCTGAAGGCCAGGAGCAATGTCATGGGAAATGCCATGTATGAAGACCTTTGCAGGGAGCTGGAGGTGCCCTTTCAAAGAATTGGTTCCCTGGTGGTGGCCTTTGATGAGGAAGATATGGCCTCTTTAAAAAGGCTCTACCAACAGGGAGAAGTCAATGGTGTGCCTGGTATTGAGCTGATCGATGGAAAAAGGGTAAAGGAAATGGAGCCTAACCTGAATGATCAGATCATTGGAGCCCTCTATGCGCCCTCGGCGGGAATTGTGGGCCCCTGGGAGTTGGCCATTGCCCTGGCAGAAAACGCCGTTGAAAATGGCCTGGAGCTATTGCTAAACAGCCAGGTAACTGCCATTGTTAGGAACGATAAGGGTTATTTGGTTACCGCCGGAGAACGGACCTTTCAAACAAAATATATTATCAACTGTGCCGGTCTCTATGCTGACAAGGTAAATGATATGGTCAATGAGCCTAACTTTAAAATCTTGCCCAACAGGGGGGAATATAACCTATTCGATAAAAGTGTGGGCAATTACGTACAACGGGTAATTTTTCAAACACCAACCACGAAGGGAAAGGGAGTGCTGGTGCTTCCGACAGTCCATGGTAATCTTTTAATCGGCCCAACCGCCGATGCCGTTAATCATCCAGGGGCCCTGGAAACCACTGGGGAAGGCTTAGGCTTCCTAAAGGAAAAGGCGAAGAAAGTGGTTCCCGATTTCCCCTTTCATACAGTAATTACCTCCTTTGCAGGAATTCGAGCCAAGGTGGCAACTAATGATTTTATCCTGGAATTTGCATCCGATACGAAGGATTTTATCAATGTAGCTGCCATTGATTCCCCCGGCCTTACTGCGGCCCCTGCACTGGCGCAGCTGGCTGTGGAAAAACTGATGGAGGCAGCAGGAAAATTTGAAAAGAATCCTGAGTTTATCGCAAAACGAAGGCCGGTCATTCATTTTATGGAGCTGTCAAATGAAGAAAAGGCTGAACTAATCAAAAAGGATCCTCGTTATGGTCGGGTAATCTGTCGCTGTGAGGGAATTACCGAGGGAGAAATTGTTGATATTATCCATCGTAAAGCCGGAGCCACCAATTTAGATGCCGTAAAACGCAGGGCCAGGGCTGGAGCAGGTCGATGTCAGGGGGGCTTTTGCGGCCCCAGGGTAATGGAAATCCTGGCAAGGGAGCTTCATATCGATATTACTTCAGTGGTGAAGGATTCAAAGCAATCCTATCTATTAACGGGCCCCACAAAGTCAAGCACTTCAGAGGCACTGGTGGCCGTTTCACAGGATAAATAGAGGGGGAATATGACGTGAAAACCTATGATATTATTGTTGTCGGAGGCGGGCCAGCTGGCCTGGCGGCGGCCATAGAAGCAAAGAAGCAAGGTGTCAATAAAATTTTGGTCATCGAGCGGGATCGTGAACTGGGAGGCATATTGCAGCAGTGTATTCACAATGGCTTTGGGCTCCATGTGTTTAAAGAGGAATTAACAGGACCTGAATATGCAGAGCGCTTCATTGAGGAATTGAAGCAGCAAAATATTGAATATAAGCTCGATACAATGGTACTGGATATTACAGAGGATAAATTGGTCAGTGCAATTAATACTACTGATGGATTTGTTCAATATCGGGCTGAGGCCGTTGTGCTGGCCATGGGCTGCCGTGAGCGTACCCGGGGGGCCATCAACATTCCTGGAAGTAGGGCGGCAGGGATATTTACAGCCGGTACCGCTCAACGATTTGTCAACATGGAGGGTTACATGGTTGGTAAGGATGTTGTTATCTTAGGTTCTGGTGATATTGGCTTGATTATGGCACGAAGAATGACCCTTGAAGGAGCCAATGTTCATGCTGTGGTGGAGCTGATGCCCTATTCAGGAGGATTGACCAGGAATATTGTACAATGCCTTGAGGATTATGAAATTCCCTTGTATTTGAGCCATACAGTGATTGATATCAAAGGCAGGGACCGGGTGGAAGAGGTGGTCATCGCCCAGGTAGACGAGAACCGCAGGCCTATTCCGGGAACCGAGGAATCATTTCAATGCGACACCCTGCTTTTATCGGTGGGGCTGATACCGGAAAACGAGCTTTCCAAGGGGGCTGGCATTAAGCTGGATCCCGTTACCGGGGGACCCTTGGTGAATGAATCCATGGAAACCTCGGTACCTGGTATTTTCGCCTGTGGCAATGTTGTCCATGTTCACGATTTGGTAGACTGGGTTACCGAGGAAAGCAGGCGGGCAGGAAAAAATGCAGCCAGGTATGTCCTCAAAGAGCTGGTCAATCAATCAACGATCATTGCTACTCAACCCGGTACCGGGGTTCGATACATTGTACCCCATCAAATTAGAATGGAAAATCTTGAAAATCGCCTAGACCTTATGTTTAGGGTGGATAATGTTTATCAACGGGCAAAACTGGTGGTTAAATCGAAGGATCAGATCATTAAATCCGTTAAAAAATCCCACCTGGCGCCGGGTGAGATGGAATCAGTTACCCTTATGAAAAAGGATTTGGAAGCTATAGCGGGCAATGAAATAACCATCGCCCTTCAACTGGAGGAGGTATAGACAATGAGTAAACGATCAATGGTATGTATCGCCTGTCCCCGGGGATGTCAGATGGAGGTGGAAGCCGTATCTAATGGGGTTACAAAATATGTGGTGTCAGGAAATCAGTGCCCCAGGGGAGAGCAGTATGGCATTAAGGAAATGAGCAATCCCACCAGAATGGTTACGACAACCGTTGTCATGAAAAATGGCCACTTAAGTCGTCTTCCCGTTCGAACCAGTGATGCCATACCAAAGGATAAAATATTTGAGTGCATGAGAACATTAGACCAACTAGAGGTGGAGGGTCCCGTTAAGGTAGGAGACGTAATAGTCAAAAACCTGTTGGGACTGGAGATCGACATAATTGCCACACGAAGTATGTAAAAAGGTAGGGGAAAAATTATGAGAAGAGCAAATGTTACTCACTTAAACTACACGAAGGGCAGTCACGAAGACACAGCAGTATTTTCTTACCGACAGCTTTTTCATCAGGTATTGGACGGAATATTAATCATAGGTTCTACCGGCAGGGTAGAATATATTAACCCGGCTTATGAAAGAATGTTTGGTGTTAGTAACTTTGCAGTAGTGGGAAAAACCATCTATCAAATACCCAATGATGATATTATTTTAACCTCTATGAAAAACAAGAGGAAAATTCAAGGATATATTAAGCTGCCCTTCCATCATAAAAAGATCAGCGCAACAGCTTCTCCCTTAATGGATCAACAGCAGTTCCAGGGGCTTTTGGCCATCTATCGGGAGGAAAGCCTGGGGGAGGTAGCTGGCCCTAAAGATCAATGTCAATGCAGTAATCAACGGCTGCTGGCTCCCTTTGATACCATTGTGGGAAATAGCAAGATCATGAGGGAGGCCCTAACGATGGCTTGTAAAGCTGCAAGGACTCAATCCACCGTACTGATTATGGGGGAAAGCGGAACCGGAAAAGAAATGGTGGCAAAGGCCATTCATGAAGCAGGGCCCAGGGCAACGGGCCCCTTTGTGAAGGTGAATTGCGGTGCTATTCCATCGAATTTATTGGAATCAGAGCTTTTCGGTCATGAACAGGGGGCCTTTACAGGGGCCATCAGAAGAAAGATTGGTAAATTTGAGCTGGCCAATGGCGGCACCATATTTTTAGATGAAATTGGAGACATGCCTATAGATATGCAGGTAAAGCTCTTAAGGGTATTACAGGAAAAGGAGTTTGAAAGGGTTGGAGGAAACGAAACCATTCAATGCAATCTTAGAATTATTGCTGCCACCCATCGAGACCTGCAGGAGCTCATTCGAGAGGGACAGTTTAGAGAGGATCTGTATTATCGTCTTAATGTAGTACCAGTTAATCTGCCTCCCCTCAGGGAGCGAATAGAGGATATTGCTGATCTATGTCGCCACTTTATGGAAAAAATCAAGGTCAAGACAGGACTTTCTAAGAAGAATTTTGATCAGAGTGCCTTGACGGCTTTCAGTGGCTACCATTGGCCCGGAAATGTGCGGGAGCTGGAAAACTTGATGGAAAGACTGATGGTGCTGGTGGACGGGGAAGAAATAACCCTGGATGATTTGCCTTCTCATATTTCCCACACCTACAGGGGCCGATTTGAGCCCATGAAGGAGCATAGTCTGGTAAATATGAGTCATAATGGCGAAATCGCAACAATGGATGAATACGAGAGGGAAATTATTAAAAAAGCCCTTGCTCAATTCGGCAGCTTTAACAGAGCCGCTAAGGCCCTGGGTATAACCCATAAGACAGTGGCCTTCAAAGCTAGAAAATATGAAATTGTAGATTAATAACATATAATAGGGGTTCAGCCCTTCCATGTAAAAGGATGGGGGCTGAACCCTTATCTCATATAAAAAGCCTTTACTTACCTAAATTTATGACTTGATAATTGAGTAAATAAAATATATAACTTAAAAATTGTATTAAAAAATTGAATACAAAACTGCATAAAATACCAAAATAATGGTATCAATTAAGGAGGAATCAATATGGATGATAAGCATTACGACATCATGAAGCATTTAGAGAGCTTGGAAAAGGAACGGGGCTTTTTTCAAAATGTCGAAGAAATTAATCGATTAAATATTGATGCCATTATTGAGCTGATTCAGTACGAAAATGTGAAAGAACTGGGAAAGCCCCTCTTTACCCGTCGGGAAATCAGGCAGGGTTTGAAAAAGTATTTCGAAGGCTGGATAACAGACTAAACTATTTGAAATTGAGGAGGAGGCAGATGCGAGCCATTTTCTTCGATCGTGATGGTGTAATCAACGATAATCGTAAGCCCGTAAATACCCCGGAAGATTTAATCCTGTTTCCCGGGGTACCAGAGGCTTTAAAGAAGGCCAATGAGGCAGGTTACGAAATATTTATTGTCACCAATCAAGGGGGAATCGAGCTGGGTCAGCTGAGCCATGAAATGTTAAAAAAAATTCATGGACGTTTAAAGGAGCAGCTAATGGGGTATTGTGATATAAGGGGAATTGAATATTGTCCTGATTTTAAAAGGCCAAGTCCCTATCGAAAGCCTGCCCCGGGGATGCTGTTAAAGCTTGCTGAGGAGCATCAAATCGATCTGTCTCAAAGCTGGATGGTGGGAGATCGAGATACAGACATAAGCGCCGGCCTAAGGGCTGGCTGTAAAACAGCTAAAATTGGGGCCTATGATAAAAGGGCCCACATTAATGAATCCAGGTTGAAAAAGGGGTCACGAAATAGGTCGATTGATCTTGAGGCAGTGATCGATGCCATTCTTAGGGCAGAGTCATAAGTTTGTTTTTCATACAAAATGTGTTAAAATGTATTGGGATACTGAAGGAATCCAGAGGGAAAAAATAATCTCAAACAATAAGCCTAAAGGCTAAGATAAGAGGAGGAATTATAAAATGGCAAAGGAAGTTATTGTTTACAGCAGCAACACCTGCCCCCATTGTGTAACCGTAAAGGAATACTTATCAGATAAGGGCGTGGCCTTTACAGAAAAAAATGTATCGGTTGATGCTACGGCAAGAAAAGAATTAATGAAAAAAGGCATTATGGCAGTTCCCGTTGTGGAAATCGATGGAGAAACTGTTGTTGGCTTCGATCGAGACAGAATAGAGGATCTATTGAGATAGGCCTTTAGGGCTTATACAAGAAAAGACTCGAAAAGGACAGTGTCGTAAATATTTGTCCTTTCGGGTCTTTTGTTTTGCCTAAATTCCAATAAAAAGCTGAGTAAAAACATAGCCGTAGGGTCCGCCCTTTACGACTCCGATTCCCACATGGGTAAAGGCCGGATGAAGTATATTTTGACGGTGGGTATCAGAATTCATCAATTCTTCATGGGCCTTTCGTGCATCTTTATTTCCCGCCAGGTTTTCCCCTGCAAATACAAAGTCGATCTGATGCTGTTCCAGCATTTCAAAGGGATTCCCATAGGTTGGAGAATAATGGCTAAAATAGCTATAATCAATTAAATCCTGGGACTTCATCCGGGCCAATTGTGTTAATTGAAGATCCAGCATGAGGGGCTTCAGGCCGGCCTTCAGACGCTCCTCGTTGATGAGATCCAGCATAGTTTGTTCCTGGGCCGACAGGGCTTCTCTGCGATGTTGATTCACCTCAGTATTTTTCCCCTCTATGTAAGGAACCACATTGGCCTTTTCAATACAACCAAGCCGACGATTTTCTAACAAAACAACATACCATTCATCGACCTTGCCCACCACCTGGTACACCGCCTGATCAGGTGCCAAGTCAAGGGCAGGCAGATCAGTACTAAGGCCTGGGTAAATGGGGGTGTGATGAACCGAGACCATGACCCTGGTCACCTCGGCCTCTTGAAAAATAGAAGAATGCTTTACAATTCCAGCTTGATTTGGGCCGCAGGCAGCTAACAGCAGCATGAGGCTCAATAAAGGGATTATACCTATTTTAGGGGTACAACGAAAAGACATGGTCAACACCTCCCAAGATAGTATTGACCAAAACATAGAGAAAAATAAACTAAAGGCCGGTGCTTACATCTAAGGGATGAAGCGCCGGCCTTTAGTTTATATTTGATACTTTTTCAATTCCGCCTTGAAGTTTCCTATCAGGGTCTCTAATTGGTTAATATGGGCCGTTAAATCCTTTACCTTTTCGGAATATTGAATAACATTGGCGCTCATTTCCTCTGAAGAAGCAGAGTTTTCCTCTGCAATGGCAGCTAGAGAATGGATATTCTCTACAACAGAGGTAAGCTGATTGGTTTCAGTAGACAGTTGATTAATTAATTTTACAATGACATTGGCCACCTGCACCAGGGCCGAGGTTGATGCCTCATTGTCCCTTGTTACTTGGTCAAGGGTGTTGTTACTAGCTTCCAGCTGCTGGTACTGGGCCTCAATTTCCTTCACGAAGCCATTAATCAATTGAATAAAATAGACCAGATTATCGTTAATATGATGTACAGCCTCTTTGGAGTCCTCCGCCAGCTTTCTGATTTCCTCTGCCACCACAGTGAAGCCCCTGCCAGCCTCACCGGCCCTGGCTGCTTCAATGGCGGCATTCAGGGCCAATAAATTGGTTTGATCGGCAATTTGTTCAACGGTTGAGCTAATTTCCATTATTTTAGAGGCCTGCTGGGATAAATCCTGGCCCTGTTGATTCACACTGGAAAAGTTATTTCTTACCTGATTGATCATTTGGTTAACCCTTTGAATCGATTCAAAGGAGCTTTTAAGGCTATCAACGGAATGGGTTAGTTGGTTTTTTCCTTCAGTTTCCTCTACAACAATTTGGTTCAGGGTATGAATATATTGATCCAGTATTGAGACGGCGTGCTCGGTTTCCTCAGCCTGACTTGAAGCACTGAGGGCCACCTCATGAACTACAGAAGAAATCGAATCCGACAGCTCCTTCATATTGTTTGCAATTTGAGAAAACTCCCGTAAGTAATTGTTCATATCATCGGTTCCACCCTTTAAAAAGAGGAAATCCTTTTTTACCACGTCCTTGGCCTCGTTAAGAACGGCAACCATATCTTCATTGGCATCGCCGGTTTTTAACAGGGTTTTATGGGCAAAATCCAGGCTTTTTAACCTGTTAAGCTCTCCTTCCATTATTTTCAGAGGCTTTAGAACAATAGAGGCAATCAGAAAAGTAATGACGAAGCTGGCCAGGGGGAGCCCTAAATTGATCAACAGGGGTTGGCTTGAATTTAAAATCATCAGTCCAATGAAAAGTAAGATTGATGGAATTAAACTAACCTTAAGGGCAAGGCTTTTAAAGATACCCAGCCCCATTATCCTGGACATTGGGCTTGAAATAGTTTGGTCAGCCGATTTTTCCAACCGTATGTTTACCTTCATAAAGGCTTTTTGATCTTCAGTATATCCTGTATCCAATATATTGAATTCAATTTTTTCATTAAAATAAGCAGAGCTTCCCTCTAAAAGACCTAAAAAGTAATCAAACAGACCCCGCTTAGATATGTAGGTAATTTCAATTTCCTTTTCGCCGATTTCCCTGGCCAGCAGTCGAGGTGGATTGGCTCCCTTAATAATCTTCGTCAGCTGCCCATGAACATCATCCATCATCATCAGAAATCCCTTTAGGCTATAGCGTTCAAAATAAGAGGGAAACCATGCCTGAAAGGTTTTGATATTTTGGTTTCCGACTTTGCGCCAAATCTGATTAACGGGCTCCTGGGTATGATCCGATACAAATTGAAACACTGAAAAAATCTCTTCATCAGGGATATCTTCAAGGGGGCTGATAATACGATTTTCTTGCCAGTCTACAGATTTTACAGCTGCCCTTACAATTTCTTCGCCAAACAGCCTTTCCAGACTGTTTAGCCAGGTAGACACAACAGTTCCCTTCACCCTTATCACTCCTTTATTTTCATTGTAAAAAATATAATGACAAAGTCCTTTATATTATCCTAAATTATATCAAAAAAAAACTTTTAGAGATAGGGAAATAAAAACTAAAACAAAATAAAATCTTTTTTGTAAAGCAAGATATAATCAGTTTTGTTCGTCACTAAAAATATAAAATATGCTATAATTAGTCCTATAATCAGATAAGGAGGCATAATCAAATGTCATTTCTATACCAGGGTGTTAATCTATTAATCGTATTGATTTTATTAGGAATACCAGTTGTGGTCACCCTGCTGCTGTTTAAGCGTTTTCAAAATCAGCCCCAAGAGGAAACCGGGCTTCAGGAAAAAATAAAGGAGCTGGAGGACCGAATACGGCAGCTTGAGGATAAAATGTAGCTCAGTTAATCCCATAATCTCAAACAGAGTATTAATATTAAAACAGATTGATGACGGCTTTTTTAATTGATGCAGCCGTCTCATTTTTTACCCTTTTTTCGCCAATGATTCCGAAAAATTTAGAAAAAGGCCAAAGACCTCTTGAAAGATTGATAGGTAAAAGTACATAATTTTCTATGTATTTAAAAAAATAAATACTTGCTTCACTGAAAAAAGTAAGTTACAATAAAATTAATCTAAAGAGTAAAGGTGGAATTGATTTTGGGTGATTTAAGAATTGGAAATAAGCAGTTAATCAAAGATCTCAATCGATCCCTGGTAATTGAAAAGATCAGAAAGGATGGGCCCATTAGCCGTACCGATATTTCCAAGGCGCTGAACCTGGGGCTTTCTACTATTACTAATATAGTAGAAGAGCTTGAAAATGACAATTTGGTTTTTGAAACCGGTGAAGCAGATTCCACCGGGGGAAGGCGGCCAATCCTTTTGAAATTCAATTATGAGTTTGGCTATACCATTGGGGTGAAAATCGAAGAAGATCATCTTATTTTGGCCCTTACCAACTTGAAGGCCGATATTCAGGATAAGTTGGACTTGTTTTTTAACAAGGGTGAAAAGCCAGAGGTGGTTATGCCCCTTATTATTCAGGGGGTTCAGCAGCTTCTTGACAATAATGGCCTGACAGAAGGACAGTTAATGGGGATTGGAATTGCCGTTTCAGGGCTGGTGAATGGCCAGGAGGGAATTTTAATCAGGTCCTCCATGCTGGGCTGGCATCAGGTGAATATCAAACAGTCCATTGAGGCAGTTATTCATGTTCCTGTCTTTTTAGACAACAATGTCAATGCCTATTCTATGGCAGAATTACAGCTGGGCTATGGAAGAATATATGATAATTTCATATGTGTTTCGGTGGGTGCCGGGGTTGGGGCAGGTATCATCATTGACAAAAAGCTATATTATGGTCAGTTTGGCGGTGCAGGGGAGATGGGCCATACCATTATTCAAATTGCTGGGTATCCCTGTCACTGTGGTCAAAAGGGTTGTTTAGAGGAATATGCCTCCGATAAATATTTTGTCAACAGGGGGCCGGTATTATTAAAGGAGTTTCCCCAATCCAGCCTGAAAAGTGGAAAATTCTCCTCTGAAGAAGTTTACCGCTCAGCCATGGCAGGTGATCAGCTTGCACTGGCCCTTCTAAAGGAAAGCAGTCTGTACCTGGGCTATGGCTTAGTCAATGTCATTAATACTATGAATCCATCCATCATCGTATTGGTTGGGGAAAGAATGGTGGTCAAGGATTTGTTTCTTGATCATACGCTGAAGGTGGCCCGGGAAAACTTTTTCTCGCCAGTGAATTATCATACGACTATACATGTATCAGAGCTGGGGAATAATGCATGGGTAGTTGGGGCCGCACTGCTGGCCATAGACCATTTGTTTCAGATGCCTATTTATAAAAATACTAATCCCAAAACCAGGGTTATATAGCAGGGGAAAAGGGAGGGGTACTATGGTTGGTGAAAGAGGATGGAAAAAGGGCCTGGTAATTGGATTATTTTTACTGCCCAATTTAATCGGATTTATTCTGTTTACAGGAATTCCAATTATCTATTCCTTTGTCCTTAGCTTTACAGAGTGGAATTTAATTACAACCCCCAGGTTTATTGGGCTTGCGAATTACAAAACATTATTGAAGGATGAGGAGTTCTGGTTGGCCTTAAAGAATACCCTTCGATTCATCGTGGGCTATCTACCCCTGGTCATGTCAATATCCTTGGGGATTGCATTGATGTTGAATAAAAAAATTAAGATGAAAACGTTTTTTCGAGGGGCCTATTTTCTTCCTGTGGTT
>CBFGTV010000050.1:0-25370 GCA_965652145.1 uncultured Clostridiaceae bacterium
GATAAAAAGCCCCTATATTTCGTTACTGCAAGGCTTTTTACCATCCTTGCTCCACAAATATAGGGGCTTTCATCAGTAAATATTTATTTTAGAGATTTTCCGCCTTGTTCAATAGAACTATTGAGCGTTAGTATAGGCCTCAGCAACTGCTGCAATATAGTCTTGAACAGAAATGGTTACAGATGAAGTTAATTCTGCTACATCGGGTACTGCAGGATGAGATTCGTCCTTAGCTTTTACCTTCATGCCTTTAATTTCATCAGCGGTTTTACCAACCATCCAGTCTTCAAGGGCCTCGATTTGCTCGAACCATTCCTTGCCAATACCGGAAACACCCTTCATACCATATTCGTTGCCCAGTTCCTTCTTAGTTTTATATTCTGCTGCCTTGTCAGAGGTTACTTTACCTTCGGCATCGAAATTAACCTTAATTTGAGCATTATCAATTAATGTACCGACAACAACGCCATTTTCATCAAAGGCTGTTGCAGCCATAACGGTATCTACCTGGGCCATCGGTAAGGTTTCCTTACCATCTACAAGGCTGTAATCCTTTGACTTGCCAATAGAAACAGTGTGACCTAAGCCTAGCTTAGCGGCTCCCTCAACTGCTACGGTATTTTGAGAGGCCTTTTCCAGAGCAGCAATGTAATCTTGAACGGTAATGGTTACAGATGAGGTTAATTCAGGTACATCGGGTACTGCAGGATGAGATTCATCCCGGGCTGTTACCTTCATGGCCTTAATTTCATCAACGGTTTTACCAACCATCCAATCTTCCAAGGCTTCGATTTGCTCGAACCATTCCTTGCCAATGCCGGAAATACCCTTCATACCATATTCGTCGCCCAGTTCCTTCTTGGTTTTGTATTCTGCTGCCTTGTCAGAAGTTACCTTCATGTCCTTGTCAAAATTCACCTTGGTTTGGGCTGTGTCAAAGGAAACAGCCACAACTTTACCGTCCTTGTCAAAGGTAGCGGCTGCAATAACGGTGTCTACCTGTCCTACAGCTAGGGTTTCCTTTCCATCTGCTGAAACATTGTAATCTTTAGATTTCCCAATTGATGTAACTGATCCCAGGCCCAGGGCAACGGCTCCATCACCTTTAACTTCGTCATCAGGTGTGGTAGTAGACCCCTGCTCTTCGGGTTCCTGTTCTGGGGCTGAGGTATTGTTTGGTGTACAGCCCATAACCATTGTTGAAACTAAACAGATTGTTAATAAAATCATTAATAGTTTTTTCAAAATAATCCCCCCTAATAAATAAATAATTAAAAATAAACATCAACAAAGACATCATACCATAGCGTTAAAAAAATAACAACACTTATTATTATTAAATTAATTTCATAAAACTCCGTAGCATTTCAATCAATTAAAATACAATAGAATTTCATATGAAATCATACCTTTTTTACCATTATTTGATTATAATGGGATTTATAAGTTTGACATCGAAAAACATTGAATAAATAAAGATAGATGCCCTGGTTGAAATAAGTAAAATTTGGTATAATATAAGATACAATTATCAAGAGGAGGGATGATATGAAGTTATTACATACCTGTATTCGGGTAATGGATTTAGAAAAGTCTTTGAAATTTTATCAGGAGGCCTTGGGCCTTAAGGAAACAAGGAGAAAGGATTTTCCAGAGGACAAATTTACATTGGTTTACCTTAGTGATGATTCTGGTAATTATGAAATTGAGCTTACCTACAATTATAACCCTGAAAAGCCCTATGAAATCGGAAATGGATTTAGTCATATAGCAGTAGAGGCTGAGGATCTTGAGGCTTCCCGAGAAAGACATATGGCCATGGGATATAAGGTGACGAAGCTAATGGGTTTGCCGGGTAGCCCACCAAGGTATTATTTCGTTACTGACCCAGATGGTTATGATGTCGAAGTAATTCGGGCTAATTAATAGGTTCATTGAACAGATAAGGATGATGTGTTGACCTGCATCATCCTTTTTTTAT
Organism: uncultured Clostridiaceae bacterium; assembly: GCA_965652145.1. Classification (GTDB taxonomy): domain Bacteria; phylum Bacillota; class Clostridia; order Peptostreptococcales; family Natronincolaceae; genus CBFGTV01. Next base: position 1,982 of record CBFGTV010000050.1, read on the forward strand.
AGGGAAGTTCTCACTTAAAATAATTAGATTAAAGATGGGATTTTCCATATATTAGGTTATAACAAAGCTATTCCTTAATCTTTCAAAAAAGAATTTGTTCAAGTTAAAGAATTGATTTGACCAACCGAGCTACGTAGGAATCCAGGTGGGCTACCAGGTCGTAGCTGCCGTTATTCAGACACCAATGATATACGACTCCCCGAACTGCAATAAATAAATAATCCACCATCTCTTCAGCTGACATATCCGTTGGGATTTCATTTTTACTTTGACCTTCAACCAATATGTTTTTCAATACAGCCTGCATGTGTCTTCCTTTTGTGATAAATAAATTATTTTGAACATTGTATAATTGCTTGACAAAATCAATGCCCCGGCTCACATTATATTCCCCATAGTAATGGAAATAGCTTATTATTTTGTCAACAGTGGTACCTGAAGGAATTTTTTTTGCTACTACCTCGATAAAATAGTCGTCGGCCAATTTAAAAATTTCATCCAGAATAGCATTTTTGGAAGGAAAGCAATTATAAAAGGAGCCGATAGACACCCCTGCCTCCCGGCAGATCTCTGCCACCGTGATATTATGAAAGCCCTTTTTTTCAATTAGTTCTATCGCCTTACGGTAAATTTTACGCTGGGTATTCAAAGATTGCAATTTTCTCTTTGTCAGCTTCTCCATTAATTTCCGCCCCCAACAATTTTTAATAGATAAATTATACTAAATTCAAAATCAAAAGTAAAATTTTACCCCTAAAATAGACAATTTCTGAATATGATTGTTGACAAAATATTAACCACAAGTTAGAATGAAGGTATTCGGTGAATCCATTCTATGAAATTTATAGCCTTATTATAACAGTGGGAGGTTATGGCAATTTATAGTTGGTTTCACTGGAAAAAAGGTAGACTAGGAGGAGAAGGAATGAAGCTTAAGAAAAAATTCAAAGGGATGATTTGCTTTGTTCTGGCTGTATTTATGGTGCTTTTAACGGTGGCATGCCAGGCAAAGCCGGCAGAAACTGAACTAGAGGCGATGTTTAAGGCAGGTACATATACTGCCACTGCTGCAGGTCATAATGGTGATTTAAAGGTAGAGGTAACTGTAGACGATACAAGCATTAAAGAGGTTAAAATACTTGAGCACAATGAAAGCCCCAGTATTTCAGACCCTGCCATCGAAAGAATTCCTAAGGCCATTGTAGATGGACAAACCCTTGCTGTAGATGCAATTTCTGGAGCAACAGTAACCAGCGAAGCCATTATTGCTGCTGTTACCGAGGCCCTTAAGGAGGCAGGGGCAGATATCGATGCCTTGAATATCAAAAAAGATAACAAGGAAGCCAGGGGTGAAGCTGTAGAATATACCACCGATGTAGTTGTGATAGGTGGTGGAGGAGCCGGCCTTGCAGCAGCAGTATCGGCCCATCAAAATGGTGCTGAAGTTATATTAATTGAAAAAATGCCCAGACTTGGTGGGAACACGATTCTTTCAGGAGGCGCCTATAATGCTGTAGACCCAGACAGGCAAAAAGCCCAGGGAATTGAAGACTCCGTCGATAAGCATTATACTCAAACCTACGAAGGCGGAGACAAGCTTGGTAATCCTGAATTGATTGAAACCTTTGTGGAAAATGCCTACCCGGCCCTACAATGGCTAGAGGAGCTGGGAATGAAGTTTAAGGACGAAGTGTTTACTGTATTGGGGGCACTGTGGCCCAGGTCCCATAAGCCCGTAGATCCATTGGGAACAGGTTTTATTAATACCTATGTAAATTATATTGAAGCCAATGAAGGGGTAGAAATACTCCTTGATACCGAAGCAACAGAACTAATTATTGAAGATGGCCGGGTGGTAGGTGTAAAGGCCAATGGATTAAATGGTGAGGTGGTTTTAAAGGCCAATAACGGTGTTGTTATGGCAGCGGGTGGCTTTGGGGCCAATGTAGCCATGAGGGATCAATACAACAAAAATTGGCCTTCCTTAACCAATATTAAAACCACCAATCATCCCGGAGCCACCGGCGATGGTCTTGTAATGGCCGAAAAGGCAGGAGCCAGCTTAATTGGATTGGAAAATATTCAGCTATTACCCATGGGAGATCCACAAACAGGAAGCCTCAGCGGGAACATAGAGCAGGGGGTTGAAAATAGAATCTTCGTCAATAAAGCTGGTAAGCGGTTTGTAGACGAAGGGGCCAGAAGAGATGTTATGACCAGTGCCCTGTTCCAACAGGAAGATGCTTTGATGTGGGTAATTCTTGACAAACATTCCTACCCCACAGGAGATACAAAAAATAATTTTAATGAAACCATAGATGAATTAATTGAGCAGGGAAGGGCCTTTAAGGGAGATACCCTGGAGGAATTGGCAGAGCAAATTGGTGTGAATCCAGACAATTTAGTAAAGGCAGTAGAAGAATTTAATCAGGCAGTAGAAACCGGCGGCCCCGATGCCTTTGGCAGAACTCTATTTGCTGATAAAATCGATACAGCACCCTTCTATGCAGGAGCAAGGAAGCCTACTGTTCACCATACCATGGGTGGAATTGAAATTAATACCAGTGCCCAGGTTTTGGATACCAATGGAAAGGTGATTCCTGGATTATACGCAGCGGGTGAAGTAACTGGCGGAATTCATGGTAGTAATCGTTTAGGCGGCAATGCCTTGGCAGATATTACCGTATTCGGCAGAATAGCAGGAGAAAGCGCTGCATTGAAAAAATAGCAAATTATCCTCCCCCTTATTTGATATATAGAAGAGCCAGGGTTTGATCCTTTCGATCAAACCCTGGTTCTTTCTGCTATTTTTACATTTTTATGTTGACAATGGCTTGGTTAAAGTATAAAATTGATAGAAATATTTTAACAAATTGTAATATTTACTTCTATAAAGCACAAGGATACGATGCAAAAGCAGGTGGTTTAATTTAAAGTCATAATATAGATCATGGGGGAATCATTAATGGATCAAGATATAGTTGTCGCAAAATTTGGGGGAAGCTCCCTGGCCGATAGCCATCAGATTTTAAAGGTAAGGGACATTATACTGGCTAATAAAAACAGAAGATATATTGTTCCCTCTGCTCCGGGCAAGGGCCAGGGCAAAGATCAAAAAGTGACAGACCTTTTATATCAATGTTATCAAAATTGGTTGCAGGGAAGCTCAATTGAGGAGCCCTTTGGAATCATCAAGAGAAGATTTAAGGATATTTGTCTTGAACTAAATTTATCACTGGAAATTGACGAAGCCTTAAATAAGATAAGAGAACAAATTCTATCGGGCGCTTCTTTAGATTATACCGTCAGCCGGGGAGAATATTTAAGTGGTTTAATCCTGGCTTCCCTATTAAACTATGATTTCGTTGATGCATCAGAATTGGTTGTCTTTAATAGACAACGCAGGTTTGAGCCGGAAATTACGCAGCAGATGATCAAGGATAAATTAAAATCTGTTAGTAAGGCTGTAATACCAGGGTTTTATGGTTCAATTGAGGGAAAATCAGAAGAAATCGTTGTTTTTTCAAGGGGAGGTTCAGACGTAAGCGGTGCTGTTATTGCCCGTGGCGTTTCAGCCAGTCTTTATGAGAATTGGACAGATGTATCGGGATTTTTTGTGGCAGACCCAAGAATTATAAGTGGGGCCAGGCATATTGAAAGGATCACCTACAAGGAACTCCGAGAGCTGTCTTATATGGGGGCCTCGGTACTTCATGAGGAGGCCATATTTCCGGTTAAAAAAGAAGGAATACCTATTCAAATTAAAAATACCAATTCACCTGAAGATGCCGGTACAATCATAACCAACGATTTAACACCGATCAAGTATACTCAAACCATTACAGGAATTGCTGGCAAAAAGGATTTTACAGTTCTTGCCATTGAAAAAATGTTAATGAACTCTGAAAAGGGGTTTTTACGCAGGCTTTTATCAATTATAGAGGAAAATGATATTTCGGCTGAACACCTGCCCTCAAGTATTGACACGGTGTCTTTGGTCATTGCCAATTCAGAGCTGGGAAACAAGCTGGAAAAGGTGATGAAGGAAATAGAAATACAATGTCAACCCGATTCTCTGGCGGCTTACCCCAATATGGCTCTCATTGCAGTGGTGGGGCGAGGAATGATTCGTACAAGGGGAATATCTGCACGGGTTTTTGGGGCCTTAGCCAGGGAAAAAATTAATGTAAGGATGATTACCCAGGGCTCCAGTGAAATGAATATTATTGTAGGTGTTGAAAATAGTGATTTTGAAAATGGTATTAGGGCCATATACAGAGAGTTTGAAAAATAGAAACAGGGTGATTCATTGAATCACCCTGTTTCTATTTTTCTTCACGACCGGCGCCAAGAAAGGCAATTGCCAGCATATTAGGCCCCACATGGGAGGCAATGGTTGCAGACAACTCTGAAACAATCAGCTGCCTTGGCTTACATTCCTGCAATACATAGGATCGAAGGGTCTCTGCCTCCTCTGGAGCATTGCCATGGCCAATGATAATCGTATCGGTTTCTTCCTTCATATGCTCAAGGAATCGCTCAAATAAAAATTTAATTGATTTTTTTCTACCCCTTACATTAGTATAGGTCTTCAGTTTTCCCTCTGTATCGACAGTTAAAATTGGCTTTACATTGAGGGCTGTTCCCAGGGTGGCGGTGACGGCAGAAATACGACCTCCCTTTTTTAAATAATGAAGGTCATCTACTGCAAACCAATGATTAGTGTTCATTTTGTTGGATTCCACCCAGGCTGCAATCTCCTGGGCAGTTTTACCTTCCCTTAGCATTTCCACTGCCTTGACAATCAAAACCCCCTGTCCAATGGAGGCCGAGGCGGTGTCAACAATGGTGATCTCTCCTCCTGGGCAATCTTCAAGAAATTGGTCTTTAGCCAGCACTGCATTATTAAAAGTCCCACTCATTCCTGATGTAAAGCCTAAATATAGAATGGCTTTTCCCTCATTATAAAGACTTTTAAATTTTTCAACAAAACGAAAGACATTGATTTGAGATGTTGAGGGGATAACCCCATTCCTCAGGGTACGGTAAAAATCGTTATGGGATAAGGTTTTTCCAAAGTCATCAAAGTATTGGAAACCATCGATTTCGACAGGCATTCCAATGATATCAATATAATCTACGTTTGCTTCTACAAAGTCTGGTGTTAAATCACAGCAAGAATCGGTCAGTATAATGGTATTCAAAGTGTGTCCTCCTTTTGCCCGAGTATTATGTATTTCAGAAAAATGAGTGTTTGTCTTCTTAAAGCCCAGTATTCAGTATAAGAGGGCGAGGCTGGAATATTGGATGATCGACCTTTAATAACAAGAGAACTGGATAAAAAATAAAAGGTTTTAGTCTATATTAATATCTATTAAATATCATAACATTGATAGACTTTTTTTTCTATGGGATGAGGCACAAAATTATTAAATTTTATATAGACTTTTTGCCATTGTAAAACGTATTATAGTTGACAGCAAAAAACGAGAAAAATCGAAGGACTTCTTGCCAGATAGACAGGAAAATACAAAATTTACAAAAACTCTATAGAAAGGCTATTGACATATGACAATGTGTCACATAGAATTAATTATACCTAATTTTCGTTTTTGATTGGAGGAGCAGCAATGCCCAAACAAACCTTTTTTAATTTACCGGAGTTAAAGCAAAGTGTTCTGATTGAAGCTGCTAAAAAGGAATTTTCTAGGGCTCCGCTGCATGAAGCCTGTATTTCAAATATTATTAGATATGCTGAAATTTCTCGGGGAAGCTTTTATCAATATTTTAATGATAAAGAAGATTTATTCTTTTTTGTTTTAAATGATTTTGTAAAGGATATTCACCATCAGTTGTTGGTGAATTTAAAGGATCAAAAAGGTGATTTACTGGCTGCCTTTATTGAAACCTACATTTACTTATACCAATGTTTCATTGAAAATGAAAATCGATTTTTTTTGAAAAATGCCTTTCTCAATATGAATCATAAAATTCAATGTGCTTTTTTCCCGAATTCTATGAAGGAATCAAAGGAAATATTGAATGAGTTGGTTGATTGGTCAAGGCTAAGTATCACAACAAATCAGGAGCTTATTTACGTTATGCGAATTATGATGGTCGTTACAGTTCATAATGTCATTCATAGCTTTACCCAGGAAAAGACCATGGATGAAGCCTTAAAAATATATATGGTTGAGTTAAATTTAATAGCAAGGGGTATCTGTAAAGAAGAAGTGATAAATGCATCGGGAGGCTAATAAAAATAGTAAGGGAAAAGACAAATAAATTTTTAAAATTATGTTTTGAAAAACTAGTTGAATTGTGAACAATAATGGAGGAATAAATATGAGCCAATTATTACATGTTGGTATAGATGTTGGTTCGACAACTGTTAAGGTTGTTGTGTTGAATCATTATATGAATGTTGTTTTTAGTAAATATCAACGACACCTATCTGACATAAAAAGAACTGTAGAAGCACTTTTAATGGAAGCCTATTTAAAATTTAAGAGCCAGGAGATTACCTTAACCATAACAGGCTCCGGGGGGATTTCCATTGCCAGTAATTTAGATGTAAGCTTTGTTCAAGAAGTGATAGCCGGAACAAAGGCAATTCAAAAAATGTACCCTGAAACCGATGTGGCCATTGAATTGGGTGGAGAAGATGCTAAGATTACTTACTTTACCGGTGGCCTAGACCAGAGAATGAATGGTACCTGTGCCGGTGGAACCGGTTCCTTTATCGATCAAATGGCGACACTTCTTAAAACCGATGCTCAGGGCTTAAACGAGCTTGCCAAGGGCTATAAAACAATTTATCCTATTGCTGCCAGATGCGGTGTGTTTGCCAAGACAGATGTTCAACCCCTCTTAAATGAAGGAGCTGCAAAAGAAGACATTGCCGCATCAGTATTTCAATCTGTTGTCATTCAGACAATCAGTGGACTAGCCTGCGGCAAGCCAATTAAGGGAAATGTGGCCTTTTTAGGGGGCCCCTTATATTTTCTTTCAGAGTTAAGAAAGCGCTTTATTGAAACCCTTGAATTAAGCGAAGATCAGGTAATCTTTCCTGAAAACTCCCAGTTGTTCATTGCCGTTGGTGCCGCCTTAGCCTCTGTCAATGAAAAACCCGTATCCTTCAGCAGCCTGGTAAAAAGGCTAGAAGCCTTAAGAAATACATCTATTGAAGAATCAGAACGGCTAGACCCGTTATTTAGGGATGAAGGGGAGCTCAAAGAATTTCAGGAAAGACATCGGCGTCATGCTGTTAAAAGAAGAGAATTGGAAAGCTATGAAGGTAAATGCTATTTAGGGATTGATGCAGGCTCCACCACCACCAAAGCCGCTCTGATTGATGAAGAAGGCGCTGTATTATATACCTTTTATGGCAGTAACGAAGGAAGTCCGTTAAAGTCTACCCTGAGGGTTTTAACCGAGTTATATGGTCAAATGCCCCCAGGGGCTAAGCTGGTGAATGCTGCCGTCACCGGTTATGGAGAAGGATTGTTGAAGACCGGATTAAAGGTAGATATAGGGGAAATTGAGACGGTAGCCCACTATAAAGCAGCAGAGTTCTTTTGTCCAGGGGTAGATTTTATTCTCGATATTGGCGGACAGGACATGAAATGCCTACGCATTAAGAATGGGGTCATCGATAGTATTCTTTTGAATGAGGCTTGTTCATCGGGATGCGGCTCTTTTCTGGAAACCTTCGCCCATTCCCTGGGGATGCCGATTACTGACTTTGCCAGGGAGGCATTATTAGCCCAGAAGCCAGTGGATTTGGGCTCGAGATGCACTGTGTTTATGAATTCCAGGGTTAAGCAATCACAAAAAGAGGGGGCTTCCGTAGGAGAAATTTCAGCGGGACTGGCCTACTCTGTTATCAAGAATGCCCTGTTTAAAGTAATTAAATTACGCAACCCCCAGGAGATCGGAGAGAGGGTAGTAGTACAGGGAGGAACCTTTTACAACGATGCCGCCCTTAGAAGCTTTGAGCTTTTATCTGGTAAAGAGGTTATCCGCCCGGATATAGCCGGTATTATGGGGGCCTTTGGAGCTGCCCTCATTGCCAGGGAAAGATACCAGGTGGGCCATGAAACCACCCTTTTAAAGGAAGATGAAATTCAAAATCTTATGGTAAAGACCACCATGACCAGATGTGGCCTATGCCCCAACAATTGTCTGTTAACCATAAATCGCTTTGGCAGCGGTGAAAGATTTATTTCAGGTAATCGCTGCGAACGGGGGGCAGGGAAATCAAAGGCCCATCAGGAGCTTCCCAATTTGTATGATTATAAATATAAACGAACCTTTGACTATGAGCCTATCAAGGAAGAGGCAGCAGCAAGGGGAAAAATCGGAATTCCTCGGGTATTGAACCAGTACGAAAATTACCCCTTCTGGTTTACCTTTTTTTCAGAACTGGGTTTTTCTGTAGAGCTTTCAGAAAGGTCCTCTAAGGCGGTATATGAAAAGGGAATTGAAACCATTCCGTCTGAATCTGTATGTTATCCCGGAAAGCTAGTTCATGGTCATATTATGAGTCTGGTGGAAAAGGGGATTAAAACCATCTTTTATCCATGTATTATACATGAGAAAAAGGAACAGCAGCAGGCTGACAATCATTATAACTGTCCTATTGTAACCTCTTATCCTGAGGTAATTAAAAACAATGTTGATGTCTTAAGGGAGCAGAATATTACCTTGCTGAAGCCTTTTCTACCCTTCCATCATAAAGGGCGTCTGGCCGAAAGGCTCTTTGAAGAGCTAAAGGCCTTCCAGGTTAGCAGGGAAGAAATCTTTCAGGCTGTTGAAAAGGCATGGCAGGAACAGGAACGCTATAAAAGGGATATTGAGAAAAAGGGAGAAGAGACCCTTCAATATATTAAAGAAAAGGGTATAAAGGGAATTGTGCTGGCAGGAAGGCCCTACCATGTTGACCCTGAAATTAATCATGGTATACCGGAACTGATTAACAGCCTGGGAATGGCCGTTTTAACAGAGGATTCCGTGGCCCATTTAGGAACTGTTAGCAGACCCATTAGGGTTGTTGACCAGTGGGCCTATCATTCAAGGCTTTATGCAGCCGCCAGCTTTGTAGCCAAGGAAGGTCAGTTGGAGCTGGTTCAATTAAACTCCTTTGGGTGTGGGCTGGATGCTGTAACAACAGATCAGGTGGAGGATATACTGGATATTTATTCTAAAATATACACTGTGTTAAAAATCGACGAGGGAAACAATCTGGGAGCTGTTAGAATCAGACTCCGTTCTCTGAAGGCAGCCGTTTTGGAACGGGAAAAGCAAGGGCTGGTAAAAATTAAACCCAAGGAAAATAAATATAAGAAAATTACCTTTACCAAGGAAATGAGGAAGAATCACACCATTTTGGTACCGGAAATGTCGCCCATCCATTTTCAGTTTTTGCAGGAGGCATTCCGTAATGCTAGCTATAATTTAGTTGTGCTGCCTTCAAAGGATAAAAAGGCAGTGGAGGAAGGACTAAAATACGTGAATAATGATGCCTGCTATCCGGCTATTATTGCCCTGGGACAATTAATTGAAGCCTTAAAGTCGGGGAAATATGATATAAACAATACCACCGTTATGATTAGTCAGACCGGAGGGGGCTGCAGGGCCACAAATTATATAGGCTTTCTGCGAAAGGCCCTGGTAGACGCAGGTTTTTCCAATGTGCCAGTGCTATCCTTAAATGCCCTGGGATTGGAAAAAAATCCAGGTTTTAAAATCACATTGAAGCTGCTTGATCGGGCTATGATGGCCTTAGTTTATGGCGATTTACTAATGCGGGTGCTTTATCGGGTAAGACCCTATGAGAAGGTGAAGGGGTCTGCCGACGAGTTATATGAAAAATGGGTGAAAATCTGTAAAAGCTCCTTAGCCTCTGGTAGTAAGAAAACCTTTAAAAATAATATTAGGGCGATAGTAAATGACTTTGAAAGGTTTGAGATAACCGATAAAGTTAAGCCCAAAGTGGGACTGGTGGGCGAAATTCTGGTTAAGTTCCATCCTACGGCCAATAACGACATTATTCAAATTATTGAAGATGAAGGGGCAGAAGCAGTTGTACCGGATTTAACAGATTTCATCTTGTATTGTGTTGTGAACTCAGAATTTAATTACCGTTATCTGGCGGGTACTAGAAAGTCAATGCTGACATCAAAGGCAATTATCTCAATTATTGAATTATATCGCAAGGTTTATCGAGATACCATTGCCCAAAGCACCAGATTCAGCCCTGTAAAGTCCATCTATGAAATTGCCGAGGGGGCTGCCACCGTTCTTTCACTGGGAAATCAAACGGGTGAAGGCTGGTTCCTGACTGGGGAAATGGTGGAATTAATCGAAGGAGGCGTCAAAAATATTGTGTGTATGCAGCCCTTTGCATGCCTGCCCAATCATGTGACTGGAAAGGGTATGATGAAGGAATTAAAACGGGTTTACCCCGGCACCAATATTGTTGCCATCGATTATGACCCAGGGGCCAGTGAGGTAAATCAGTTAAACCGAATCAAGCTAATGCTCTCGACTGCCTTTGAAAATCTTAACAATACCCAGAATACGTCAGAAGAGCAAAAATCTGACGAAGTCTTTGAAGAGACCCTAAGTAAAAGTATCGGTGCTTATTAGAGAGACAAAAATAAGGCGGCAGAATGTCGCCTTATTTTTTTACATCCTTTTATCTGTGCGATAAATTTCCTTGCTAGGTAACTCTAACTTCCTTCAATATTATGGTATAATTGTGAAAAACCGTTCTTTATCTCATCATTTAATCAAATACTAAAGTTCCAGAAGGAGGAATTTGAAAGTGGAGCCTTTGAAAGATTGGATGAAATGGTTTGTTTTGATTGTAAGCCTTGTCTTGGGTGTAAGTCCCGGTATGGAACAAGAAAGGAAGATCACCCCTGTATTTGATGAGTCCATTAAGGTAGATGACCAGGCCATTGCCCTAGAGCCAGCTCGGACAGTGGAGCTTACCCCAGAGCTTATGGAAAAATGGGGGCTCGAAGGTAAAAAAGCCAAAGAAGCAATCCAAGGCTTTTTTAAGACAACAATGGAGCTGGAGGAAGAAAATGAAGTAATTAAGATTAACTTTTTCTTTGAAAATATCTCTTGCGAGGAACAACAGCTTTATTTCAGTTCAGGACAAAAATTTGATATTTTTATTCATAATGAAGCTGGAAATGAGGTCTATCGCTATTCAAAACATTATGCCTTTACTCAGGCCCTGATTGATGTCACCTTACAGCCGGGAGAAGTCATTAACTTTTTATATCCATGGGATTACCAGGACGATGAAGGGAATCCCGTTACCTCTGGAAAATATACCATTACGGTTAAGATGATCATCAATTATAAAAAAGGTGGTATGATCCATCCCGCCGATTTGATGGCAGAGAGGACGATTTATTATGAAATTGAATAAAGTCTATACCATAAACATAGTACAATAAAAAATCATCTATCGAACTTAGATAGATGATTTCGTCAATGAAAACCCTGTTTCATAAGGGATTACCCCCCCAGGGTTACATCACAATTTTGATACCAATTTAAGGCTTCATGAAGGTGGGCTTGATTAAAATTTGGCCAATAATCATCGATTACATAAAAATCAGCATAGACAGATTGAGCCGGTAAAAAACCGCTGAGACGCCTTCGACCTCCCCATCTGATGATTAAGTCAATTCGAGGAATTTCTTCAGAGGCCAGGGTTTTACCCTTCATTAGATTTTTTAAGTCCCATTCCCAGTCGTAATTTACTAAAAAATTGATGTTAATTAACCCACGGCCAAAGGATACCCGTTTATTGGCATACTTTTTTAACTCCGGGGGAAAGGCCTTGGAATCGGTATTGCCAATAACCAATAGATTTGCATCTCTACCGCTGAGAAGCTCCACAGCTTCGATACATGCACGGGTAAAGGCTTCCCGCTGACTTAATTCTCGTTTATTGTTATCCTTTGTAAATCCGTAGAAGGTTGCCTCCTTGATTCCATATTCAAGCATCATTTCATAGAGCTGAAAGCCTGGCGAAACACCATGCTTATAGCCGTCCCTTTTTTCATAACCGTTTTCTGTAGCCCATCTTCTGTTTCCATCAGGTATAATACCAATGTGGGCAGGTATTCGACGAAAAGGTTTCATCGTTGGATGCCTCCTTTTTAAATTAAACTTAAAATGTAGTAACTATCTTATATTTTGTCCAATTATGAGAAAATTTTTCATACATGGGTAAGTTTTAACAAAAATAAATTAAAACACTCCACTATAACACCAGGCTTTAATGAAATACTATTATATAATTAAAAATAGGGGGAGTTAAAAAATGAATAGTTATAAAACAGCAGAGGTCGCAAGAATAATTGGAATACATCCGAACACGGTTCGCCTTTACGAGAAATTGGGTCTTATTCCAAAGCCTGAACGTCAAGCAAATGGTTACCGGGATTTTAGGGATTTTCATATAGAACAATTCAGGCTTGCCCGTATAGCCTTTGAAATAGAAGTAATGCAAAATGGTTTGCGAAAAAAGATTGTTGAAATGGTTAAGACATCTGCAAAGGGGGATTTCGATAGTGCCCTTGAGCTTACATATGAATATTTGTTACAAGTGCAGCAAGAAAGAAAAAATTCAGAAGAGGCAATAGAAATAGTGAAGGAGCTTCTAGCTAGTGAACCACAAAAAGATATGCTGTTGCTCAAAAGAAAAGAAGCTTCCCAATATCTGAAAATCTCAATGGATACCCTCAGAAATTGGGAAATGAACGGTCTATTGTCTATAAAACGTAAAGAGAATGGCTATCGTATTTATACATCCGATGATATTCGTCGTTTAAAAGTTATTCGAGCACTCCGATGTGCAAATTATTCACTTGAATCTATTTTGCGTATGCTAAATGAACTGTCGACGAATCCAAAGACCAATATAAAAAAAGTACTTGATACACCTAAAGGAAATGAAAATATTATTTCTGTATGTGATCAATTAATAAGCTCCCTAAAGAAGGCAGAAGGCAATGCCAGGATAATGATAAGCATGCTTCAGGATATGAAAACTAAATTCTAATAAACCCTATACTTTAACACCAACCTTGTTGTTGGTGCTATTCTTTTTTTGTAGAAAATACTAAGAGATAAGGAGGAAATCACATGGAAGATGTAATTAGTGTAGGGCAGCTATATAAATCTTATAACGGGCTGCCCGCAGTGGAAAATGTGAGCATATCAGTGAAACGAGGTACGGTATTTGGTTTGCTCGGTGCCAATGGTGCCGGAAAAAGTACAACAATAGAGTGTATTTTAGGTACAAAAAAACCCGACATGGGAACTGTATCCATTTTGGGAATGAATCCATTAACGGCAAGAAAAAAACTATTTGAAAGGGTAGGAGTCCAGTTTCAGGAAGCAAATTATCAGGAAAAAATAACCGTAGAAGAGCTATGCAGTGTTACTGAATCCCTTTACAAGGTGACAACTAATTATCAGAGCTTATTAAAGCAATTCGGGATTTCCGATAAAAGTAAAAGTTTTGTCAGTGAGCTTTCAGGAGGGCAAAAGCAACGGCTTTTTATTGTTCTTGCCCTTATTCCGAACCCTGAGGTGGTTTTTTTAGATGAATTAACAACAGGGCTTGACCCGAAAGCCAGGCGTGATGTTTGGAAAAGCCTTTCTAATTTGAAAGCAAGGGGACTGACGATTTTTTTAACCTCCCATTATATGGATGAAATTGAAGCCCTGTGTGACACCATCTGCATATTGAAAAAAGGAAAAATTGTGTTTTATGGAACTGTTAATGAAGCAATTGCTGCAAGCCAATGCGATAAGTTTGAGGACGCTTATCTTTGGTTTACGAAGGAGGAGGGTAATAATAATGAAAACATTTCGGACAATGCTTAAAACTGAGTTGAGATTATCCTTAAGGGGAATGGATATGTTTATTTTTGCAATTTGTATGCCCTTGGTAGTCTTGATCATTCTAGGTATAATATACGGAAACAAGCCTGCCTTTGAGGGCGCGGAATATACTTTTTTGCAGCAATCCTTCGGTGCCCTTGCAACAATCTCAATTTGTGCAGGCGGTGTCATGGGTCTTCCTTTAGTCGTATCAGACTATCGCAGTAAGAAAATACTGAAACGCTTTAAAGTAACTCCCGTTACTCCAGCCATGATTTTAATCGTGCAGGTGGTGATCTATGCCATCTATGCCCTGGCTTCACTGGCGCTTGTTTATATGACGGCAACAATCTTCTTCAATTATCAATTGGCTGGCTCCTGGCTTCACTTCCTGATGGGGTATTTTTTAGTAATGATCTCTATGTTCAGTATGGGTATGATGGTAGGCGGTATTGTTCCTAATACAAAAATGGTAGGTGTTGTTGCCAGTTTACTGTATTTCCCCATGCTGATTTTCTCGGGTGCAACTTTACCCTATGAGATTATGCCCGCAGCACTTCAAAGAATAGCTGATATTCTTCCACTGACACAGGGGATCAAAATTCTAAAGGCCGCTTCCCTTGGATTGCCGACAGAGGGTGTTTTCCTGTCATTTATCCTAATGGTTGCCCTTTCAGTAATCTGTATAGGTGTTTCTATCAAATTTTTTAAGTGGGAGTAGCTTCAGAAGACAACCCGCATAACCACCAGTTATGCGGGTTATTTTGGAGAAGAGGCTAAACTATTGACTTGACTCTAATATCCTCTGTTTTATAAACCTACTTTGATATAGGGAGGGCCGCCCACACGAGCAATATTGTTAATGAAACTGGTCTGCTAACGGAGGTAAGTCACATTCTCTTTTTTTGGTCTTTCATGTGTAAAAGCAGTATTAGCAACATCGGCATATCCGACTAATACGCCGCAAAGCGGAACATAGCCTTGTGGAATATTCATCCTTTGGAATAAATCATGATCAGAAAGCGCTAATAAGGGTGCTATAACATAGCATGAGCCAAGTTCCAATTCAGTTGCGGCAATCAGGATATTTTCCGCTGCACAGGAGACATTTGCCATGTTTGAACCGTTGCTGTCATTTCCATTCGGTGCGGATAAAAGAATCAGAACAGGTGCACCGTATAGGGGATTGTACCCTTCCATTGATGCTCGCTTTACCAGAAAGTCATTGCCGGAATTTTTCATTTGCTTAAGAGCCGCATCGTTGATTTCATTAAGTAAAGAGGAGTTTTCAACTACTGTAATATGAATTTCTCCGAAGATTGGGGCGCTGTTTGCTGCCTCAACGAGGGTATCCAATCTTTCCTGCTCCACTTTTCCAGGCTTGTAAGCACGGACACTTTTTCTTTTTTCAATTGCTGTTAACACGTTCATGATCTATTACCACCTTTACTTTTTCTATTTTTCATTTATAATGATATGAGTACACTTAGATTAGTTCAAGTACGCAAAAAATTATAGGTAAGTAATAAAAATATAAGTAAAGGGTGATAACTCATGGACGATTGTCCTGTAAAATACGCTTTAAGTGTTTTGAATGGTAAATGGAAACTCCCCATTGTGTGGGAATTAGGCCAACAGGATGTGATACGCTTTAATGAGCTGCAAAGAAAACTGCCGGGGATCTCCAGCTTTATGTTGGCGAAATCCCTTGAAGAATTAGAAGGTGACAGCGTGGTTATTAGAAAACAGTATAATGAAATTCCACCGCGCGTGGAATACTCGTTGACAGAATTGGGAAAGCAGATACGGCCGTCTCTGGAAATGTTGGCAACCTGGGGGATTGAGGCAAGAAAGCAAAAAAAGGGATAGGATTTTAAAAATATAAACGGAGAAAATCTATGCAAAGGAGCAGAGAATATGCAAGAAAAACTACAACAGATCATTGACGAAAGCCGGAATATTGTGTTTTTTGGGGGAGCAGGAGTGTCTACCGAAAGTGGAATTCCTGATTTTCGGAGTGTAGATGGCTTGTATCACCAACGATATCAGTTCCCTCCTGAAACCATTTTAAGTCATTCCTTTTTCATGAGTCACACAACAGAATTTTATAAATTCTACAGAGAGAAAATGTTATTTTTACATGCCAAGCCCAATAAAGCTCATTTTACCCTGGCAAAGCTTGAGCAAATGGGAAAATTAAAAGCGGTTATAACCCAGAACATAGACGGCCTTCACCAGGCGGCCGGAAGCAGGAATGTTCTGGAATTACATGGAAGTATTCACCGAAATTATTGTATGACGTGCAATAAATCATATGACCTTACTCATATTCAATCTGTCATTGGAGTACCTTGTTGTATCTGTGGCGATATTATAAAGCCTGATGTTGTATTGTATGAAGAACCGCTTAATGATAAGGTAATCAGTCGTTCAGTAGAATATATCAGCAGGGCAGATGTACTGATTATCGGGGGAACATCTCTGAATGTATATCCTGCTGCCGGATTAATTGACTATTATCAAGGAGACAAGCTAATATTAATCAACAAAACAAAAACCTCTGCAGACAAGAGGGCAGCCCTTGCAATTTACGAGCCCATAGGAGAGGTTTTGGGGAAGATCAAGTGCTAAGGAGCAGAAGTAATCTCAGGAAAGGATAGTAAATAAATGTTTGAACAAATTGGCCTTTCTTATATAATTCAGAGAAGAAATTGAAATTTTAATTCTAAAGCTTATTAATTGCTAAACGACGAAGTAAGAGCCGCTGCCTCACATAGAATGCTGCAGCGGTTCAGCCTTATTTAAGTGAAAAGTACATAACCAATTGTTCCCCGCAAACTGGAGACTGATTGAGTGGTTGCCTTTTTCATAAAGGCTGCCGACAGTGGTCAACCAGTTCCAAATAAAGCTCCTGTGATAGCATGCTATACCGGCCGCCTGTACCGGACTGCAAAACTGCTCTGCCATCCTCCAGTAAATAGGCATAATATTCATGGATTTCATTTGCCTTCGGAAACATCTGACGAATCAGATAGCACTCCTTCAAGGTGGTAATATCAATGCCCTCCCAGGCGGCAGACTTTACCATAACATCCATGATAATTGCTTCTGCAAGCTGCTCGGTTTCAAGGGGGTACTCCGATACGATCTCACCATTTATCAGCTTTGCCACACTATAGGAAGGTGTTTCAGCTGTAGAAAAATTGATAAGATCTTGTAGCTTCTCCGGGCTTTCCGCATAGTCTCGTACATCGCCACCGACAAGCTCATCGGCCCATGAGCGGGTATAATGAAAGGCTGTGCCGTCATCCAGTGGAATTCTGGTACGATTTTGATTATCTATCTCTCTATATAAAAAAATTATCTGAGAAACAAACGCTTTCAAAAGATGATTTTAAAAACTTAAGTCAGTTAGTTTCACTTGGAGAAAAATTATATAATTCATCTAAAATATCTGAGGGAACAAGCTTTCTTTCTAAAAAAATCTTCCTAGCGAAGATGTAATTCAAATTATAAACCAGCTTAAAAAGATCAGTGAAGAAGCTTTGGAATAATAAAAAGCTTACCTTCGCACCTCTTTTTCTAAGGTGAAAGAACAATAGCGTTTATAGTTGGTGGCCTTCGCCGTTCCGCACAAAAATTCAAGAAAGTATAGAGTACCCGGAACCCCTATAGATAGGGGCTTTTTTTATATCATATTATTTGTATCCACTACTTTTCACAGTAGGAGCTTATATCCCTGCGACAAAAAATTCTAATTCGCGATTGACAATTAAGTGTATTTAGTGTATATTGTGTATTATAAACATACACACTATACGATTGGAAGGTTATGTGAATGAAAATATTGATTTCCAACTCTTCTGATAAACCATTATATCAGCAGATAAAGGAACAAATCATTGATACTATTCTAAAAGGTGAATTAGCAGAAGGTGACTCTTTGCCATCTATCCGAAGTTTCGCCAACGATATAAAAGTAAGTGTCCTAACAATTCGCCGTGTCTATGATGAATTGGAGCAGGAAGGTTTTACTACAAGTCAAGTTGGCATTGGCACCTTTGTATCAACGGGAAATGTTGAACTTTTGAGAGAATCCAAACGACACATGGTTGAAAAGAAAATGCAGGAATTGATTGATACAGCAAAAACCTTGAATATCACAAAAGAAGAACTAAATGCTATGATGGATATTTTATACGAGGAGGACTAAGTATGGGCAATATTTTAGAAGTTTCAGGGTTAAATAAATCTTATGAAGGTTTTTCACTAACCGATATTAGCTTTTCTTTGCCAGAGGGTTGTATTACAGGCTTTATCGGTGTCAACGGCGCAGGAAAGACTAGTACTATACGCACAATTCTTGGCCTTACGCAAAAAGCTTCCGGTTCAATTAAAATTTTCGGGAAAGACTTGGAAAGTAATGCCCAGGAGTTGAAAAACCGCATTGGTGTCGTTCTGGACGAGGGCTATTTTTATGATGAGCTAACAATGGATGAAATGAAAAGCATAATCGCTCCAGCCTACTCAAGGTGGAGCGACAAAGATTATAAAAGATATATGGATAGGTTTTCACTTAACCCACGACAAAAGATTGCAACGCTGTCAAAAGGTATGCGTATGAAATTTGCGCTGACGCTTGCTTTGTCCCATGAGACTGAGCTACTTATTATGGATGAACCGACAAGCGGACTTGACCCTTTGGTTAGAAGTCAGCTTTTAGAAATAATGACCGATTACATGAATAAGGGCGGTAAAGGCGTATTCTTTTCCACTCATATTACATCTGACCTGGATAAGGTTGCAGATACGCTTATTCTCATACATGGCGGTAGGACATTACTTGAACAAGAAAAGGACACTTTACTTGACAATTATCGTGTGATAAAGGGTGATAACAAGGCTCTTAACAATGAGAATAAAGAGTTGTTCCTAAATATTCAACTAACTGATTTTGGCTTTACCGGAGTTACAGACAAACTTTCAAGGGTGCAAAAAATCATACCGGATATTTTAGTTGAACGGCCGACTATAGAGGATATTATGTTGGCCTATATTGAAGGGGGGCGAAAATGATGTTATGGAATTTAGTGAAGAAGGATATTTTAATTGCAAAGAAATATGTAATCGTAACAATGCTGGTGGTTATTGCAATTCCTTTATTTATTATGTTTAGCGCTCCTTCGCTTTCGGGCTTTTTCCCTTTTCTTTACATGGTTGCTATGGCTGAACTTTTGTTATTACAGGCTATTTCACAGGAAGAAGCTAAATATCCCAAAGCTACTGCATTATTGTGTACTGCTCCGTATACTCGAAGTGCATTTATAAAGGCTAAATATGTATTTTCCCTTTTGATATTTGCATATTGTTATATAGTGCATACCCTTGTGATGTTAGTTATAGACAAATCTAACATTCTTGATTTAACAACTATTCTAATGGTACTTTTATTTAGTGTATTATTATATGGTATCTACATGCCTATTGAAGTCAGGTATGGAGCCGTAAAGGCAAAATTCGTTTTTATGATTATGATTTTTGTATTATCTTTTGGGCCCGTTGTATTTGCCAATCTCTTTGCGAACATCACAATTGATATTTCGGCTTTGGCAGCAATATCTTCCACAATCAAAAATATTGTGTTAGCCTTGGCAAGTATGTTGGTCTTTGGTATTTCAATGAGGGTGTCTACTAAAATTTTTTCTAAAAAAGAATTGTGAATCTAATGCAGAGAGTAGCTGGGCAAAAAAGCAACAGAGAGAGTTTCTCTGCTCCCTAAACAGGGGAAAATTATGTTAGAAAACAACATTTTGATACATTTAGGATTTGAGGATAAAGCGGAAGCTCATAAAAAGGAAGAACCTGTTGCAGACATTGACCGCAAACAGGCTCATGGCGGAAGCGGTGGGATTCGAACCCACGTGCCCTTGCGGACAACCGCATTTCGAGTGCGGCTCGTTATGACCACTTCGATACGCTTCCATAGTTTCTTAAAAAAATATAACATAAAACCAATAGCAAAATTGGCCTATATATAAAATACAGCTTTATGCTTAATTTGTCAATTCCTCTGTCTATTATTTTATGTCATGTTACTCATAATTGCCAAAAAGCGTTGGTTGAAGGGGAAAAACTTCAACCAACGCTTTTTAGCGGTCATATTTATTTTTGAGCTTGATAAACTCAATCAGAAAAATAAACTCCTTTTCCGAGTATTGCTGTGTTAGGCTCAAGATATGCTTTTGATGTGAATTTGTTACTGACTCCAGTAGCTGACCCTTCCCCTCATCCTCTGCAAAAAGTAAATAATCGGTGCTGACATTAAAGATGGTAGAAAACTTATATAATGTTTCGATACTGATTCCTCTCTGACCCCGTTCGATTAAGCCCATGTATGATGCCGACAGATTCAAAATTTCGGCCATCTGTTCAATTGTTAATTCATGTTGAGTCCGAATTAGCCGTATTTTTTTTCCGATAGCCTTGTAATCTACGCTCATATTATCACCTCATTATAACTTTAATATGATTAGCAATTAGTATTCCACACACTGACAGAATTATGTAACAGTTCTAAAAGAATTGACAAGATATGCCAACCTTGTATAAAATATAAGAAAAGATGACGACTTACTACAAAATATGATACTGATTTAAAAATAAGTATTTAATCTGATCAAAATTACGATTAAAAGTTAATTGCGACAAAGACAAATTTGTTAAATATAAGCCCGGCTTACCAGTTACATTATCTGAAGGATACAGCAAATAAGATGGCTATAGAAGGGGTGTATAGGATGCAGTGGAATATACATGATTTAGCATTGACAGACCATATCGGGAACCCAATGGACCATAAATTGTCTTTAGAGATTTTTGCCCATTCAATTGATGTAGCCATTATATCTGCTCAAATAGCTGGTGAAATAGAGCTGCCCGATCAACAGAAGCACGAATTGTTTGAAAGTGCCTTATATCATGATATTGGCAAAAGCAGAATACCACCCTCTATCCTCTATAAAAAAGGAAGGCTTACAGTAGAGGAATGGAGAACTATGAAACAGCATTGCCTTTATTCAGAGGCTTTATACTTAAAAATGCAGCTGAAAATAAAGGACAAAAATGTAAAAATCGCTAAAGCCCTGCGTTACCACCATGAGAACTGGGATGGCACAGGATATCCGGAGGGATTAAAGGGAAATGAAATTCCTCTATATAGCAGAATTATCCGTATTGCAGACATATTTGATGCTATTACGCAGCCCAGAGTATACAGGCCCTATAAAATTAAAAATACAATGTCAGTATTAGAGCGGATGAAGCGAAAGGAAATAGACCCCTTTATTTATGAAAGAAGCAAAAAAATATTAGAACAAGCTTTAAATGAAAGATTTCTTGCTAATCAAGCCAATTGGAAGGACTAGGTTAAAAAAAGGAGGAGTATTGAGAAAAAAGATAACAAAATTGTTAATAAAAAAACATAAAAAGTATCTTAATATATAATTTTATGGTATAATTTGTCTTATATTAGCAAATTGTCTGTCATATGTATTTTGATAGATTAGGCCATGGTATCATATCTTATACCATAATTAAATAAGTTTAATTTCTTAATTTTACTATAGGGAGGGTGGTGCTTAGCAATGGAAATAGAAGAGTTAGGGAAATTGCTCAATCGATTAGAGCCGCTGGAGCTGATTTTAAAACAAAATCTGATGAAACATAAAAATTTTGATACTGATTATACAAAGGATAAAATAGAAGGCTATGGCAATAAAGCATCATTCTTAGAAACTCAGCACAAAATTTTAGATGATATTATTTTGAATGCTTTTTCAAACGATTCTAATGACTTGGATGAGAATAAGGTACTCATTACGAAGCAACCCAGATTCACCCATGTTCCATTCCATCAACATGACTACTTAGAAATTATTTATGTTTTTCAGGGAGCGTGTCGCCTATATATAGAAGACCAGACCAATGAAATTCAACTAACCCAAGGGCAGCTTTGCTTTATTAATCCTGAAACAACCCATGCCTTAGGGATCCTTGGAGCCGGCGATATTGTCTTAAATATAGCAATCACGTCTTCCTTTCAGGATACAGTGTATACGGCTATGGTTTATTCTAACGATCATGCTGATCAGAGCTTTATAAATGAATGGTTTTATCAAAAGCATTTTCAAAAATATATGGTGATGAATGTAGCATCCAAGAAGTCCCAGCATACCCTTGAGGTAATTCTGATGGAATATTATGGGGGTGATTTGTTAAAGGATGATAAAATTAAATGCCTATTTATAATCTTTTTTTCAGAGCTGGAAAAGCTCCACCAAGATAGTCTTCAAGAGAGTGAAGTAGGTATTATTAGTGAAAGAATGAATGATATACTGGAATATATTTGGAAAAATATCAAGACTGTGAAGCTGGCAGATGTTGCAAAGGAGTTTGGATATCATCCAGCCTATGTAAGTCAAATGATTTATGAAAAGACCAATCGGAGCTTTGGTGAATGGGTAGTCGATACACGCTTAAAAATTGCCTGTGGTATGTTGGTTTTTAGGAAAATTGCAATACATAAGGTGGCAGCAGAGGTAGGATATAAGAACCCCGATCAATTTAATAAAGTATTTAAAGAGAAATATGGAATTTCTCCTGAAATATACAGAAAAACCAAGGGAATGAGTAATGGTGATTTAACTCGTTATGTTGAAGAAGCAATTATATATAAAGATAGGGCCAATATTATTGGGCAGCCTTAATCAGAAAAATGTTTTTATAAATTAATAATGTGGTATAATGAAATCAGTAAAATAATTAAACGAAAAAAGAACTTCTCACCGACAATAGCAAACCAACGGAAACGTTGGGACGCAAAGCTAAAGGGCCTACTCGAAAGAAAGGCAGCCTAGCCACCGAAGGATTAGTTTTTGTTGTTTTTGATCTATAGCTTTTCACCGACAATGGCAAACCAATGGAAACGTTGGGACGCAAAGCCATAGGGCCCACTCGAAAGAAGGGCAGCCTGGCTACCGAAGGGAGAGTTATCTATGAAAAAGACTTTAATCATTATGACTGTCGTCTTCTTTATATTTGCTAATATTTTTACATATGGTGCAGAAGCCCAAATTATTAGTACTGAAAACATCAATAGGGGGATTGTATCTGTTTTTTATGGACAAGCCCATCACAAAGAAATGCGGGTTTTAATTGAAAAGGACGGACAACGCTTCAGTTATCGTCTTGATGGTGAAAAAAAAGAGCGGTTTCCTTTACAGATGGGAAACGGAGCATATATTGTAAGATTAATGGAAAATACCGAAGGCAATAAATATAGGGAGATATTAAAGCAGGAAATTAAAGTAAACCTGGCAGATGATAAGATAATCTATCTAAACTCTATTCAGGAAATAAAATGGGATTCATCTTCAAAGGCAGTACAAAAAGCTTCGGAATTAACTGAAAACTT
>CBFGTV010000051.1:0-24963 GCA_965652145.1 uncultured Clostridiaceae bacterium
TTCGCATGATGATGAAGAAAAGAGATAAAGTACTAATGATTTGTTTAATTTCAATAATTTTATTTAATTGTTTTTTTATGATTATGTTAATTTACTACAATGATATTATAATTGTAGCAAATAATTTCTTTAAGAGCGTAAGCAAGGAATATTATTTATGGTATTTAGAAAGACCTATTGTAGACAATGAATTAATCATAATCGGCGTAACCAAGATTCTAAACATAGTATTTTCAGTAATTTTTTTATTAGAATTTTTCTATATAGTATTTAGCAAGAAATACATAAATGAAATTGAGAAAAAGAATGTTATTCTATCTTTATTAATTGGCTTTATTATTTACTGTTTAAGTTTTATTTTAATAAAATATAGAGCTGAACATTATAAATTATTTATGATTCTTATTCCAACCGAAATATTTTCAATAATATTGCTAAATTTAATTTTAAAAGTTAAAAGAGTAGCCACTTTACAATTAAATTGATATTGTAAAATAATTTAGAAGCATTTGTTTTTAGTTAGTTAAATCCCTTATACACTGACTTGTTTCCCTCTATAAAAAGAACTATAAGTCAACATGCCAGGATCTGTAACTGTAAGCGATCATTGCTATAATTTTAGTAGCTAGTTTTGTAAGCTCCTTCGGCAAATTATTTTATTACTGAGGTGTGTATAATGCTTAATATAAAAAGAACCAAATTAATATTGGCTGTAATTCTCTGTTTACTAGTTACAATAATAAACAGTGCCGATTTTCACAATCCTTCAAGGGGCAATCGCAGGCCTGCAATTTCAGCAGATAGGGTTCATATTCATTATGGTATCGATAGTTCAGTAACCATTTTAACCAAGAAAGAAGATGTTTCTCAAATGGTGGATTTATATAACCGCATGGAAATAGGGCCCATTAGTAGACAGATGAATCCTTCAGACTTTTATACCGTCTATTATTTTCAAGATGAAAAAAATGTGGCCTTTTTAAATATTTACAACAAGGGCTTAACTAAAACCGGCTTTAAGGAATTATATGATGAATATGGTGATGTTAAAGCCTATGCCCTTGCACGTAAAATGTATTATCGTTTAAATGATGAAGAATTACCCCGAGCCAGAATTAAAAGCTGACAATTTGATTGATTGCTTTCATTTGTTATTTACTTTAATCTTTCTTGATTTTCTTTTGTAGTTAAAGTTAATGTTAGGGTGTTTTAATTAAGCCCATAATTAACAATAACTTTATGTGTAGTAACTTTAAAACATGAATTATAAATAGGCCATGATAGTACATTGGTTTTTAAAGCTTCTTAATTGAATCTCTATCATATAATTTACCATATTTACATTAACTTTACAAAACCCTTAATTAATGTTAAAGTTAAATTGTTAATACTACAATACCAAAGAAAGGTGCTTAATAATGAAGAACAATATTAAACTAAAAGGATTATTAGTACTCCTTTTACTTACAATTCCTTTTACTTTTTTTAAAGGTGATGCGCCTGATTCTTCAAAGGATATAGATTTTGAGGTTTCAACGGTTGCTGTGAAGGCTGATACCATAAATAATTCAAGAAGATTATATTTTAACAGCAATGGTCAATTAATCACTGACATAAGTGAGCTAAATAGAGCCCTTCAACAAAGCAGCACTAAGCATACAGAATTAACAGCACAGCTCCCTTTCGATGATCAGGCAGCCAAAGAGGAATTATCTGAGGAAGAACGGATGAAATTAGAGGCCCATATTGAAAAGCTATCTCTTGAAGCCGCAGAATTAGAAAGAAAACTAAAGGAATATGCAAATAATAATAAACCCTATAATGTTCCAGTAAATGAATAAATCATAAAACAAAAGCCCTTTCAAAACAATTGAAAAGGCTTTTTCTTTTTTTAATATTTCTTCCCCAGCTCCCAGGCCTTGTCAAGCTCGAAAAGACATTGAATTAAATACAGAGCACCCTTAAAGCCCACAAAGGGGGTATAGGGGTAAATGGTATGCTTTAGCAGATTGGGATTGGCGATTTGCATCGTCAGCCTGCTTTGATGCTTAAATTCCAGTGAGGCCCCGTCGGCCATTAAAAGATACAGAGGGGTTTCCTTAAGATACTCCTCAATTTCGGCCTCACTCCACTGGCTTACCAAGAAGGGCTGCCATTTTTCAGGAACCTGGTCCTTAATTTCAGCAGATAGCTTGTGCTTTACAATAATCCTGTTAACCCGAAGCCCCAGCTCCTCCATAAAATCCGCCAGGCCAATTACTGTATCGTAATCCCCTACCAGAGCAACATCTTTAATGTCCTTTTCTCTAAGCATAAACTGGTAGCTCATCAGGTGCCTTTTAATTCTACTAATCCATTGGTTTAGGTAGCCTTCGTCCACCCGCTTTTTAAAGGCTCCTTCAATAGCCCTGATCCAAGAAACGGTACCGGCTAACCCATAGGGCCTGCCATGATGATAGGGAATGCCGTGGTTATCCTGCAATTCCTTGGCTGCCTTTATTCCCTCTGCCCTCAGGACCAGATTAAATTCTGCCTGGCCGGCGGCTTCGATTTCACTAAGGGTAGTGTAGGCTGTAAAGAGGGTGCTGCAATGGGCCCCAAAGCCATCCTCCATGATGGCCTTAATTTCTTCTGCATCTGAGAGAAAGTTAAACTGATCCACATTAGTGCCAATCAAGCCATAATGATTTTTTCTTGTCGGTTGATTTTTAGGAACAAGCTGCTGACAAAGGAGCTTTAGGGTTTTTTCGATGCCCAGGGTATGGTCTCCGTGGTAGCCACCGGTGGTAATCGGAACTAACCGTGCCTTTACCCTTGGCTGCATTTCATAGCATACGCTTTCAATGTCGGTACCAATCACTGCCGAGATGGAGGAGGCCATAATGAAAATATATTTAGGGTGATGATTTTCGTCAATTTCAATTATTGCCTTTTCAAGTCTTTCATGGGTGCCAAAGGAAATGTCGGTCTCGTCGATATGGGTTGTATAGACATTGGCCTTATGGCTGCCATTTAACTGCATCATTCCCTCCTGGGCAAAATGGGTGGTGCCTGCCGGGCCGAATTCAATAATGAAAATATCTGCTATGGTGCTGAGGGTCCATAGGGTACCCATTCGATCAGAGGGAATAGGAAAAAATTTATATAGCTCCATGTCGCATACCTCCCTTTGAAGCCATGGCCATCATTTTTGCTTTCATTTCCTCCTGTTGACCATAGCTTAACATAATCTTTTTAATAGCATAGAGGGGAATTTCAAAGCCCAGCTTTTTGGTTGCATCATCCAGCGTGATCTGTACGATGTTTCGTTTTATTAAATTCATTGGGTTTTCATGACCGATATAAAAATCTGGCTTCAGCTGGTCATAGATTGACTGCATGGGGGCAATGTTGGCAATTCTGCTGATGTAGGGGTTTTGACCCTTTTCCTTGATTTCATCCATATAGATGCCGTCATTCTCATAAAGCTCCCTGACCTGTACTAAAAGGGGGGTCATGTCCAAATCACACAAAAAGCTGGCTACCTCCAGCGCCATCATGGGGGTGTTGCCATAGATAAAGGTTTTATCCTTTAACATGGCCCTGGCTTCCTCCATCAGGTTCCTTAATTGTGCCTCTTGCCCTTGGAGCTTATCCAGCAGCTTGATTTCAAGGGCTGATTCCAGCCTGGCATAACAGGCTTTTATCCGGTGGATGGAAAGATGCCTGTCGAAGTAAATATAATCTATATCAAAATCCCGCTTCATAGCTTTGGCCAAGGGCAGGGCAACAAAATCCGTTACAATATTCAGTTGAGCCCCTGGAACCTGACTAAGCTCAGCAATGGTACAGCTTGAAGGTACAACGGAATGAATGTCAACCCCTTCTTCCCTTAGCAGCTTAATTAGCTCGGTTTCTTCAATGCCATGCTGACGATGGCCTAAAATATTGACGGTTTTAGGCCTTTTTTCCTGGGGCTCCATCAGAGTCACCAGCTTTTCGAGGCACCTTTCCATTCCGGGTATATGGCTGTTGCATTTAAAATGCTCGGTGGGTACCACCAATAGCTTTGCCGCCACCTCATGGGACATGGCCTGCCCCATGGCTTCAAAATCCTCACCAATCAGCTCCATCACACAGGTAGTTACAATCATAATTGCTTTGGGCTTGATTTTCTGATCAATTTCAATAATGATTTCCTTAATTTTTTCCTCACAGCCAAAGGTAATGTCATGCTTACTGGCTACAGCCGAATAAAAATTATCCCTTCCCTTTTGCCTTAGATGGGCAAAGTCCTTGGCATAATAGGTACACTCCTGGGTGCCCACCACCAAAACCACCAAATCCTCAATAAAGGAAGCAATCATGGCCACCCCAAAGAGGGGGCAATGGGTCCCTGGGAAAATGGCATGGGAAAGGGATTGAATGTCTTCATTGGCCTGAATGTCTGCTAAACGTGCCAGGCCCGTCAAATCATATTTTTTCATGTTCGCACCTCTCTTCACAGCCTTTACAAACGCCAATGGGGTGGATAATAAATTCATCCTTTAATAAATCCCTACGGATACACACCTCAACGTTGTAGACCGATTCAATTAAATCCTCAGTTAATACTTCAACGGGGCTTCCCTCTGCGATGAGGGCCCCCTCCTTCATGACTACCACCCTGTGGCTGTACTTGGCAGCCTGGCTTAGGTCATGGAGTACCATAATCACCGTCAGCTTCAGCTCCTTGTTCAGATTCCGCAGAAGCTCCATCACCTCCAGCTGATGACAAATATCCAGGTAGGTGGTGGGCTCATCCAATAACAAAACCTGGGGCCTTTGAGCCAGGGCCATGGCGATCCATACCCGCTGCCTTTCTCCTCCTGAAAGGGACATTACTCGCTTATCCTCAAAGCCCTGTAGGGAGGTATGGTTGATGGCCCAGCGGATAATTTCCTCATCTTCGTGATTTTTAGGTTGAAACCACCTTTTATGGGGCATTCTCCCGTAATAGATCAATTCCTTTACGGTAATATCCTCAGGGCTTTTATTGTGCTGAGATAGGGTAGATATTTTACGGGCAATGCTTTTGACATTCATACTACCCATATCTTCCTTATCAAGATACACAAAGCCGGATTTTTGCTTTAAAAATCGTGAAACTGTTTTCAACAGGGTTGACTTTCCCGAGCCATTGGGGCCGATGATGGAAACCATTTGCCCCGGCTCAACCTTAAAGGAGAAATCCTGTACAATTACCTTTTCTGAATAGGCAATACACAAATTTTTAGCTTCTATCATCAAGCATGCCCCCTTCTTAAAAGATACAGGAAAAAGGGCCCCCCAATGACCGCCATAATCACCCCAACCGGAAGCTCAATGGGATTCATAACGGTTCTGGCAAAGGTGTCCCCCAATAGCAGCAGGCTGCTGCCCAATATCACGCTAAAGGGAAGCAGGTGCTTGTAATCTGACCCAATTAACAGCCTGGCAATATGGGGAACAATTAAACCAACAAAGCCGATTACCCCCACCAGGGCGGTTGAAATGGCTGCAATAAATACAGCAACCAGAGAAATCAGCACCCTGTACCGGTTAATGTCTACCCCAAGGTTGCTGGACATTTCGTCTCCCAGCTGCAAAATATTGGCCTTTCTAATACATAGCATGGCCAATGTTAGCCCAATGAGGCTATAAATGGCCAAAACCCGTACATCATACCAGGTTTTTCCCGTTACGCTGCCATTGACCCACAGTAAAACACCTTGAATTTTATCACTATGCAAAATGGATAACAGGGAGGTTCCTCCCCCTAAAATGGCATTGACCGCCACCCCCGCCAGGATAATCCTTACGGGCTTGATGCCGTCCTTCCAGGCCAGGCTATAGACCAGCCCACAGGCTATGGCCCCACCTATGAAGGACACTAGGGGAACCAGGTAGCTGTATTGGGGTAAAAGCAGCATGATAATAATGGCCATCAGGCTTGCCCCGGAAGAAACCCCGGTTAAACCGGGGTCAGCCAAAGGGTTCTGCATAACAGCCTGAAGCAAGGCCCCTGCCACAGCCAAATTGGCACCCACCATCATGGCAATAAAAATTCTGGGCAGCCTGATATTCATGATGATATTTCTGTCAGCAGACATTTCACTGCTGAAAATAGCACTAAATATACGGTCATAGCTGTATTCTACACTGCCCATTCTGATTGAAAAGAAGGCAATCAGTATAAGCAGCAGAAAAGAAACGGCAATGGTAAGGGGCTTTTTCCCCTTCTTCAGCTCTATCATTTCTTTAGTCTCCTACTGATATAGTATTTCTGCCATTTTTTCCAGGGCCTCAATAGCTCTGATATTGGCCGTTACCCCAAAGTATTCCGGATCTAAATCGTAAACACGATGATTTTTAACCGCCTCCAGGTTCACCCAGAAGCCCTTTTCAAATTCCTTTTCAAAGGCAGCCTTGCTGACCTCGGGGGAAGCATGGGTTAACCTTAATATCATATCGGGGTTTAGGTCTGCAATGGTTTCAAGGCTAAAGGGCAGATAGGGCATGGGTCTATTTTCTCCTAATGAATCGGTTACATTGATGCCGCCCAGCATTTCTACCAGCCCCCCCGCATAGGAGTGCTTTGTCGCCAGCATAAAGCTTTCAGGGGTACCAAAGATCACCAGTACCCTTGGGGCCTCTTTCCCCTCAATTGAATTTAATACCTGCTGCTCCCTTTCCTTCATTTCATCCAATACTGCCTTAGCCTTTTCTTCCTTACCAAAATACTGACCTAGGCTTTCAATATTTTCTAAAATGTTCTGATAGGAGTTGTTGGAAAGAAACATGGTTTCGATATTCTGTCCTTCAAAAAGGGCTTCGATGCTTTCCTTCAGACTTGCATCGGTAATATACAGCTCCGGGTTTAGGGAAACCACCTTTTCTAAATCAGGGTTCATGGGCATACCAATTTCTGTGATACCATTAAATCTTTCGGGCAATGCCTTTTCGGTTGACACTACCCCCACCACATCCACATCAATCAAATCTAAAATCTCTGCCGCTGCAACGGTGCCTGCAATAACCCTTAATTCCTGTTGCTGGGCCTCCGCCTGGGGCCCTTGGGGTACTGCTGTTCCTGGCTCGGTGTTGGTGGTTTTGCCACAGCCTGTCATCAGTACCGCTGCCAGCAAGCCCATTAGTATAATTTTTTTCATTCCTCTGATCCCTCCATTATTTTTTTAGCCAGCTGGAAATAGATTTGGCTCATTTCGCTGTCAGGGAAGGCTTCTATCACTGTTTTACCTGCATTTTCTGCCTCCTGCACCAGGCTGTTTCTAGGGATATAATGATAGATGCTGGTGTCAATTTCCTGACATAGCTTTTCTACCAGCTCCTGTTCGTTCTCAACATTTTTTGCATTCAAAATTAATCCCTCAAGCCGTGCGTAACCCCGGGCCTTAAACTGCCTGACTGCGTTGGAAATATTGGATGCTGCATACATCGACATCATTTCACCCGAGGTAACAATATAGACTTCCTTGGCATACTGGTTCCTAATGGGCATGGCAAAGCCGCCGCAAACCACGTCTCCTAAAACATCATAAACGACAATGTCTGGTTGGTAGGTTTCAAAGGCATTCAGTTCCTCCAGCTTTTCAAAGGCGGTAATAATCCCCCGGCCTGCACAGCCAATCCCGGGGGTAGGGCCTCCGGCCTCTACACACAATACACCATTGTAGCCTGCAAATACCATATCCTTTAGATCAACATCATCATTTTTTTCCTTTAAAACATCTAATACAGTGGGAATAAAGGCACCCCGCATCAAATTCTTCGTTGAATCAGCCTTGGGGTCGCAGCCTATTTGCATCACCCTGTAGCCTAAATGACTTAGGGCGGCCGACAGATTTGAAACGGTGGTGGATTTTCCTATTCCCCCTTTACCGTATATGGCTATTTTCTTCATGACTGCTTCACCTCAGAAAGCTGGCTTAATATTTCCCTGATGAAATTTCTGGCTGCCTCAAAATCTTCTTCATTGGGATGCTTTGCTGCCTCCTGATGCCTTTTTAATCTTTCCTCCGTCATTTGGTGGGGCCCGCTGGCACCGGCTTTTTTAAACATTTCTGTTATTTTAGGATTAATTTTTCCCTGGCAGAGAAAATTTCCCAACAGGATATTATCCTTCTCAAGGATTTCAGTAACATTTTTCAGGGTGGCCTGGGCATGCTCTGAATCCGGGTAGGCACCCAGAGTGCCAAAGGTGGCTACATGTTTATTTTTTAATCCTTCCATAAAGGCCAGCATTTCTTTATTAGGCTTGGCCCGGTCTACCCAGTAGCCCAAAACTAAAAAATCTGCATCTATTTCTTGACTTACTTCCTTCAAATCATATATTTTAGTTGTATCGGGCATGGCCTTTAATATTTCGTAGGCAATCTTTTTCGTATTGCCCGTGGCAGAAGAAAACACTATGGCTTTTTTCATTTGAAACATCTCCTTAAATGATAATTTCTATCAAATACTTCACCCATACATCTTATCCTATTCATTCTACAAACTTTTTTAATATATTTCGATTTTTTATAATTTATTTTTCAGTTTCTTTTTTTTAGAAAATAGCGTATGATATTATTAGATAAGAATAATTATCATTATTGGAGTGTTGATCATGATTACGGATATTTGTTTCCCCAAGCCAAATATCAATGAGATTTATGAGCATTATGAGCTTGAACTCTCCTTGATTGATAAGGTCGTAAACGGTGAGGTAAAGGAGGCCCTGGGGCTATTTGATGAGTTATTTGATAACAGGCATTTATATGCACTGGATGAAAGGTGTGCTTTTCGTTCTCAAAAAAACCATTTGATTTCACTGTCGGCTCTACTATGTCATAATGTTATTAAGAAGGGTGTACCGCCCTACACTGCAAAGGCAAAAAACCAATCCTTTGTTAAGCTCATAGAAAATGCTGGTACCATGGCGACCCTTATGAATTTAGGTAGAATATTAATAAGGGGCTATTGTACACAGGTGACCTCAAGATTAACCCGGGCCAGCGATGCCCACATCATTAAAGCCATCAATTATATACATAATAATCTGGGGGAAGACCTGACCCTTGAACGGGTTGCAGAACATGTCAACCTGAGTCGCTGCTATTTTTGTACGCAATTTAAAAAGGAAACCCGGCTTTCCTTTTCAAATTATTTGGCCCACGCCCGAATTGAAAAAAGTAAGTTTTTACTTACTCATTCTGATAAATCTATATTAGACATTGCTATTTTACTGGGCTTTAACAGTCAAAACTATTTTACAACCCAGTTTAAGAAGTTTACCGGTATGACTCCGAAAAAGTTTAGAATAGCGGGTTCGGCACAAAAAAAAGACCAGGCCCCGGGGCAATTACCCTAGGGTCTGGTGCTTTATATGAGGGTTTTTATCTAATTAGCTTAAATAGGCTCTAAACATCCAAAGTGTCTTTTCAAGATTTTCCAAAGCACCTACAAATAGGTCAACAGACACTTGATCGTTGTGTTCATCGGCTACATTTAAAGCGCCTCTTAATTCACCAATTAATTGTTGGAAATCCTCTTTCAGGGCACTTATAACCGCCTCCCCTGCGATGGCTTCACTTTGAGCTTCTTTAAGGGTGGCCAATTCTAAATAGTCCTTCATGGTTGCCGCTGGTCTAAAGCCAAGGGTTAAGATTCTTTCTGCAACAGCATCTAATTCCTCGGCTGTATGATCATACAGCTCCTCTAGCTTTGAATGTAGTTGGAAGAAACTCTTGCCCTCTACATTCCAATGGTAATTGTGCAGCTTGGTGTATAGTACATGCAGGTTAGCTAAATACTGATTTAATACCTTTGATACTTCTTCTCTTCCCTTTGCCTCTAATCCAATTTGTACGTTCATAATTGTAATTCCTCCTTAATTTTTTTGATTTTTATTTGACAGGCATTCATGACAAATGCCTTTATAATAAACACTTTTTTCACTGATTTTAAAATCCCTTAAAGCTTCAATCTCCTCTGAAATCATTGAGACCTTAAAGTCATAGATTTTTCCACACTCATTGCACTTAAAATGCCCGTGGCTGCCAATATCGGCATCATACCTGGCCTCATTTTCTTCAATGGTTATGACTCTTGCAACATTGGCCTCAATAAAAAGCTTCAGGGTGTTATATACTGTGGTTTTTGATAGAGTTGGAATTTCCTTCACCAAGGCCCGGTATATTTCCTCTGCCGTTGGGTGGGAATCCTTTTCAACCAAGTATTCCAGTATTTTAATTCGAGCATAGGATGGCTTGATATGATTCTTTTGTAAATATTCACTTATATTTTCGATTGAAACCCTCATGCCATCAGCTCCTATGACAATAATTTTTGTAATTGATTCAAATTTGTAATTGATTTAAATTTGCAATCATTACAATTTATATCTGTTTTATATATACCTTTGCATTTGAACCTTAAACATATTATTTGAAATTTTTTTGTTTTTAT
This sequence comes from uncultured Clostridiaceae bacterium, assembly GCA_965652145.1. Classification (GTDB taxonomy): domain Bacteria; phylum Bacillota; class Clostridia; order Peptostreptococcales; family Natronincolaceae; genus CBFGTV01. The sequence continues at coordinate 10,468 of CBFGTV010000051.1, forward strand.
TTGATTTATTTAAATTAATGAGATTTCTTAACTATAAAAAAGCCCCTCTCTTTTAGTATCAGACTTTAAAAGAGAGGAGCAATATCTATTAGTATAAATACTTTTCTGGTTCATTTAACAAACACTGTAATGTTTCAAAATACTGTCCTACATGGGCACCATCTGCCAGAGCATGATGGGCCTGAAGGGAAAAGGGAAGCTTGATTATTCCGTTTTCTTCAAAATATTTTCCCCAGGTAATTCGAGGTACGCTATCGGTTGGCTTCATATGAATGGGGTGAGTAACACTGGTAAAGGACACCCATGGCAAGCTGGTGATATAAAGTACATCATCTTCCAAGGGTCGGTCTTCAATATTAATACATCCCTTCGCTGCTTCTATGGCATTTGCAGTATTTTCTTTAAATACCGCAAATGCCTCAGTATATCTTGAGGAACAAAAGCTAAAGACACCATGGTCAGTCATCATAGTAAAGGCCGGATGAACCCGTTCATGCTCAATTACCGTTTTTTCTTTAATTCTATAGCGCAGCACCTCTACAGAATTGGCGGCCTTTGTGGCAACATAGAGCAATGAGATGAAAAAAGGCCTTTTTTCGGTTTTTATATATTGAAGAAACCTGCTTATGTCTACATTGGTACAAACATTGAAATGCGGGTAATCTAGCTGGCTGAAATATTCAAAATGCTGCTTTCTGTTCCACTTGTTTATATCGATAATTCTCATTGGTATCCCCCTGATGATCTAGATTTTTACAATTCCTATTATATCAGAAGGGGAAAGGGAAACTCAATTCTATCAAGTATTTATTTCATTATCTCTTATACAGAGAATTGCCTTGTTCTTTAATGGTTTTCCTTATAAACCATTGAAGTTTAACTTTATTGGTTAGATCCCCGAAGCTTATTTTGTTATTTATCAACTGCCATGCCCACTACCATTCTGCAATGGTACCATCATAGTTCTTCCATTTGGGGTTGGTCCACACCAGGCCCTCTAACGCTATCTTTTCTACAAATTCTTCATCGATGTCAATACCCAGGCCTGGCTTTGTAGGAATCTTGACATAACCATCCTTGTATTGAAAAATCTCTTTATTCTTGATGAAGTCTAAAAGATCAAAGCCCTTGTTGTAGTGTATGCCCAGGCTTTGCTCCTGAATAAATACATTGGGAGTACATACATCCATCTGCAGGGTTGCTGCCAAGGCAATAGGTCCGTAGGGAGCATGGGGGGCTACTGCCACATCGAAGGCCTCAGCCATGGCGGCTATTTTTCGCCCTTCTAATATTCCTCCTGTCAAGGCCAGATCAGGCTGAATGATATCGATTACGCCATCCTTTAAAATATTTTTAAATTCCCATCGAGTATAGAGCCTTTCTCCTGTTGCTAGAGGAGTGGATGTATACTTGGCCACCTCCCGGAAGGCTTCTTCATTTTCTGGTAGCACCACCTCTTCCAGGAACATTAGCTTATAGGGCTCCAGCTCCTTGGCCAATACCTTGGCCATGGCCTTATGTACCCTTCCATGGAAATCTACCCCTATATTTAAATCATAGCCTACAGCCTCTCTAATAGATGCTACTCGCTCAACAACGGCCTGTATTTTTTTAAAGGAATCGATATAATGCAGCTCCTCTGTGGCATTCATTTTAATTGCCTGAAAGCCCCTGTTTTTTCTGTCTAAGGCCTCCTTTACCACCTCAGCGGGTCGGTCTCCGCCAATCCATGAATAGACCATGATTCGATCCCGGGCAGCCCCTCCTAAAAATTCGTAAACAGGTATATTGTAGAATTTCCCCTTAATATCCCATAGGGCCATTTCAATTCCTGAAAGGACTGTCATGTGAATGGGGCCGCCCCTAAAGAAGGAACGATACAGCTCCTGCCATAAGCGCTCTATCTCAAAGGGATTTCTTCCAATCAAGGTATTGCCCATTTCGTAGGCCCCGGCCACAACGGTTTCTGTCTTGGTTCCTGAGATCATCTCGCCCCATCCGTCTATACCTTCATCTGTACTAATTTTAATAAAAATCCACCTAGGCTTGATTTTATATACCTTTATTCCTGTAATCTTCATTTCTATCGTCCCCCTATTCTGCTGAAATTACTGCTGCCTGCTTTTTCTTCCTCTTGCCCTCGATATATACCCATACCCCTATAAAGGCAAGGAAAAAGACCGGTACGGTGATAATTAAATTACCTGTAAATACTTTATACACGATGAAGCTTAAGGTTAAGCTGGTGGCTGCAAAGGATGAAATCATTGCTCCTGCTGCCATAGATAAATCAATTCCCGATGCCTTGGCCAAATCAGTCAATACCGGTGCTGTATTGGTTCCTGCCAAAAGAATAGCACCTGTACAAACCAAGCCAATTATAATATTTTTTAGAAGGTTTCCTTGGGTTAGAGCCACCACCATAGCCACCCGGAAGGGCACCACCGCCAGGTCAGCAAAGGGGAGCACGCGATTTCCCGGAAGAATAACAGCCAACGCTATGGTGAGGGGAATCACAATCAGGGATGTGGTAATCACATCGGGGTTCCCCACCACAACGGCTGCATCTAAACCGATCAGAAACTTTCTTCCCTTAAACTTATCCTTGGTAAATTTCTTTGCAGCTTCTGATATAGGCATCAAGCCCTCCATAAAAAGGGAGGTCATTTTGGGGATTAGTACCATTACCGCCGCCATATTAACTGCCACATTCAAAATCTTAGTAATATCATATTTTGCCAGGGCTCCTATAACACCGCCCAGCAGCATTCCTGTAATCATGGGTTCACCAAAGAAGCCCAGATATTTTTTGGCATCCTTCACTGTAAAATTCACTTTATTTATTCCAGGTATTTTATCCAGCAGCATATTCAAAGGTGCTGCAATGACCATAGAAGAAAGGGCAGAGACCGTTGGAAGGGAGACCCCGGGAAGTCCGAAGAAATCGCTGACAAGGTCCTCTGTCCAGTCTGACATTTTAAAGGTGACAATGGCCATGGTCAGGGTGGCTGCGATGCCTAGGGGAACACTTTTAGTGACATAATAAGTCATGATTCCTACAATGGCCATATGGTGATAATTCCAAATATCTACATCAAGGGTATTGGTTTTCTTTAATATCAGCATGACGATGTTTGTAGCCAGAATACCAAAGATTAAAATTGGAATAATGGGTGACGACCAGGTTACTGCCGCAATGGCCCCCCATCCCACATCTAAAATATCCAGCTTAATACCGAAATTCTCTACCATTCCCTGGGCAGCAGGGCCGAGGTTTGAGGAGAGTAGGTTAATAACCAACCGAATTCCGGCAAAGCCAATCCCCACTGTCATACCAGATCGAAAGGCTCTTGCAGGCTTTACTCTAAAAATAAGTCCGATGGCAAAGATAATGATTGGAAGCATAACCGTTGGTCCGGCATTGAGTAAAATGTTAAACGCATTATACATTTATAACCCTCCCATAATAAATTAATTGTTCATTTATTTTAAATGTCCTATAATTTCTTCCAAAACAGACTCTTCCTCAAAGCCCGTTAAAAGGGCAATGGCGCCTACCACCGGGATACTAACCTCAGAACCTTCAAATTTCCCAGTGGTAACAAGCAGATCAAAATCTGCCACCTTAGAGGGAACTTCCATCAGCTTACATTGAGTAACCGACACATTGATACCGTTATCTTCACAGGCTTCTTTTATTTTACTGGCCACTACTGTTGAGGTTGCAATACCATTTCCACACGCAACTAGTACTCTTTTCATCATTTACGCCTCCTAGAATTTAGTTTCCGCTACGTTATAGCAAATAAGGTTTTAGCTTTTCCATTACTTCTTCGCTGCTTGCTGCTTTACAAATCCCTTTTAAAACTTCTTGATCCTTAACAAGGTTAATAATTTTTTGTAGCATATTTAAATGCCCATGGGGCTGATCCAGGGCCAGCATCATAATAATATGGACTTCCAGCTCCCGTTCTGGATCATCCATTGAACGAAAAATGACCGGCTCCTTAAGAATGCCTATGGCAATGGCTGCCCTGTTAACCAGCTTATAATCACAGTGGGGTATGGCAATTTTGATATCTACCGACGGAAGCCCGGTGGGATAGTTCATTTCCCTTTCTACAATAGCTTCTTGATAAGACTCCTTTACATACCCCCCTTGATAAAGCTTGTCAGATAAAAATCTTAAGGCTTCAAGATTTTCACTAAAGGTTAAGTCTCTAAAAATTAAATCCTTTTCAAAATACAATTCTGTGCCCATCATTTTTGCCTCCTAGCCTATTTCTGCTTCAAATGCTTTGAGAGACCCCCTTAACCCCTTCAGGTTCCCATTGATTATGTCCTCTCTATTGAAGATTCCCGAACCAATTCCCAGGTAATCTGCCCCAAGATTTAAAAATTCTTTTGCATTGTTCTTTGTGATTCCTCCCACAGCCATGAGGGGAATGTTACCAAGGGGTGCCTTCACATCCTTAAAAAACCTAGCACCGCAGCTAATCGCCGGAAATACCTTTACAATGTCTGCCCCTGCCTCCAAGCCTTGGTATATTTCTGTGGGAGTCATGGCCCCTGATACAGAAATTACTGAATTGGCCTTGCACAGATTTATTACCGCCTTGGGCAGCACAATGGGAGATAAAATAAATCTAGCTCCTGCCTGAATAGCCGCCTCTGCCTGCTGCAGGGTATTGACTGTGCCTGCCCCAATTAAGATTTGGTCTTTAAATTCTCTTTGAAAGGTTTCAATCATTTCCAGGGCCCCGGGGGTATTCATGGTGATTTCTACTGCTTTAATGGTACTTTCTGTCAAAATCTCTATTACATTTCTAATCTGCCTTTTTTCGTATCCACGCAAAATAATAGTGATCTTAGGAAAGGCTGCTGCATTCATCTACTCACCTCCTTAATCTCACTATTATCCTTGAGCAAATATTGTGCCAGACTACTTGTCTGGTATTGTATTTTTAAATAGTACCGCCATGATTTCTTCCTGACTTTTTGCTGATCGAATCCTCTGAAGGGCTTCCTGACTGGCAATAATACGATACAGCTGTTCAAAATATTCCTTTGAGTCATCCTTAAGGGCGATTAAAAAAATGATATCTACTTGATTAACACCATCCCAGTCTATGGGGTTGGCCAGTTTTGTAACGGCTATGGCTGGTTTTGTAACGTACTGGCTTTCTCCATGGGGTATGGCGATTCCACCCTTTAAGTAGGTGGTACCCATGGCTTCTCTTTTGTACAAGCTAAGGAGAAATCCATCCTCCACCAGCTCCCTTTCCAAAAGCTGTTGGCCCATAGCATCCAACACCTCATTTTTATAGCGATGTTTTGCCTCTGGCTGAATTAATTCCGAGGTAATGACCTCTGGCAGGGTATTTTTAAAATGGTTTTCCCTTCGGATAATTTTTTTTAATCTTTTTACGGCCTTCCCCATAATTAAATCTTCCATTGAAATAAAGGGAACCTCCCGCCATCCCGGGTTAATGGTTCCGATAACAGCCAGGATTTGATAATTTCTGGCGATTCGATCCAGGGTCACCAAAATATCCTCCTGATTCATATAGCCTAAGGGAATCAGCTCTATATTCTTTTCTGTATTTAAAATTGAGCTTTCAATGTACTCCTTTACCTTGAGGGCCGAGCCCTCTCCTGTGATGCAGAGGGTAATAATTGCCCTTGTCAAATTTTTTTCCTGTACGCCATTGCCCCTTACCACACCTCTTTTATTGTCGATTTCATCGGCAATTCGATCCAGGGTATCCTCCCTCAATAGAGCCCTCCTGGCACATTCCAGTACCATAAGGGTATCGACCCTGCCGATCACTCTTGTGGGAATTCCCGTTCTGGCCGTAATGATATCACCAAAGGTTGTTAATGAACCCATGTCCACCAATAAAATACAGCCTCGTCCCTGATTAACCCGTTGCACCAGCTTAATGGCCTTTTCCAGCATCATATCAGGAGAATCGCTTAACTCCATATCCAGGCCAACGGCAAAATCCACCCCTAAAAGCCGGTTAACCACCTCGGCCATCCCGGTGGCTACCCTTCCGTGGGAAAGGACGATTACCCCCACCCTTCCCTCCGTAGGCTTAAGCTGCTGCTGGAAGTTTTTAAGGTACATGGCTATAAATCCCGTCTCTTCTTCTGGAAAATCTACCATAAGCCGGTCCTTCAATAGCATGGATATTTTCTTTGCCACTTTAAATTCCACTTCATAGCTGCCCTTTACCATATCTAAATTAGGATTAACAATTTCTCTGCCATTTAAAATACGATCATAGGATGAGTTGAGATGAATAGCCAGGGGATATAAGATTTCTTTTTGAATAGCAGGTATATGCTTTTTGGTAAGCTGATAAATTTCCTGGGTAATGTCTAAAATTTTCTCACCAATAATATTGATCAGCTCCTGCTGATTTGTAGAGGAAAGATTCACCATAGATGCAAACCGAATTAGCTGCCGCTCTACCTGCTGACCAATTACCTTGTTAATCTCTTCATCGCTGTACCCATCTGACTTCAATTCCTTGAACCGTTCTTCTATAAATTGGTAAATGTTGTCTCTTCCAACATTGCTGTAATCCTCCGTTTGATTTTCTACTCCCTTAGCTGAAACCACCAGGTCTTCTCTGGTATATTTGTCTAGCTCAGTATCCTTTTGGTTAAAGCTCAGGGCTTGGTCCTTCACATGGTCGGGAATATGTTGAAAGCGTATTTTAATACGATTCAAATTGGTTAAGGTAGACTGAAGAAAGGCTCTGGCACAGCATACCTGAATATCACTTTTAAGCTGCCCAATATTGCCGGGGCAATCATAGGACATAAAGCACCTTATAACATCTGCTCCCACCAAAATATCCTTTTTAAGTCGTATGTATTCCTGTAAAAAAAAGTTCTTAATCATATAATATCGCTCAGAATAGGGTCGCTGGCTGATCGCAGGCAGTTCAATCACCATTGGAATTCTTCTTCTGAAGGTAAGTAATAAGGAGCTTTCAGGATTTTCAGTGGTGGCACCAATAATCATTACCCTGCTTTCTCTGGCAATTTCGGTTTCCCCTAACCTTCGATATTGCCCTTTATCCAGTAAATAAAACAGAATTTCCTGGCCCTCGGGAGGAAGCCGATGTATTTCATCCAGAAATAATAGCCCGCCATGGCAAAGCTCTACGATTCCTTTTTTGCTCTCTGTTGCCCCCGTAAAGGCCCCCTTGCTATGGCCAAATAGCTGAGATAATAAAAGCTGAGGGTTATCGGCATAGTCAGCGCAGTTAAATATCATGAAGGGGGCATCCTTTGAAAAATTTTGGGTGGTCTTGGCAAATTGATGCATTAATTCCGCCATCAAGCTCTTTCCTACCCCAGAAGGCCCTAGTAATAGGGTATGAAGGCCTGACGGAGGATATAAAATAGCCGCCTTGGCTTGATTGATCTGCAGCCGCAAACTTCTTTCATATCCTATTAAGGCCCTAAAGGGGTCTTCTTCATCTATTACTTTTTCTACTGCTGTTTTTGGTGCCTTAGGAGCATTTACCTTATTTCCCTGCTGCAAGGCTTCCAGGGCTTCGGCCTTTATTTTAGCTGCGGCATACCGTGCGATACGGTATCCCCTTTCATTTAAGATTTTTGTAAAGTTCCGATCCGATATATTTGGGTGGATATAAAGTATTTCTTCTGCTTCCCTCAGTAAAAGCCCCCTTCTTCTTTCTCTGGAGCTGGGAATTTCATGATTTTTTCTGAATTCTGTAACTATCTCCCTAAATATCCCCAACTGCTTGGCAATCTCCTCGTCGGTATAGGGGTTTTTAGGGTCCTCTGAATCGATCATTGCCTTAATCCTTGCCTCCATCTCTGTCTCCCCCTTCTTCCTTACTTGAATCAATTTACAATCAGCCTACTATAATTAAAACTTGCAGCCTCTAATTAATAATTTGCCTTTAATCAATTTGATTTTACTATACTTTTAATCAATTAGCCATTGACTATAAAAGGACCAGCACTTTTGCTATTTGACTATAAAAGTTATAGAAAGTAAATATCTAAAAGCCTTCTACAATACTAAATTCCTTTGTAGAAGGCCTTTTTGTCTAAGTTAGTTTAACATATCAGATTTCACCGGCCCATCAACAGCTCTTTAAGCTGATTGAGTATATTTCCGCCACCTACAGAGATGTTCCCTACCTTATCGCAAATCCTTTCCAGATATTCCAACTCCTTTAGTTTATAAAGGGTGGTGTTTTCTTCCATCAGCTTGGCCGTATTTAATAGGCTTCGTGTGGAGGCCACTTCCTCACGCCTGGTAATGACATTGGCCTGGGCCTTTTTCTCAGCCACCAAAACCGTATTCATAATCTCTCGAATTTCCCCGGGCAGAATAATATCCTTCAGACCACTGCTTAAAAAGGATACATATAAATTCGTTTCTTGGGCCTTCAGCTTTTCCAGAACAAAACTGGAGATATTTTCTTTTTGCTCTAAAAGTTCATCAAAGCGATACTTCCCCACATATTCCCGAAGGATTAGCTGTGTCAGTCCATAAATCTGGGTTCTGTAGTCATTAATTTCTGTTATTATCTTGATTGAGTCGGTTATTTTATAGGTACAGACAAAGTTAATGCGAAGGCTGACTCGATCGGCCGTCAAGATTTCCTGACCAACAATATCAAGCTGCTGAGTACGTAAGTCTACCAGCTCCCAGTTTACCCTGACACTACCATTCCAAAAGAAATAGGTACCACAGTCCAGTTTTTTCTGAAAGACGCTGTCAAAGTATAAAAGTCCTTCGTAGCCATTGGGCACTTCAATCCTTATGTATTCCTTTGGGGAAAGGGCCGAGAGGGTTTTAGCATCAATTTCTGTCATTTCAGGCTTCGTTTTATCTATCAGCAGAAAGGTATGTTTACTGAAAATGTTCCAAAAACAATAGCTGCCGGTAGGCAACGTACCGACCATTTTCCCTTCCTCCAGGTGAATAGCCATGTGGCCATTGGGTACATCTATGTGTACTGTACTTTCTTTAAAGTCTTTATCTCGAAGAAAAATAGAGTTATCCAAATCTGCCAGCTTGATTAAACCATCAGTCTTTAATACCTGTAAACTTTCACCAAGCAGCTTCCAGATATGATGTTTTCCTGGTGTTAACATTCTGACAAATATACCATTTTTAAATAAAAAACCTCGCTCATTGTCCTTAATTATTACCTTCAAACAAATCAGCTCCTTTTCCATTTTGAATGGCTTTGAAAAAGCCCGCACCTTTATTACGGAACAGGAATTAAGCAATGTTGTAACCTGATCGGCTATTACCCTTTAGTAATCATGGAACAGGTTCAGTCAAGGCGGTATCCTCCCTATTACTGGTAACTTCAGGCACCGCCCTTTGGCTGCTATCGCCATCAGGCAGGGCTTTTCTTTCCATTCTCCTGTGAATGATTGGGTGGATTCGAACCACAGCCTAAATGGCCTTACCATTTCCTCGGCGGAGCAATCTAGTTGCTCTACCAACTGAGCTGCACGCCTTACCCCTTGGCTACTCACGACTGAGGGAGGAATCGAACCTCCGTATATGCAGATATACTGCTTTTTCTTAATCCGGTACATGACAGGTAACGCCTCCATGCCGCAAGGGCCTTTGAACCCTACGCATCAGGATTAAGAAATCTATATTTATGAATTATCCTTTAACAACGCCAATTGTTTTAAGCCGCTTTAAAGGTTTCACCAAATCTCTTTGGTTTTCCATTACCTCATCAATGTCCTTATAGGCAAAACGGCTTTCTTCAGGTACATCCTTTTTACTGTGCTTTCCTAAAATAACACCTTGGCTTTTTAAGTCAACCATCACCTGTTCCACAGTAAACTCCTTCATAGCGGCAGTGCGGGAAAATTGTCTACCAGCTCCATGGGAAGATGTATGAAAGCTCATTTCATTTCCCAGGCCTTCTACTACGTAGCTATAGGAGCCCATGGCACCGGGGATAACTGCCGGCTCTCCCTGCCTTGCTCTGGTGGCTCCCTTTCGATGTACCCATACATTCTTTTCATAATGATGTTCCAGGGAGGCATAGTTATGATGACAGTTAATCTCTTGGGTGTAAGAAAAATTTATTTTAGTAAATTTTTTAATATATTTCTCAAGAATCCCTTTGACAGTATCCATAATATGGGCTCGATTTTCCATAGCAAAATCTAAGGCCAGCTCCATCCAATGAATATATTGCTTGCCATCCTCTGTATCAACAGGCAAAAAGGCAAGCTGATGGTGATCTGGCACCATGGAATACCACTTTTTATTTAATTCCCTTGCTCTGTTATGAAAGTATTCGCAAATTTGCTTTCCAAGGTTACGGCTCCCCGTATGGACCATGATGCCGAGAAACCCCTCATCATCCACCTGAAGCTCAATAAAATGATTTCCTCCGCCCAAGGTCCCTACTTGAAAATAACCTCTTTCAATATGCTGTATCAGCTCAAGATTGCCCTGATATTTGTCTAATTCCTGCTTGGCTTGATCCAGGGTTCTACATAATTGTGCTTTTTTGTGATGGTTGAAACCCACTGGAACGTTTCTAAGAATATCTCCTATCATGGCCTGAATCAGACCTCCGTTTCCAGTATGTATATCCTTAATGTCATCTACCAAAAGATCGGTACCGATAAATCCCATGCCACAGCCAATGTCTACCCCTACAGCATTGGGAATAATCACATTCTCAGTTGCAATCACGCCGCCAATAGGCATGCCTTTTCCCGTATGGGTATCGGGCATTAGTATTACCCATTTATGTAAAAATGGCAAATTGGCCAGGTTATATGCCTGTTCAAGGCATCCTTCTTCTAAATTACTTTCATCGGGCAGCCATATTTTAATAGGTACTTTTGTTTTTTCATTAGAAATGACAAACATATAATCCTCTCCTTTTGTGCCTATGTATTTGCTTGCATTTAGAATAGCATAGGTCGAATGATTGAATCATTTAAAAAAGTTTGCGAACATAATTAAACTAGATTAAAATGAAAATAATGGGAGGGCTTAATTATGGCAGGATTTAGTGAACTGATAAGAAATTTTGATAAAATAAGGGACTATATGAGGGATTTTTACATCTATGGTTTCAAGTCTCGCTCCCAGTTTAAAAGAAAATCATCGAGAAGTTATGACAATGAAAAACGTAGAATTGAGAGCTATTTAGGTGATTATATGAGGTGGGGATATAACCGCAATGGAAAAAATACTGTTATCTCCCTTGATTCATCTCAAATTAAAACGAACCCCCTTTATGCTGCTTGGAAGTCAAAAAGCTTTACTAATAACGATATAATACTCCATTTTTATCTGCTGGATGCTTTTCAAGGTAAGGGCTCCTTTTCTGTCAATGAATTGACTGAATCAATCAGTAAGAAGAGTGGTGTAACCTTTGATGCCCAGACTGTTCGCAATAAATGTGTAGAATACCACAGGGCAGGACTACTTTTAAGGGGGCAGAGGGGAAAAATTGTTTTTTACAGTCTGTCTCCGCTTTATTTTAAAGACCTGGTAGCGGATATGTCTCTATTAGGGGTTGGAGTGAAGTTTTTCCATGAGGCAGCTCTATTTGGAGAAATCGGCAGCTTTATTCTGGATAATGAAGTGGATGGCAATGAGCTTTTCACATTTCAACATCACTACATTGTCCACACCCTAGAAGATGGAATGCTGTTTGAAATTTTAAAAGCGATGCATGAAAATAGGAAAATCTGTTTTCAAAACTTTAGTGAAAAAGTGGAACGCTTAACTACCCATGAGGGGATTCCCTTAAAAATATTTATTAGTGCAGCAACGGGAAGAAGGTATGTCTGTTTGTATATGGTTAAGCGCGGGCGTTTTTCCTGCTTCAGGTTAGATTATATCAAATCAGTTCAATTGCTTGAGGTCTATTCCGAGGCAAAGGATATGAAGAAAAAGCTTGATAACAACCTTGACCAAATATGGGGTGTCAGTTTCGGAGGTAGGAATCGATGTGATCAGCTGATTATGAAGTTGTGGATTGATGAAAGGAAGGAGACCTACGTAATTGATCGAATCAATCGAGAGGGCAGGGGCGGCAGTCTTGAAAGGATAGGCCCCAACACCTTTTTATATACAAAGAAATGCTTTGATGCAACGGAAATGACCCCCTGGATCAAAACCTTTACGGGCCGAATACTAAAACTGGAATCTAACAATCAAGAGGTAATTGATCGATTTAACCAGGATATGACCTCTTTATATCAAATGTATTGGGGAAGTGAATAAGATGGAGTTGTTTTCTGAAATATACAGCTGTTATTTTAAAGCCATGAGAAGAGTTTTAGAAGAGGCTGGAAAAAAAGCCTTTATGACCTATCAAGAAATATCAGCTATTATTAACGAAACTGCTTTTTCTGACAGTGGCTTTTTTATGATGCCCCTTTTAGAAAAGGAATGGCATTTCTTTGAGAAGCAGGAGGATTACTTTTTCTCTAAATTGGGTTCCAACAGCTTTTTACTTCCTATGACACGTCTACAACAGGCTTGGCTTAAGGCGTTACTTGAGGATAAAAGGGTTAAGCTGTTTTTAGATCAGAATGAAATCACTCTGTTAACGAAGGCTCTGGCTGATGTACCTCCTCTTTTTACCTCAAAGGATATTTATATCTTTGACCAGGCCACTGATGGAGATCCCTATGATGATCCCTGCTATATTCATATTTTCCGTGGGCTTGTAGATGGGATCAGAAGCCAATCTATACTTAAGCTGAAATATAACAGCGGCAAAGGTAATCGAAGCTGTCATCATTATTTACCCCAGCAGTTAAACTATTCTTCAAAGGATGATAAATTCCGAATGCTTGGCCTCCAAGTGAAAAAAGGTCAATATGAGCCTGTCATATTAAATGTGGCTCGAATTGAGGCGCTTTACCCTACAAATATCCCTTACAACCCCAATTGGTACCATAGAAAGAAAAGGGCCCTCAGTCCTCTGGTTCTAAGAATTTATAAAGGGCGCAATGCCCTGGAGCGGTGCATGCTTCAATTCGCTTCAATGGAAAAGGAAACGGAATATGAAGAGGAAACAGATACTTATCTATGCAGGATTTATTACGATATTCAGGATGAAATGGAACTTTTAATTAGGGTCTTGAGCTTTGGCCCTGTAGTTCAGGTTTTGGGGCCGGAAAAATTTTTAAACCAAATGAAAGAAAAAATCAAATTGCAGATGACGCTGACTGATGGGTGATGGGGTAATGTTTAGTGATACTAAAATTCTTATTTTTATAAATACTCTGTAGGCTATTTTATTTCCAATTATATCTATTTAAGGAAAATACTTTGGAATTAAATAAAAAAATGATATGATAGGTCCAATAAATTATTTACTAGATTTTACTTCGAAGTGTAGTGGTAGATATTTATTAAAATAGTCTTTATATGTCTTATTATAATGAATATAGCGGAAACTAACTTAATCAAATCACTCTATAATTATTCTACAACTATATATATACTAAATATTTTATTTAATTATTACCATTAATCAACACAATAGAATTACATATAAAGGCTATGGTCTGCAGCCATTTATTTAAAGATCGATAATTTTAAAGTATGAAGAACAGATTTTTTAAATTCTATTTGAAAAATAGGTATTTAACAGCAGTCAATTAAAAGGAGTGTATTAAATGAAAAAATTAGTTTCTATAATGCTAATATTGGTAATGTTAATAAGTTTATCATCAGCAATTTATGCGAGTAACGATATAGACTTAGGTCAAGATGAAGTTTTCATAGAATTAAATGGAGAAAAATTAAACCTAAATAGTGCAGCTAAAGATTACGGAATGACTGTAGAAGAAATAGTTAATTTAAGTATAAAATTAAGTAATGCAGTAAGAGATGGAGAAATACTAAGTGCTATGGATAAAATTGATATTACAAAAGAAGAAAAGCAAAAAATAGAAGTAAATGAACATTTTTATTTAATATCAGAACTATCCATAAATTATGATGATGCAAATTTATCAAGCTGGCAAACTGCTAGATCTACAAGATCAACTACTCTATATGGTTCAAATTGGCCATATTTAAAAATATTTACATATAGTGTTAATGGTGTATTTAACTATAATGGTAGTGATGTTACAGCACAAAGTACTTCTGCATGGACAGAAGATCATTTTATTACAGCGAGCAGTAAAGTAGTTGATATAGATGACTATCCAGCTTATTTAAGTGATGGAACCAAATATATAGAAGTAAAGGCAGAATATGAATTAACAATAAGTAATCCCTTAGGTGGTAGCGAAACTAGTACCCATTTTAATTTTGTAGGTTGCGATATAAATGGTGATACCTGGTAATTTGGAGACAATCCAGATAAAGGAGTAAATATATGAAAAATATATCAAGCATTATTAAAAAGAACATATTCTCAATAGTTATATTCATTTTTCTCGTTATTGCAAGCATTAATTTCCTTACTCCTGTAA
>CBFGTV010000052.1:0-24678 GCA_965652145.1 uncultured Clostridiaceae bacterium
TTTGACCAGCGTCTGGAAGGATATTGGATTTATTATGGTACTGTATTTGGCAGGGTTGCAAGGAATTTCAAAGTCCTATTACGAGGCAGCCGATATAGATGGGGCAGGTTCATTTAAAAAGTTTTGGCATATCACCCTGCCTATGCTGGCACCGACAACCTTTTTTGTCTTCGTTATTTCATTAATCAATTCCTTCCAGGTATTTGACCAAATACTAATTATGACTAACGGAGGCCCGGTCGGTGCCACCACCGTACTGGTGCAGCAAATCTATAATAATGCCTTCAGATATTTCAAGATGGGTTATGCAGCGTCAATCTCCTGGGTACTTTTCCTTCTTGTGTTTGCAGTCACCTACATACAAATAAAGCTACAAAAAAGGTGGGTTGATTATGGACAGTAAAGCCATTGTAAAAACTGAGAAAACAGCCAAAGTATTATCCTTTAATCGTATCAACTTCGTCAAACAAGGCTTATACTATGTTGTTTTGAGTCTTGGAGCTTTCATTATGATCATTCCCTTTATTTGGATGATTTCCACTTCCCTCAAAACCGGCGGAGCAACCATGACCCTTCCACCTCGGTTGATTCCTGAAAGTATCAGCTGGGATAACTATATACGGGTTACAAACGCCTTCCCAATGAAAAGGTTTTTATTAAACAGTGTCATTGTTTCTGTCTTTTCAACTCTGGGTCAGCTTTTGTTTTGCTCCATGGCGGCCTATGCCTTTGCCAGATTAAGGTTTAAAGGCAGAGATACATTATTTTTAATTTATTTAGCCACGTTAATGATTCCATCCCAGGTGACGATGATTCCCCAGTTTATTTTAATGAAGCATCTCAATTGGCTTGATACCTATCGGGGCTTAATATTACCAGGGGTATTCAGTGCCTTTGGAACCTTTTTATTGAGGCAGTTTTTCCTGTCTATCCCCCGTTCTCTGGAAGAAGCGGCCTTCATCGACGGGGCAGGGCATTTCAGGGTTTATTGGCAGCTGATTTTACCGCTGTCGAAGCCGGCCCTGGCGACCCTGGGGGTGTTTTCCTTTATGCAGTCCTGGAATAATTTTTTATGGCCCTTAATTATTGTTAGCCAAAGGGAATACATGACCTTACCCCTGGGATTATCCATGTTACAGGGGCGTTGGGAGACCGACTGGAATTTAATGATGGCAGGGGTAGTTATTAGCGTCATTCCTATAATTTCTGTTTACCTGTTTGCCCAGCGGTATTTTATAGAGGGAATCACATTGAGCGGCCTGAAGGAGTAGCCACAGAACGAACCTGAGAGGTGGTGGTATTACATATTTACAGCTTGGTTTACTTGAAATCATTTAAAAAGGGAGGAATACCTTTATGAAAAGATGGTTGGCAGTCATTTGTATACTTAGCCTGGTTCTTTGGTTGTTAATTGGATGCAGTTCTGAAACTGTTGATTCCGACAATGATGAAATTACAATCCGCTATTTTGCCTTTTCACCCGGTGAAGCCCATGAAAAGGATTTACAGGCCATGATCAGGGCCTTTGAACAAAAAAATCCGGGAATTAAGGTAAAATATGAGCTTGCCTCCTTTAATGACTATTTTACCAAGCTGCAAAGTCAAATTGCTGGGGGGAATCCACCCGATACCTTTGAGCTTAATTATGAAAACTTTGTCAGCTATGCAGCCAAGGGTGCCCTACTGAAGCTTGACGAAATGATTCAGACAGATCAGAACTTCGATCCCTCCAGTTTAAACCAGCAAGCCTACGAAGCCTTCCGATATGATGATAAGCAATATGGAATGGTAGAGAGCTTTTCCAATGTGGTACTGTTTTACAACAAAGACCTGTTTGATGCTGCGGGGGTATCATATCCTGAACCCAGCTGGACCTGGAAGGATGAGCTGCAAGCCGCCCAAAGGCTGACCGATCGGGAGAAAAGAATATGGGGTACCTTCTCACCCATACAGTTCTGGGAGTTCTATAAGACAATTGCCCAAAATGGTGGGGCAGTCTTTAACCAGGATCAAACCAAGGTAACCCTCAACAGCAGAGAAAACATTGAAGCCCTGCAATGGATGGTAGATAAGGTCAATCGATATCAGGTGACCCCGTCTGATCTGGAAATGTCTGGTCAACTGGAGGGCGATCTGTTTAAGGAAGGCAGGATCGCCATGCTGAGAACCGGCAGCTGGATGTTTGATTCCTTTAAGGATGTGCCCTTCGATTGGGATATTGCTCTGGAGCCGGGGAATATTCAAAAAGCCCACCATTTCTTTGCCAATGGGCTGGCCATATCTAGAAATACGAAGCATCAAGAGGCTGCTTGGAAATGGATTAAATTTATGAGTGTCAGTGAAGAAGCGGTAAAAATTCGAGTAGAAAGCTCCTGGGAGCTGCCCGCCGTAGGGGATCAAACCCTGGTGGAGGACTACTTGAAAAAAAGCCCACCCCAAAGCCGGCAGGTTATTTTTGAAGCGCTGGATACCCTGGTGGTTCCTCCAGTGATTGAAAGGTGGAGTGAAATGACAGATATCATCGACAGAGAGCTGGAATTGGTGAAATTAGGACAAAAAACCCCTGAGGAGGCCCTGACCGATGCAAACAATTATGTCAGGAATTTAATGAATTAATTCCATACGTAACCTGATTGAGAAAGGGAGCTATTTTCCCTTTCAATCGGGATTGCATAAACATAGAAGGGTGTGAGAGAGATGAAAATCAATTTAAAAGATATTTATATTCCTACAGGAAATGAGCAGATATCCATACCGACCTTGTGCAGCAGGGGGGCCATCGAAGGTATTAATTTTATCAGCATGAAGCATCGGGGGCTTATGGAAATCACAGGGGAATCCAGGGATAATCCTTTAATCAAGCCCTTCTTAACCGTCAATGGCAATGGCTGCCATGAAGTCCTACAATGGCAGCGCAGTGCCTATTGGATTCCCAGCTTCTATGTCAATTATCAAGGGGTGGAATGGAAGGGAGAAATCTGCGTTCCCACGGGGGAACGGGGATTTTACTACCAATTGGAGGCAGTAAACAACAGTCATGAGGTTAAGTCCATTGAAATGGGCCTTGAGGGATGCTGGTACAGGACATTACATACCATTAATGAAAGTAAGGCGGTACGGGCACTACCCACGGTTTTTGAAAGTGGGTGGAATGATTTAATTGTTTTTGAATTGCTTGGGGAAACCCCCCTCTTTGCCCTTGCTCCCATGACAGATATAGCCCTGGATTCAGTGACATGGCAGCAGAAGGAAAATCATGGCATCACCTACAGGCTGCTTAAGGAATTGAGCCTAAAGCCCGGCGAAGGGGCGAGAATTTGCTTTTACTGGGGGCTGGGCCTGGAGGAGGTGGGGGCGGCCACCGGGGCTAAGGAAATGCTTCGAAAGGGGTGGGAACAAGTGAGGAGAGAAACCACTAAATGGCTGCAGGAGAGAATTCAAACAACAGGCGACTCAAGGTTGGATGAAGTCATGAATTTAAATCTATTTTTCAACTTCTTCTTTGCGACGGGCCGTTCCCTTGATACAGAGGAGGATGTTCTGATGACCTCCCGCAGTCCCCGGTATTATGTTAGTGCAGCCTATTGGGATCGGGACAGTCTTTTGTGGAGCTTTCCCTCCATCCTGGTCACAGATGCAGGTCGGGCCCGCAGCATGCTGGATTATGTGTTTACCACCCAGCGAAAAAATATTGGAATCCATAGCCGCTATATCGACGGTACCGTACTGGAGCCGGGCTTTGAGCTAGATGAACTATGTGCCCCGGTACTGGCCCTGGATAAGTACTTGAGGGCCACCGATGATTGGGAATACCTGAATACTGCCCACGTTCAGGAATCCTTGAAGCAGATTATTCAGGAGCTGGAAAAGCATCGTCATCCCAAAATTTCATTATATGATACATTCCTGCAGCCCACAGATGACCCCATTGTCTATCCCTACCTAACCTATAACAATGTCCTGGTTTGGAAGGTATACAGTATTTTGAGCAGTCTTTACCAGGGAATAAGTCAAGGGAAGGCCCAATCCTTCCAGGGGCTGGCAGAACAGGTGAAGGCCGCAATCTATGAATACATGGTGGTGGATTATAGGGGGAAGAAAATTTTCTCCTGGTCGGTGGATTTGGAAGGAAACTTCAATGTATATGACGAGCCGCCAGGAAGCCTTCAGCTATTGTCCTATTACGGTTTTTGCCCAGCAGATGATCCAGTCTATATCAATACAGTGGCAACCATTCGGTCACCAGAAAACCACTATTCCTTTTTGGGATGTGAATTTGAGGAGTTAGGCTGTGCCCATGCCAACTACCCCTGGGTGTTAAGCATAGGCAACAGTTTCCTGGCCGGCCGAAAAGAACAGGCAAGGGATTTGGTACTAAGGGCCCCCATGGATGGAGGAATTGCCTGTGAAAGCATTGATCCCCATACAGGGGTATCCAGAACAGGCGAGCATTTTGCCACCTGTGCAGGTTTTTTAGCCTATGGAATCTATCATGCCTATGGTAAAAAAGGAGAGTAAGCCATGCTTAAAAAGCGATATCCGGCCATTGCAGTGCTGGGGGGAGAAAAAATTTCAGCCCTCTATGGAGTCGATAATGGAATCGTAGATTGGCAGGGGATAGGGATTCAGCATTTCTTTTATGAAAGCTATCAGTATGATTTAATTCATTCAGGCGTCACCTACCTCAAGCATTCCAACCATACGGTGGAGCTGGGAAATCGTAAAATAGACGGAAAAAGCCATCCCCTTCACCAGCATCCCAAAGAAGTCAAGACAATCGATGGCTATTTATATCAAACCCGTTTTCAATCCCAAAAGATTCGTGATATTTCCTGGGTAGAAGCGGTTTATGCTACCCAGGATAACGGTATTATCTTTGAAACAGAGGTATTCAATGAAGGTGAAGAACCCTATCCGCTGGAACTGGGGTGCTATGTTATTCTTAGAAACCCTGGGGCGGGCCGGGCAGAAAAAACTAATATGGACGTGCTATGGCAGGGAAGGGGCGGTGCCCTAAAGATCTCTCTCCAGGGGGCACAGGTATTCAATATCAATACAGAGGCCCCCACTGGCTTCATTTATCGGACCTTGCAAATGCTTCGAGGGGGATACCCTGATACCTCAGCCCTTCAAGCTAATACCTTTATTGGAGTCACCATGGGGCGTCATGTCAAGGTGCCTCCCCATGGCTCTGTAAGGGTCAGGTGGGGAATAGCAGCCAGTGGCAGTATTCAACAGCTGCAACGGCATCGATGGGA
This sequence comes from uncultured Clostridiaceae bacterium, assembly GCA_965652145.1. Lineage (GTDB taxonomy): Bacteria > Bacillota > Clostridia > Peptostreptococcales > Natronincolaceae > CBFGTV01. Next base: position 5,259 of record CBFGTV010000052.1, read on the forward strand.
TTGGCAGTACGAGAGAAAGAAAGCATCCCGGTATTGGCAAGGCTGGATAGAAAATGAAGTTTATCAAAGATTAAAGCCATCAGGCGATGTAAAATGTCACTATGAAGCCAATTTAGTAGCCATCAAGGGGGCCATTCTAAATGGCTTTGTTCCGGCTGATATTACAGGGCACTATTTTTCCCATGGTTCTCCCTGCTACTATGCCAGGGATGCCATGATGATTGCCAGGGCCTTTTTATTGAGTGGTCATTACTCGGAGGCTAGGGATATTATCAATTATCTAATTCAACGGCCCACCAAAAATAATAGTGGCGAATTTTATCAACGCTATAATGCCCTGGGGGAACCCAGTGAAGGAGCCAACAATAACGTACCCCACCAGTTGGATTCCCAAGGGTATTTTCTAAGAAATATATATACCTATTTTCAAAGAACGGGCCAATGGCTTCTGTCATTGGAGCAAGTCAAGCCTTATGTCGAGGTGCTTCGGCAATGTATAGGGCCTTCAGGCCTCGTTGGGCCCGAAGGGGGTGTCAATGAAGGGGTTTTTGGCCCAGCCTATATTACTTCCTCAAATATGTTTATTTACGGAGGACTAATGGCTGCAATTGAAATGGCCAAAATCCATGGGGAACCAGATACCGCAGCCCAATGGAGGGAAATGGCCGAGACAATTGATGGCGGCATTCAATCCACCTGGGTAGAAAGAGAGGAACGCTATGGCTACGGCTACGTGCTTTATGGCCCGGAGATCGTTAAAAAATATGATACACCCCAATACTTTGGCACTTTATATGGCTACCCCATTAATGAAAGGGTTGCCCAGAATAATGAATTCTTTCTAAAATACAGTACATTTTTTGAAAATGGAATTGGCTATACCGAGCAAGAATACCATCATGGCCCCTGGCTCTTTAATACCGGAGCCTGTGCCCAATACCAAGCCTTGGTAGGAAAGGTTGAGCAATACCTGGCGAAGTTAAACTGGATGATGGAACATTCCAATGGATATGGGCTCATGCCCGAGGCAATTGATGCCGAAAATGAAGACCATGCCTTTATTAATCCCCTTACCTGGGCCTGTGCCGAGTTTGTATCTACCGTTTCAATTCTGGCAACGAAGGATGGCTTTAGGCCGGGGAAACTAAAGGGCTTTGATGGGATTGTTCAGGAGGTGAAATAAAATGAAGGCAGTTATCAACCTGTTTCAAGGTCACTTCCATCAGCTTAAGGGAGACCTTGAAGGTTCAAAAAAATTGCTCCATCAAGCCGTCATTACTGTTTTTAAAGAAAAGCGCTTGCCCGAAATGGCCCTATGGCTATGGCTGCTGTCAGAGCAGGTGGAGCGAGGTCGGGAAAGGGCACTTGTGACAGCTTATCGACCTTATGTCGATTCAGCCATCTCAAGGGTAATGGAAAACTGGCATAAGCCTTGCCCCCCACTATTTGAAATGGATGAGCCAAGGCTATATATGGCCAATCTGGGAATTTATTATGGTGCTTTAAGTGGTGCCAAGGGAATAACAGGAAATCAAGAAATACAAAAAACCTTAACAGACATCAGAGACAGTGTATTTTCCTCGGGGCTTTCCGGGGGAATGGTGGTTCGGGCCCCAGAAATAAAGGTCGCTTCCCCAGATCTTTTATTAGCTGTGATGCCCTTTGGACTTTTGTCGCCGGAGGATTTGGTCATGGTGGAGGCAGTAAGGGAAATGGAAGCCCGACTGGTGGCCAGAAATCAGATCTCCCCCGTTGGGGCTGCATGGCTGGCCTGGTACTATTTTGAGAAAAAAGACATTAAAAAAGCAAAGGACTATATAAACCTGACTGAAGAGCTAATGAAGGCTTCTTCAGGGGATGAAGCTGAGCTGGCCCGGGTAATTCTAAAAATCGTACTTTGCTATATGGAGGCTACCAATAAGCATAACGGGGCCATACAAATTATTCATACTCCCTTTGGCAACGGCAGCCCCTATGAGGCATTAAAAACCGAAAGGGTGCCCAGGGAACCCCAGGCGGGGGAGCAGGTAAAGGTCTATGTACAAATTTGGCCTGAGCTGCCGGGTATCAAGGTTGATGCAGTAGTGAAGACCAATCACCGCCAGTACAAGGTTTGCTGTCAGCCGATAGAAAGAGATGGAGAAAGGCTTTGGGAGGCCACGCTGGGGAATTTTGATTTTGACGAAACGGTAACCTATCAATTGGTTGTTGTAGATGATAAGCAAGTGGTGGAAACGGGGGAGGTATATACTTTTCAACCCTTTAAGGTTAATGGACTGGCCGCCATAGCCGGACATTGGGTTACAGAAAATACCCTCTGGCTACGGGGAAGGGATTTATTAGATTTATCCCCTATATACCTGGGAATATCGGAAGAGGAAGGCTCATTGAAACTACAGTCAACAGTAAGACCTCCTTTAAACAAAGATATTTCTCAATCCCGGGGGAACCGGGGAAGAATGGGAAGCTTAGGATGGGAAGAAGCATCTGAATATATCCAGGTGTGGCATGAAGGGTGGCGATTGCAAATTAAGAAAAGCCCCTTTCAAGTTCAGCTAGTGGATGCCAGGGGAAAAACCCTATTGTCGGGTAACAAAGCTTCTCCGGTGCTGCAGTGGTGGGTAAATGGCAGGGGAGAAGCCATAAGGGCCTCCTGGCACTTGAATACTCCGCCGGAGGAACACTTCTATGGTCTAGGAGAACGCTACAACTCCTTTACCCATCGGGGGGAAGAATTGGATTGCTACGTATATAATCAATATCGAGACCAGGGGAATCGTACCTATATGCCTGTTCCCTTCTATATTAGCTCCAGGGGCTACGGGCTGTTGCTAAAGGAGTCCTATTATTCAATTTTTGACTTTGCTAAAGCATCACAGGATTTGCTGAAAATACAAACCGATTTAGACCCCGCTGGTGGTGACATGACCCTGTTGATTTTTCCTGGTACTCCCAGAGAAGTGTTGGGGCAGTACACTCAACTGTCAGGAAAACCTGCACTGCCTCCCCCCTGGGCCTTTGGACCATGGATGTCAAGTAATAACTGGGATCGGGATTCAGTCGTCAGAGAGCAGGTGGAAAAGGGCAACGCCTTGCAAATTCCCAGTACCGTCCTGGTGTTGGAGCAGTGGAGCGATGAAGCAACCTACTATATCTTTAACGATGCCCAATATCAGTTAAAGCCAGGGCAGGATTACTTCAGCTATGAGGATTTTACCTTTCCCTCATGGGGAAGATGGCCTGACCCCAAGGGGCTTATAACGTATCTCCATGAAAATGGCTTAAGGGTAATATTATGGCAGATACCCATTCAGAAATATTTAAATCGACAGGTACATCCCCAAAAGGATGTCGACGAAGCCCACATGCTGGAGGCAGGCTATGCTGTAAAGAACCATGATAATACCCCCTACCGAATACCGGAGGGCTGGTTTACCGGAAGTCTTTTAATGGATTTTTCCAATCCCCAGGCAGTAGAATGGTGGTTTAATAAACGGAAATATTTGCTGGAGATCGGTGTGGACGGTTTCAAAACCGACGGGGGAGAATTTGTCTTTGGCAGGGACCTTCAGTTCTATGACGGAAAAAGGGGGATGGAAATGAGGAACCTCTACCCCAATGCCTACATTGAGGCCTACTATCGCTTTGTAACAGCATACCGTAGGGGAGATGGTCTAACCTTTAGCCGGGCTGGGTTTACCGGGGCGCAAAATTATCCCGCCCATTGGGCAGGGGACGAAAGATCAACCTTTGAAGCCTTTCGGCATTCCCTAATAGCAGGATTAACCTCGTCCCTTTCAGGTATTCCCTTCTGGGGCTGGGATTTAGCAGGCTTTAATGGAGACATTCCTTCCTGCGAGCTGTTTGTTCGATCGGCCCAAATGGCGGCTTTTTGCCCCATTATGCAATACCATGCCGAGAGCAAGGGGGAATTTAATCAAGACCGTACCCCATGGAATATTGCAGACCGTACAGGTGATCACAGGGCCATCGAGGGCTATCGTTTTTATGCCAATGCCAGAATGAATCTATTGCCCTATCTCTATGTTCAGGCCAGAAAAACCAGTGAAACGGGAATTCCCCTGATGAGGCCGCTGATGCTGGAATTTCCCGAGGATGAAGCTACCCATACAATTTATGACCAGTACCTGCTTGGCGATGACCTGCTGGTAGCCCCGGTCATAGAAGCCGGGCAGACAGAAAGAAAGGTCTATTTTCCCCAGGGGGAATGGGTAAACCTGTGGGGAAATGAAGTGATAAAGGGGCCCCTATGGAAACGGGTAAAGGCTGAGCTGATGGAGATTCCTGTTTATGCACGAAGGGGCAGTGCTATTTTGACCAATTGTGACGAGTCCTTGCGCTTAGGCGCTTGGGTGGGGAACGATATTCAATGTTACCACGTACCCGCTATCAGGCTTTATTTAAAGGATCAAATGGAGGCAACCCTTCAGGATCATCTTTCCCAAAGATGGCATATTAAGGCTTTTAGGGAACAAAAACAGTGGCATATTTGGCTTGAAGGGGCCAGGGGAACCAAAATAATGATTCCCTACAGCTTAATCAATAGCGATGAAAGCATTGTCATAAATCAGAACGTTAAATACATAGAGAAAATACCCGTTCAAAATGGTTATTATGTTATTTCTCTTCCAAAGGAGGATGAAATATAAATAAAGGTGGTTTTCAAAAGGGAAGAATTCAAATTTGAACAATGAAAGGAGAGGTTACACATGTTGAGAAGGTTAATCAGCAGAAAAAGGGGGATTTCAATCATTGTTTTCTTGGTACTGTTCCTTTCTGCGGGAGTCAATGTCCATGCCATTGAAGGGGTATGGCATCATCCCTATGGAATAGACGATCTGTACAATATTGAAGCAACAGAGCGATTCCCCAGGGACCCCATGGCAGGGGAAAATGTCTACATTAAAATGAACACCTGGCCGGTGGAATTTGGCCAGGCCACCTGGATTACCTGGACAAAAAATGGTGTCAGCCAGCCTATAATCAATGGAGGGTGGAAGTATAACAGTGATAACAATTCCTACTGGGAGGCCGATCTGGGAAAATTCAACAAGGGAGATGTAATCAGTTATCGCGTTCATGCCAATCAGAACGGCACCAATGAAAAGGTTGTTGGTCCCTTTGAATTTACCGTAACCGATTGGGAATACGTCAACAGCGTCAATGGCTATACCGACAAAGGGAACCATGTAATGCTGGAGGCAGTAGCAAATACGGGAAGCTTTACTCCGATAATCAATATTCTCTTTACAGATGAAGATGTACTTCGGGTTCAGTTGGCTCCCAATGGCAGTGGACCCTTTGCAACGGGAAACAACAACTATACCCTTGTTGACAAGGGAAGCCATTATATGATTAGCACATCAAAATTAAAGGTAAGAATCGATAAATCACCCTATCGTATGAGTGTGTACGATCAAAACAATAACCTGATTACCCAGGAATATGACAGTACCCTTCAGCCCACAATGGGGTGGCTAACCAATGGAAATTCAATAATTAATCAAGTTCAAAACAGCTTCTATACCCCAACCAATGAAGAGTTTTACGGCTTCGGCGAACGATACAATGACTTTAGAAAAAGAGGTACTGAAGTAGATACCTATGTCTATAACCAATACTTAAACCAAAATGAACGAACCTATATGGCTATTCCCTTTTTCATCAACACCGGGGGATACGGTTTGTTTTTAAACAGCACCTATTATTCCAAATTCAAGCTGGCTACGGAACGCAGTGACATGTACAGCTTTACGGCCGATACCAGCGGCAGCATAGATTCTATGCTAGATTACTACTTGATTTATGGAACAGACCTGAAGAATGTAGTATCTAATTATACCACCATCACAGCCAAGCCTGCTTTATTGCCTAAATGGGCATTTGGTCTATGGATGTCGGCCAATGAGTGGGACCGGCAGTCAGAGGTGCTGGGGGCCATAGAGCAGGCCAACAATCACAATATACCTGCCTCTGTAATTGTATTGGAGCAGTGGAGTGACGAACATACCTTCTACATTTTCAATGAGGCACAATATACACCAAAGCCAGGGGAAGAGGCCCTTACCTACCAGGACTTTACCTTCCCGGCCAACAGCAAATGGCCTGACCCAAAGGGGCTGGTAGAGAAGATACACGACAATCATATGAAGGTTTTATTATGGCAGATACCGGTTATGAAATATACCTCATATCCCTATCAACAAAGGGACAACGATGAAGCCTATATGATTTCCCAGGGCTATGCAGTCGGTGACGGAAGGGGTGGGGCCTATCGAACCCCATGGGGAACCTGGTTCGATAATAGCCTGTTACTGGACTTCACCAACCCGGCAGCGACCCAATGGTGGATGTCAAAAAGGGCTTATCTGCTGGATGACTTGAAAATTGACGGCTTTAAGACCGACGGTGGAGAAATGGTTTGGGGCAGATGGAATACCTTTAATGATGGCAGAAACGGGGATGAAATGCGAAACCAATATCCCAACGAATATATCAGAGCCTATTATGATTTTGGAAAATCAAAGAATCCAGAGGCAATCACCTTCAGTCGAGCGGGGACAACGGGCTTGCAGCAATATCCAGCCTTCTGGGCAGGAGATCAGGATTCAAGCTTTAATGCTTATCGTCAAGCAATAATGGCTGGTATGACCGCCAATATTTCCGGGGTACCCTTCTGGACATGGGATTTAGCCGGCTTTACAGGCAACTATCCCTCAGCAGAGCTATATAAACGATCTGCCTCCATGTCAGCCTTTATGCCCTTAATGCAATTCCACTCCGAAAAGGCCGACCCATCGCCAAGTGAAGAGCGGTCTCCTTGGAATGCCGCCGCAAGAACAGGGGATTCAACCATTATCAGTACCTTTAGAAAATATGCCAATGTAAGAATGAATATTATTCCCTATCTTTACAGTGAGGCTAAAAAAACCAGCGAAACAGGTGTACCCTTAATGAGGGCAATGGTATTGGAATACCCCCACGATACCAATACCTATGGTTTAACAGAGCAATATATGCTCGGCGATCATCTTTTGGTGGCTCCCATCGCCCATGAAGGGGAGACCATTAAAAGTATTTACCTGCCAGAGGGGGAATGGATTGATTTCTGGTGGGGTGTCCCAAGGCCTGGCAAAAGAAGCATCGACTATTATGCCGGAGTTGATGATATTCCGGTATTTGTAAAGGCAGGAAGTATTCTGCCCCTAAATTTGAACCAGCAATACGAGCTGGGAGGCAATATAGGAAACGATCTGATCCAGTATACCAATTTAACCTTTAGAATTTATCCTTGTGGAAATACAGCCTATGATTGGTATGATGATCTGTCTGGAGCAGTAAAGACAATTACAGCTACAGAGGCCTATGAAGAAAGCATGGTAACCGTGTCGCTGCCGGCCATGGATACGGTCAGTACCCTACAGGTATTTACTTCAAAACCGGCATCGGTAATGGTAAACGGCTCCCAATTAAACCAATACAACAGCAAAGACCAGCTCATTTCAGCCGGCCAGGGATGGTACTATGACTCAACTGAGGGCTTTACTTATATCAAAACTGCCCCAGGAGCTGTTAAAACGGTTATATTAAATGAAGTCAATAAAGCAGCCCATTACAATTCGATAAATGTAAAATAAACAAGGTTAAGGGGAGTAACTAGAAAGGTGGTTGAATTAAATGCTTGCTTATCAATTGGGAATAGCCAAAAAAATGTCTGTTATGCTGTTACATGTCATCTTTTTTACCATGGTGTTAACCATACCAACGATACCTGCCCATGCCTATGTCGAGGCCCTGGGCAATGTAATCGATGTCTATACTTCAGAGGATTCCTTGACCCTGGTCATTGACAATGGTTCTGAGCCACAGGACGATTTACTGGAAATCCAGGTGCTAAGTGAAAATATTTTAAGGGTAGATTATCGGCCCAATGGCATCAGCCAGAGTCCCGGTACCCCTATGATTGACCCCAATAAAACCTGGGAGGGGGTTGGGGCTTCCATTGATATTTCCGGTGACCCAATCATTATTACCACTTCAGAAATGAGGGTGGAAATTAGCAAGTATCCTGTCAGAATGACCTACCGAAAGGCCGATGGCACCCCCTTGCTGTGGGAACCCCAATCGGGGGGGATATTCCACGACGGTGTCAGGCTTCAGCACGCCACTGGAGATAATATCTATGGAATCAGAAGCTTCGGTGCCTTTGAAGAGGCCGAAGGAATATTAAGAAACAACAGCAATCACCCGGCCCATGCCGGAGAGCAGGGAGATGCCGGTGGCCCCTTTATGTGGTCCACCTCAGGATATGGAATTTTAGTTGACAGTGATGGTGGGTATCCCTACACAGAGGATTTGACAGGGAAATTAGAGTTCTATTATGGCGAAACCCCTGTGGAGGGAAGACGTTATGTTAAAAATAATGTGGAGTACTATGTGATGATTGGGGAGCCTGAGGACATTATGGAGGCTTACTTTGAAGTAACTGGAAGGGCACCTATGCTGCCTAAATGGTCTCTGGGATTTATGAACTTTGAATGGGATATGGATCAAAATGAGTTAATGGAGCATGTGGATAATTATCGAGCTAAAAATATTCCCATAGACGGATACGCCCTAGACTATGATTGGAAGCGGTATGGTGAAAACAATTATGGAGAATTCAGATGGAATACAGCTAATTTTCCCGATGCCGCCACCACTTCCCTGAAATCAACCATGGACAGTAAGGGAATTAAAATGATTGGAATTACAAAGCCCCGTATTGTTACCAGGGATTTAAACAATCAGCGAACGATTCAATATCATGATGCCGAGGCAGGGGGATACTGGTATCCAGGCCACAGCGAATATACAGACTACTTTATACCCGTCACAGTCAGAAGCATTGACCCCTATTCGAAGGCTACCAGAAGCTGGTTCTGGGAAAGCTCTATTGATGCCTTTGATAAGGGAATCATAGGCTGGTGGAATGATGAGACAGACAAGGTTTCCTCCGGCAGTGCCCAGTTTTGGTTCGGAAACTTTACCACCACCCATCTTTCCCAGGGATTTTATGAAGGGCAAAGAAGCTATACCAACGATAAAAAACGGGTATGGCAAACCGCCAGAACCTATTACCCGGGGGCCCATCGTTATGCTACTACCCTTTGGTCTGGTGATATTGGCATACAATACCATAAGGGAGAAAAAATCGATTGGGCAGCGGGTATGCAGGAACAGACAGATGTCATGCTTTCCTCCATCAACCTGGGACAAATGAAGTGGGGAATGGATGCCGGCGGCTTCAATAAGCAGGATGGAACCATAGATAACCCTACACCTGAGCTCTATACCAGATGGATGCAATTCAGCGCCTTGACACCGGTATTTAGGGTTCATGGCAATCATCAACAGCAGCGCCAGCCCTGGTTCTATGGAAAAACCGCCGAGGAGGTCTCCAAGGCTGCAATTCATTTGAGGTATTCTTTCATTCCCTATATGTATGCCTATGAAAGGCTGGCCTATGAAAAGGGATTAGGCCTGGTAAGGCCGTTAATCTTTGATTACCCGGAGGATGAACATGTTAAGAACTACACCGATGCCTGGATGTTCGGAGATTATTTACTGGCGGCCCCCGTCATTCATCAGGAACAGACCAGCAAAAATATCTACTTGCCCCAGGGAACCTGGATTGACTACTTTAGAGGTAATACCTATACAGGGGGACAAACCATCCATTACCCGTTGAATTCAGTTAGCTGGACCGATATTCCCCTGTTTATTAAAAAGGGTGCCATTATTCCCACCCAAAGGGTATTGGACTATGTGGGTCAAAGTCCCATTACAATGGTCAATATTGATGTATTTCCCGATGACCAGGAAACCAGCTTTACCTACTATGATGATGATGGTGACAGCTATGGTTATGAAGCAGGTCAATACTTCAAACAGCCCATAACCGGCCAGGACCTTGGGGCAGCCGATACCTCTGTGAAAATAAAGGCTAAAGAGGGAAGCTATTTGCCGGATGTTCAATACTATTTAGTCAAGGTACAGGGCAGGGGGGCAACCGATGTAACCATCAATGATGGCCCTATAACAGCTTATCAGAACCTTGAGAGCTTGAAGCAGGCCAATGGCGAAGGCTGGGCCACCGGCAGAGAAATCTATGGCGATGTTACCTATATTAAGGTGGAAGCTGCCAAGGCCTATGATAAAAATATTAGTATAACAGGCAATACAACCGCTTTGACCGACTCCCTTCAGTACGAAGCAGAGGAAGCCTCCCTTTCAGGAAGGACCACCAATGAAAGGGCTGCAGTAGCCAGTAATCATCCAGGTTATTCAGGCACGGGCTTTGTAAATGGCTTACATCATAAAGGGGCAGCCGTTACCTTCTATGCCAATGTGAAGACGGCAGGTGACTACCCAATCGAAATTGGCTATGCCAATGGAACGACCTCCGACCAAACCCTGGGCATATACGTAAACGGTCAACGGGTTAAGCAGGCTGTCTTTAGCAATCTTTCCAGTTGGAGCGATTGGGTCACCAAAGAAGTGATACTGCCCTTAAATGCCGGTCAAAACATTATCACCCTGCAAAATGATGAAGCAGCCGGTGACACAGGAAATGTTAATATTGACTATATTAACCTTCCCTTTAATCCGCTGCAGGCCAAATATGAAGCTGAAGCTGCCAGGCTTTCAGGAGGAGCGGGCATGAATCAAAATCATGGATTCTATTCAGGTACAGGCTTTGTGGATGGCATAACCAGTGTTGGGGCCCGGGTAGAGTTTGAAGTATGGGTACCAGAGTCAGGAAGCCATCAGGTGGCTTTAAAATATGCCAACGGCACAGGCAGTACAAAAACATTAAGCACCTATCTAAATGGGGTGAAGCAGAATCAGATTAGCTTACCTAGCCCCGGTAGTAACTGGAGCACTTGGAATCAACTGATTCAGACCGTACCCTTGAATGCAGGAAAAAATACAATCCGTTATCAGTACGATTCAGGAGACAGTGGAAATGTGAATTTAGACCGTATTCTCGTTTCTCATACAGAAATTATGCCTTCTGAATCAGAAAAAAATCTGCTGGATAATCCAGGCTTTGAGAGAGAAGCTAGTTTACCCAGCAATTGGACAGAGTGGCACCCCAGCGGTCAGAGCCTGGCCTATGGAATAGACAGCGGTTCTGGTGTGAATCCCCCGGAAGCTCCCATTAATGGCAATCAAAGGGCCTATTTCTATGCCGCAGGTCCCTATCAGCAAAGTATCCATCAGGTAATCAATGTGCCAGAGAATAATGCCTACTATTCCCTTGAGGCATGGGTCAGGCTGAAAAATACCACTCCCCAGGTTGCCAGGGCGGAAATCATGGATTATGGAGGTGCTCCAATTTACTACGATATTCATAAGGGCGGGATTTGGAAGCTCATAACAATTAAAGATATCTATGTAACCAGTGGGAAAATAGATGTAGGGTTTTATGTAGATTCCCCGGGAGGAACCACCCTGCACATTGATGAGGTCAGGATAATTAGGCAGGAATAATGAATCAGCCCTTCAATCATGGTTATTTCTTGTTGACATATCAATATTTTTTGATTATAATGCAAATAATAATATTAAAGCGATGATTAAGACGAGTAGAAACAGTGACTTTGCTATAGCGAGTCGATGATGGTGAGAGATCGATGCAAAGGCTGTTTTGAATGGACTTATGAGTGCTGGCCGAATTAAAGTAGGTTAAGACGGCTTTCCTCCGTTATCGGGAAAGGCTTCAGAAAATGAAGCTGTAAAGAGGTGTTTAAAGCACAATTAGAGTGGTACCACGGAGAATAGTCCCTTCGTCTCTAGATTAACTAGAGGCAAGGGGCTTTTTATATGTAATCAAAAAATAGAGGAAGGTGACTAACAATGGAAAGCAAGCAAAAAATCATTTTCAGCGGGGCACAGCCAACGGGCAGCCTAACCCTGGGGAATTACATCGGAGCAATACAAAATTGGAAGGCCATGGAAGCTGATTATCAATGTCTATATTCAATAGTCGATTTACATTCCTTGACGATTCGCCATAATCCAGCGGAATTTCGTAAAAATTGCCTGTCTTTTTTAGCACAATATTTAGCCTGTGGCCTGGACCCTGAAAAGAATATTATTTTCTTTCAGTCCCATGTGCCCCAGCATGCAGAGCTGGCCTGGGTGCTAAACTGCTATACCTATTTAGGTGAACTGAATCGAATGACCCAATTCAAGGAAAAATCAGAAAGACATCGGGATAATATCAATTCAGGACTCTACACCTATCCTGTTTTAATGGCAGCCGATATTTTGCTGTATCAAACAGATATTGTTCCCGTAGGTGAAGACCAAAAGCAGCATTTAGAGCTGAGCCGAGATATCGCCATACGGTTTAATCAAATATATGGAGAAACCTTCAAGATACCAGAAGCTCATATCCCTAAAATGGGGGCCAGAATCATGAGTCTTCAGGAGCCTGACAAAAAGATGTCTAAATCTGATGAAAATGTAAATGGCACGATTTTTCTAATGGATTCAGAAGACCTTATCTTAAAAAAGCTGAAAAAATCAGTTACCGACAGTGAGAATCTGGTGCGTTACAACGATGAACAGCCAGGCATTAAAAACCTCATTATAATTTATTCAACCATCGGCGGTATTTCAATTGAAGAGGTGGTGGCCCGCTATGATGGCAAGGGCTATGGGGCCTTTAAAAAGGAACTGGCAGAATTGATGATCGATACATTAAAGCCCTTCAAGGAAAAGTACAGCAGCTATATGAATGACCTGGATTATTTGGAAGGAATCTATAAAAGGGGAGCCGAAAGGGCCATTGAACTGGCCGAGGAGACCATGAAGAAGGTAAGAAAAAATATAGGTTTGGTGACAAAATAATCAATACAGGGCCTTCACTGTTCAGTGAAGGCCCCAAATATGTGTCTTATGTCTAATTACGAATAGAAAAGCCCGCATTTTCAATACTTGTCTTTAGCTTATCGATGTTATTACTTTCCACCCTTAAAATAATCTTCACCACATTGGTTGAAACCTGGGGATTATCCACAATAAGGCTAATGATATTGCCCTCATTTTTTGAAATAAGCTCCGTTAAAACCGCCAGTCTTCCGGGCACATCATAGGTGTTTAAAACCAGCTTGTAGCCTTTGTTAATGCCAAATAATTGAGTATAATGCTTGAAAATTGTCTTGTGGGTAATGATGCCCATAAAATCTCCCAGCTCATTGTTGACTGCCACAAAGGGAGTATTGGTTTCAGCTAAAATTCTTGCTGCTTCCTCCACCTCGTTTTCCAGGGTGATATGGGGAATATCCCTGCGGGCTATGGTAATGACCTGTTCATCAGAATTATTTTCTGCAAGCATTTTTTTAAGTATTTGCTCCCTCGATACAACCCCTATAAATTTGTTGTTTGAGACAACGGGTAAAGATAAAAAATTGTTTGATTCCAGTATAGTCAGTGCATCTTTAAGATTTAGACTTCCGTCAATCAGTGTCAGGTTTTCCTTTGCTAATAAAAAGCTTAGTGAAATCATGGCAGACCTCCTTATCAATTCGTGATATGCTCTGCATTATATATATGTATATCCATTATAGTTATTGATAAGCAGAATATGCATTGTTTTGAAAAAAATGTTATTCATAATAGCAGATAGACGGATGATACTATAACTGAGGTGATGAAAAATGGCTAACCGCAAAAGAAATGTTGTACCCGAGGCTAGACAGGCCTTAGATTCCTTTAAAGAGGAAATTGCCCGGGAACTGGGCCTGGAAAACCACACCAGGGCAGGCTATGTGGGTGGTAACATGGTGAAAAAAATGGTGCAAGAGGCAGAACAAAATTTGATAAGCAGAGATACAGAGCGGTAAGCAAAATGGGAAGCCAGGAGCAATCTTTGCTTCCCATTATATTTCCGATGGCTTTGAAATTTTCTGGAATATATATATTTGGATTGTTTTAGCATTGACTAAAGGGGCTTTAGAGGTTATCATTTTTGATAAGGACTAATTTGCCTAAAATTTTGTACCTGTGGTTAAGTAAAGGATGTGATGCCTTGAAGCATACTGGAATTATTATATCATTTATATTTTTTGTGCTCTTTGGAATAATGGCAGGCAGTCACCTGAATGCCAATATAAAGGTGCAAGAAGACAATTACAATGCTAATCGTGAAACCGAGACCCAGGAAGTGTCTGATATTATAAAAGCCAATGAAGAGATGAAGCAGAGAATAGAAGAGCTGTCTGCCCAGGTTGAGGCCTATGAAAAGGAATGGGCTACTGAGAATATTATTTTAAAAAAGCTCAAAAGCGATGTGAATCACTATAAAATGCTCTCGGGCCATAGCCCTGCAGTTGGGCCGGGGGTTACAGTTATTTTAGAGGGAGTACTGGAGGAAAACATTGCCCCTGTCATTGAAGGCAACAAGTATTTAATTACCCTGGTCAACGAGCTGAAGTATTTTGATGCGGAGGTAATAGCAATTAATGGACAGCGTTTAACGGCCCGAAGTGAGATTGTATTTGCAGGAAATCATATTAATATTAATGGTGTACCCATTGCGCCACCCTACCAAATTCAGGCCATTGGCGATACCAAAAAGCTCCAACGATATATAGAGCATGGTACCTTTATTTTTGAGATAATGAAAAATAATGGAATTCGTTCAACGATCCAATTTGAAGATGAAATTAATATTCCAGCCGTTGTTCGGGAAAAGCCTATAGAATTTTTGAAGGCTGTAGAGAGTAATTAACCAAAAAATAACAGATCCTAAAAGGATCTGTTATTTTTTACTTTGTAAAAACGTGATTCCCTATTTTTGTCTCGGGCTGCCTTTGAAAGCTCCATGCCGCCGTAGCAATGGAGGGGTTATAGAAGTAAAGGCAACCATCGGTGGGATCATGGCCCATTATTGCTTTAGCCGCTGCTGAAAAAGCAACATCATCAGGCTCCAGTTCAAATTGACCATCATAAAGGGAAGAAAATTGATTTGGTTGATAAATTACCTTTTCAATGCTATTAGGAAAACCAGGTGACTCAACCCGATTTAAAACCACCGCACCTACAGCAACCATCCCCTCAAAGGATTCTCCCCTTGCTTCTGCATGGATAATTTTGGCCAGATAGTAGACCTCCTGATAATGATAACCAAAGAAATATTGGCTATTAACGGTGCCTGAGTGAGGGAGCCATGGCATAGGTTTCCTGGGGCTCCTCCATAATTAAGAAATCAGACTCATAATCCTTATAAGCATTGATTTCTTTGACCCCTGGTAAAGAAAACAATAGGGTAATCGAAAGCATTACAAACAATTTTTTCATGGTTATTACCTCCCTATAGCCTACGAGGTTAGCTGACGGGTTAGGCTTGGGAATAGCCTTCGTTTAAAACGATTCACCCCAATTGATCGGGTCCCCCGCAGTTTTATTTTAAAACTTTCGGCTAAATCTATTTTTTGTAGTTTTTCAAAAAATATAGAGGTAATTATTGAAAAAAAAACAGGATTATTGAAAATTAAGGCTTAACAAACATTCTGAAGAGTATTCCTACAAAGGTGTAAATAACCATGACCATTACTGCCCATAATAGAAATGAGGAGAAGGTAGGCTGGCGATTTCTTAAAATAATTAAAAAGGCTGCTACAATTAAAGAAGAAAGATATGTATCATGATTTCTGATGGTTGTACTAAATTTCCGCCCCATGAAGATTCGATCAATAATTGAAAAAATAATAAAGGTTTTAAACCACTCAAAGAGTAGATTATATCCAGCATATAAATAACCCATTAAAGCTCCTCCTAAAATTTACTCCTTCAAATATTGTAACCGAAAGCCCATGAAAAATCATTAAAATAAGAAAATTTATTCAATGACAGAACAATTTTTTTTAAATATAATCAATGGGAGAACGATCACCGAGGGTGGGGCATAGGATTAAATAAAGTTATGAAATGGGGTTGTTAATAAATGCTATCGCTTCCAATCATCCTATTAAGGCTTGTTTTAGCAACTATTCTTGGGGGAATTATTGGGGTGGAACGGGAAAGTGCCAGAAGGGCGGCTGGCTTTAGAACCCACATATTGGTTTGCTGTGGTTCAGCGTTGGTCATGCTGCTGTCCCTTTTTATGTACGAATCCTATCGAAGCTATACCAATATTGATCCTACCCGTTTGGGAGCTCAGGTAATCAGTGGAATTGGTTTTTTAGGAGCAGGAACCATTATAAAGGATGGCAGCTCCATCAAGGGCTTAACCACCGCTGCCAGCCTTTGGGCTGTGGCCTGTATCGGCCTGGCCCTGGGGGCAGGTTTCATAATGGGCGGCCTCATAACAACCGCCATCGTTTTAATTTCCCTTAGAGTTTTTTCCAGGGTTGAACGGTTAATTCCCAATAGAAAAAATGCCATTACATTTCAATTTAACCTTGAAAATAGGCCAGGACAAATAGGCAGAGTAACAGAGGAGCTAGGGAAAAAAGGGGTTTCCATTGTACAAATATCCCTGGAAATGGATTCAGAGGACAGCCAATATGCACTTTTAACCACCATCGGAAAGATTCCCGGCCATTTAGCCAAGGGTGATCTTTTAAAGGATTTAGGAGAGCTGCCAGGTGTTAATGGAGTGAAAATTTTATAATTAGATTTATTAATATGAAAAACACTTAAGCGTAGAGCGGTACGGTTAAGGCTAAGAATGTAGATCAATATGTGAAAAATAGGACTTGATTCATAATTTTGAGGAGAAAATCAACTATGAAGGAAGTATAGAATTAGTGTTCTTACGAGGGGCATGATAAATAGACAAACTGTCCCTCATTTTCTGTAATAATAAAATAACAAATCTTCCATACCATATTAATTGATTACCAATAAATAGACAATTATGGTAAAATAAAGATAAGGTAATCGGGAAAAGCAGGGTGTTGGTTGTCACCTCATTTCAGAAATGAAAGGAGGTGGTGCGGATGGAGGCCTATCAGGCGATCTATTTAATGATTGCATTCGGTACGTTTCTAATATCGCTTATCTCCTACTTAGATAGGAATAACAACCAAAAGAAATAATCACCCTGCACGGCCATGCAGTGTGATTAAGTAAAATATCCCTTATGGCAACCGCACCATGCGGTACCGATTACCTTTTTTTATATTATATCATAGTGTTGAAAAATATAAACCCATAAAAAGTAAATAATCTAAACTTCTTTCAAATAACTCTCATAAATGAAGTAATCACCCTGTGTTGGCTACTGCATTATGGGGTACCGATTACTTTTTTCATTTAAATCAAAGTAAAGAAATATTAACCCATAATGTAAATTTGAATTACATTTAATCAAGGTTTTACAGCTAATAGTTCTTTTTTGCATTTGGTATATAATGACCATTTATCGCCCTTTGCTTCTGGAAGAGGGTACTAAGCAGATTAAATAGCACTTCTCCTAGAATAATAGCTGCAATCACATCTAAAATAACATGCTGCTTTATAAAAAGGGTAGAGAGAATAATGGTAAAGGCAATGCTGGAAATTACCAGCTGATTTAATTTATTTCTAATGTGGCTGTGCCTAATTCCCTTAAACATTAGATAACTGGTTAGAACGTGGATGCTGGGAAAACAATTAAAGGGTTGATCGGTAGCATATACCCATCCCACCATTTTAGTTAAAAGATCCTCGCCTGCCAGTAAAGGCCTGGATACTGTAGTCTGATAGAAAAAATACACGATATAGCAGACCAGAAGACCTAAATTCGTAGAAAGTAATGTTTTGTAATAAACTTCCCGATCTTTTAGGCAAAAATAAATAAAGGTAGAAAATATAAATAAATACCAGGCCAAATAGGGAATAACAAATACCTTTAGGAATGGGATTGCCTGATCTATATTTGTCATAAGAGTGCGGGCGCCTCTTTCTCCATGGTTTAAAATGAGATAGAAGATATTGATAATGGGAATAGAAATCATAAGGCACAAAGCCATAATATTTTTTTTAATCGGTTTCATTTTTATCGCTCCTTTTATAATTGTTATCGTTTATGTTAAAGGAGTGATCTTAAGGATTGATTAGAATATTCTTAAGATTTTTTTAGAATTAAATTAAAATTGGTTTAGGCACACTGGTTAACCGAAAAAATCTAGGGACCTCGTTTTAGTCTGCTTTTTTAATAATACCCTAAAAAAATAAAAAGTCAAATAATTGGTTATTATATCCTTTGTTCTATGCTTCACTGTCGATTATACTATTATTAGAAAGCATTTCCTTCTATGGAGAATATTATTTATAAAGAGAGGATAATTATATGTTCAATCAAAAAAATATCAAAGCAGCTTATATTTTATTGCTGATCGGTATGTTTGTTCTTACAGCCTGTACCCAATCAACCTCCCAACAGGGCCAAAATAGTGTTAAAACTGATGAAAATGGTGAAATTACTGCTTATATTTTGGAACTCAATATAGAAGAGAACTCATTGTTAATAGACCCTGTAGAGTGGCTGACTCCAGAAGATGAGGAGCGATTGAATGAATTGAATCTGAATGCTGCCAGAGACCTTCCCACTGGTTTCAAGGTCCACAATGAAGTAGAAGAAAAGGAGTCCTACCCACTATCGACCGATGCAGATTTGTACATTTTAGACTTAGAGGATCTGCCGAGGGAGAAGAAGGTCGATAAAGAAGAACTGGCTGTCAGAATAGACTACCAGCCTTCTCCTTATGTTTTAAAGATACAGGAAGGAACGATAATAGAGGTTCGAGAAAGATATTTACCATAGTGTTAATTTTTAAAAATAATAACGTGATAAGCGGTGTTGTTACTGATACATTTTCATACAGGGTCACTTTGCCTTTGGGTAGAGTGATTTTTTTTTCTTTTTTGAACACATTATTGAGCAGTTCATACTAAAAATATAGAGATAACAACATAATAAATTTTTAAAGGGCTACCTCCTTTTTTTATTATGAAGCAAAGGGACGGTTCTTTTGCTTCCAATTTATTTATGTGGTAAAATAGATAAAAAGAGTGATGGTGACGAATATGCCTAGAGGAGCAAGAGAGAAAAGTGAGACTGGAATATATATCACATAATAATAAGAGGTGCAAACAGGCAAGAGATTTTTCATGATGGAGATAGAATAAGCTTTCTTGAGATATTAAAAAAATTAAAAAATAGTGCTGAGGTGAAAGTGTATGGGTGGTGCCTGATGAACAATCATGCCCATTTGCTATTAATAGAAAAGAACATTCGGGTGGGTTTTTGGATCCTATATTTATCTTACAAGGAGACTGTTAAAAGCTCCTTACTGACATTGTTGTTATTTATTTCTAACTCATGTCAGTAAGGGGCTTCTTTTTTTAAAGAACAGATTTT
>CBFGTV010000053.1:0-24245 GCA_965652145.1 uncultured Clostridiaceae bacterium
CTTCTGCAATATCATGGGTTACCATGATGGCAGTCTTTTTTTCCTTTTTAATAATTTTAGCAATATCATCACTAACTGCCAGTCGACTTTGATAATCCAGGGCGGAAAAGGGTTCATCCAGCAGCAGTAAATCTGGTTCAATGGCTAAGGTTCGAATTAAAGCAACCCGCTGTCTCATACCGCCGGAAAGCTGATGGGGATAATGATACTTGAATTCTCCCAACCCGTAGGTATCCAGCAGTCTTATTACCTTACGCCTACTATCATCGCTGACCTTTTTCTGAATTTCAAGGCCAATCAATACATTGTCCATTATATTACGCCATGGGAATAGATGATCACTTTGAAACATATAGCCCACATGTTTACTGGTTCCGTCTACCCTTTGCCCGTTTATCAATACTTTGCCTATAGTAGGCTTTATTAGACCAGAAATAATTGATAATATCGTTGATTTGCCGCAGCCACTGGGGCCCACTATGGCGATAATCTCGCCTTGGTTAACTACAAAGGATAAATGCTGAAGAGCTTTGGTTTCCCCCTCCAGGGTATGATATGTCATGGATATATCCTGTATTTCAACAAATTTTGCAGCATTCAATAGGGCTCCTCCTTCCAAGAAAATACGATTTTCCTATATGGTATAGTATGAAAATCAATGGGTTATGTTACTTTGACAGCTTGGAACGGAATAATAAAATCTGGTTCTAAGCCCCATATAAAAATTAACTTTTTGGTTTTGCATTGATTTTACTAAATTTCCTGATTATATAATACACGTACATCTTGACGATTGGGCAAAATAAAAATGTAAATACCTATTAAAATTAATCCTCCGTAAACTACACCGACCATTTGATAAGAAAAAATTTCGCCCAACCAACCGGGGTTTCCAGAATTATCCTTCAATGCAACTAACTTCTCTAGCATATTCTTCGTCTGTGCGATTGTAGTGAATAGCATCCATAAAAATTAGGGTATGTATTATAGATTTCCTCGCTATTATTTTTCTTAAAAATACCCTTGTAACGGCCATCATAAAAAAAGTCCTCTCTGACATGAACTTTGATAATTAATGTCAGAAAGGATCTATAAAACTTATACATACTACTTGGTGGCAAAACTTTTATCAATGATTTTGTTTTTAGTTATTATCTTTTAAAATCATTAATACTAAAGATGCTTCGTTGTGTAAAGTTTAATGATATTATTTTTTATTTTTACTGTTTTTCAGATAAAAAATCGCTTGGTCAATAAGTATATATAGTAATATACTTTTCGATACATATAGTAAATTAAATTTTGCTGTTAACATTTTAGCTAATATCATATATATAATAAATGAACCAATAGCTAAGAACCCTAATCTCTTACTTAGATTATTTCGATATCTTAAAATATATACAACTATAAATATAAAACTTAAAATAATATAAATGTAATCAGTGTTCATCATAATAATCCCCTTATTAAACTCCACACAACTTACAAGGTGAGAATAACACAAAAAGAAATTGATGTCAAATATTGTAAAGTAAAAATTTGTGAATTCAGGGGATTAGAGATAACAGAATTGTGTTAAAATGAATGTACAAAACACTATCATATTTGGAAGCTACTTAGATCAGTAAATTGATTTAGGTAGCTTCTTTTTATTAACAATAAATTGGCAATAATAAACTTTCATCTGACTAAAACTATTTTAGTAAGTATAACGAATATATCAATAGGACATTAAAACCGATGCCGGCGAAGGGATGGTGGTGGAATATTGAAAGAAGAGAAGCAATGGATCAGGAAAATCAAAAAAAGAAATCACTCGGAGGCTGCCAACAGCTTAATTACAAAATACTACAGAGAAATTTATTCCTATGCCTACCGCCAAACCCTTAACAAAGAGCTGGCAATGGATTTAACCCAGGAAATTTTCATCAGCGCGCTTAAATCCATCAAGTATTATGATGAGGAAAAAAGCGCCTTCAGAACCTGGCTCTATAGAATTGCCACCAACCGTATAATTGATTATTTCCGTTCCAGACACCATCAATTAAGTCAGCTGACAATTTCCCTTGATGAACATAATAATCTGGAGGCCACTGAATATGACGACTTCACCCATCGTATTGAGTACAAAGAAGATATCGAGAAGATTACAGAACTGGTAGGACAGCTTGAAACATCCAATCATGAAATTTTTAGGCTAAAGCTCTTTGGTGAATATAGCTTTTTAGAGATAGCCAGCCTCATGAAAATACCAGAATCCACCGTTAAAACGAGATATTACGCCATGATCAAGAAAATCAAAAAAAACCTTGGGGAGGGTAAGTAATGAAAAAAGAAAGGCTTCATGTTCCATATCCCAGTGACGACCGTATTCAACAGGAAATACAGATCATTCTTAAAAAGGGGCTTCCTGAAGGAGAAGGCTTCCTGACAATGTTGATCAAAATGTACAAGCAGCTGGGCCTTCAATATATATTTAGAGATTTTACTGAAATTATTTTCGTCATCAGTCTCATGGTATTAGCCCTGGTGACAATCCTATTTAATTTGAAGGCTACCTTTACTGTCGTTGCCTTTTATCCTATGCTGTTTACCTTTTCCCCCTTATTATATTTGACCACTACCCTATTTTTTTTAGTCAAAATGAAAATGAGCAGCACCTATGAGGTTGAAATGGCATGTAAATATAATCTATATCAACTGGCGGCCTTTAAAATGCTGGTTTTTAGTATCATTACTATCCTCATTAATGGTTTGCTGCTGTATTGGATTGCCGGGCGATATGAAGGGGTTAACTATATACTGGCCTTTGCCATATCCATCAGCGCTTTGTTCATTTTTTCAACCCTTTTGTTGTATGGAATGATGGAAACAAACAGGTCCTATTCAAAGCAAATAGTGATTGTCGGATGGATCTTGGGTAATCTATTACCAGTCTACTTTGCGACTGAGCTGTATTACCACATATTAACCAGTGTACCTGTTTTTCTATACTGGGTACTGGCATTGGCTGGTCTGATGGTTTATATCAACAAACTGAAAAAGCTATTTTACTATAGAAGTCAAGGAGGGACAATTTAATGCTGTTAGTAAAGGATGTAGAAAAAAGCTATGGCAGCTTTTGTGTATTAAAGAATATTAATATCGAATTTAATAAAGGCGTCTATGGTTTGCTGGCCCCCAACGGAGCAGGAAAGACTACTTTGATCAAGATGCTGACTACCCTGTTGTTTCCCAGCAAGGGGGAAATTCTTTATCATGGAGAGGATATTATCAAGCTGGACGAGGAATACCGTAATATATTGGGGTATCTTCCACAAACCTTTGGATACTATCGGAATTATAGTGCCCGGCAATATTTGATGTACCTTGCCGCCTTAAAGGGAATTGAAAGAAAAGCAGCCAAGGAGCGGACAGCAAGGCTTTTAAAGCTGGTGGGGCTGGAGGAGGTCATGGATAAAAAGCTAAAAAAATATTCCGGTGGAATGATCCAGCGTGTGGGTATTGCCCAGGCGATGCTAAATGATCCTAAAATTCTTATTCTTGATGAGCCTACGGCAGGCCTAGACCCGAAGGAAAGGGCCCGTTTCAGAAACCTTATTTCAGAACTGGCCATTGATCGTACTGTCATACTTTCCACCCATATTGTTTCCGATGTGGAGTCTATTGCCAATGAAATTATCCTGCTGAAGGACCAAAGAATCCTTCATCACGACTCTGTAGAAAAAATCTGTAGTCTGGTTGAGGGCATGGTATACGAAACCCAAATGCCATATTCAGATGTGCCGGCCTTTAGAAAGGGCTATTTGTCCCTTGCTGAAAAGCAGGAGGGGGGCAAGATGAAAATTAGGTTTATTAGCAGGGAACGGCTCCAAGCCCAATGGAAGCCTGTAGCCCCCGGGCTGGAGGATGTGTTTCTATACATCTATCAAGACCAAAACCCAGAGGAGGGAGCACAGGATGACTACCATCATCAACGAATTTAAAAAGGCTGCTGCTTCTCCCGTTGTAATTGCATTAATACTGATTTTTATCGCCTTTAATCTCTTTGTTATTTATGGTCATTACTGGGCAAGGGATGAACTGAAAATCATGAATCAAATATTCCAGCAGGTGGGAACAGAAATAAATGAAGATATGAGGGTGAAACTAGAGGAACAGTACCAGAAAGCCTTAGATGACATAAATAGTATTGCTAAGGACAAGGGGGTAGAGGTCATCAGCCTGCTTGAAAACCCCCATGAACTGAGTCAAGGGGAGCGGTCTCTGATTATCAAGGGAAATCTGTTGGAGGTGCTTCGTGATATGATTGATGATATTGATCAAATCTATGAGGAAATTGATTTAGGGGCGGTGGCAGAGGATGAAATAACAAAATTTGGTCTTCAGGGAAGGGCTGCTGATGCTGTAAGGAAGCAGTATTTATTACTGACAGATCGCCTAAACGATCTGAAGGATGCCGGCGAGCATAAGCACCTTTTCTTTATTGGGCCCATTTATCATATGCATAGCCTGCTCTTTAAAACCCTCTATAGGTGGATTATTTTCGAGGTAATGATTTTAGCAGTTTTAATCACCAGTCATATAATGAGCTACGAGTTTGAAAATGAAAGCCATCTGCTGGCCTACAGTACCAAAAGGGGAAGAAACCTTCAGATAGACAAGCTCTGGGCCTCATTATTCAGTACCATACTGGCAACCACCCTTGTATTAGGAATTACTTTAGCGGCATATTTTATGATATTTGATTATTCAGCCTTGAAAAATGTTCCCATCAGCAGCTATTTCAACGGTGAATATAGACTGCCCTATATTTCCTGGTGGCCCTTGAGCCTTCAGAGCTATTTATTGTTAACCGCAGGTCTTCTTTATCTTTGTCAGATATTATTTACAGGCATTACCTACCTTCTGGCCAATATAATCTCTGGCAGCTATCGAGTATTTTTTGCCTTTGCTATTTTAATGGGGGGCCTTTTATTATTGCCGGGCTATATGCCTAAAAGCAGTATTTTGATCCTGGCAGCAGGCTTTACCCCCTTTACGATGATATTGAATCCAATGGCTTGGTTCATGGAAGGAGGCGCCTTTGCAACCTTTCAGTATTACGAAGTGCTGACAATGGCATGCTGGGGAATGATGGTTGCCCTTTTAGGAGGTCTGTTAACTAGCAAGTTTATGAGACGAGATATTTTGTAAGGAGAGAAGAACCATGACAATTATAGTCAATGAAATAAAGCAGATTTTCACCCTCAAAAAGGTCCTTTTGATGGTGTTAATTACAGGCCTGTTTTACTTTTTATTTATCAGCTTTTATATCAGCCATTTTCCCAATGGCAGACCGGCACTAGATGAATACCGTATTAGCATCGAAATGCTGGAAAACTACGGGCTTTATATGAATGAAGCAGAATTTTTAGATTTTAAAGCGGGTTATGAAAGGCAAATCAATGAAGCCAATGAATATTTGCAGTCCAAAGAGGACTTCGTTAAGGCCGGTATTACCACCTATGAGGACTTTTTAGACACTTCCCTGCATGATGAGGTGACGGAGGAGCTTCGAAACCAGATCCTATTCCAGGAGCAAGTAGAGGTTTTCTGGCAGCTTCAGGAAAAAAAGAGGATTATCGGAACCTATGAAAATCGACAAAGCAATTTGAAGCAATCCTATGCCCATCTGGGAACGGAACAGGAAAAGCGATTAAATGAAATTTTTAATGCTGAACAGGAAACAGCAGTTTTTTCCTATATCGTATTTGAAAATTACAATGATATGATTCCCTATATGGCGACTCTCATTTTAATTAGTATCATGCTGATGATTTCGCCTATTCATTTAAAGGATCGATTGAACAGAGTAAATTATCTTCAATATACCTCTAAAACAGGCAGAGGTATATTTCATAAAAAGCTCCTGGCGGCCATGGGGGCAACCTTGATCATCACAACATTGCAGCTGTTGCTCTTTTTCCTGGTATATACCAAAAATGAAACAGCCATGTTTTTGAAGGCCAGTGTGACCTCATTTAACTCTTATTTTGTATCATGGTTTCCTCTGACCTTTATGAATTATATACTTCTAACCGTGGCAGGCATTTATCTTTTAGCCCTTGTGACAACTTTAATTGTAGTCGTTATCTCTAATCGGGTACCCAATTATATGACGTTGATTGGTGTTCAGATTCCACTGGGGGCTTTATTCATTGGCCTTATTTTTAAATGGTTGATTTATAGAATGACAGAGATCAATATGCCCCAGTACTTTTTACCTTTGCTGTATATATTTTTATCTGTCAGTAGTATTTTTGCCGTCACGGCAGAGACCAGGAGGAATCGAGCAGCAGATATTTTAAGTTAAAAAGGAATGATCAAACAGCCCTATTGGCCTTGTAAAAGGTAAGGGGCTGTTTCTATTTTAGCTTGCATCCAGAATATTAATCATAAGGGGAAAAATTTGTATTGATTTTTTATATGGGCTATAATGAACTAAAGAAAAAAATAATTCATTCTAACTAATCGCATCGAGAATGAAAAAGAAAGGAACTGAATATAATTATGCTGGTTAGAAGAGGTCAACTTATGGCCATTACCTTTGTTTTAATGATTACCTTGACAATACTATTGAATCGTATTATTTTAGCCGGAGCCATTACATTAGCTATCGTCATGGCAGGCTACATAATCATTGTCCTGGTGAAAAATACAAAAAGAAGCAGGCTCTTAAATGAAGACTGTGATCCCCAGCGCTTTATTGAAGCCACAGAAAAACAAATCAAGGTTACTGGCAAGGATCCCAAGTATAGATGCTATCTTAATATAGACATGGCTGCCGGCCTAATTTCCATGGGAGAATTTGAAAAGGCTAAGGAGCTGCTGCTGGCTCAGGATCAACAATATTTGTCCCCTAAAAACGGATCATTGCTGGCTTATACCATTAATCTCATAGTCTGCTATCAAAATCTGGGGCAGATGGACCAGGCAGAAAGTCTGTTTACAGGTCAATTGCCTGCATTAGCCCCCGTCAGAAGAGATTTAGCCATCAGCACAAAGCTATTGGTGGCGCAACGATTTTTTATTTTAGGTAAATACGAAGAATTCAAAGCCCACTTACAGGCGCTTTTAAAGGAAAGGCTAAATACCCGTCTAAAATTAAGTGCATTATTTGGCTTAGCCCAAATAGAAGAGCAGGAGAAGAACTTAACGGCAGCAAAGGAAAAATATCGGCAAATTGCCCAGCAAGGAAACAGGCTATGGGTGGCTGAGGAGGCCAGAAAACGCCTGAAGGCCCATACGAATTAATGTGGTCAACAAATTTAGAAAAGTATATGGAGGTGGAAGGATGAGAGTGATAGATTTAACTCATAAAATGCATGGAAGGATGCCTGTTTTTCCAGGTACAGAGGAGCCTATTTTTTTACCTGCAAACACCATCAGAAGCCATGGCTTTGCCGAGACGAAATTTTTAATGTATTCCCACACCGGAACCCATATTGATGCCCCGGCCCATATGGTATGGGGAGCAAAGAGCCTTGATCAGCTGGACATTAATCATTTCGTAGGAAGGGCTACGGTTATTGATTGTACTGACCTGAGGGGAAAGGAAATACAACTGGCGGATTTAAAGGGATATGAAGAAACCTTAAGGGAAGTAGATTTTGTACTGATCAATACCGGCTGGAGCCACAACTGGGGTGATGAAAAGTATTTCAAAGACTTTCCTGCCCTATCCCTTGAAGGGGTTGAATGGCTCATCAGTTTTCATTTAAAGGGAATCGGCATTGACGCCATCTCCATTGATTCCATGGAAACCACCAGCTTTTCTATTCATCATCGATTATTTAAGGAAAACATGATTGTGATTGAAAATTTAACGAATTTAGATCAAATTCAAGGGAAGACCTTTTTGTTCTCTTGTCTGCCGCTAAAGTATGATCAGGCCGATGGTTCGCCGGTACGGGCCGTGGCCATGGAGCTGGAATAGGGTTTTCATCAAAGAACCAGTACTGTTATAAGGGTACTGGTTTTAATAATTTAAGGGATATAATAAATAATTAACATAATCTAACCAAAATTCAAGAGAAAAGTATACTTGAATTTTTTAGTTTTACTTAGCTAAAGAAAGACCCTTTTTGGGGCATATTTGTATGATCTATCCCTGATTTATCTATATTGGACAAATCACTAAGGGAAGAATTATCCCTGGGGGATGATGCAAAAAAGAGCATTGATCTGTACAATAAAGGTAAGTGATCTAACCTGGTTTCAGGAAAAGAGAATGAAAAGGAGCGCTATCTTATGAGTAGTCAGGAAATGGTATTAGTAAAGTATGAAGAGTTGCATCAATTGATTAAAGATAAGCTGATGAAGGCCGGTCTCATTGAGGAGCATGCCCAGGAGGTGGCTAACCATTTGACCTATGCCGACAGTCGGGGTGTTCATTCCCACGGGGCTGTAAGGGTTGAATATTATGCAGAACGGATTGCCAAGGGGGGAAGCACTATTCATCCAAACCTCTCCTTTATAAAAACCGGGCCATGTACGGGAATTTATGAAGGAGATAATGCTGTAGGCATGGTGGTGGCTAAAAATGGTATGGAAGAAGCAATTAAGCTGGCCAGGGAAAACGGTATCGGTCTTGTTGGGATGCGGGAGCTGGGACATTGCGGTACCCTGTCGTATTTTCTGAGAATGGCGGCCAATGAAGGGATGATTGCGATGTCCATGTGTCAATCTGATCCCATGGTAGTGCCCTACGGTGCAGCTGATCCATATTTTGGAACAAACCCCATTGGATTTGCAGCACCATGTGCCGGGCGAGAACCCATAATCTTTGATATGGCCACAACGGTGGGAGCCTGGGGAAAGATTTTAGACGCCAGGGCTAAAAACAAGCCTATTCCAGAAGGCTGGGCAGTGGATAAAAACGGACGTCCTACCACCGACCCCTTTGCAGTAGGTGGCCTTCAGGCTATTGCAGGCCCTAAGGGCTATGGCCTAATGATGATGGTAGATATTCTGTGCGGCTCCCTGTTGGGAGTTCCCTTTGGCAAACATGTGTCCTCCATGTATGCAGATCTTTCAGCAGGGCGTGAATTAGGTCAGATCCATTTAGTTATTAATCCTGAATATTTCAGCTCCCTTGAAACCTTTAAAAATAATGTGGCCCAGATGGTGGATGAAATCCACAGGCTTCGGCCTGCCCCAGGGTTCGATGAGGTTTTGGTGCCAGGTGAGCCCTCTGAGCGAGTTGCGGCGGAATATGAACGTAATGGTATTCCCATTGTAAAAGAAATCTATGATTATTTGACCAGTGACGTGGTTCATTATAATCGCTATAATGGAAGGGGTACCTTTGCCAATTAAAAGCATTTCAATTTAATCCATACTATAAGGCCTTAACAATTTTGTTAAGGCCTTAATTAATGTTGCAACCCAAACATCTTTAACCTAGTTTTTCCCTAAAGGCCGCGGGATTCCAGCCATTGGGTCATTTCTTCGTATACAAGGCTGCCTGAAGGGCTACTGGGCTCCCTGTCAAAGTCGTGCATCTCTCCATAAATGGTAATGAGCTTCGCATCGGGAATTTCCTTTGAAAGGGTCTTTGAAATCCGGTAGGGAACATCGGGGTCCTGGGATGCCGCCGCCAGGAAGGTTGGTGGCAGTAATTTCAGCTTCTCTCCGGCCAATGAATACCCTTCAGGACTTTGGCCGTCGCATAGCTGTCTTATCCAGGTTCCCTCCTGCCTTGCCTTAACATAAAGGAAAAAGCGGGTATTCATTGGCCCATAGGTCACTGGCGTGTCAGAGACGATTTTCTTTATAATTTCATCGGGAATTTTGGCCATTTTATTATAATATTTGCTTGGCATATTAAATTCAGGCTCATCAAAGCGGGTATACCCGTAGAGGCTAATGATTGCCTTCGGAAGGGTTATTCCCTGAGACATTAATTGATCCCATACCATAAAGGAAAGATATGCCCCCGCTGATCTGCCGAAAAGAATATATTGATTGCTCTTCAGACCCAAAGGGTCATTGTAATTTTTTAGATAGAAGCGTAGGGCTTCAGAGGAGGCCTGTAGCATACCTCCAATCTTTGTTTCGGGTGCCAGGGGATAATCCAAGGCCAGGAAATCATAGCCACCCCTTAAAAAGTGATTAACATAAACCTTTGGTAAATCGTCCCTGTCTCCGAAGAACAGGCCTCCTCCATGGAAGTAGATAATCGTAATTTCCTTTCTAAGGGTCGTTGCCCGATAAAGGCTGCCCTTCAATTCGATTCCTGCTGTTGTCTTAAAACTAATCACTTCTTTTTGATTCATGATTTTTTTCTTCCTTCCATTAGTTTCAATAATCTTGCCGTAACTTGAATTTGAAGGACTTCTTCCTGATTTTTAAAGTCGATATCCAATAACTCCTTGATTTTGTCAATTCGGTACCTCACGGTCTTGGGATGCAGAAATAATTTTTCTGAGGTAAGGCTGTAGGATTGATTTGTGTCTAAAAAGGTCTTCAGGGTTTCAAATAGCTGAGGATAATCCAGTCGAAAGGCATTGATCCTTGGAGAAATGAACTTCTCCAGATTTCCAAGGCTGTTTGATTCTAAGAAAAGCTTGTAGATTCCCAGTTCCTCATAGGGTAATATTTTATTGCCATCGTGAAATAGCCTGAGAACCTTTTGGGTATCTAAAACCTCCCTGTTGGCCTTGGGAATTCCCAATTTTTCCACCCTTGTGCTGATGCTGACATAGTAGTGAAGCCCATTAAAAAGCTGATCCTCGACCATGTCATTCATGATCTTTACAATTTGAGTAGTGTTTGGGCCATATTGAAGGTCATCATAATTAATGATAAAGGCTATCCTTTCCAAATTTTCCATAAAGGCTATTTTCTTAAAGCTGGCAATAAACCTACATCGAACCTGTCTTAAAACCTGAAGCATCCGGTTTTTATCGGGCTTTTTATTTTCATCCTGTTGATGTAAAGCCACTAAAATTACCTGATAATACCGATGATTGTGTATATCTAAAGATTCCAGTACTTCATCAATATCCTTTTCCTCATAAAGCCTGTCATTTAATAAATCATTGGTAATACTATTTTTTTGCTGAAACTTATTTTGTGAGATCATGTATTTCTTTAATAATTCCATTTGAAGAAATTTAACGGCGTTTTCAATAATCATGAAGTCCTCTGCGTTAATCTCATCTAGAAGCTCATGGATAACCAACTCATAATCCTCATAGCCCAAATAGGGGATTCTCACCCGAATCTGCTGGCCGATCATCTCAGGGCTGGCACCATGATAAATCACCTTTTTACGCTCATAATTAAAATGCATATATTTCTCCGGGGATATGGCCCTTGTACTAAGGGGGGTAATATGACAAAGCCTTGGATTTGTGCTGACTTCAGTACCCTTTAATAGATTAATTAAGCTCACCTCCCGCTGAATCATCTTCTTAAATTCCCGAAGAATTTCCTCGGTTGAGGGCATTTTCAGTGCAAGGGATGTTAACTCACTATGTACCTCATAGTATTTGTTCAGGAGATTAACGTTCTTGTTGATAATAGGCCCCAATATTTCAAGAATAATCCCTTCATATTTTACCTCCTTGCCAATCTGTACAAGGGGAATGGAATGCTTGTTGCACAAACCAATAATGTGGGCCGGAATCTGCTGAACCAATCTGTCAATTTTGATAATAATAGCACTGGTACCGATGGCCCTGAGCTTTTGAAAAAATTGATCCAGTTCGTTGTCACTAAGATTGTGCAGTGCAAAAAAACTGGTAAGGATAACCTCCCCAGGCTGGCCCCAGTTTTCAATATCAATAGCCTCTAGCACGTTAACCCCATTGATTTTGTTTAAGATACCGTCTTGACCTGCTATTAATTTGGCTCTTTGAAGGGATTTAATTTTCATCATGTCTTTAATATTCAAATCACCACCCCTTTATCCTTTAGGTATAAAAAATGGCCTATAATCTATATGTTTATGCCAATGATTATCTAATAAAATAGTGATATATTTATACTAGCACATCAAAGGGGGATTTCAAGTGTTATATACAGTAATTAAAAAAAATACTTATCAAGATTCAATCAATCTTATGCTGCTGACCAATGCAATTAATACCCTGCCAGGCGTGAAAAAGTGCTCGATTATGATGGGGACAAATGCCAATAAAGATATTTTTAGAAATAGTGGTCTTGCTACAGCAGAGGTTGAAACTGCTGAGCCAAGTGATATGGTAATTGTGGTGGAAGCTTCAGACGAAGGTATCCTTCAAAATGTTCTGGCCGAAACTGATCGATTCTTAAGTGATCTGGCCGTTAAAAAGAAGAAAAATAATATTGAAAACGTAACCAATCTGGCTGGGGCCCTGGAGGCGTTGCCTGATGCCAATCTAGCCCTTTTTTCAATTCCTGGGGAATACGCTGCAGATGAAATTGAAAAGGCACTTGACAAAGGACTACATGTGTTTTCCTTCTCTGATAATATACCCTTGGAAGACGAAGTAAGGCTTAAGAAAAAGGCCCAGGAAAAAGGTCTTCTGCTGATGGGGCCAGACTGCGGCACCGGAATTATCTCCAGTATTCCTATTGCCTTTACAAACGTTGTGAGACCTGGAAATATTGGTATTGTAGGGGCTTCCGGCACTGGTATTCAAGAGGTAACCACGATGATTGACAGACTGGGGGGTGGCGTTGTTCATGCCATCGGAACCGGCGGACGGGATCTAAGTGAAGCAGTGAATGGAATTACCATGAGAGATGCAATTCTGGGGCTAGAATACCATGATCCTACAGATGTTATCGTGGTCATATCCAAGCCACCAGCCAAAAGGGTTCGGGATGAAATTATAGAATTGCTGCATAGCCTTTCAAAGCCTGTGGTGGCCATCTTTCTAGGGGAAAAGCCAACACACCATGAAGGCAAAGTGTATTTGGCCCATACCCTAGAAGAAACAGCAAGGATAGCGGTTGACTTGGCCAATGACAGACCGGTAAAGCCAAATTACCTGGAGAAGGTGGCCAATCGTATCGATACCTACCTGGCAGCGAACCAAACAGTAAAGGGTCTCTATTCAGGAGGAACCCTGGCGGCGGAAGCAGGAATGTTGATAGCGGAAGCACTGGAGCTTGGAGAGCTGACCAAAAAAGAAGGATACATTCTTAAGGCAAGGGGCTATGAGGTAGTTGACCTGGGAGACGACCTTTACACCCAGGGTAAGCCCCACCCAATGATTGACCCAGAAATTCGAATTAATAAAATTAAAGAGTATGCCATGGATGAAGATACAGGAGTAATTCTACTGGACTGTGTACTGGGATACGGCTCCCATCCTGATATGGCAGGGGCATTAGCTGAAGCGATTCAAGAGGCACTGAAGATGGCCAAAGAAAAGGGAAAGGCCCTTTACTTCGTTGCCACAGTATGTGGTACAAAGCGTGACCCTCAAAGCTATGAGGCAGCCGTGAAGACCCTGCAGCAGTGTGGTGTTTTAGTAGAGGAAAGTAATGCCAAGGCGGTAAGATTGGCGTTAAAGCTAAAGGGAATCGACTATCGGGAAGCAGATAAACCGGTAATAGAGAAAGCAGTGCAGAAAAAAACATTGCCCCCAATCAGTGAAGGGATTATGGACCTGCTGAATTCAAAGCCTCGAATTGTCAATATTGGTCTGGCCAGTTTTACAGAATCAATTCTTGCCTATGGTGGCAGTACCATACAATATGATTGGAAGCCACTGGCAGGAGGCAACAGGAAGCTGATCTCCATTTTAAATCAACTGACTGCAGTTGAAACAATCGATCAATCTAATCAAGAGGTGATTGGTCTAATGAAGAGCTCACAGCCCTTTTTGATGGATGTGGTTCCTGCAAAATCAGTCATCGACATATTAAATGGGAAGGTGCTGCTCCATGCAGGGCCGCCAATCAAATATGAAGAGATGACAGGACCAATGCAGGGCTCCTGTGTAGGGGCAGTATTGTTTGAAGGCTGGGCCGAAGATGAAAAAGGGGCACGACAGATGCTGGAGGCGGGGGAAATCGAGTTTGTTCCCTGCCACCATGTTAATGCTGTGGGGCCAATGGGCGGGATCACCTCGGGGAATATGCCGGTGTTGGTGGTACAAAACAAGCTGGATGGCTCAACCGCCTATTCAACCATGAATGAAGGAATTGGAAAGGTTCTTAGGTTTGGGGCCTTCTCAGAGGAAGTAGTAAATCGTTTGAAATGGATGCGGGATGTATTGGGGCCTGTATTGTCAAAGGCACTGAAAGGGAAGGCAGAAGGCCTGAACTTGAATGTCATCATTGCTAAAGCCATTACTATGGGGGACGAATTCCACCAAAGAAACATTGCCGCTTCGTTGATCTTCCTTAAGGAAATTACACCACTGATCGTTGCCCTGGAGATTGACGAAAAGGAAAAATACAGCGTCATTAAATTCTTGGCGGATACTGACCAATTCTTCTTAAATATTATGATGGCAGCCAGTAAAGCCATTGTAGATTGTGCAAGAAAAATTACCGAGGGTACCGTAGTCACAACCATGAGCAGAAATGGGCGGAATTTTGGAATCAGAATCAGCGGCATGGGAGACGAGTGGTTTACTGCTCCGGTGAACACCCCCAATGGCCTGTATTTCACCGGATATTCTGAAGAAGATGCCAACCCTGATATAGGTGACAGTGCCATTACAGAAACCGTTGGCGTAGGGGGAATGGCAATGGTGGCGGCCCCGGGGGTAACAAGATTTGTTGGGGCAGGAGGCTTCGACGATGCCTTAAAGGTATCAGATGAAATGGATGAAATTTGTATAGCCAGCAATTCCAACTGGAGTATTCCAACATGGAATTTTAAGGGAACCTGCCTTGGAATCGATGCTAGAAAAGTGGTCGCCACAGGTATTACTCCATTAATCAATACAGGACTTGCCCATAAAAATGAAGGGGTAGGTCAGATCGGCGCAGGTACCGTAAGGGCACCACTGGCTTGCTTTGAAAAGGCAATTATAGCCTATGCAAAGAAGCTGGGAATAGAAGTTGAGTAAAGGTGAAAGTGCAAATTTTGGAGGGGTGAAGAGCAATTTCCTCGCCCTCCTTCTAAATAACCATTGTGCAGGTAAAGTACATAGTAAATTTCGTCAAGGGATTAATGTTCAGTTGGCTAATACCTTGGTTTATATCGGGTGCAGTAAAGCCCCTTTGTCTGTCTTTGGGCTGAATGTCCCGGAAGGTAAGCTGAAGGTACTGCTGGATTCTGTAACAATCGATGATGTGGTGGTCAATAAAGGGAATCGGCTGATTTTTTACAGTGTTTATGGGCTAATCAATGTAGATTATCACAATGCAGAAGAAGTGGATTTAAAGCTTCCCAAAATATTTTTATCAACATCAGAGATTAAAAATACAAAATTATTTCAATATTTAGAAGGCATTGAGTGGAAGGAAACGATCGGAATTACGCTGGATGAAAAAACCTTAAGTTATCTAGAGCTACTGCTCAATACAGATAAAGCTGATTTTGATATGAACACCAGGGTAATCAAATATTTTGCAGGGAGAGGCAAAGGGTTAACCCCCAGCGGGGATGATATATTGATTGGATTCACCCTTGCCCTGAGATTATTTGATCAATTTGATATCTGGGATAAGGCCCTGGACTTAACGGTTACAGTCAGCCGTACTACCATGATAAGCGTGGCATATACTAAGGCTTTATTAAGGGGGTATGCCAGCCAGAGCTTAATCAGCCTTGCAAAACTGATAAACCAGGGGGAAACAGATGGAATAGAAAGTACCATTTATGCAATCCAGTCTATGGGCCATACCTCAGGAAGTGACACACTATTTGGATTTTTATTGGGGTTAAAATTCCTGACAAAGCTGCCCTTGAAGATGTCAAAATGATATAGGAGGGGATTTACATGGACATTCAATTGAAAGAAATACAAGAGACAATGGATTGGCTGTCATCCATTAGTGATGGGAAGGGACCTGGAACAACACGACTGCTTTACTCCTCTAGCTGGTTAGAGGCTCAGCAGACCCTTAAGGCACGTTTCGAAGCCCTGGGATTGAAATGCCACTTCGATGCCATCGGTAATTTGTACGCAACCCTGGAAGGAACAGAAAACCCAGATAAAACCATTGCCACAGGCTCCCATGTGGATACAGTGGTGAATGGAGGAAAGCTTGACGGGCAATTAGGGATTTTTGGCGGTTATCTTGCTGTGAAAGAATTAATTAAAGCCTACGGTAAACCAAAGAAAAATATTCAGATTATTTCAATGGCTGAGGAAGAAGGCTCTCGATTCCCTTATGTTTTCTGGGGGAGTAAAAACATTTTCGGGTTGGCCAAAAAGGAAGATGTTGAGGGCATTAAAGATGCCAATGGTATTGATTTTGTTGAAGCAATGCGGGGCTGTGGCTTCGATTTTCCAACCGAGATTCAGGAAAGAGATGACATAGAGGCCTTTATTGAGCTGCATATTGAACAGGGTAATTTCCTTGAAGAAGAAAACTATACGGTGGGGGTAGTAAGCTCTATTGTGGGGCAGAAACGCTATAACATCACCCTGAAGGGGGAGGCAAACCATGCCGGAACTACTTTAATGCGCTATAGAAAAGATACAGTGGAATGTATGGCTAGAATAATCACCAATGGAATCGATAAGGCAAAGGCAGAAGGGGACCCCTTGGTGCTTACCTTCGGGAAAGTAGTACCAAAGCCCAATACTGTAAACGTTGTTCCGGGAGAGACCATGTTTACGATGGATTGCCGTCATACCGATGCCGCTTTCCTACAGGAGTTTACCGCCGGTCTGGAGGCAGATATGAAGGCCATTGCCGATAAAATGGGAATTTCAATTGAAATTGACAACTGGATGAATGAAGCGCCTGTTCTTATGAATAAAAAGGTGGTTGATATGATTGAGGAGGTTTGTAAAGCCAATCAAGTTAACTACAAGGTAATGCATAGTGGTGCCGGCCATGATTCTCAAATTATTGCTCCCCATGTACCTACAGGAATGATCTTTGTACCCAGTATTAAGGGAGTCAGCCATAACCCTGCAGAAGATACAAAGCTTGAGGATTTGCGTGAGGGAATTAAAACCCTTGCCTATGCCTTATACAGACTTGCTTATTAATCCAAAAAGAAAGGAAGTTGATTATGAAAACACAAGCAGCAACCAAGTCCTACCCCAAAAATTATTGGAAGCTCTTAGTATTTACCTTCTGCATGGGCTGGACAATTATTTGGATTTATCGGTCTATGCTGTCTCCCATCTACACCGAAATTCAAGGTACCATTGGGGAACAGAGCAATGCCGCCATGGGTCTTATTGCATCCTGCTACTTTTTTGGTTATACTGCTTTACAAATTCCTTCAGGCTTTTTAGTGGATCGATTTGGACAGAAACGGGTTTTGGTTCCTGGGTTTATCCTATTTACTATTGGTGTTTTTAGCATCGCCTTTGCGAAATCCATTGCCCCTATTTACTTTGGTTCTGTATTGGCTGGAATTGGATGCGGCACCTATTATGGATCAGCGTACTCATTGACATCTCAGCATGTTCCGCCAGAAAAGAAGGGCTTGCAAACAGCCATTGTGAATAGTGGCTCTGCCCTGGGGATGATTCTAGGAATGACTGGTTCAAGCTACCTTGTTAAAACCCTCGGCCTGCCGTGGCAGACAATGGTCATTGTTTCAGGCTGTCTCTTGATTTTCCTTGTACTTTGGTTTATATTTGCTATTGTTGAGCCTAGCAAGGTTGCCCAGGTACCAGAGGCTGATGATAACAAGAGGTCAAATACGGGTATCAAAGTAGAAGCTTCAGAGGCATCAAAGGGCTCTATCTTCCGTCTTTCACTGTTAACCTGCTACTTCCTGTATTTTACCACCTGCTATGCCTATTATTTGATCGTAACCTGGCTGCCTAAATTTTTAGAATCGGAGCGGGGAATCACAGGGGGAATGATTGGCCTAATCGTATCCATGATTGCCGTTACTGCTGTTCCAGGGGCGCTGTTCTTTGCAAGAATGTCTGATAAAAAACGTGATCAAAAAGCTAAAATTATTCTGTTCCTAGAAATTTCAGCATTTGCCTTGATTGCGGTTTCTATGTTTGCACCGAATACAGCCACCCTGTCTATGATCCTGCTATTATATGGATTTTTAGGTAAAATGGCAGTAGACCCTGTTTTAATTTCCTATGTCTCTGACCAGGCAGATAAAAAGTCTATGGGTACCACCCTGGGAACCTTTAATTTCTTTGGTATGTCCTCTTCCGTTGTGGCTCCGGCCCTTACAGGGTATATTATAGATAAGACCGGTTCCGGAGTTTGGGGATTCTACCTGGGGGCAATGCTCCTATTGCTTGGAACTATTGTGTTCTATGTTGCCAACAATAAAAACAATAAAAATATGAAAAAGGAGTTAAATCATGAGCTATCTTAATCAAGTTACTGGATATCGAGCGGATCTTCTAACCAATCGCTCAGTTGTGAAGAAGGATAACTATGTATTAATTGAACCAGACGGTTTGGTCAAAAACATAATTCCTGGTTTTGAAAATTGTGATGTCACAATCCTTGGGTCGCCAAAGCTGGGGGCCAGCTTTGTAGATTACTTAGTTACCATCCATGCGGGCGGAAAAAACGAGCTTGGATTTGGCGGTGTCGGACAAATAGAGACATTATTCTATTTACTGGAGGGAAAGTTAACTGTAAAGGCAGGGGATACATCCTATCCAATGGAAAAGGGCGCTTTTGTATATTGTCCTCCAGAAACAAAGCTTTACTTTTTTAACGAAAGCGGTGAACCAGCCAAGGCATTCCTGTATAAACGAAATTATATTCCCCTGGAAGGATATGAGCCCTATGTGGTTACAGGTAATACCGAAGCGATGGAATGGACAAATTACGAGGGGATGGAGGATGTACTGATCAAGGACTTCTTACCAAAGGATTTAGCCTTTGATTGCAATTTCCATATTCTCAGCTTTAAACCAGGGGCCTCCCATGGATATCTTGAAACTCATATTCAGGAGCACGGTGCTTACTGTATGAGCGGTCAAGGAATGTATAATCTGGATAATGATTGGATTCCTGTTCAAAAAGGTGATTATATTTTTATGAGTGCCTATTGCTTACAGGGCTGCTACGCTGTAGGGCGGGATGAAAACTTCAGCTATGTTTATTCTAAAGATTGTAATCGAGATGTAGAACTATAGTTATATCATTGAAACGGGTAAATTTTGAAGCTTAGGATACGCTAAATCCAATCATGGGGGTTATTTATGAAAAAAGTACTGAAAAATCAAACCTTTCAAATATTGATTGCTTTAATATTGGGAATAACAGCAGGTCTTTTGATAGGACCCGCTGTTGCCCCAGTCAAAGTGATTGGAGACGTATTTTTAAGATTGATCCAAATGTCTGTGGTGGTTCTTGTGGGGGGCTCTGTTATTGAATCCTTGGGAAGCCTGGAGGCCAAAGAAATTGGCAAGCTAGGCGGGAAAACGTTTCTACTTTTCCTCGTAAATACAGTTGTTGCTGCTGCCTTCGGAATCCTGGCAGCCATGCTGGTGAATCCCGGGGTGGGCATTAATATGGCACTGCCCCAGTCCTTTGCTAAGGTGCCCAGCCAAACCATAACTGAGATCATTCTTGGCTTTTTTCCAACGAATATTATGGGCTCTTTATCTGAGGGAAACATGGTACAGACAATTGTATTTGCAATTCCATTTGGAATCGCCATTAGTACGATTCGAGCTAAAAATCATGAAGAGCGGGTTTTACCCTTTATTCAAGATCTAAATAGGGTACTGGTTAATGTATTGAAAATGGTGATGAAGCTTGCACCTATCGGTATTTTTTCCTTGATGGCTTGGGTAACCGGAACAAATGGTATTAGTGTTGTAAAGCCTCTGGCCAAGTTTTTACTTACCCTTGGAACAACCTCATTGATATATTTGATGTTAATAATTACCTTGACTGCGGCCTATGTCAAAGTTAGCCCGATCGTGCTATGGAAGAAAATGATGACAATGACCATCATGGCCTTCACCACTACTTCCTCTGCTGTGACCCTTCCCGTAAAAATGGACGATAGTGTTAACAAGCTGGGGGTCAGTCCACGGATTTCTAATTTGGTCAATCCCCTGGGAATGATTCTAAATTCCAACGGCCTGTCGATGTATCTTGCCATTGCATCATTAACATTAATACAATTCTATGGAATAGAAGCCACTTATGGTGAAATTGTTAAAATCGTAATTATTTCAACCCTTGCCTGCTTGGGAACCGTTGTTGTGCCAGGAGGGGGGCTGGTAGCCCTGACAATTATCGTACCTGTCATTGGATTACCTGTAGAAAGTATAGCACTCCTAGCCGGTATTGATTGGTTTTCTGGAATGTTCAGAACAGTCCTTAATGTAGATGGAGATGCTTTGGCTGCCCTGGCAATTGCCGGCAGTGAAAAGGAAATTGACTACAGTATTTTAAAACAGGAGCACCAAGCTGCAAAATCTATCGTGAAGGAGAATTAAAATGTCAAAACAATTAGTCATTGCTTTAGGGGGCAATGCCCTGGGAAATACTCCAGAGGAACAGAAAGAGGCTGTATCAGCAGCAGCTAATCATATTATGAACCTTGTGAAAGAAGGCTATCAGGTCGTTATTGTGCATGGTAATGGCCCACAGGTGGGCATGATTAATCAGGCCTTTGAAGTGGCCTGTAAGGATAATCCCAATGTTGCCGCAATGCCCTTTGCTGAGTGCTGTGCCATGAGTCAGGGCTACATCGGATTCCATTTACAGAATGCCCTACAAAATACCTTTCGTATCCACGGAATGACCAATCATGTATCAACAGTCATTACCCAGGTAATTGTAGATAGAAATGATCCTGCTTTTCAGAACTTTACTAAACCAGTAGGGGCATTTTATACACAGGAGGAGGCTGGGGAAATCGCCAAAGAAAAAGGCTATGTCTTTGTGGAGGATTCAGGGAGGGGCTACCGAAGAGTCGTTCCTTCCCCAGAGCCCGTTGATATTAAAGAAAAAGGGACAATCCGCTGCTTAATGGAAAATGGTGATGTGGTCATTGCCTGCGGCGGAGGGGGAATTCCCGTATATCAGGAGAAGGGAATCCTTCACGGCGTTGACGCTGTGATTGACAAAGATAAGGCGGCAGCAAAATTAGCAGATATTATCGATGCCAATATATTTGTGATTTTGACGGCGGTGCCAAAGGTGGCCATTAATTTCGGTAAACCCGACCAAAAATGGCTGGACAGTATCTCAATTGGCGAGGCAGAGCAATACATTAAAGAAGGACATTTTGCCCCTGGCTCTATGCTGCCAAAGGTTGAGGCGGCTATTAAATTTACACGGAATGGAAAGGATCGAAAAGCAATTATTACATCCCTAGAGAATGCATATAATGCCGTCACTCAAGATGAAGGAACAATGATCTGTTCAGAATAATGGGTAAGAAGCCGTCGATCAGGCAAACCGGTCGACGGCTTTTTCGTGGGGTACACCCTTTATCTGGAAAGATATTTTTATGAAGGGAGAGACTATTCAGTAAAACGATGGTCCGTGGAATGTAATCACAATAACGGAGCGTATTTCAAAGTGTCCTAGGGGCAACCAAGTAAGCTATAGCTACGATTTGCTGGGCCGTGTTATAGAAATCAGTGAGAGCATTAGTGGCCAGGAGGTTAGCCAACAGTTCGAATATGATGTACTTGGTAACCAAATAAAGGCCGTAGATGAAAAAGGAAACATAACCAGTTATCAATACGATTCTATGAATCGATTGACAACCATAATTGATCCAATGGATAATATTACTTATAGCTATGATGCAGTAGGAAATCGGGAAACCATGGTTGATGAAAGCGGAGAATACACCTCTGATCAGCCAAGCGGCTATATTGACGTGGTTACAGAGGAAGCGGTACAATATAGAATAAAGAAAAGCGATTATGTCTATACCAATGCCAATAAGCTCGTTAAGCTGGTAGAAAAGCTAGAGAATGAAAAAGGAGAAGGTTATTCAAAAAACAACAAGCTACCAATACGATGCCAATGGAAACGAAGTAAGACAGGCCGTAAGCTATATATTGCCCCATAATAGACAGATGAGGCAAAGCACCACAGGCGACATACATGGAGACCATCAGACAGAAGAAATAAACTACCTCGTTGAGAAGGTTAACAGCCAATTTGATGGATTTAACAGACTGAAGGAAATAGAAAAAATCAAAGAGGCGAAAGGGTTGTTATCAGCTTTACCTATGATGGAGACGGATTAAGGACCCAAAAGAAAAGCAGAAGCTCAAAGGACAACTATAATCCAGTCTATACCAATTACCATTATGACCGTCAGCACGTAATTCTGGAAACCGATGAAGCGGGAATAGTCGGGGCAAGATATATCAGAGGCAACAACTATATAGGCCGCTATGACAGAAACGAGCAGCTGGTGTATTACCTCTATGACGGTCATGGAGACGTGGTACAAACCGTTACCCAGGCAGGGGAAATACAAAATCAGTATGACTATGACATTTTCGGTAACCCAATTCTACAGATAGAGCAGCACGAAAATGCGATTCGCTATGCAGAAGAATTCTACGACAAGGAAACAGGACTATACTACCTAAGGGCCAGGTACTACAACCCATCCACAGGACGATTTATCAGCGAAAACAGCTACTGGGGAGAAGAAAGAAATCCGCTGAATTTGAAGGAGAATTAAATAATGAATAAAATATCTTTAAAAAATAAGAAAGTGTTGTTACTTTTATTGACTTTATCAGTGTTACTATTTTCATATTCATATATTTACAGAACATTAGATGAAACAACTCAGATATTTGAAATTAAGAATACAAAGGAGGTTTATGATTATCCTGATAGTATAATGATCACTGTACGAAAAAACTATATGATTATTAATCCACCTGAAGATCTACAGGAATTAAAATGCTTAGTGGAACAGTTCTATAAAGACAATTCTTTAAATGAAGATAGTTCGGTAGATAACAATAATAAGCCTAAATATCTTGAAATATGTTTTTACAGGGAAAGTAAAAATTTCCCAAGAGATTGGCAACCTAATGAGACTTTTATGAATGTGAACACCATAATAGTGACTTGATTGTAACTATAAACTGGTCTGAAATATTACAGTAAAATAGATATAGAAAAGAAATACGATATATTTAAAACTGTATATTACTTTAAAGAAGTAAATCTTGAAGAGGAAGAAGAAATTGCGGAATGGGTGAAATGAACCAACAGGTGATAGAACAGGTGACAAGGCGACAAATGATTCTGCGATAGAGATTTTTCCTTTTCGCTCTCCTGTTTCCATCAACCCTTTATCTGAGTATTCAGGATACAATAATTTTAGATACTGTTTTTCATTACGCTACAAGTATGGCGAAAGAAAATTTGAATTTAATTCTGGTGATAAAGATTATATCTTCTGGACTTAAGGGTTACATATCTATTGATTTTTCGGGGAACAAAGAGAACAATGAATCGAACATTCCTTTTATGTGCAATGGTATGGTCAAGATGATCGATTGACATTTGACAAGAAAAATTATACTGCTACACTTAAATTTTAGGGGGGATTACATGAGTAAAAAGTTCATAATGCTTTTGCTTCTTATAGGTATTTTGTTATTTAGTTCATGCTCATTGGGAGGTGGTAGGTTGATGATTTCTGATGATAGCGATAAAAAAGCAGATGCCAGAATGGAACAATTACTTGAGACTATTAAGAACAAAGACGAAGATGCCTTCAAAGCAATGTTTTCTAAACAAGCACTGAATGAAGCTAATGATTTCGACGGTGGTATGGATTATTTGTTTGGATTTTTTCAAGGTAATGTAGACTCTTGGAAACGAGATAGATTCACTTCTGAAACATCGAGTGAATACGGGAAAAAATCTGTAATGCTTGTGTCTTGGTATACAGTTGTGACAGATAAAGATAAGTATATGTTTTTCGTAATAGATTATACCAAAGACACGATAAATCCCGACAATGCAGGTTTATACACTTTGCGTGTAATCAAAGCTGAAGATAAAGATACACAATTTACCTACTGGCAAGACATGAAGATAGCAGGTATTTATAAACCGAAGGAATAATGCTCTTAAGGACATGTTTGCTGATACCCTGGAGGCCATGCTCGAAGCAGAGCTGG
>CBFGTV010000054.1:0-23436 GCA_965652145.1 uncultured Clostridiaceae bacterium
GTTTCAAATATTGCGTTTCACTTTACAAAATGGCATCTCGCCTTTCATTTAAGTCATAATAATAAGCGAAATCTTTAATAGTACACGAAAAAATTACAAATTTAGCTATATATATCTAAATTTACCCATTATTTTAGATTATTCTACATATGGTTTCATTTTCCTTTAAAAAAATAATAATTGTATTTTGTATTCCAAAGCAAAATAAAAAATGCTATAATTTTTAGATTTTTCTGTTTATTTTATATTGCTGATGGTATATAATGAATATAAATAGAATCCGGTAGCTCCCTGCCAATCATAGCTTTAAAATGAACAATGAAGTTTTATGTATTTCAGTTTTTTCCAATACCCTGCGTTATTGAAAAGGCAAGCTAGATAAGAGAGCTATATGAAATCTAACCAATTTCCAGGGTGCTGGCCTAACCTTACGGCGATAGTTTAAAGGAATATTTTATTTCAAGGAAGGATGCTGATCATATCGTATGATTAATACCGAGCCACCAAAAACAGAAGATGATTGGCACAGCTACTTCCGACTCTATTTACAATAAACGGGTACTCATATCAAGAATAAGGGGTACCCGTTTAATTTCTGTGAAATCCTAACCATGGCTGGTTTACCATCCAGTTATTAGCCAAAAGTCTTTACGCTGCTGTTCACTCAGGCATTGGGTCAGGATTCCCCATTGGCCCGGGAATAGTATGGGGTAGCCCACCTTCGGCTACAATTATCACCCTTCCCTC
Organism: uncultured Clostridiaceae bacterium; assembly: GCA_965652145.1. GTDB lineage: Bacteria > Bacillota > Clostridia > Peptostreptococcales > Natronincolaceae > CBFGTV01. The sequence continues at coordinate 748 of CBFGTV010000054.1, forward strand.
GTAATTGGGGTTATCCCTTGAAACAGCTTGAATTGGAGAAATAGCAACTACAACTAAAGAAATTAATAATACCATTAATACCGTTGCTGCCATTAGACCTCTTTTCATAGCCTTCCCTCCTGAGCTTGAAGCTTAATTAAAAATGGCAAATTGTTCTCTTAGTTTTTTGGTGTATTCCTTACATTTTTCCTTATTATCCATATCGTTATACAAGTCCACATAGTAGGTATACAGTACTTGTTTTTTACCGGCAATTTCCGACTCCTCCGATAGAATGACTTCCTCAGCCTGTCTAATATATGCCTCAGCCTGCTGGTAATCCTTTAATTCCAAGTACACCTCTGTAAAAAGAAAACAGGTATCGATTAGTCCCTCATTCAAGTCCATCTCCTTTGAAATGCTATGGATCTCCTTCAAGGTTTCAATGGCCTCGGGGTAGGCTTCCACTGCTCTATAATATTCGGCCAACTGTAACAGGATATTGGGTAGGTATGCCTTGGCAATTTGTTTTTTTAATGTAATGGCCAATTGAATATACTGATAGGCCTTGTGAAAATCTCCTCTGATGCGATATAAAATTGATAAATTGGCATAAAGCAGTGCCTGGGTATCGTTATGCAGCTGATCCTTTCTGAAAACCAGCAGGTTCAATATTTTTTCTGCCTTGTCTAAATTACCGATATTCCGGTAGATGGTCGATTCAATCAGCAATAGATTGTTCATTAGCCGTGGTTTGGTTTTTCCTGTATCCATCCCCCGGAATTTTCTGAGCATTTGTAAAGCCTGCTGGTACTTTCCATGCTTGTAATAGGTTAAAATTAGATTATGGATGGCATCAAGCTTGATATGGTTACTAATGTTTTGCTGTACGGCGGTTTCGTAGGCTCGAGAATAGTAAACAATGGCCGTTTCTAAATACAAAAGCATATAGTTGCATTTCCCAATCTCGTTATACAGTTTTGCGGTTTCATGATAATTTCTATTGATTAAGTTATATTCCAGAACCTGATTAAAGCAGGCAAGGGCCTTTTTATACTGATATTTTTTATAATGGTACTGACCTTGCCGATAAAGCACTTCATGGTAAACGGAGTCTAATCCATAGTTCTTTGCCAATTGGCCGATATATTGAAAGATGGATTCAAAGTCTTGTTCTTCAACACCTTTTGTTTCTTTTAAGTGCCGCAGCCCTTCAAGCTCCCTGGAAATGTACCGAGCAACCTGCTGCCCTTCAGATTCCATCAAATATTCCGGTGTAATAGCCTTTCCCAGGGGCCTATAATAATGATTAAGACGAGTAGAGATGATTTTGGCCGAGTCCAGGGTGAGCTTACGCTTCCCATTTTCAATCATACTAATTAGGCTTCTTGTCAATAAATCATTTGCCAAATCCCCCTGATTCAGGCCCAGGTCTTTTCTTAGCCTTCTAATCTTTTCCCCAGGCGATAATATCTCCATACTTTATCCCCCTCCAGATAAAAAGTAACTCATTTTTTATCATTTTTTTAATCTTATAACCCATTTATATCGTTTTTATCAATTAACCGCCATTAATTTCAGATTGATGTAACAAATATATGGTTAGTTTTATTAATTCAATACTATCAAAATTTTCCATTGAAATCAATTAATTTCAAAGGGGAATCTTTTTGTTTAATCCAATAAAAGGTCCCTATTCTTTGACGCTTTTTAGTATCAGCAGACCTTACTCGTACACTGATTTTTTGCATCATATATGATAGGGACCTTAACAATTATTCTTTTTACCAGGTATTCCTTACGACTGGTTATCTTTTTTCATTTCATCATTGGACTTTTTAATCAGTATAAAACTTCCAATACAAAATAATACAAATATTACAATCACAACAACTACATCAAGGGACATGGCCTACTTACCTCCCTTCCATTGCTTTTTGGGTTATAAGCAATGGAAGGGAGCCTTAAACCTGCTCATATGTTGATGTGGGTTAATAAGCGCCCTTAAGGTTAAGTTTAACCGGGAAAGAATTCGGCTATTTCGTATGGGATCAAAGGGCGGCTTATGATCAGTCATTGCTTTTAAGGTGATATTAATAAACAATATTACGTGGGATGCGATCTGAAATAATTGGTATATCTCCTGAATTTGTTTAGACTCATTCATGATTATTGGAACTTCCAGCCGGTTATTAATCAAGAAGTATTCCTTGTTATATTCTTGAGTGAATCGATCTATAGGAGCTTCATTTTCATAGGAGGTAATTTGAAAAAAAAGGGACAAAATCAAAAATATAATAATCATTTTACTCATAAGATAATTCTTTTGTCGGCTGATCACTGTTTTTTCCCCTTCCCCAAAATATATACTAATTATATCAAGAATATAGGAAATAGCCACTGAATATTTTGGTAAAGTTACTTAATTTTATATATTTGCTTTGGCTGCTTTAAAGTACTAATAATTGGTTCGATCTGATCTTGAGGATAAAGGATATTTCTACGATTTGAGATTTCATTTAATTCAAGTTTCAATTCCTGGATGACGGCATCGAGATCAATGGGTAAAATATCCTGAAGGGATTGAAGAAGCTCCCTTGTAAAATGAACTCTAAACTGGCTAAAGGCAGGGTTATAGGTTAAAATAAAGGCACTGAACCTTCCAATATCCTTTTCTCTGTTACCCGTTCGACTATTTTCAAAATCAATTCCGTAAAGCTTATCACCATAAATGAAATTTCTAAGGTTCATATCCCCCTTAATATAATCCTTTTTACTCCACTTCTTCATAGCCCGGTAAAAATCACTTAACCATTGGGTTAATTCCCAGACAATGGTGTTGGAATAGCCCCTGAGAGTGTCGGCTGAATCATTTTCCTGCCTCAAAATTGTATCTAGCAGTACTTCTCCCTGTATATATTCCATGATGATCAAATTGTTGCTTTTAAAATATACCGTTGGAACTGCCAGTCCTTCTTCCCTTAGGCTCGTCAGTATATCAGCCTCTTTATTACAGCTCCAGTTAGATTGCTTATACTGTTTAACAACAATATCCTTTTTCTGCCCCTGATGATCATAGGTTTTAATCCAGATAACATCATTTTTTTTACTATAAAATTTTTCCTGTATCTGCATCGATTCGACATTGTACATTTCATAGAACTTCTCTGGTATTCTCATGATTTTCACCCATCTCTATTGTAATATTTACTCCTTGTTTATGTAAGCTGATTTCCCAGGAGTAAATTGTTAAATTTTTATCTATACCATTTTTCTTCTACAATAGATTTTATTTTCCTGCCAAATTAATAAGAATTCTTCTACGGATTATTCCAAGGGCCTTCCCGCATCAGGGGGCCTTCGCCACTTAGGCAGCAGTTCGAGTTTTTGCATGGTTAATAATAATATTAAAGCAATGGGCCCCAAGATCATCCCTGCAAACCCAATTAATCGTAAGCCGATATACATGGCTAGTAAAACACTCAGGGGATGAAAACCGATTTGGGTAGCCAGTACCTTGGGTTCTAAAAATCTGCGCAGGATAACGGTAATACCATAGATCACCCCTAGAAAAGCCGCAACAAGGTAATTCCCTTTAATAGTCTGCCAGACAATAATGGGAACAAATACCGTTCCTGTTCCTAAGACAGGCAGGGCATCCAAGAGACTTGCTGTAAGGGCAATTAACAGGGCAAATTCCATTCTTATAAGCAGCAGGCCAATACTGCAGACAATAAAGGTAGGAATCATTAATATAAGCTGAGCCTTAATATAGCCCCCTACTGCTAAAATTAAATCGTTTTTAATAATTGTCAGCTTCGGAAACCAGTCAGGGGGAATTTGCAGTTTAATAAAATTGTAGATAAGCTGTCGGTCTCTGGAAATTAAATAGGCCGATATAATGGCGACAATAGTAAAGATAATTAATTCTGGAACAATTGAAAGTGCACTAAAAAATGAACCTAAAAAAATACTGAGCTGACCTGTTACCGCCTTAACAACTCCATCAAAGGCCGTCAGCATGGTCTGGGCAATGTCTGAAGGAATGAGGGTATAATAATCCTGTATTTCCTTCAAAATACTTTGCCCCCTCTCATATATCAGGTTGGCATATTCAGGCAAATATTGATATAAAGCCATCATCTGAAGGGTAATTAAGGTTCCGATGGTGGTGATAATAGTCAAAACAAGGATTACGAAGAGTACCACACCAATTAAGCTGCTCAAGGCTCGTTTGATTCCCAACCTTCGCTGCATCCAGACGATTAGGGGTTCGATTAAGCCTGCCACCAACCACCCCAAAAGGAAGGGTAATGTCATTAACATTATTTTTCCACCCCAAAAAAATAATGTTAAAAAAATCAAGACTGCAATCAATAATCTGATAAAATTAGGTAGGTAGTTTCGATAATCCTTCATGATCCTCCGATCCTTTCTTCATTTGCCCCATAGATAATCAATTGATTAGAACCTGATGAATAGAAAAAGCTTACTGAAACTTGACAAGCAGTAAGCTTTAACCGTAATTCCTGACTACGATGAGGTGGTTACCAGCCTCACCTTTTTAATACGATTTCCCTCTATTTCTTCAAGCACTAGCTTAACATGCTGATAATTGACTGATTCACCTTTTTTCGGAAATCTGCCCAGCTCGCCGATGATGAAGCCCCCAATGGAATCAAAATCCTCTGATTCCAAGTTAAGCCCAATCATTTCATTAACTAGCTCTATTTTTACATTTCCCTTCACTAAATATTCATGCTCACTGATCATTTCAAAGTCATTTTCCTGTTCATCATATTCGTCCTGAATATCCCCTACAATTTCTTCAATTAAATCCTCCATTGTAACAATACCTGCTGTTCCACCATATTCATCCAACACAATGGCCATATGGTTCTTATTTTTTTTCATCTCCTTAAACAGGTCTGCTACTTTCTTGTATTCAAAGGTAAAAAAGGCCTTTCTGAGATAATCCCTAAGACAAAAGGTCTCCTTAATATCCTCCACTGTGAACAGATCTCTTACATTCAATACACCGATTATATTGTCAATTCCCTCATCATATACAGGATATCGGGAAAGTTTCTCGTTTCTGATTAAGTTAATGGTTTCCTCATAATTTAAATTCACATCCAGGGCAATGATATCTGTCCTTTGAACCATCACATCTTTAATCTGGCTGTCTCCGAATTCAAAGACATTATAGATCATTTCCTTTTCGTCTACTTCTAATACCCCTTCCTCTTGACTGACGGTTACAACTGTCTTAAGCTCTTCTTCAGTAATGAAGGGGCGGTCATTATACCGATTGATACCCATTAATTTCATTAAGTTATCTGTAACGAAATTGAACACAATTACAATGGGACGCAAAACCATAACAATCCATGCCATGGGCCTACTGATCTTTAAGGAAATTGCCTCGGCATTTTGAGCAGCTAAAGACTTAGGTGTAATCTCAGAGAAAACCAGTACTGAAAAGGTCATGATCCCTGTGGCAATGGCCACACCATTATTTCCAAAGGCCTCCAGGGCAATAGAGGTTGCCAGGGCTGAAGCTGCTATGTTAACAATATTGTTTCCCACCAAAATGGTTCCCAGGAGCTTATTTGGTTCATCCAACAGCTTAAAGACTGTCTCTGCACCATGAATTTTCTCATCAACCAGATGCCTCACCCTAATTTTGCTCAGAGACATAAGGGCCGTTTCTGAAGCCGAAAAAAAGGCAGATAGCATTAATAATAAGATTAAAACAAGTAGCTCCCACATGTGACTCGGGTCCAAGTTTAACCACACTCCTTAAATGTTTTTAAGAATATTATACCACAAATTTATACGCAAACAACAATAACAATTTCACCGGGCCCATGGGCGTTTTGCACTATTTTAATCATATAAGGTCTTTCACTTATTGATATGGTTATGGTACAATCTTACTATTCATCACAGTTTCTTTCATTTCAATCGGAGGGGAGTTTAACGATCATGAAAAAGAAGTTCTTAAAGGAGGTTTATCTGTTACGAAGTGTTTCTTGCCTAAATGTCGTTTTAGCCCATGGCATTACCCGTACCATTGAGCTTTACGACGGGTCATTGACTGCCGAAAGCAGATTGCTTTTCCTGTCTTTAAGGCTGTTATCCACCTTCGGCACACCTATTTTTATTTTTTTAGCTGAGTTTTTACTGGCTTACTCTTATCGTGATGAAATTCCACAAAATTTTTTAAAAAAACGCTTTCAATATATCTTTATACCCTACCTTTCAATGGGGGTAATTTATGCTATTTTGTCAACCTTTGAGGGGACTGCCTATTTAAACAGCGTTGGCTTGTCCAGCTTTTTGATTCATTTTATTAAAAATGTCTTCCTGGGCTTTTATCGCCATGGCTATTTTATTCTGGTGATCTTTCAATTCTATTTCCTCCATATTAAATTTCATCAAAAAATCAAGGAGCTTTCTCCACCATTGGTATTGCTAGGCTCCCTTCTCATTAATATACTTTATTTGGCCTTTTTCAACCTTACCAGGCCTCCCTTCAGCCATCCCATTGGCCAATATTTATGGGGAGACTTTTCGTGGATTCCCTTTCCCGGATGGATCTTCTATTTCTTTCTGGGCTATTACTGCGGTCATCATTTTGACACCTTTCAAAGGGGACTGCTGAAATATAGGAGGCTCGTGGCTCTGTTTCCCCTGGTCAGCGGCACCGTTGTGTTATCTGTCTACCGCCAGGGAATATTATTGATTAACAGCTCGAAACGGGTCGATATGCTTTTTTTCTCGGTCAGTATGCTGTTTTTTCTCTATTTAATGGCTCTAAAGCTGGATAAAATACCTCAATTTTTTGTCTATATCAGTCGTTACTCCTTTGGTATATATTTATTTCATATGTTGTTTTTAGCTATTTTGGTTTGGCTGATTAAACCAATTAATTATGCCTTTATCCCCCCTCAGCTTATGTTATTAATACTATGGTTACTGGCTACCCTGGGCTCCATCTGGGCCACCAAATATATAAGCCGACTCCCCTTCGGAAGCTATATTGTAGGAAAACTAGAAAGGTAAAATTGATTTTAGCCCCCATAGGGCCTTTTTTCTTCCTTCATCAGTCAACATAAGGTTCTGGCCCTTTTGAACAATCATTCCCTGCTTTTTCAGCTGGTGAATTAATTTCGTTGTAAAGCCCTCTGACCATCGGACAAATTGTCTGATATGTTCTTCACTTGATTCTGTCTTAGTCTCGAGGGTATGTTCATGATGATAAAGATGAATCAGCAGGGTTAGCCTGGCAAAATCCATTTTTCGCTGGCTTCGCTTATAAAATCCCACTATCAGGCCTCTATGGGGAGAGCCTAGGAAAACCAGCAAAAACAACACTCCTGCCACAGTGGCCATGGAACCGGCAATCGATACATCAAACAGTCGGGCTACTTGATAACCTGCCACACCAATTACAATGCCCAACATTCCGCTGGTAAAAAGCATATTTTCCAGCTCGTTGGTTAATAAATAGGCGGTTAACGGCGGAACCACCATCAGTGCCACCACTAAAATGGAGCCAACGGCGTCAAAGGCCCCCACCGCAGTAATTGAAACCACACTCATTAAACAATAGTGTATAATCCAGGGGGATATTCCCAGGGCTGCAGCCAGCCTGGGGTCGAAGGTAACGATTTTTAATTCCTTATAGAACAGGGTAATAAAGAGAATGTTGATGATGAAAATGATTCCCATGACATAGAAGGATTTTGGCCCCAGGTCATAGCCTCCAATACTAAGTCTATGGAAGGGGGCAAAGGCAATTTCTCCCAATAGCACCGCATCTACATCCAAATGAACGTTGCCTGCGTAGCGTGAAATAACGATGACACCAATACTGAAAAGGGCTGTAAAAACCAAACCAATTGAAGTATCTTCTGCCAAAAGTCCGGTTCCCTTCAGAAATTCCACTAACAAAACTGTGAAAAGGCCCGTTGCTGCTGCCCCTAAAATCAACAGTGGTGAATGGATATCATGGGTATAGAGAAAGGCCAGGGCAATTCCTGCTAAAATTGAATGGCTAATGGCATCGCTCATCATGGCCATTTTCCTCAAAACCAGGAAGGTTCCTGAAAGGGTACAGGTTACTGCCACCAGGGCCGCCAGTAATTGTATTTCCATTTGCGGGTTAATCATTGTCTATTACCTCCCCTCTGTCCCTTCTTTCATAAATTTCATTTATTTTCTCCGAGGTCATCCGCCATCCTCCATCGGTGTTTGTTAGAAGATAATCTCTTTTAATGGTACCCTGCTGCTTTTTCTTAAGATAAAGCTGATAAAGCATTCCTCTTTTCGGTGCAAATAATAAGGATAACAATACGATTAAAAATCCAATCAAAACAATAACAGGGCCCGTTGGCATTCGCTGCACCTGGCTACTGATTATTACCCCTGTGATGCCGGCAAGGACTCCAAAGCAGCCTGACAGGAGGGCCATCAGCTCTAATCGGTTGGTCCATTGCCGGGCGGCTGCCGCTGGGGCAATAATCATGACACTCATTAAAACAACCCCCACCGCCTGAAGGCCTACTACAATTGCCGCCACCAAGAGCCCTGTTAACAGGACATCAATTAAACCCATGGGAAATCCCAGGCTGGTGCCAAATTCTCTATTAAAGGCCAACAGCTTAAATTCCTTCCAGAAAATAATGGTTAGTATAAGGGCGGTGCCCCCCAGCAAAGCCATCACCATCACATCCTCCTTTAGGAGGGTAGCCGCCTGGCCGAACATGTATTTATTTAAGCCTGCCTGCCTGGCATTGGGCTGCTTTTGCACCACGCTCAGCAGCATAAGGCCCAGGCCAAAGAACACTGATAAAATAATTCCCAGGGCCCCATCATATTTAATCGGACTATATTTTACAATCATCATCATGGCCAGGGCTGATATTAATCCTGCTATCAAGGCTCCTGTCAATAAAACCATGGGTGATCGATCACCCGTTAACATAAAGGCCAGAACAATACCCGGCAGGGCTGAATGGGATACGGCATCCCCCAGAAGACTTTGCCTTCTGAGGACCGCAAAGGTTCCCAAAACACCGCTGGTGATGCCTAAAATTGCTGCCCCTGCCATTACCACCAAAAAGGTATAGTCTTGGAATAAATACCCTATCACAGCCATCATAAGACCACCTCTTTATTTTTGCCCTTTTCTTCAGAAGTGGTGAATATTTCTTCTAATTCTTCAGAATTTTTCATAGCCTTGGGTCCATGGCTTCCATAGGTTTGCTTCAGGTTTTCCTTGGTGAAAACCTGTTGCTGGGGCCCTACTGCAATACATTTTACGTTCAATAGCATGACCCAATCAAAATAGCTTGTTACAGTCTGTAAATCATGGTGTACGACAATAAGGGTCTTCCCTTGATTTTTAAGCTCCACCAGGAGCTTAACAATCATTTTTTCTGTCAGGGCATCTACCCCCTGAAAGGGTTCATCCATTAGATACAAATCGGCTTTTTGCACCAAAGCCCGGGCCAAAAATACCCGTTGCTGCTGTCCTCCTGATAATTGACTGATCTGGCGATTATAATAGCCTTCCATGCCCAGCTGGCTCAATGCCTCCATGGCAATGGCCTTTTCCCTTTTACCCGGCCGTCTGATCCATCCCAGTTCTCCGTAAAGGCCCATGGTAACAACGTCTAATACGGTTGTAGGGAAATCCCAATCAACGCTTCCCCGTTGGGGCACATAGGCCACCCGTCGGCGGTTAATCTGATAAGGCTTGCCATAAATCAGTGTCTTACCTGTAATGGGCTTCACAATCCCCAATAGGGCTTTAATGAAGGTACTTTTTCCTGCTCCATTGGGCCCTACAATTCCCAGTAGTGTTCCCGCTGGAACACTGACGCTTACATCCCAAAGCACTGGCTTTTCTTGATAAGCTACGGTTAAGTCATGGATTAACAATGCGGCTTCCTTCATCGTATTTCACTCCTTACTCAGATAATGCTTTGACAATGGTATCAATGTTGTATCTTATCATGCCTAAATAGGTGCCCTCGGGTTGCCCTGGGTCGCCCATGGCATCGGAGTAGAGCTCGCCCCCAATGGCTACTTGAAAGCCCCTGGCTTCAACGGCCTGCTGAAGGGCTTCAATATTTCTGGCCGCCACCGAGGTTTCAACAAAAATAGCCTTTATTTTTCGTTCAGCTATCAGATCAGCCAATTCCCTAATATCTGCAATACTGGCCTCCGATTCGGTGCTGATTCCCTCCAAGCCCAGTACCTCAAAATCGTAGGCCCTTCCAAAGTATTGAAAGGCATCGTGGGCTGTAATTAAGACCCTTTGTTCCTTGGCCAGGCTTTGGGCCCGGTCTGTTACATATTGATTAAGCTCCTTCAGGGCTTCAATATAATCTTCAGCATTCTTTGCATAGACTGCTTCATTGGCCGGATCAAGCTTAATGAGCTGTTCCTTTACGTAAGCTGTCACCTCAATCCAGTTCTCAACATCAAACCAAATATGGGGGTCATGGCTGCCTTCAAATTGATCCTCTCCCGCCATTAATCTGCCCTCCTGAATGCCATCTGTAATGGCATAGGTGGCGATCCCCCTATTGTTCATTTCAATAAACAGGTCATTAATTTTCCCCTCCAGGTGCAACCCATTGTAAAAAATGGCATCGGCTTCCTGAAGCAGCCTTACATCACCCTCTGTAGCCTGGTACAGATGGGGGTCTATTCCCGGCCCCATTAGCCCCTTTACCTCCAGCACTTCTCCCCCCAAGGTCTGAAGTAAATCTGTAATCATGGTGGTGGTGGTTACAACCTTCAAGGGATTGTCGGATGCTGAAGGTGGGTTCGTTTCATTGGATTGCATTGTATAGACAAGGCCCCCTGCAAAAATCACCATAACCAGCCCCAACAGAATTAGCTTTGATTTCAATTTAAACACGCCCTTTCCCAATTTGATTTTTTATATTTACTAAAGTTATCCCTAGTTAAAAAAGTTTGCCTTGACTAACTTTTTTATATAAATACCCTAATTTTGACGGATAAACATATATTTATTTTTTTATATTTCTCTACCAATACGAATAGGATATATTAATACAATTAAAAGGGGAGCCAGAATTCTGGCAGATTAAATGGATAAGTAATAGATTTTTACAGTCATATTCATCATATGTAAAGGTTGTGAAATGTGTGAATCTAAAAAAAAGAAATCAATTAATGAAAACCTATGAGGTGAAACGAGAGCAAAGGGGTGCCTTGACCGCCAGCATGGAGGATTATCTCGAAACCATTTATTTAACCCAGCGTAAGGAAGGTCATGTACGGATGAATATCCTGGCGGAAAAGCTGAGGGTTCAGGTTCCTTCCGCTACCAAAATGGTTCAAAAGCTAACCAGACAGGGGCTGCTGGATTATGAAAAATACGGGCTTATTCACCTAACAGAGGAAGGGGAAGCCCTTGGCAGGTTTTTATGGGAAAGGCATCAAACCGTAGAGGCATTTTTGACTTTATTGGAGGTTGAGGATAATCTCTATCGTAATATAGAGGCGATGGAGCACAGCTTTTCAATGGAAATTTTACACCAGATTCGCCTTTTAAATGATTTTTTCAGAGAGTCACCCCAGGTAATGGAGCAATTCAGGCAATTTAAAAGGCGAAATGAGGACAAAAAAACACCAGACCAAGGTTGATCTCACTTTAACATAGAAAGTGAAGATTAACTGGACTGGTAAACTTTAAAGTCTATCTATTCAGCCACCTCATGGCATTTTCGACATCGTGCTTCATAGGAATCCTTAGCCCCAACCATAATAATGGGATCACTGTATTTGGCAGGCTTACCATTGACCAATCGCTGTGTTCTGGTGGCAGGGCTTTTACAAACCATACAGACTGCCGTTAATTTGGTTACATATTCGGCAATTGCCATCATTTGAGGTACTACCTGGAAGGGCTCTCCTCTAAAATCCATGTCTAGCCCCGAACAAATAACCCGTTTCCCTGCATTGGCCACCCGTTGACATAGGGTTAATATGGCTTCATCAAAGAATTGAATTTCATCAATGGCCAGCACATCAAAATCCTGCTGTTCAATGATCTTTTCAATTTCTAAGGCGTTGTCCACCGGAATGGAAGGGGTCTGTTTCCCATTATGGGAAGTAATGTTATTATCTGAATAACGTTTATCTATTTTTGGTTTAAAGGCCAATACCTTTAAATCGGCAATTTTGGCACGATTGATTCTTCGAATCAGCTCTTCGCTTTTTCCCGCATACATGGGGCCAACGATAATTTCAATACTGCCATTTTGTGAATATTCCACGAGATCAACCACAATTACTCCTCCCCCTTTTGGTTCTATTATCATTATATTGTGATAGCCCTCAACAGAAAAGCCCCGTGATTATCCTATGTAATAATTAGGTCATTGTACCTGTTTTTTACATAAAACTGCATAAAAAATCAAGGCTAGAAGAAAACCCCCAACCTTGATCAACTTTTAAGTGAAAAATTACATACCAAATTTTTTCTTGAATTTTTCTACTCGGCCACCCTTTTCAACTGATTTTTGCTTACCAGTGAAAAATGGATGACATTCTGAACAGATTTCTACTCTAATTTCTTGTTTTGTTGAAGTGCTTTTGAAGCTATTGCCGCATACGCAATGTACCTCAACCTCATGATTTTGTGGATGGATATCCTTTTTCATTTTTTTCACCTCTTCTTTCTGCCGCGCTTATATATCTTATCAGAAATACGCTGATCGCACTCCCAAAATGCTTAGGGCAAATTAACTATTACATTATAGCATAATAAGATAGGGGGTGCAAGAAATAATTCCATTAAATACGCTTCTTAAACATTTCCACAAATTCCCTATTATTCTTAGTTTCCATTAGGGAATTAATTATTTTTTCGGTTACCTCTTGAACAGAGCTGCTGCTCATGGCCCTTCTAATGCTCCAGATACTTTCCAGCTCTGCCTGACTCAGTAATAGCTCTTCCCGTCTGGTACCCGACTTATTTACATCAATGGCTGGGAAAATTCTCTTTTCAGAGAGTTTACGGTCCAGATGAAGCTCCATGTTTCCGGTTCCCTTAAATTCTTCAAAAATGACATCATCCATTCGGCTGCCGGTTTCAATTAATGCAGTAGCAATAATCGTTAGACTGCCACCCTCCTCAAGGTTTCTGGCAGCACCAAAAAATCTTTTTGGCTTATGTAAGGCCCCTGGGTCTAAACCTCCAGATAGGGTTCTGCCTGTGGGAGGAATTGTTAAATTATATGCCCTTGCCAATCTTGTAATACTATCTAATAGTATGACCACATCCTTGCCGTGCTCCACCAGCCTTTGGGCTCGATTTAAAACCATTTCCGCCACCTTGATATGATGACTGGGCAGTTCATCGAAGGTCGAGTATACTACCTCTCCCTTAATGGAACGCTGCATATCTGTAACCTCTTCGGGTCTTTCATCAATTAGTAGAACGATAATATCTATATCGGGGTAATTAAGCGAAATACTATTAGCGATTTTTTGCAGTAATATGGTTTTTCCTGCCTTCGGGGGAGCCACAATCATCCCCCTTTGACCCTTACCAATGGGGGCGATTAAATCTATTAATCGAGTAGAAAGCTCGGTACTATTCAGTTCCAGATTAATTCTTTCCTTGGGGTAAATTGGGGTAAGATCTTCAAAATTAGGTCTTTTTGTAGCGGATTCTGGCTCTAATCCATTGATTTTTTTCACATAGAGAAGGGCTTTAAATTTTTCTCCGCTTTTAGGCGGTCTAGTAATACCTGTAATCATATCGCCGGTACGCATATTAAATCTTCTAATTTGTGAGGGAGATATATAAATATCATCTTCACTTGAAAGGTAATTATTTCGTCTTAAGAAGCCATAACCATCTGTATGAATTTCTAAAATTCCTTGGGCAATGTTAACCTCTTCACCGACTGGGATTTCATCACTTAAATGCTCTGGCAATCCCTGATGCTTGATTTCTGGCCTTGGCTGATTCTCTACTGGAGCAGCAGGACTGACAGGGTTTTGGTTTTCCTTAATCCAGGCAATGATATCATCCTTACGAAGTCTTGTGGTATACTTCATACCCATTTCCTTCGCAATCTTTCTAATATCCTGCACCTTCATGTCCTCCAGATGATTTATGTCCAAATGACCACCTCCTTTTTTTGATCTAAAAAGGGTAATTGAATTCCCTTTTTACCGAGATTCTAACATGTTTATTGGCAAGAGTCAACTAATATCGTAAATTATCGTCTTAATAGGCATACCTTGGCTTCTGATTGAGCTTATGAATGGCTTCAACAAATCGAATGGTTCCTGTTTCCGAGCGCATGACAACGGAATGGGTCTTTGCTACTCCCTTTCCCGGATACACCACACCCTTTAACAACTCGCCGTCTGAGATACCGGTGGCAGCAAAGTAAACCTCATTGCCTTTGACCAAATCCTCCATATACAATACTTTATTAACATCTAATCCCATTTTTATACATCTGCTTCTTTCCTCTTCATTCGTTGGCATTAAGCGCCCCTGGAATTCTCCTCCCATTGATTTCAAGGCCGCAGCAGCAATCACCCCCTCGGGGGCACCTCCAATTCCCAAAAGCATATCCACACCGGTATCAACAAAGCAGGTGGCCATGGCCGCCGCCACATCGCCGTCCTTAAAGAGCTTTATTCTTGCTCCCGCAGCACGACAATGTTGAATTAAAGCCTCGTGTCTTGGCCGATCCAGCATGGTAATGGTTAAATCAGTTATACTTTTGTCCAGGGCAGCCGCCAGGGCCTTCAGATTTTCTTCAAGGGGAGCCTCCAGGTTGACTTTTCCGGCCGCCCTGGGGCCTACTGCGATTTTATCCATATACATATCTGGAGCATTTAATAGACAGCCCCTGGGAGCCATGGCCACCACAGCAATGGCATTGGGTAATCCCTTGGCGACCGAATTGGTTCCCTCTACTGGGTCAACGGCGATATCCACCTCTATTCCACCGTTTCCTACAACCTCCCCAATGTAGAGCATTGGGGCTTCGTCCATTTCTCCTTCCCCAATGACAACCGTTCCTTTGATATTAATGGTATCAAACATTTTACGCATACCATCAACCCCAGCCTGATCTGCTGCTATCTTATCTCCCTTACCCATATACACGGCAGCACCCAGTGCAGCGGCCTCCGTTACCCTTACCAGATTAATTGCTAAGTTCCGATCCATTCTTTACACCTCATTTCTATGATATAAGACATGATTCCATCTACCGTTTGTGTTTTTTGAGTACTTCCTGCAACACCGCTGTTTTGTCTAATCGATGAAGGGCAGTTACAAAGCGAATGGTGCCAGTTTGCCCCCTCATGACAACAGAGTGGGTTTCGGCCATATCATTTCCTTTGTAAACCACCCCTTTTAATAGCTCTCCCTGGGTAATTCCAGTGGCGGCAAACAAACAATCATCCCCTTTTACCAGGTCTTCTAAGGTTAACACCCGATAGATTTCTGCTTCACTTTTTAAGCCCAGCTCGTGACATCGATCTAATTCTTCAGGGCTCATGGGGTGTAATACCCCTTGCATATCTCCGCCCATGGCCTTTAGGGCAGCAGCAGCAATAACACCTTCGGGGGCTCCGCCAATTCCCATTAAAATATCAACCCCTGTATCATCAAACCCTGTAGCAATGGCTGCAGCTACATCGCCATCACTAAAGAGCTTGATTCTTGCACCACTTTCTCTTATGGCCTCAATCATTTCCTGGTGGCGGGGCCTGTCTTGAATAATTACAGTTAAATCCTCTATGTTTTTATCTAGGGCCCTGGCAACGGCCTTTAGGTTATCCTCCACCGAAGCATTAATATCAATGGCTCCCTTGGCTTTAGGGCCTACGGCGATTTTTCTCATATAGGTATCGGGGGCATGTAAAAGACACCCCTTGGGGGCCATGGCCACCACAGCAATGGCATTGGGCAGCCCTTTGGCAATCAGTGTCGTACCTTCCAGGGGATCAACTGCGATGTCTACTTCACTGGCCCCCTCGTCACCACAGCCGACCCTTTCACCAATATAGAGCATGGGGGCTTCATCCAGCTCCCCCTCCCCAATAACAACCGTTCCACATATGGAAATACTGGAGAAGGCCCTTCTCATTCCATCTACGGCTGCCTGATCGGCAGAAATTTTATCTCCTCTACCCATATACCCTGAAGCGGCGAGGGCTGCTGTTTCCGTTACACGAACCAACTCCATTGCTAAATCTCGATCCATTCTTCCTTCTCCTCCTCCAATTTTCAAAACCTTCAAGCTTTAGGCTGTTTATTTTATAATTAAGGCTATACTTTTTCTTTCCTCATTACAATATATTATATGAAATTGTAGATTTACTCAACCTAATTGGATAAAAAAATCTTCCTCTGTTTAACATAACAAGGGCACCTGCCCTTGAGGTGCCCTATAACTATTGTGTTTTTGCTTTTAAAAATCATAACTTAATCACAATATTGGAACTGAATATATTATCTCTATTTAATTACTTTAAGGCGCTTTTTAATTTGAAAGACCTTCCTTTTCTATTTGACATCCTTCAAACTCCTTATTTCAAAGTAAGCTTTTCTTTCTCTTATTGTATCATTCAAAGGGGCCCTTAGTAAGAATAAAATTAAAAAATTTATTTGAATTAGGTTGACTTTTTATGAAAAAAGGCCCTCTTTAAAAGCAGGGGCCAAAATACTAATTTCTATTTTACCGCACCCTCCCAATCCTTAAGAAATCTTTCAATACCGCTGTCAGTTAAGGGGTGCTTCACCATTTGCTTAAATACACCATAGGGAACAGTGGCCACGTCGGCTCCCAGCCTGGCCGCTTCGATCACATGGGGGCTATGTCGAATACTGGCTGCCAGCACCTGGGTTTTTATTTGATGTGATTTAAAGATTTCAGCGATCTCTTGGATCAGCTTCATGCCGTTGTGCCCAATATCATCCAGCCTGCCCAAAAAAGGACTTACATAGGTGGCCCCTGCCTTAGCGGCCAATAGGGCCTGGGCGGCAGAAAAGACCAGTGTAACATTGGTTTTAACCCCTTTTTCGGTAAATACCTTCACCGCCTTTAATCCCTCCTCTGTCATGGGTACCTTGATAACAATATTGGGATGAATGGCAGTTAAGGGCTCAGCCTCCTTCACCATCTCCTCGGCCAGTAGACTAACCACCTCAGCACTGATGGGACCGTCGACAATTTCAGCAATTTCTCTGATCACCTGTTTAAAATCTCGACCTTCCTTTGCAATTAGAGAGGGATTGGTTGTAACCCCATCCAATACCCCCCAGCTTGCCACCTCTCTTATTTCATTTATATTGGCAGTATCAATAAAAAATTTCATTTTACGACCTCCTTAATCCTAATATTTTTCTTGCTTCTTCAGGGGTAGCAACTTCCCTTCCCAATTCCTTTGCCAGTCTGACTACCCTTTCCACCATCTGGGCATTAGAAGTGGCCAGTTCTCCTTTTTTATAATAAATATTATCCTCAAAACCAACCCGTACATGGCCTCCCAGGATAATTCCCATGGCAGCCAGGGGAAGCTGGGCCCTTCCGATTCCTGCCACGGTCCAGGTGGAGCCCGGTGGAATGGAACGAATCATATGCATTAAATCCTCTGGATTTCCCGGCGCCGCCCCGGGTACCCCCAAGACAAAGTCAAAATGAAGGGGTTCATTGATAAGGCCCTTTTTCACAAGCCTCCTGGCATTTTCAATCATGCCCCGCTCAAATATTTCCAGCTCCGGCTTAACCCCCAATTCCTTCATTCTAAGGGCAAAGCTTTCCATATATTCCTCAGGATTCATAAAGATATCTGAACCAAAGTTGCAGGTACCGCAGCTTAAGGTAGCCATTTCGGGCCTTAATTCCACCGGCTGGAGTCTTTCTTCCGGCTTATGCCATACAGCCCCCCCTGTGGAGGGCTGAAAGATAACATCACATTTAGCCTCAATTTTTTCTTTTATTTCCTTATATATATCATAGGACTGGGTAGGGTTTCCAGCCTCATCCCTGGCATGAACGTGAACAATGGAGGCGCCGGCCTGCCAGCAGCCATAGGCCGCCTCAGCAATTTCATTCGGCGTTAGGGGAAGGGCCGGCTGCTGCTCTCTGGTTACTTCAGCCCCCGTCAAGGCGGCAGTAATGATTAACTTTTCCATCGTGCTCCCTCCCTATGCTCTTTGCTTTTCCTTGGGAACCACACAGGTTCCCACCGCCTTGCAAACCACCAGGGGGGTCTCTAATACATCACAGGCGGATTCATTAATATCCGACCTTGGCGCAATTACCTTCCGGGCCTCAAAGACCATTTTTCTGGAGGTATTTCCGATCTTGACAATTTCCCCCTCTGCCTCAATGTAATCACCTGCATAGACCGGTGCAGTAAATTCGACCGATTCATAAGCCACAAAGAGTCCCTCGTCACCGTCGTTTCGAATCAGCAATTCCGTTGCCACATCACCAAAGAGCTGAAGCATTTTTGCCCCATCCACCAGGTTGCCCCCATAGTGGGCATCATGGGTACCCATCCTTACTCTGATTAATGCCTTCATCCTTCTTCCTCCTTTAGCCATATTAATTTGCAATAAACCACCACTCAATTAAGTGGTTATCAACCAAATCATACTTATTTTGCTTCAATTAATACTCTAATTAATTAAAAATCGAATGCCTTTATAATATGGATATTCGTTTAATCTTTTAAAATCCCTCTCGAAATTACGACATACTTACCTTAAATTTTGAGTCTGATATTTTTTCCGATTTCCAAATGTATTAGGAATACAATTTTATTTAAAATTTCATTTTGAATCTTTAAAATATTTAATTTTAGTAAATAGTATCATTTTCTCGTCTTAATAATTTGCATATTATTAAAGACGTTTTTTTAATATTTAAAGTTAACAAAACTATTGTTTTATTTTATAATTTATTTATTTGTAAATATTATTTAATATGCAAAAATTTGTTAGTTGTTCCCTTCCTATTTTCACCATTGTTATTGGTATCTTCTTTTTATTTGGCTATTTTTTCCCCTTTTATTGGGATATGACATTTTATAGTTATTTTAGTTAAAAATTTAACCCTTGCACAAGTTCCCCTTGGGCTGTATAATTATTAAATAAAATAATATTTAAAATTTTCCCATAGTTATGAAAAAATTATAAGAAAGATTAAATATTTTGAATAAGCCTATTACCGCTTTTATAAGTTTTTTATTAATTCGAATGTTGGTCTTTCTTTGTGGGATAGGGGGTGCATTGTAAGCATATTTGTAATTTTCAGAAGGTTTCAAATCTTAAATCCAATTAAGGAGGGCGATTGTAGTGAATTTGAATGAAACGAAGCAAAGAGACCAATGGGGTTCGAAGATTGGCTTTATTCTCGCTGCTGCAGGCTCTGCGGTAGGACTGGGAAACATTTGGAAGTTTCCTTACCTTGCCGGATCTAACGGCGGGGGCGCATTTGTATTTGTTTATTTTGCAATACTAATAGTCGTAGGTTTTACTTTAATGATGGCAGAGCTTACCATTGGTAGACATACCCAGTTAAGCCCGGTGGGTGCCTATCGAAAGATCAAGGCTAAATGGGCCTGGGTTGGAGCCATTGGTGTAATAGCCGGCTTTTTAATTCTATCCTTTTACAGTGTTATTGGTGGTTGGGTAATTAACTATATCGTTAAATCACTGACTGGTGGATTCCATGTGGCCGATTCCAGTCAATTTGCTACAATCTTTACAAGTTTTATTACCAGTCCTATTGAACCGATCATTTATCAGGCCATTTTTATGGTCCTTACTGTAGGTATCGTTATTGGCGGAATTAGCGGTGGTATCGAAAAATATTCCAAAATATTAATGCCTGGGCTATTTATTATGCTTATCGTGGTAGTATTAAGATCCTTAACCCTTCCCAATGCCATGGAGGGAGTAAAGTTCTTTTTAGTCCCTGATTTCTCTGAAATCACCCCCTCAGTAATATTGTCTGCCCTGGGTCAGGTATTCTTTTCCCTAAGCTTGGGGATGGGAGCCATGATTACCTACGGCAGCTATCTAAGCAAGGAAGAAAACCTGGTAACCAGTTCGTTTCAGATTCCTTTACTGGATACTGCCGTTGCCCTGCTGGCGGGTCTAGCCATTCTTCCTGCAGTATTTTCCTTTGGCTTCAGCCCAGAGCAGGGTCCTGGACTACTGTTCATCACCTTGCCCGCTGTATTTGATGCAATGCCTTTAGGTACTATCTTTGGTTTCCTTTTCTTCGTACTGGTATTGTTTGCAGCTGTAACCTCTTCCATCTCTTTATTAGAGGTAAGCGTATCCTATGTAGTTGATGAATTAAATTGGGATCGTAAAAAGGCCAGTTTACTGTTAGGATTAATCATATTCATCCTAGGTGTGCCTTCTTCCCTTGGCCTAGGTGTTTGGGACCATATTTCGTTAGTTAAAGGAAAGGATATCCTTGACTCAGTCAGCTTTGTGGCTGAAAATATCTTCCTTCCCCTGGGCGGTATGCTGTTATGTATCTTCATTGGATGGGTTTGGGGTCTTGACAATGCCTACAAGGAAGTTACCAATGAAGGTAAAATCAAGTTTGGTTTAATGCATGTTTGGGGCTTCCTAGTGAAGTATGTTGCACCAATTGCTATCCTGATCGTATTTATTCAAGGCATTATGGCATAAAAAATAAAGATTCTGCACCGCTTCTGCGGTGCTTTTTTATTTTCAAATAGATTCCTCTTTACAATTTGTATAGACATCACTTTTCTGGGTTAACATACCTTTAATTTGGAATTATGTAAATTAGCAGAAAATTTTAATTGTTAAAAAAGTAACGCTTGCATCCTGAAGCTAATAAGACTATAATATAAAATTGTAGATTGCAAAAAAATTTTAATAACTATAATATTATAGTAAATTCCTATATTGTCCAATATAAGGAAATCGTTTTCTTTTTGCATTCCTCTAATTGCACCAGCTTTCAATTTAGCCTATGTCTCTATTTTCTGATATAGGTAATCTACATGTATTAGCCCTTTTACCAATTTTGTGGAATTATAGGAGGTGTTAACCAGTTATTATTCTCCACAATTCTAATCTTCTATACAAAAAGGAGGAACCATTTAAATGAACTTAAATGAAAAACAAAGCAGGGACCAGTGGAGTTCCAAAATAGGCTTTATCCTTGCAGCAGCAGGTTCAGCAGTTGGTTTAGGTAACCTGTGGAAATTTCCCTACACTGCAGGACAAAATGGTGGAGGCGCATTCGTAATTGTTTATTTTGCAATGCTTCTATTGGTAGGCTTTACCCTTATGCTAGCAGAATTGGTTCTTGGCAGACACACTCAATTAAATGCCATCGGAGCTTATCGAAAGCTCAAAAAGAACTGGGCATGGGTTGGAGGACTGGGTGTTCTGGCTTCCTATTTAATTCTGTCCTTCTACTCAGTCATCGGCGGATGGGTTATTAACTATATTATAAAGGCCTTAACCGGCGCCTTTAATACAGCTGATTTAGACACCCTAAGCGGAATTTTTGGCGGCTTTATTTCTAATCCTACACAGCCAATTATTTATCAAGCAATCTTTGTTATTCTTACTATGGGTATTGTAATTGGCGGTATTAGCGGCGGTATTGAAAAATACAGTAAAATTTTAATGCCAAGCTTATTTGTTATGATGTTCTTGATTATGGTTCGTTCTATCACCCTGCCAGGTGCTGTAGAAGGAATTAAATATTTACTCGTACCAGACTTTTCTAAAATTGACGGCAATGTTATGTTGGCAGCCCTGGGTCAGGTATTTTTCTCCTTAAGTCTGGGAATGGGGGTCATCATTACCTACGGTAGTTACCTGAGCAAGGATGAAAATCTGCCTCAAAGTGCCTTTACCATTCCCTTTATCGATACCGGTGTTGCATTAATGGCTGGATTAATAGTATTACCTGCTGTATTTGCCTTTGGTCTGGCTCCAGATCAAGGCCCTGGGCTCTTATTTATCACACTGCCTGCTGTATTTTCACAAATGCCTTTAGGTAGTTTATTTGCAGTATTATTCTTCCTATTGGTATTGTTTGCGGCTCTGACCTCTTCTATTTCACTGCTGGAGACATCCGTTTCCTATGTGGTAGATGCCTGGGGATGGAGTCGAAAAAAAGCGACCTGGATTCTTGCCCTTGTGGTCTTCTTAATCGGTGTGCCTTCTTCCCTGGCCCAAGGACCATGGAATCATATTCGACCCTTTAGAGGGCTGGATATTTTCGACTCTGTAGATTTCTTTGCCAGTAATATATTACTGCCCCTTGGCGGTCTGTTCCTATGTATTTTCATCGGATGGATCTGGGGTATTGATAATGCCCTTAAGGAAGCTTCCAATAACGGTAAAATCAGCTTCAAGATGGCAGGCTTCTGGGCCTTTGTGATTAAATACGTTGCTCCAATAGCCATTCTAATTGTATTCATTCAAGGATTAAGATAATAAATAATAAATGAATAGGATAACAGCATATTTTGCTTGCTGTTATCCTTTTTTATTGAAATTAGGCGTTTACCAATATCTGTTCAATTGAAAATCATCCTGTATGGTGCGGTATAGGTCCCACCAGATTACTTCTCCTTTGTTGATGCCCTTTCCCAATAGGTCGGCGTTGG
>CBFGTV010000055.1:0-22887 GCA_965652145.1 uncultured Clostridiaceae bacterium
GTACCATTAGAATTACTGCCCTTCTTAAAAAGATGAACTTATCCACCTAGAGCAAGGCCAAAGGAGCGCAGAATATAATGTTCGTAGATTAATGCTGGAAAGCTAGAATGATTGAACTTTAATCTAAGCAGGGAGGCAGAGAATGAAAAAATTATTGTTAGAAAAATTTACAGATGAGGATTTTGACCTATATTATCAACTAGTAGGAAATGAAAGGGTTATGGCCATGATTACTGAAAGGGCCATTCCATTAGAGGAAGCAAGGAAGGAATACTGCCTGTTATTGGAAAACAATGGGCTTCATTATTCCTTTGGTAATTTTAAAATACTTGAAAACAGTAATTTTATAGGCCTGGCCAAGCTGGAAATCAAAGAAAAGGATTCAAAGGAAGCAGAGCTTGGCTATATGCTATTGCCTCAATATTGGGGAGTGGGAATTGGCAGTAGGGTGGCAAAGATATTAATTAAAAGAGCCAAGGAAGATGGACAGCTTTTGAGCGTTAAAGCAATCATTGACCCCAACAACATTCCCTCTCGAAAAATACTAATTAATAATGGCTTTGAGTCAGTAAAAATATGTGAAATTGACGGATTGCCAGGGGAGATTTTAAGCATGAGGCTTTAAAGAACAGAAACATCCTTTAGATAGGAGCCTTTCAATAACATCTAAAAAATTCACATCGTAAAATATGAGTCTTTCAGGAAAAATAATACGTCATGATAAAGTAACAGTTATGTCCCTCAATTATGTTTAAAGAAATGAAGCTAACAGGCCGATAGAATATATAGAGATTAAAAACCAAAAAAATTGGGCGTTTATATTTTGATTTAAGGGCTTCAATTTTGAAAGGATGGGTTTCAATGAGTATGAAAATTGATATCAATTACCAGGGTATGCTTTATGCCAGGCGAAAAGAATCGGGTAATAATTTACCAGCCAATCATCTGGCAGGGAAGACAATTGAAGGAGAATTAAATGGAAAGGCCTTTTCATTAACGGTTTCTGATGAGGTAATTGAGCTAAGAAATGAAATGGATAAGTTTATAGAAAATAGCCAGCATGTGAAAAACGCTGACCCAAACGATCTGTTTTCCTACAAGCCTCAGGATCAGTGGCTGATCTTTAGTCAATATTTACACGATAGCAATGCCTTCGATGATCTTTCAAACCAAGAGGTATACGAATTAGAAAAAATACTGAAAAATATTACAGATGGGCTTGACAGCCTTACTTCCGGCGGTATTAGCCTGTATAGTGGTATACATAGGCAGTTGAATTCCTACGAAGCCCAGTTGGAGCTTGCTTCATCTACGGCAGCCCTACAGCATTTTAGCGAAAGATTTTTATCTGGTGATGTGAAGCAGGGCTTTGATTCCCTAATTCAGGATTATGTTAAACATAATCAGGAAAAGGTAGACAATCACCAATCCATTGAAGAACGATTTTATCAAGCCAGGGCACGACTTTCCCTTCCTAAGACAAGCCTGTCTCCACAGCAGGCGAAGGAATTTAGTATTACCAATCAAATTGGGAAATTTCAGCCGGGTAAAGAGGAGCTAATGAAGCTTCAAGAGGACTACCGAGAGCTATTAACAAATTTAAAGGATCACACTAAGGTTTCAGAAATACTTGAAGCGGCAAGGCAGATGACAATAGACTTTGCAACCCAAACCGTAAGCCAGCCCGATAAGGCCGATGCAGGCCAATGGGTCAATAATCGAATCAGCGGGACCCTGGAACGAATTGCAGGCTATTTTGAAATGGTTCTAAAATAATCAACTATCCCCAATACCCTTTAAACAATTTCAATCTGATGAAACCAAAGAACTCCTGTAACAATAGGGGGTTCTTTTTGTGCGCTGACAGACGTACATTTATAGACAACAGTCTATGGAAATTTGCCCTGTCTTTATCTGTGCGCCGTATAACCTTGTAGAACATAGTTCGGGCACCTGCCGACAATAAGAAGAATTCTTTTTATCGGCAAGGTCCCGGATAATCGCACTTTAGGTTTTGATACTAACATCCGATTACCTCCTAAAGATATTAGATTTAATTAGATAAAAAAAGCCGGATAAAATACCGGGTGCAATCCCGACATCTTATCCAGCATATAATTTAAAATATTATATACCCTCCGATGAATAAAATACAGTTTATCACATTGAACAATAGGAGTCAACATCCAAAATGGCTTTTTTCAGTTGTTCATAAACCCATGGAAACAAGGTTTATTCTGCACTAATGCGATTGTCATATTAGTAAACTGGCAAAGGCTAATATGATATAATAGAGGTAGTAGCTGTATTTCAACTAAGGTGAGAACTAGCATTTATCAGACTAAGAATATGAACAGACAGCAAAAAAAACGTCTAAATGGAGCTCTTATCATCGGGATGGAGCGGAAATTTCAGTAGATGTTTGATATAATACTGTATTAATTTTCTGCTTGAAGGATTAGCAGGGAATAAGAAGGGTGATCGCTTTGTTAGAAAATCAGTTAAGTCAATACAAAGTATTTAATCCTGAAAAGGAAGATTGTCCCATGTGTGACATTTTTAATGAAATCTTCAGTACCTACTCCTTTCAAAAAGAGCTGCGCCTTCCTGAGGAAACCGGGATGGGATATTGCAAAAGAATCATATTAAAGCCCTCAATGGAGATTAACATTACCAACGTGACCTTAAAGGATACCGTTGTACTGGGAGGAAGGGTGGAGCATAACAGCCTTGCCTTTTGCCTGGGGGGATTATTTCCATGGAGACTTGAAGATAATAAAAAAGAATTTGAAATGGAGAGTGGAGAATGTTATCTATTCAGTAAAATGGAAGGAAACGGAATTTGTCGATATGATCAGGGCAAAAGCTTTTCAGGCATCAATATACAACTGGATCAACAGACTATAGCCAGCTTTTTTCAGCATGTGGGAAGAGAAGCAGCCTATAGCAGCCTTGATGGCTGTAGCTTTTATAAAGCTAAATATTCTTCTGCCATAAGGTTGATTCTTAATGAAATAATTAATTGCCATTACCGAGACGAACTTAAAAAAATCTATCTTGAAGGCAAGGTATTGGAACTGATTGCCGTCTTTTTAAATGAATTGATTTTTCAAAGGGAAGAGCCTACTGCCAGTAAGCTTACGTCATCAGACATAGAAGCCCTCCATAGGGCTAGAAAAATTCTTGATGGCAATATCGTCTCTCCACCAACGATCAGTAAGCTGGCCAGAATGGTATATCTAAACGAGTATAAGCTAAAAATCGGCTTTAAAGAGCTCTTTGAAATGCCAGTTCATGCTTACATTATTGACAAAAGAATGGAGCAGGCCCGGATCTTGATGGAAGAGAAAAAGCTGAGGGTAACGGAGGCAGTTCAAAGGGTCGGCTATAGTGATGCCAGCCATTTTGCAAAAAAGTTTAGGAAAAAATATGGAATTAATCCTTCCGAATTAATCAAAGGTAATTAATTAGCTTAGGTACTGGGAGCCATTCCCGGTACCTAAAATACTTTTTGGCATAATATCATTACTTTTCGGCGTAGAAGAAAAGCAATAAATAGGGTAGGATAATTATATGATTATGATTATCAATTTCAATAACAACCTAAAGAAAGAGGTCGAAAGTATGGAAAAAAAACCCAACAACAGTGGGCCAAAGAGTGGAAAAGCAAGGCTACTGGAGATTGCAGCCACAAAGAAACCCCTTGTGATCAGTTCAGGTATATTATCTGCCCTGGCATCCGTCACTTCCTTTATTCCTTATCTTGCCATCTACTATATTATCAAGGAGGTCATGGGAGTATATCCTGATTTTTCAAATCTAGATGTTCAATGGATTATTACCCTTGGCTGGATTGCCCTCGGGGGTGTACTGGGGAACGTAATCCTTTATTTCGCAGCATTAATGTGTTCTCATCTGGCAGCCTTTGGCACCCTGTATTTGCTAAAGGTAAACTTCGCCTCCCATATTGCCAAAATGCCCCTGGGCTTTCATCTAACCTTTGGGAGCGGTAAGCTTCGTAAAGTCATGGACGAAAACATCGAAAAGATCGAAGGCTTTATTGCCCATCAACTGCCTGACATTGTGGCTTCTATGGTGGCTCCCGTTGTTATGTTTGCGATTTTGCTTGGTGTTGACTGGCGCTTTGGTTTGGCAGCCCTGGTGGGGGTGGCGGTGGCCTTTGGGATCCAGATAAAAGCCTATGGAAACGAAGGGGCTAAGCTCATGATGGATCGATATCAATCCTCCCTTGAGGAAATGAATAATGCCTCCGTTGAATACATTCGTGGGATTACAGTTGTCAAGGTTTTTAAACAGACGGTCTATTCCTTTAGAAGACTCCACGAGACCATTAAGGCCTATACCAGCTATGTGGTACCCTATACCTTGAGCTGGGAAAATTATATGTCTGCCTTTATGACCATTATAAATAACATCTATTTATTTTTAATTCCGGTGGGAATTCTAATTGGTACAAGAACGGATGATTACAAAGCTTATGCCATGACCTTTATTTTCTATCTTTTGTTTGTTCCCTCGATTTCTTCCATCATGATGAAAATCATGTACGTAACCACAGATGGCATGAGAATCTTGAGCGGTATCGAACGGATGGATGATATATTAAATCAAAAAGAATTGCCCCAGACAGCTCAGAGCCAAAATATTCGAGACTATGGTGTAGCATTTAAGGAAGTATCCTTTTCCTACGATGAAGATGGTGAAACAACTGCTTTAAAAAATGTTTCCTTTCAAGCAAAGCAGGGGGAAATCACTGCTATCGTGGGGCCCTCGGGGGGAGGTAAAAGTACCATTGCCCACCTAATTGCAAGATTTTTTGATGTAACAGAGGGCAGTATTGAAATAGGCAAAGTAGATATTCGACAGCTAAAGCTGGAGGATTTAATGGAAAAGGTCAGCTTTGTCTTTCAGGATGTATTTTTATTTAAGCAAAGTATTATGGATAATATTAGAATCGGGAATCATAATGCCACCGATGAGGAGGTAATGGCTGCTGCCAGGGCGGCACAATGCCACGAGTTTATTGAAAAGCTCCCCAATGGTTATCATACCGTTATTGGGACAAAGGGAGTTCACCTTTCAGGAGGAGAAAGGCAGCGAATTGCCATTGCCAGGGCCATCGTCAAGGATTCACCAATTATTGTTCTTGATGAAGCAACTGCCTTTGCCGACCCGGAAAACGAGCATTTAATTCAAAAAGCCTTTGAAAAGCTGATTTTAAATAAAACCGTCATTATCATAGCCCACCGGCTGGGTACCATAAAAAGTGCCAATAAAATTATTGTGATGGATCGGGGGCATTTGATAGAGCAGGGTACCCATGAAGAACTGCTTCAGCAGAAAGGGAAATATCATACCATGTGGCAAAAATATACAAGGGCCCTAGATTGGAAAATGGACACAGGAAGGGGAATGACAATCAATGCTTAATTTAAAAGATAAATTAATGTTAACCGATAAGGGATACAAGGATCTCAAGAAGGCCATCGGGGCCTGCACCCTTACCAACCTGTCACTAATGCTGCCATTTGGTATTACCATCCAAATCTTTAGGGAACTGCTAAAGCCCCTGATGGGCGCAGAAATCTCATGGGCAAGGCTGTGGAGCTTCTTTGGCCTGGGGATCATTGCAGCCATTCTGGTGTTTTTGGCTAACAAAAATGACTACAAAAAAACCTATGTTGCCTCCTATAGGGAATCAGAAGCAACCAGAACCCGTGTGGCAGAGCATATTAGAAAACTGCCCATGAGCTTTTTTAACTCCAAGGATTTATCGGAGCTGACTACCAATATTATGGGTGATTGCGCTGTAACGGAGCATGTACTAAGTCATATCATTCCTCAGCTCTTGGCCAATGCTATTTCGATTTCTATTATTTGCATTTGTCTGGCTATTTTTGAGTGGAGATTAGCACTGAGCGTCTTTTGTACCGTACCAATCGCATTTTTGATTATTATACTAAGCAGAAAAATTCAGCAAGGGCTAGGGGAAAAACAGGTGGAATCGAAGCTCAAAGCCTCTGATCAGGTTCAGGAATATTTAGAGGGGATTAAGGTAATTAAATTCTGCGGCTTGGATGGCGCTAAGTTTGCAGCCCTGGATGATGCCCTTCGAAAAATGATGAAAATGTCTATGAAACTGGAATTTGGTGCAGGGGTTTTTGTTACCGGGGCACAAATTGTCCTTCAGGCAGGGATTGGATTAACCGTATTTGTAGGGACCTATCTTTTAACAGGAGGAAAAATTGAATTAATCCCATTGTTAATGTTCTTTTTAATTGTGGTTAGAATATATGGCCCCCTTTTAACGGAGCTAACTCTCTTACCGGAGCTTTTATATATGCAAGTTGCCACCGGCAGGATGAGAACCCTAATGACAACCCCCATTATGGAAGGGGATACAGAGAAGGAAATTACGAAATACAACATTGACCTTCAAGATGTTTCCTTCAGTTATTCTGAAGACCTTAATTCAAAAGAAGCCGTTATTCAGGGCATTACCACCACCATTCCCGCCAAGGGAATTACCGCCCTGGTGGGGCCTTCGGGAAGCGGAAAGAGTACCCTGGCTAAGCTGATAGCAAGATTTTGGGATGTGAATCAGGGAAGCATAAAAATAGGCGGCCTTGATGTGAAGACCCTGGACCCTGAGCATTTGATGGGCTATATGTCCTTTGTTTTTCAAGATGTAGTACTTTTTAACGATACAATTTATAACAATATTCGAATAGGTAAGCTCAATGCCACCAAAGAGGAGGTATTGGCAGCTGCCAAGGCGGCCTGCTGCGACGAATTTATCAGTCGCTTACCCCAGGGCTATGAAACAATCCTTGGAGAAAATGGAAGTACCCTGTCAGGCGGTGAAAGACAAAGAATTTCCATTGCCAGGGCGCTGCTTAAGAATGCACCCGTTGTATTGCTTGATGAAGCCACCGCTTCCCTCGACCCGGAAAATGAAGAACTGATTCAGGAGGCAATATCCAGACTGATTGAAGGGAAAACCGTTATAGTGATCGCCCACCGTCTAAGAACAATAGCCGGAGCTGATAAAATTATCGTATTGGAAAAGGGAAAAATTGCAGAGGAAGGGACCCATGAAGAATTAATTAAGAAAAAGGGGCTCTATCAAAAGCTTTACACCATTCAGCAGGAAAGCCTGGGATGGAGCGTATAAAAATACGTTGGCCCTGGGCCGGCGTTTAGTGATAGGTAAGGTGAAATATTATGAAAAACTCAATGGAAGAGAGCCAGTTTTACGGTAATAATGTCAAGGTAATCAAAAAAGAGGAAAACTGCGTTGTCTATAAAATGAGGGATGCTACCGGGGAAGGCCAGATGACCCGTTATAGCGTGTTCCCAGGTATTGATGTATTATATAATGATTTTCATATGCAAAGCTGCCTGTCAGCGTTTCGCCCTAATGCTGATATGATTGCCATTGACCATTGCCATGAGGGGCGTATAGAGTGGGAGCTTAAAAATGGAACCTATCTGTATTTACAGGAGGGGGATCTTCAAATTGATTCTAAAGAGGGTCATCACAACAAGTTCAACTTTCCCCTTTGTCACTATCATGGTATCACCGTTGCCATCTATATCGAAGAAGCTAAAAAAACCCTGAACAGTGTATTTAATGGGTTTGACGTGGACCTTGGAAAGCTTAGAATAAAATTCTGTATTCTCAACCATCCCTTTATTATGCGGGCCCAGGATTCAATTCGGCATATTTTTTCTGAGCTCTATACCGTACCCGACAGAATAAAAAAGGATTATTTAAAAATCAAAGTACTGGAGCTCTTATTGTTCTTAAGTGTGGTAGAAATGCCCGACAAAGGAGAGGAACCAAGCTATTTTCCCAAGAAACAGGTAGAGACTGTCAAGGCAATGATGAAGTATATGACTGATCATATCGAAAGACATCATACGCTGGAAGAATTATCAAGGCAATTTGTAATTCCCTTAACTGCCATGAAGCGCTGCTTCAAGGGAATTTATGGCACTTCTATCTATGCTTTTATGAGAAATCATCGAATTCAAATGGCTGCCCGCATGCTAAGGGAAACCAATGACAATATTACAACCATTGCCGGCAGGGTAGGATATAACAACCCCAGTAAATTTGCTGCTGCCTTCAAAGATATTATGGGGATGCCGCCGGGAAAATATAAAAGACAATTTTTCTGATTGGAATATACCCTTACCCCTTAGCCCTGGTTTACCAGGGCTACAGTTGTGTAGGGGTAATATTTTTTCTTAATGTTTTTTTGTTTTTAAGTAATAACATAAAACTTAATAAGATATATTTGCATTAATAAGGATATAGATATATCCACTAATGGGGGGCTGTTTATGAAAATAGGTGCAAGTAGGAATTTATTTTTCTTAGGTTTTTTAGGTTTTCTAGGATTCAGAGGGTTAAATAATAATCCACTATATTTTTTATATTTTGCCTTTAGTGGGTATTTTTCATATTTTTGGTGGTCTAAATTGGGTCAATTTAAGGACGAGCACTTAATAGCTAATAAACGTAAAGCAGCTTCAATAGCCTTTGGAGTATGCTTTGCAATAGCTTTTGTATTAAGCTTTGTAGTTAAGTTATCTTCGTTAGATTTACAATTAAGCTTTAAGATACAATTATTAATAGTGGCCTTTGCTTTTTCAATATCAATAAACCTATGGGCATTTTTAACCTATAAATTTAATTTGGTGGGTTAAAATTTTTTATAAGTTCTAAGCAGGCTTCTGAGCATAAAGGAAGAGATCACCGGGCCATCTCATATCTTGTACATTTCGATCAAAAGAAATATAATAAGAGCGTTGGAGGGAATTACCATGTATTATCTAACAAAAAAGGAAGCTGCTGTTAGAGGGAGCATTGTTGATAGAATAGTGCTTTATCCTACTTCCAGTGGCCTTGGTGGAGATGTAAAAATGGGATTGTATGATTGATTTCCAAAGAAACCATTAGGCCAAAAGACGAGGGATACAGGAGGGGAAAGGCATGTCAAATAGAATTTTAATCATAGACGATGACACAGAGCTTTGTGCTTTGATAAGAAAATGTGTTATACAGGAAGGGCTGGAGGCCGATATCGCCTTTACGGGCAAAGTGGGGCTGGAAAAAATTGCAGACCAGAAGGATACTTATTGTCTTGTGATTCTGGATGTGATGCTGCCTGGTATCAGTGGGTTTCAAGTGTTAGCAGAACTACGAAAAAACAGTACGGTTCCTGTACTTATGCTGACAGCTAAGGGAGATGAAATAGATAAAGTAACCGGCCTGCGGCTAGGTGCGGATGATTATTTGACAAAGCCCTTTAGTATCAATGAACTGATGGCCCGAATGGAATCCTTGATCCGGCGGTATACAACCTTTAACCAAGCAGCGAAGCCGGAAATTCTTAATCTCAAAAATATGGTAATTGATAAAGGGAACCGAACTGTCTGCATAAGCGGAAAGGGGGTTACCCTTACAAGCAAGGAATTTGATTTACTGGTATTTCTGGCTTCCAACAAGGGACGTGTATTTACAAAAAAACAAATATACAGGCATGTTTGGGAGGATGAATATGCCTTTGATGACAACAATATCATGTCTTTTATTAGTAAACTGAGAAAAAAGATTGAGCCGGATGCAGACCAGCCCTTTTTTATCCTAACTGTACACGGTGTCGGCTATCGCTTTAATAAGGAGGCCTAGCCTATGAGTTGGACACTAATTTTCATTTGTTCCACCCTTTTATGTATCTCAGTCATTATCTATCTTGGGACAAGGCTCTATCGTGTCAGGGAACAGCTTTCTATCATCAAGGAGGCCCTGGAAGATATCAAAAACGGAAATTTGAATCGCCGAATTCTTACGAGAAAAAGTGATATGACGAATAGGATTTGTTATAGCATCAATGAAATTGCCGTCAATGATCAGGCAAAGCTTATCAGGATAAAACAATCGGAACAAGCCTATAAGCGCCTTATGACAAGCCTTTCCCATGATGTCAAAACGCCCTTGACCTCTTTAGTCGGCTACTTGGAGGCCATTCAAGAGAAAATCGTAACGGGAGAGGAAAAGGATGAATATATCAAGGTGGCTTTAGGCAAGGCATACCATC
Organism: uncultured Clostridiaceae bacterium; assembly: GCA_965652145.1. Taxonomy (GTDB): domain Bacteria; phylum Bacillota; class Clostridia; order Peptostreptococcales; family Natronincolaceae; genus CBFGTV01. The sequence continues at coordinate 10,131 of CBFGTV010000055.1, forward strand.
TGAAAGACTTTGTGGAATCCCTATTTGAGTGGGTTAAGCTGGATGCCAGAGAGCAGATATTTCAATTTGAAATTTGTGATTTGAACGAGCTTTCCCGCAATATTTTAACAGAGTGGATACCAACGCTGGAGGATAAAAAGTTTACCTATGAAATTGATATCCCTGAAACGGAATACAGCATACGGTTAGATCGCAATGCCTATATACGCATACTCAACAACCTGCTTCAAAATGTTCTCTTACACAGTGAAGGAAATAGAGTGTTCATTCATATTTCGGCGGATGAAAAACAAGCAGATATTATCGTATCGGACAATGGAAAAGGGATACCCGAAAAGGATCTATCCCATATTTTTGAACGGCTATATCAAAGTGATGAATCCCGTGGAGGGATTGGTAACGGCCTTGGTCTAGCCATTGTTCAGGAGCTTGTGGCCGTACATAGTGGCAAGATTCGTGTCGAAGTTCCCCCTAATGGCGGTACGATGTTTACAATAACGCTTCCAAAGGCTCTGTGATAAAACAGAGCTTTTTTATTTAAAAACAAGAATCTCGCAAGAAAGCGGCAAGGTTTTGGCAAGGTTTATACGATATACTGAAAAGTAGAATGAAGAAGGCTATGGGCATTATAATGCACTTATCAAAAGATAAAAGCAGAAGGAAAGGGAGGGAATTAAATGGATAATCCTATCATCGAAACCCGGCAGTTGACAAAGATATATGGAGATCAAATTGTTGTAAATAAAGTTAATCTTAATGTGCAAAAGGGCCGTATTTATGGACTGCTTGGCCGTAATGGAGCGGGTAAAACCACAGTTATGAGGATGATTTTGGGTCTTACTTCCGTTACCTCCGGCGAAGTCAAGGTTTTTGGTCAAGACATTAAAGGTAATGATAAGCGTATCTATCCTCGTATTGGGGCCATTATTGAAAGGCCTGGCTTTTATCCTAATCTGACGGGAACGGAAAATCTTGAAATTTTTGCAAAACTCCGGGGAACAACAAAGCCAAACGCAGTAAAAGAAGCGATCGAGGTTGTAGGATTGCCTTATAAGGATAAAAAAGTTTTCAGCAAGTATTCCCTGGGAATGAAACAGCGCCTTGGAATTGCCAACGCCATCCTACATGACCCTGAGCTTCTTATACTGGATGAACCTACAAATGGTCTTGATCCTATCGGCATTGCTGAAGTCAGGAAATTTATCCGAAGGCTATGTGCTGAACAGGGAAAGACAATTCTAATTTCCAGTCATATTCTTTCTGAAATTTCTTTGTTAGCGGATGATATTGGTATTATCCATAGCGGAGTTTTACTGGAAGAAAGTAGCTTGGCAGAGCTTGAAAAGAAAAACCGTAAATATATCCTGCTACAAGTTTCCGATACGGCAAAGGCTGCTTTGGTACTAGAACGCAGGTTTAATGTAAAAGAATACTCGGTACAGGATGATCACACGCTACGCCTTTACGACACAGCCCTTGACATGGCTGAAATCAACAAAACCCTGATGATGGAAAACATTTCTGTAATAAGCTCACAGCTTTGCAATGACACGCTAGAGGATTATTTTAAAAAAATTACGGGAGGGGAGGGCATTGCTTAGTCTTGTTCAAACGGAGTTTCTAAAGCTTCGCCGCAGGAAATCTATATGGTTGATGCTCGTTGCCGCTTTATTCATGCCCCTTGTCGCCGTATTCTACTTTAGCACGACAAATGGGACAGAGATTAGCCCTATACAGTTTTATAAGTGGACAGCCTTTTCCTATACACCGTGGATTATTCTGCCCCTTGTACTTGGAATGCTTAGTACCATGTTGATGTACGATGAAAATCAAAATGATATGTTAAAGCAGCTATGGATTATTCCTATTAGCAAGGCAGGATACTTTTTCAGCAAACTTATGGTTGTACTGGTTTATTCCCTCTGCTTTATGATGCTTACTGTTGTCAGTTCCATTTTGGCAGGGGTTACAACGGGGATAATTCCCTTTACAGCCGACAGTATTTCTTTTATGTTTATCAAGTGCTTGGAAATCGCCTTATTAACACCTTTGGCTATGATACCCGTACTTACTGTGGCCACCTCGCAGAAAGGCTATATCCTGCCGGTATGCGTGACGATCGTTTATACATTCTTTGGCTTTATTCTGCTGATGGTGAATATGTACATTCATCCCCTTTCCAGCACGACGGCTATTTTTATGCGGGATATTGAGGGAGTTGTTATGAAGGAGTCGGTTCAAATAGGGAAAGCCTTCTTGTGTATCAGTGCATGGGGAACAGCTTCAACGTTGTGGACGATTGCTGAACTTTATAAACGGAAGTAGGTGGATGAAATGAAAACATTATTATGGGCAGAGGGATTAAAACTGAAGCGCTCAAAAATTATATGGATTGCTGTCTTTTCTGCCATCATGGTTGCCTTTATCGTATTGATGCAGGGGCAATTTCAATATTATGGGCAACGTTATGTTGATAGAGCCACATGGTACATGACGGCGACACAATCCTTGGGGAGCCTGTATGTGTTCCCTGCCATCATCGCACTTATGGGCAGCTACATGATTTGCAGGGAAGATCAAGACGATACTATGAAATCTCTTGTTCTGGTTCCTATCAGTGTTTCTAAATTAGTAGGGGCAAAGATGATTGTTACGGCCCTTTTCTCAGTGGGTCTGTACGCTTTCTTATTTGCAGTTACATTGACCGTAGAAGTGGCGCTTCATATTTCTTTACTTGATTTAAATACTGTCCTTAGCTTTGCAAAAATATATCTATTAGAGGGGGCTGGCCTGTTTCTCGCCGTATCTCCCATTATAGCCATTGTATATAGGTTAGAAAAAGGGTACTGGCTTGCTTTGATTTTTGCTGAAATCTATTCGTTCCTTGGTCTTTTTATGGGGATGCAAAGTATGCTTAGCTCTATCTATCCAATCACAGCGGCCTTCTGTGTGGCAGGCTATTATAAATCAACTCCTGTACATTTTATTATCAGCTTGTTCAGCCTGTTAGCCTGTGGAGCCTTATCGTTATTGATTTTAAAAGGACTAAATAGAACAACATGATAAAGTCTGCCTTTTTGAACGAAAGCAGAACTTTACAGTATTCTTTTCCTAATAAGACAGGTTAAAATAAGCTGAAGCAATTTTTCCTTGTAAATTATTAGAAATTTAATTTATTGTTGATTGCAGTATGTAATACTCTGTATTCCCTTTTAAGAGCAAGACTGGGAAAATCAGTGGAAAATGACGAAAAGCCCTGGGCGTAAGTTGACTTTAGTTATATAATGGAAGTAGAGAGAATAATCATTGAATTTATAGGAAGGGGTCATAGGGGCTGATCTGGGCAATCAATCTAGGGCAGGTTGTTTAAAAACATTGGAGGGATGCAAATGATACGGCTTGCAAAATACGAAGATCTGGAAAGAATCATGGATATATACGCAGCTGCCAGAAAATATATGGCAGACAATGGCAACGTAACGCAATGGACAGATAGCTATCCTTCAAAGGAAATGCTGGAGGGCGATATCGAAAAAGAACAGTTATTTGTATATGAGGTAAGCAATAAAATACACGGGGTTTTTGCCTTTATAATCGGACCAGAGGAAACCTATTCATATATAGAAAATGGTTCATGGAAAAATGACGCACCCTACGGGACCATTCACCGTGTTGCCAGCGATGGCGTGGTAAGGGGCGTTTTTAGTCAATGTTTGGAGTTTTGTAAAGCAAGAATTCCCAACTTAAGGATAGACACCCATAAAGATAACCATACGATGCAGCGTTTAATAGAAAAAAGCGGTTTTAAAAAATGTGGTATCATATATGTTCAGAATGGAACGCCCAGAATTGCGTATCAATACACGGAATATGAATAAGTTCCATCTAACTGTATGAAATTGTATGAGATGTGGTATAAACTTTTACCACTGAAAAAGTGAGGCACATGGCTTTACTGTATTCAGATCTGAATACTGAAATATGTAAATTATGCCAGGCTTTATCCCTATGGGGTAAGGCCTGGCAATTATGCTTTTATAGCCAATTAAATGTCTAATAATATTATGTTACTAAAACTAAACCGAAACGGTTATTATGTATTGACAATTATGAATTTTTAGTTATATAATCAAATTACAAATATTTGATTGAAGGCGACTTCTATACAAAACCTCTCCTATACACCCACCAAAATGCTTATTATTAATCAATAATAAGCATAAGCTATAGAATGAAAACGTTAACATTTTGCAAACGTTAACATGCTTTACTAAGGGTTCTATGCAGTATTAGTTTATCAAGCATATGGCAGTTTTACTGCATTCTATATGCTCAGGATTAGAGGAAAAGCGGATTAAAGGGACAAAGGCTAAGCTTGTAGAAAAGGAGGGTTGAAAAATCGATTTGGATCTTGATTAATGATTAAGTCGGTACATTCTAAAGGGAGGTATTGGTAGAAATGAAGAAGTTTAAATTTTGGAGTATATTTTTGTGCTTTACCATGATGGCGACACTGATTATTGGTGGTATGGGTACACAAGGGGCATTGGCAAGCACAGTGCTGTACCAGGATCAATTTAATGGTGCCACAACAAACAATTTGTTTACCACGGCCTATAGAACCTTGCCGGGGGATTCTTCCAAACCAATGTACTTAAGGAGCGGGGGCACGATTACTGCATCGAATGGTCAGGTGACCTTAAATGGAGGCAGAATGGTTATTGGTGCCCGGGGCAGCAATTCCACCACCAGCAGCTATACACCCGGTGGCGTATTCAATCTTTCAAAGCCCTATCGAATCACCATCAGAATTGCTGGAACAGGCGGAACCAGCAGCAAGAAGTTTCAGGTTATGGTCGATAATAATACCACAGGTGGGGCAAATTCTATCCATGGAAGTAATTCAAGGATATTTGACCAAACAGTAGGGTCACTGCCTAGGGGAGTTATCGTAATTGAATCAAATATTGGCACCAATGCATCATTTCTACAAATTCGTACCGAGAGCGACTCCACTGTTATAATTGATGAAATAAAAATCGAATACCAGGATGGGTCAGGGCCCGTAGACCCTGGAGAGCCTGGGGAACCAGGAAATCCGGGGAATCCAGGAAACCCAGGGAATCCAGGAAATCCTGGAAATGGCGGTACGGCTATGCTGCTTTACTCGGCACCCAATGCCCCAGCCAATGGTCAAGGTACCCTGTCAAGCCCCATTGCATTGACAGAGGCCATTAAGAGAGTTGCTCCAGGGGGAGTCATTTATCTAAGGGGTGGTCAATACAATTATAATCATCAAATTACCATTGAACATGGCAATAATGGAACGGCAAGCCAAATGAAGCAAATCGTTGCCTATGGTAATGAAAAACCGGTGCTGAATTTTTCTTCTCAGCCCTATAATTCCAGTGACCCCAGCAAAAATGCCAGGGGATTGCAGCTAGACGGTAACTACTGGAAAATAAGAGGTATTACCTTCTACGGTGCAGCCGACAATGGCCTGTATATTTCCGGAAGCAACAATATAATAGAGCTTTGTGTTGCAGAGGCCAATCGGGATACGGGGATTCAACTGGGCCGTAGAAATTCTTCCCAAAGTAATATGAGAGATTGGCCCTCTAATAATCTCATTCTAAATTGTACCTCCTTCAATAACGCAGACCCCGATAATTACGAGGATGCCGATGGTTTTGCAGCCAAGCTTACCGTAGGCCCGGGTAATGTGTTTGATGGTTGTATCGCATATAATAATGTAGATGATGGCTGGGATCTATATACAAAATCTGATACGGGACCAATCGGTACGGTGGTCATTAGAAATTCCGTTGCCTTTAATAATGGTATTACCACCAGCGGTGCCAACAGCTCCGGCAGCGATGGAAACGGATTTAAGCTGGGCGGGTCAAGCATTGCCGTAAATCATTTGGTGGAAAACTCCATTGCCTTTAACAATAAGGCCCATGGATTTACCGATAACAGTAATCCTGGTACCATTACCTTAATAAACTGCACAAGCTTTGATAATAGCAAAGCCAATCCGGGTTCCAAGAGCAATTTTGACTTTGCAAGACATTCCCATTCCAACAATGTATTTGTCAATTTACTGTCCTTCACAAGCCAAATAGGGGTAACCGGAAGTGATAAATACAGGGGAACAGGCACCAGCAGCGTATTCTATAATTCCCGAAAATATTATCAAATTACTAATCAAATGAGGGTAGACCAGGCCAACAGTGCCACCAGGGGTACAGAAATTACACCGCCAACGTCAAGGGAATTTGTCAGCCTGGCAGTGCCTACAAACTTAAGAAATATCCACGAAAGCTGGCGAAATGCCGACGGTTCGGTGAATGTTGGAAACTTCCTTAAGCTAGCCAACAACAGCCGCTTTAAAGGGATTGGCGTCGGTGGAAGGGACCTGGGGGCAAATTTAACCAGATAAATTAAGCATCCATATAAAAGTGAGATTTGAGGCTGTTCCAATTATGGAGCAGCCTTTATTTAGGCGTAATGTTCCCTATACTTTGATTCCATCATTTATTTAAAATATTTTAATTTGTATTGCTTCGGAGTCATTTTATATTTGCCCTTGAAAAGCTTAATAAAATAAGAGATATTATCATACCCTAAATTGTAAGCTATATCAGTAACCGATTCATGGGGAAGATACGTTAGAGCCACTTCTAATTTTTTACTTTTAATGTAGTCTGTAAGGCGAATACCAGTATTTTTTTTAAATAAATGTGATAAATGTGATAAGGACATATTCAGACTTTGGGCTAAATCCTCCAGATTAATTTTATTATGAATATTACTGTCAATGTATTGGATCGCTTGTTGAACAGGAAAAGCATTGTTAGAATGTAAAATGTGGTAGGCTGCCTTGTTTTTAATCAGCTCATAGATTAATTTTTGAGCATACAAATCAATTAAGAAGGCTTTGTTTATATCATTGCTCTTCGATACACTGAAGATTTTATGAATATCATCCGCAATATTATATTTATTTTCTCCAAGGAAAAAGTCACTTATCGTGAGGCCTTCCTTTACCTGGTCAGATAAATCAATCTTGCTCAACACCTCCTTAACTAAATCGTTACTTATTTCAAATACCAGGGCATGGGTATGCTCCTCAATCTCCATATGAACCTTTGTATGGGGGGCCAGCAGCAAGTAATTGTGTTGGTTATAAACAAATATATCATTGGTATTGAGGGTAACCTTCTTTTGTCCATTCAAAATTGTGCAAAAACGGGCATAATGATAGGATTTATAGTCCCCAGAATAATTTTTTGGTAAATCATAATATAAAATTTTAACATGATCTGTTTCCAAACCATCAATCTTTTCTAGTCCATGATCAAATGAATTCAGCATGGGGAACCTCCTGAAATATATGTTAAATAAATATCATAGTCATTCAAAATTGTATTACTTTATTCAATATTGGGTTAGTTTTTAATTGAAAGAGCGTGTATAATGCTATTAAGGGCAGATAGATGTCCTATAGAATGAATCATCTCTAGTATATCAAAGTGTTTATTTTTTAACAATATCAACTTGAGTTTTTTACAATGATTAGTACCTTGGGTCATCTAAATTAACGGATTATCCCTGGTCAAATTTCCTAACGTGGCGTTGTCGTCAGTCACCATATTACCCGATATGGCTTCCTCCTCTGCCTTACTCTTAGAAAATTTGCCTCAGGCCCTATCTGGCCTTTTAAATGACCCAGGGTATTAGAGCAGCATTCCATTAATTTAAATCTATTACTCGTATCCACAGGGGGGAATCTATGTATGTATCAAATAATTGATAAAAAAAAGCTGAATAAAACTGTTGAGTTAATGAAAATAAAAGCTCCCTTTGTAGCTCGTAAGTGCGAAGCGGGTCAATTTATCATTTTGAGGGTAGATAAAGAAGGTGAGCGGGTGCCCCTTACCATTGCTGACTTTGATCGAGAGGAAGAAAGCGTCACCATTATTTATCAAATCGTAGGTTATTCTACTAAAAAATTGAGTCAAAGGCAGATTGGAGATTTCATAGAGGATTTTGTCGGGCCACTGGGTCAAGCAGCACCCCTTCACAATGTTAAAAATGTTCTGGGAATAGGAGGCGGTGTTGGCATTGCACCCCTTTATCCTCAACTAAAAAAAATGAGGGAAATGGGGGCGAATGTAGAGGCAATTTTGGGGGGAAGAAACGAAGAATTAATTATTTTACAAAATGAAATGGAGGGCATATGCAGCCATGTCTACTACGCCACCGACGACGGATCAAAGGGAATGAGGGGGTTTGTTACGGATCAGTTAAAAGCCCTTTTAGATGAAGGGAAAAAATATGATTTAGTCATCGCCATAGGCCCCCTTATTATGATGAAAAATATATGCCAATACACCAAGGAGCTTAATATACCCACCAATGTATCCTTAAATCCCATCATGATCGACGGAACGGGAATGTGTGGGGGGTGTCGTGTTACCGTTGGCGGTCAAATAAAGTTTGCCTGCGTGGATGGACCAGACTTTGATGGTCATACTGTGGATTTTGATGAGGCCATGAGAAGACAGGAGATGTATAAAGAAGAAGAGCATAAATGCAGACTAGCTTTGGAGGGATAATGAATGAACCAACAACTGAAAAAAATACCCATTCAAGAACAACCACCTGAGGTTAGAAATAAGAACTTTCATGAGGTTTCACTGGGGTATACGAAAGAGGAAGCAATGGCAGAAGCCAGGCGATGCTTACAGTGTAAGCATAAGCCGTGTATACAAGGATGCCCGGTCAATGTACCCATACCTGAGTTTATTCAGGCTGTCAGTACGGGAAATTTCAAAGAGGCCTATCGGATTATTACAAAAGAGAATGCCCTTCCGGCCATCTGTGGGCGGGTATGTCCTCAAGAAAATCAATGCGAGGGAAAGTGTGTACGGGGAATAAAGGGTGAGCCTGTGGCAATAGGGCGATTAGAGCGTTTTACAGCAGATTATTTTATGGAGCACCCTAATGAAGAAAATGTTGAAGAAAGTGTATCTAACGGAATAAAGGTGGCGGTCATTGGGTCAGGCCCAGCTGGATTAACCTGTGCATCGGAGCTGGCAAAAAAGGGATATGCGGTTACATTATTTGAAGCCCTGCATCAAACTGGAGGGGTACTCACTTACGGTATTCCAGAATTTCGCCTGCCTAAAAAATTAGTCCATACAGAGGTAGAGAATATTAAAAAGCATGGTGTCAAAATTCATACCAATGTTTTAGTAGGGCGCTCCATTACCATAGACGAGTTAATAAAAGAAGGCTATCGAGCTGTTTTTATAGGAAGCGGTGCCGGACTACCTAAATTTTTGAATATTCCAGGAGAAAACCTGAACGGTGTATATTCTGCCAATGAATTTCTTACTCGGGTTAATCTAATGAAGGCCTACGAGAAAAATGCGGCTACGCCCATTAAAGTGGGAAAAAATGTTGCGGTCGTCGGAGGCGGAAACGTAGCTATGGATGCGGCCAGAACAGCTAAGCGATTAGGGGCAGAAAATGTATATATTATCTACCGAAGAAGTGAGGCTGAGCTTCCGGCTAGGGTAGAGGAGGTACATCATGCAAAGGAAGAAGGTATTATTTTTAAACTATTGAACAATCCTACAACTATTATAGGCAAGAATGGATTTGTAAATGGAATTGAATGTATTCAAATGGAGCTAGGAGAGCCAGACGCTTCGGGTAGAAGGCGGCCTGTCGCCATTGATAAAAGTCAGTTTATCATTCCAGTTGATACGGTAATAGTGGCCATTGGGCAAACCCCCAATCCATTGATCCGACAAACCACAAAAGGGTTAAAAACCCAGCCATGGGGAGGTATTATTGTAGAAGAAGAGACCATGGAAACCAGCAAAGAATATGTATATGCTGGCGGTGATTCTGTTACAGGAGCCGCCACAGTGATTCTGGCCATGGGCGCAGGTAAAACTGCTGCTAATGCTATAGATAAAAAAATAAAAAAATAAAATGATAAGAGGAGGAGTATGACAATGGCATTACAATGGTTTAGAGTACCAAAGGATATTGTGTTTGGTGAGGGCGCATTAGAATATTTAGCTTCTTTGGAAGGAAAAAGAGCGACCTTAGTTACCGGTGGAAGCTCCATGAAACGATTCGGTTTTTTAGATGAAGCCCAAAAAAACTTGGAAAAAGCAGGCATGAAGGTGTCTATCGTGGATGGCGTTGAGCCGAATCCCTCTGTAGAAACCGTTATTCGTGGCGGAAGGGAAATGAGAGAATTTAATCCAGATTGGATCATTGCTATTGGAGGAGGATCGGCCCTGGATGCAGCCAAAATCATGTGGGTCTATTATGAATACCCAGATACAAAGTTTGAAGATTTAGTGGCTGGCAAATTTCCAAAGCTTAGAACAAAGGCGAAATTCATCGCCATTCCATCAACCAGCGGAACGGCTTCAGAAATTACCGCTTTCTCGGTCATTACTGATACAGAAAATCACATTAAATATCCGTTAGTATCCTATGAAATTACACCTGATATCGCACTGCTAGATGCAAAGCTACCAGCCAAGATGCCAGCCCATATAACAGCGAATACAGGTATGGATGTAATGACCCATGCTGTAGAAGCCTATGTTTCTACCAATGCAACAAGCTATACCGATCCGCTGGCCATGGAGGCAATAAAATTAGTATATCACAAACTTCCCGTTGCCTATGCCGAAGGAGATAATATGAAAGCCAGAGAAGACATGCACAATGCCTCTACCATTGCAGGGATGGCATTCACCAATTCATCCCTTGGCTTAGTCCATAGCTTAGCCCATAAAATTGGCGGAGAGTTTGGAATTACCCACGGTCTTGCCAATGCCATACTGATGCCCTACATCGTGGAATATAATATGAAGGCCACAGATAAATTTGCAGAAATAGAAAAACAATTAGGAGTCAAAGACTTCGTCGAAGCATTAAAGGCCCTAAATAAAAGGGTTGGTATTCCAACTACATTAAAAGAAGTAGATGAAGTTGAGATTTCTGAAGAAAAATTCAATGAAGTATTAGACAGAATGAGCAAAAATGCCTTTGAAGACCCCTGCACACTGACAAATCCAAGGCAATCCTCAGTTGAAGATGTGAAGGAAATCTACAAATCTGCATTTTATGGTACAAGTGCCAAGCATATATAACTCAATAAAATTACTGACAGTCCCCCCTGGCCCCGAAGGCCCAGGGGGGATTGCTTATGTAGTAGAAAAAAACATTGATGTAAAATGCTTAGAAAGGTAGTCTGTAATGAAACTGTAAAAAACAGACCAACAATTGAAATGGTTTTTGTCGATTGAAAATGATATAATGTAGCATAACATAGGTAATTGAGGAAAAAAATGAAATCAATGCTTAATGTTGGCTAAAACAAAGGAAAAGGGGGAATATACTTGAAAAAAATGTTCGTTTTATTAATTGTCCTTTTGATGGTGAATAGTATACCGGTTTATGCCCAAGGTGCTGAGATGGATTCCCCCAAGGAAATCCAGGCAGTGTGGATTGCTACGGTGTTTAATTTAGATTTTCCAAACACGAAAATAAGTCCAGAGGCGCAAAAAGAGGAGTACATAAAGAAAATTGATGCCCTGAAGGCGATGGGGATCAATACGGTAATTGTTCAAATAAGGCCAAAGGCCGATGCCCTTTATCCTTCTGCCATTAACCCCTGGTCTGATGTATTGACTGGTGTTCAGGGGCAAAACCCGGGCTATGATCCCTTACAATTTATGCTGGAGGAGGCCCACAAGCGAGGTATGGAATTCCACGCCTGGCTAAACCCATATCGAGTTACCACATCGGGCACAGATCTGAATCAGCTTTGTGAGAATCACCCGGCCAGATTAAATCCGGATTGGGTCATCACCCATCAAAATGCCCTTTATTATAACCCGGAATTAAAAGAGGTTAAAGAGCATATTGTCGCCACTGTAGAAGAAATTGTCACAAATTACAATGTAGATGCAATCCACTTCGACGATTATTTTTATCCAACCGATTATCCCCTGCCTGCCGGAGAAGGAATAAACGGGCCTGTGGCCAATGCCAGAAGGCAGCATGTTAATGATATGATTCAAGGGGTTAGCGAAGCCATCAAAAAGATTAATCAGGAGGTGCGCTTCGGAATTAGCCCCATGGGGACTTGGAAAAACAATACAGTTGATTTGACCGGGTCTAAGACAGCCGGAAAGGAATCCTATTATTCGGTATATGGTGACACCAGAACCTGGATTAAAAACCAGTGGATTGATTATGTTGTTCCGCAAATCTACTGGGAAATAGGGCATCCCCAGGCAGATTACGAAACCCTGGTTAAATGGTGGTCTAATGAGGTGGCAGGAACCAATGTAGAGCTATATATTGGTCATGGGCTGTATAAGGATCAGGTTGCAGCAGAAATAGATCAACAATTGTTGATTAATCAAAGGTATAGTGAGGTAGGCGGCAGCTTCTACTATGGTATGTCGAATCTGTTGGAGGGCAGATCTGGGTGTAACGATAAAATTATGATGTACAACCAGCTTGTGTCTGAACAGGAAAATCCCTCTGCTACGCAGAATTCGACTTCCAAAACTGGAACGGTAACTGCCAGCGTACTAAATATCAGAGCAGGAGGCAGTACCCAGCATACCATTTTGACTAAGGTCTTAAGAGGGACAAAGCTCACAATTATTGACGAGCTGTCTGGGTGGTACAGTGTTAGGCTGACCAA
>CBFGTV010000056.1:0-22534 GCA_965652145.1 uncultured Clostridiaceae bacterium
CTACCACTTCTCGTAATGAATTTTAGATTGGTCATATCTGTTCTCTGGCTTCCTTTCTTCGGCCGGATACCCAATGGATATAATGGAAAGGGGGATGACTGCTTCGGGCAGGGATAGGATTTTTTGAACTGCCTTGACCCGATCCTCAGTGGGATGCACCCCCAGCCAAACGGCCCCCAGCCCCAGATGCTGAGCCATCAATAGGATATTTTGGGTGGCGGCCGCACAGTCCTGTACCCAGTAACCGCCATATTTTTCTTTTTCGGTATCACCACAAACTACAATGGCCACTGAGGCATCCTTAAGCATTTTTGAATAGGGATGAACCTCCATGATTTGGTTAAAGCACCCCTTATCCCGCACAACAACAAATTCCCAGGGCTGCCCGTTCCCTGCCGAGGGGGCCGCCATGGCTGCCCTTAGCAGTTCCCTGACCTTTTCCGCTGAAACCTCTTCATTTGTGTATTTTCTAATGCTTCTTCTTTCAAATATTTCCTTCATAGGGTCCTCCTTAAATAATATATTTTTGTATCAATGACTTTATTGACTGCCTTCCTTTATACAAAAGGGATCAAAATCAGCATTTTCATTCCATATGTATTCTATATCTTGGGCAATCTCTTTTGATGTCGCCTTTCCATGGCGGTCTGCAACAAAGCCCAGCGTCATATCAATTCCTGCCGAAACCCCCGATGAGGTATAATATCTACTATCCGCCACCCACCGGGCTTCATAGACCCATTTCACCTTGTCGTTAAGGGAAGTCACCCAATCATAGGCCTTTTTGTTGGTGGTTGCCCTGACTCCATTAAGCAGCCCTGTTTGGGCTAAAAGGGCTGTCCCGGTACAAACCGTCAGACAATAGGCGGCTTCATCTGCTAAAATCTTTAACAGATCAATCACCTTCTTCTGATGAACTAGTCCCCTGGTTCCCAGTCCCCCTGGTATGAGGAGAATTCCGCCAGGCTTAATTGCTGTGGCCCCTTCCGTTACAACGGTAATTTTTTGCCTGCTGACAATCTGCCCTCCATTCAAGGAAAACAATCGTATTTGATATTGTTCCATTAGCCTTCCAATGACCTCCACAGGGCCAAATACATCCAGGGTTTCAAAATCATCAAATAAAAAAATATTAACATCTATCATGATCGCCCCTCCCTTCCATTCTATTATCATTCTTTTTTTCTTATTATATCCAATAGATGGGAAAAGTCAAATTAAAGCATCAACCATAAAATTACAAAAAAAGAGCGCCCCGCCCTAGATTTTATCATCTATTCTGAGACACCCTTTTTTGATTATTTTTTTAAAGCTTCACTGGCAGCATAGGCCCCGCCAAGTCTTCCTGACGTAAAGGCATAGCCTATTCCAACTCCGTTTCCGACATAGGTATCGTTGAACAATACACCCTCTGATTCAAGCCCTACGGCATACAGGCCTTTAATTGGTACTCGCTGTTGGTTTAATACCTGGAATTTCGTATTAACCAATAAGCCACCGACAGAGCCCAGGTTATTAACCTCTGCAATGATGGCATAATAGGGACCTTCCCCCATGGGAATCAAGTATTCAGAGGCTTTACCAAATTCGGAATCAACTCCTGTTTTAACGGCCTCTTCGTATTGATTAAAGGTTTCTGTAAATACTGCCACATCCATTCCTGCATTTTCGGCCAATTCTTCTATGGTATTCCCTTTAAAGCCATGGCCCTTCTCCACCATGGCATCAAAAACCTGACCGGCATTGACCCAGGGGTGATCTAAGGTAAACTTCTCTGCAAAGTCAGCATAGAACTCGGGGGGCATACCGGGCAGCTTCGGTGCCTTTACACCATTCATCCCCGCTTCCATCAGAGCTTCGATCTGAGATTGAGAAACGATTACATAATGATATGGGCCATGGAAGGCGCTGGTGTTGGCCGCAGCCACCGCAGTTAAGGTGTAGGCTTCATCTCTGAATCTGGCCCCTGAGGTACCCACATTCATAAAGTTTGGTAAATAGGTTAGCATCAGGGGATAGCTTGCTTCAAAGGAATCAAACTGTTTTTTCAAGTCATTGGTAGCCCTGGCCAGGGTCTGATGAAGCATTTGACCGCCAAAATTATCCGGCACCTTGGCCCCCACTTCCCATGACATGATTAAGCCTTCTCCAACGTTTTGTCCCAGACCGCCATTAACTCCCTCAAAGCCAAAATGTTCCTTGACCATTTCGGCGTTGGCAGCATAGCCGCCGGTTGCCATAATAACACTTCTACCGGTAATTTCAAGGGTTGTGCCGTCAGATTTCTTTGCAATCACGCCTACCACTTCACCAGCTTCATTGGTTATTAGCTCCTTGGCGGTGGTTTCTGTAATCACCTGTCCTCCTCCAGCTTCAACGGAATCGGCCAGCATTTCCCTCAGGGTAGGCTGTCGGGTTTCATAGGGGGGCAATACGTGAAGCTGCTCTCCCATGTAATTAAGAAATTGAGTAGTGTATCCCTTTTCAGCCAACCAATCGTAGGTTTCTCCTGACTTCACCACATATTGCCTGATAGCCGCAGCATCCACCCGCCAGTGATTGTTTTCAATCCAATGGGCGATCTCCTCTTCTGCATCAACCTCTACTCCATTTTCAACGGCAACAGATGAATTATAGAACTTACCGGCCCAGGATAAATTACTGGCACCGCCAATAACACCTGTCTTTTCAATAATAATTACCTTCGCCCCTTCATCGGCCGCTGCTATAGCCGCCGATACGCCGGAGGCCCCTGCCCCCACTACGATAACATCGGCTTCCAGCTGCTCTGTTTTTCCTTCACCTGTTTTGGGGGCACTTTCTTTTTTAAAGGCATCGACATTTCCTCCCGCCTGTACAATGGCAGCTTCAACGGCTGTTAGCATGGCTTCGCTGGAAATGGTTGCTCCACTGACTGCATCAATAGCCAGGGATTGGGTTTCCAATATCTGCTCCTTGATTCTCTCAAGGGCCTGATCCCCCAATCCTTCTGTTTCTGACTGGCTGATGATCTGAATATCAATTATTTCTGTTTCACTCAGGGTCACTGCTATTTTTACATCGCCTCCGTGTCCCTTGGCCTCTGCCGAATAGGTACCTGGCTCCATTGTGCCGGCTGTTTCCTGGGTACAGCCTCCCAGCAGAGAAACCACTAACACCAGGGCCAGGGCCAACAGTAATGGTTTACTGATTTTTGTCCTTTTCATTATTCATCCTCCTTATTAGATCAGGTATAAATCCTTATACAAAAAAATTGTAAACCCTGGTGCAGCACCAGGGTCAAGGATGTTTGTTAAAAAACAAATAAAAATTTGCAAATTAGATATAACAATCTAAATGGGTATATTTACCTCTAAATAGGAATTGTTTTTGTCTTTAGTCTTTTCTGTTAAAATGATTTTACCAATAACGTCTCCCTTAATCGTATAGCTCTTTCTTTTAATAAAATCCAGCATAAACTGAACGGAGTTCCTGGTGAGATAATCCTCTTGACGAGTTCGAATTACCGAGGTTAGATAGGTGTTGGGGGCGATGTATTCAACATTTTTATCTATTTCCAAATCAAAATGTTCTACTTCCTCCTCGGAAATGGCCAGGCCCCAGCTATAGTCAAAGGTCTCGCCCTGGGACAATAGCGCCTTTTTTTCAATTCTAAAGGAATAAAAGGTATAGGGCAAAGCCTCCATCCATGCATTAACTATTTTATGCAGATGGTCATCCTGCAATAATATGTTTTTATTGGTCTGCTTTAGTCTGTATATACCCGGTAGCTCCTTGATCTTACATTGATTTAATAAGGTCTCCATTTGGTCAAAATCATCATTAATTTCCTTCATCTTATTTAAAAGCAGGGTCTTACTTTTTATTTCTTCCTCCAATTGAAGGGCGGCTTCCTTGATATGATCAATAATTCTTTCCAAGGGGGCCTCTTTTGTCAAAGCCGCTGCCTCTGGCAGGGGGATCTGTATACTCCTATACCATCTGCTCATCAGCAGACTTCTGGCATCTAAATCACTAAAATATCGATAATTGTTTTTATGGTCTTTTATTGGTGTAATAATACCATATTTCTCATATAGCCTTATGGTATCAACAGTGACCCCCAGCAGAGAGGCGAATTCACCGATGGAATATTTCATTATTTACACCTCCTTGTAATTGCCTTTATATAGATTATAACAGATATAAACAATAATCAATCTCTCAAAGAGGTTAAATAGGCTATAAATGCTTTGACTCATTTCTCCGACAAGGCTTGTTTTAATAAGGTAACTTGACCAAGCAACTTTTTCATTACCGTAAACACCTCGTTATGTATAAATTAATTTATCACAATGCCGGTTAAAACTGCAGGCCCTTACCGGCCCGATAATTCTGGGAAAATCTATTTTTTACCAACAATAACCTTTTTCATTATAACTCATATTCCCCCTGAATAAAAGATAAAAGCCTATTCAATTTCCATCTGAGATTAATCACAGCAATAGCCCTTAAAAATAAGTGTTGGCGGTACATTCAATGGTTTTTCTTTGAAAAAGCTGATATAATATAAGCTACAGAACTCATAATATATATGGAAAGTCGGTGATACGATGGGAAAAATCAGTTTTTTATACTTGCAAATATATAATGAAATGAAGGAAAAAATAGAAAGCGGAGAATGGAAGGAAGGTATGAAGCTGCCCACTGAGCATGAGCTTATAGATACCTTCAGCGTTAGCAGAGACACCATCAGAAAGGCTTTACAAAAGCTGACTAATGATGGTTATATATACAGACAGGCTGGAGCAGGAACCTTTGTAAAAAATATAAAATCAAGATACAAGCTTACTGTTTTAGAAAGCTTCAGCGAACAAATGATATCCAGAGACTTGGCACCCTCAAGCGAAATAATTGATATAAGTCTGGGGCTTCCCAGTCAAAAAATAGCCAAATATTTAGAGTTAAAAAAACATGACAAAACCTATATCGTAACAAGAATAAGAAAAGCAGATCATGAGCCTATGTGCTATGAAACGGCCTATGTACCTGAAAAAAACTGTCCTGAATTAGATAAAAAAATCAACCCAAGTACCTCTTTATATAAGCTATACGAAGACATTTATGGGTTAAAGATAAAATATGGAGATATTTTTTTAGAGGCTGAAAAATGTCAGGATCAAATAGCAGAAAAATTAAATATCGAAAAGGATTCCCCTATGCTAAAAATGAATTGTATCGTTTATTTGGAAAATAATAAGCCATTATATTTTGTTGAAACCCACTATATTGGCGATAAATATGTTTTTTTTGCAAGTATGCCAAGAAAATTATAAAAGCCCCAAAATTGGGGCTTTTTCAGTCCTAAGAAATAAAGTTTTTTACAACTTCCTGTGCAGATTTTCTTACGGCATCATCTATGGCAGTACCTACTACCAGTATGTTTACACCTGTATTCATAAAGGCTTTGTAGTTTGAAAGGTTAATTCCTCCTTCTGCAAGGGTTGGAACATTTACTGCATTCACTAAGGCCTCTAATCTTTCCTTAACAACAGGGTGAATTTCCCCTGCCTGGGCTCCTTCATAGCTCATTCCAGTCATTAGCCCTATTAAATCTACCCCTATGCCTTCCATGCTTTTGGCTACCTCAGCAACCTCCTCAGGGGTTCTTGCTGGAAGTCCAAAGGTATGAAGATCATCTGGGTGCCCTATATAGGCGTCAACCAGAAGGCCATATTTATGAGCCTTTTCAACCACCTCTTTTAAATCCTCCAGACTAGCTTTATGAATGTGAAGTCCATCGGCACCGGCTCTGGATAATTCCATGAAAACTTCCTCTTTGATTTCAGTAGGGACTATTTCACAGAAGCCCCCTGGAATACCCACTGTAATATAGATATCTTTATCTACTACATTTCTAATACCCTGGGTCACCTTAATCATTTCTTCCATTGGCACTTCATGTCTTATGGCTTCTGCATCATGCATGCTTGTAACACCCTTTAATCCTCTGGCCAATACCACAGCAGGATGATTTGGTTCAAGCATTTTTACCCCAGCATCTACCACAGCCTTAGCAAGTCTTGCATCATCTCCTGTGATTCCTGTACTCAATAGTGTTGTTCCATTGTGGGCTTTTATCGCATCTTTTACCTTCTGCAAGGCAACTTTTCTCTTTTTCTCCATATCAGCAGCAAACATTTATACTTCCTCCCTTTTTTGTCTTTGTCTTGCTAGTTTATTAGCAAAGACAGTAACTAAGAATGATGATACCAGGGCAATTCCCATACTTATGGCAAATCCCATCGGTTTATTGGCAAGAACTGGCGCTGTAATTGATGGAACATAGGCTGTACCCCTAACATCGAATAAACCAACAAACATTCCTGATAAAGCTCCTGACAGCATCGCTCCTATAAACACAATTTTATCTGAAAACATAAATGGATAAGATGCTTCAACAAAGGTACCAAAGGCCATGTTGATTATAAATCCTGGTGCAGCTATAGCTGATTCACTTTTCTGTTTTGGATAGATGATATTTGCTAATGTGATACCAGCTGAAACCATAACTAATGCTGTCATATCAATGGCTCCTAAGAAGCTTGAGCCTGTTTTTTCCATTTCAAGCAATACGATGGGCAGTATAGCAGCATGATATACTCCCCCTATAATTGCTGGCCACATCAAAAGCCCTGCAACTGCTCCTGCCAAAATTGCATTATAGCCTATGGCTACTTCTATTACATACCTTACTCCATTACCAAATTTCAATGCCAATGGTGCAATTAAGAAAAATACTAATAATCCTGCTATCAGTCCTGAAAGACCACCTGCTACTATATTGGCAGTTGTTCCTGGAAAATTCCAACCAAGGGCCAACCTGATTAAATAAATAGCCAGCACCCCTGCTAAAATACCTCCAATTAATCCACCAATTAGTCCACCATCTATGGATAGCATCCCTGCCACTACCCCTGCTACGATACCTACCTCGTCTAGTCCAGAAACCTGCTTTGCAGCCAGGGCAGCCACCATTACAGGAAGTCCTTTAATGATTAAATCAAATGCATCTCCCAAGCCGCCCAGGCCTGGTACCTTACTTAGGGCCAATGTGATGGCCATGGCAATGAATCCTGGCAATGCCGCCATCATAATACCCCTAAAGCTGATTCTTTGTAATATCCCTTTGTCCATATCTTCCGTTGAGCTTGAGGATGAGCCAATTACAGGTTTGTACTTAATACCCCAGAATTTACTGAGGGCTTGAATAGCCGCAACCGCTCTGGTTCTATTTGTGGTCCCGGTGGTACCTGAGGTGGCGATAACTTTTCCGCCCATGGATTGTACTGTTGCCATAGAAGCGCCACCAGTACCAGCTATAGGTACCTTCTTTTCCGCCGCTGCTTTTATAGCCAGCTTATTAGCTCCCTTTGGATCAGAGCTAACTAAAATGATTCCATGGATTTTTTCATCCAGAATTTGTTTTGCAATGCTTTCATCCATGGCTTCTGCATCTACATTGATGTCCTTTAATACTTTTTCCTCTGAAAATACTACTTGCTTTGCTTCTAAATCCCAGCTGTATAACCTTGCTAACGTTTTCTCATTGGCGTTATCCATAGAAGCCTTAGCACCAATAAATTGAACGGCTCCTATTTCAAGACCAGCTACCTTTGCCTGTCTTTCAATTTCTTCAATTAGCTTTAGGGGATCTTTGCCTCCTAAATTATAGAGGTTTCCACCACTACTACCTAGTATTGCAATCCTTTTCATTTAGCCTCCTCCTCCATTCCGTTTTAATTGTACGTATAATATTTGTACGTATATTTATTATATATTAAATATACGTATAAATCAATAGTAGTTCATTTACTTTTTTTGAGCTATTTAAAAATTTTAATATTTCCTTCTTTCATATAGTGATCCCTTTATCTACTATTTATTCTAAGCATAAATATAGAGATATCAGCTCCCTTTGATCTATCAGGCATATACTAATTGCGCTTTGAGCCAATTTTTATATACCTTGAATCAAAATGGTGCCGATATCTCTAGGTGTATAATTAAGAAATTTGATAATAGCAGTCTATTCGATTTTATCCTTATTTTGCATTAGCTTACATATCAGGTATTGTCTACACAATACCTCCCCCACTATATAAAAGGGAATGAAGGTGGTCAATTTTTTAATGGCGGTGGGCACACTGGAAACGGTAGCATATAAATTATAAGAGGCCATGCTAGACAGGTAGTTTGATTCTAGGTTGGTCATGGAAACAACGGTTATGCCCTTTGCCTTCAGCTGCTTCATGATAGGAAATAAAACCTTTGAATTGCCCGACAGGGAAATAATGATGATGACATCCTCCTGGTTAAGATCCCCCAGAATTGACTCAATTTGTTCATTATCATGGATCATATACAGGTACTCATTAATTGCCATAAAGTTTCGCTGTAATTCCTTTGCAACATTCATCTGGGAATATCCTGTTCCGTATAAAAAAATCCGTCTTGCCTTGTACAACACCTGGCAAATTTCATTAATCTGATCTAAATTCAGGTGCTTTATGGTAGCTTCAATATCCTCAATTAATACGGTGGTTATAGGCTTTTCAGGCAAGTCATGATAATTCTGCTCATTTTCCCATTTTAAGAAATATTTAAATTCACTATAGCCGCTGAAGCCTAATTTTTTTGTAAATCTCAGTAGTGAAGACTTAGAAACACTGCACTTATGTGCCAGATCGGCAATGCCTAGATTGGCAACTCTTTTTTGATTGTTACAGATATAGTTTAATATATATAAATCATTTTCATTCAGCTTATCATAATGTTTATTTACAAGCTGCTCAAGCTTCATGCTACTCCCCCCCTTGTAGATTTACATATATACTATCATTCTGCCTTTCATTCATCAATAGAGTCAATTTGAGAGATCCTTGTCACCGGAGCAGCGCAACTCCTAATGATGTTTCCTTAATGAAAACCAATGTTGCCAGTCATGGAATGCAATTTAAGGATAGGGTATTTTTGCCCCTATCCTTTGAATTATTGTATTAATCGATTTCTAAAAGCGGAATCTATGGGTTATTTACTTTTTATCTTAACGGAGGCCAGTAGTCACGATTGACCTCCATTAGTTCATCTAAAATTTCCTTTGCTACCCTGGCACTGGGGACGGTTTTAGAAAGGGTTATGGCCTGCCATAATTTCTGATAAGACCCCTCTATCCAGGCCTCTACCACCAGCTTTTCCACCGATACCTGCTGCTCCATCAGCCCTTTTTGAAATTGTGGAATTTTTCCCACAGATAAGGGCTCTGGCCCCTGGCTTCCTACAATACAGGGGACCTCTACCATGGCGGTGGAATCAAAGTTTTCGATCACTCCTTGATTAGGTACGATTAACAGCATTCTTTCATGGGTATTGAAGGCAATGGCCCTGGCTAAATCTACAATATAAGAGGCATGCTCATCTATTTCCAATTCGTATTCTTCGGTGGATCTGTTTTTAATAATACCTTTGCAGGCCCCAAACACCAGCTTTTCCCTTCCATCCATCACCTCGTTGGCCCTTGTATAGCTTTTATCTGAATGGGCTACAACATAATCAGGAAACAGGTAATATTTTAAATAGGTATTGGGCAGTGTATCGGGGTCAACTGCATAAACATCCCTTGCCTTGGCAAAGGTATCATTCCAGCTTGCATCGACATGCTGCCGGTCTCCCTTGGGTACCACATACCCATATTGGGCCACGTGCTCCTTGAGCCTGGGCATCAGGTCGTTCCCTTCCCGATCACGAATATCTGTCCACCAGCCAAAGTGATTAAGGCCATAGTACCGAACACACATATCTTTCCTGGACCTTAAACCTAAAATTTCAGCCATCCTGGCTTCTATTCCAATAGGCATGTCGCAGATATTTAATATTCTTGAATTGGGCCGCAGCCTGCGGGTGGCCTCTGCAACAATTGCAGCCGGGTTTGAATAATTCAGCATCCAGGCGTGGGGTGAGTACTTTTCCATATAATCTAAAATCTCAATGACACCGCCAATCGATCTCATTCCATAGGCGATTCCCCCTGGGCCACAGGTTTCCTGCCCCACCACACCATATTTAAGGGGAATTTTTTCATCCAATTCCCTCATGGCATATTTCCCAACTCGAATATGGGCCATAACAAAATCCACATCTGTAAAGGCCTCCCGTGGGTCGGTGGTGGCTATAAACTGAATCTGTGGAGCCCTTTCCTTCAAAATAATCTTACAGGCCCCGGCAATGATGTCCTGCCTTTCCTGATCATTATCATAGAATTTAAGCATTCTAATGGGCAGCTTATCTAAATTTTGAAGCAGCATTAATACAATTCCTGGGGTAAAGGTGCTTCCTCCCCCAGCCACTACAATTGAAAATTTTTTCATAGTCTAATCCTCCCTCTAGGCTACTGTCATTTATAACATAGGACATAGGTTAAACTTTATTGCCGTGATGTTTCTTCCTCTAAAAGCTCCTCAAACTTCTCCCTTACAAGGGATACCGATGTCCCTACAATTACCTGCACACTTTTTCCCTTATGTACTAATCCAAGGGCCCCTGCGTTTTTGAAGAAGGATGCCGGCTTTACCCTGGCTTCGTCGGCCACATTGATCCGCAGCCGAGAAAAACAATTGGTTATATCGACTATATTATCCCTTCCTCCCAAACCTTCTAAATATGCCCTGGCCTTCTGGTCTGCCTCTTGAGCAGCCCCCTCGACAGTGCCCTTTTTCTCTCTATACTCCTGCTTTGTATACAGCTTTGTTTCAGTATCGCTCTTTTCTCTGCCCGGCAAGGGGATATCAAACCTTAATATCAAATGCCGAAATACAAAATAATAAATTGCCATAAAGCCAAAACCCACTATAAATTGCATTACATAGGTCTGCCAGTGATTTGAAAAGAGGGGTATCCAATTACTGGTAGCCACTTCAATTAGCCCTCCTCCCATATTACCCACTAATCCAAAGGCGTTCATGACGGTACTCATGGTGGCGGCTAGAATTGCATGAATAGCAAATAAATAGGGGGCAATGAAAAGAAAGGTAAATTCAATGGGCTCTGTTATGCCCGATACCACTGAGGTCAGTGTTGCAGCCAGTAAGAGGGCACCGACCTTTTTTCTCTTTTCTGGTTTTGCAGTACAATACATGGCATAGGCCAGGCCGGGAATACCAAACATTTTTACATTACCATGCAAAGTAAACCTCGCCTGGGGAAACAATTCCTTAAGGGGTGCAGCTGATTGGGCAAATTCACTTAGGTGTGATATCCAATAAGGTGTAATTCCCTCCGATATCACAGCAGGACCATACTGGAACGGTGTATATACAAAATGGTGTAATCCTGTAGGGATTAAGATCCGCTCCAGGAAGTGGAATATCCAGACTCCCACAAGACCCGTTGCCTTGATGAAATATTGCATAGATAAAATCCCCCGTTGAACGATGGGCCAAAGCCCCGCTGTAATAAAGGCACAGGGTATCATTAAAACGAAGGAAATGGCAACAACAATGGGGGTTCCCTGGAAGGTTCCCAAAAATTCGGGTATTTGCTTATCAAAGTATCGATTATGAAGCCAGACGATAATAGCAGCAATCACGATGGCTCCAATGATGCCGGTATCCAGGGTTTTGATGCCCGCTATGGACTTTAATCCACTGGTCCCCCCCGAATCAACCCCAAAATCCACTCCGAAGTTGCTTCCCCATGTACTTAAAATTCCATTGATGAAATAATTGTACATAATATAGCCCATAAAGGCTTCCAGGACAGCCTTTGCCTGGGCTTTTTTGGCCAAGGATATGGGCAGTCCAATCAAAAAGACCAGTTCCATTTGATTAAAGACTGCCCAGCCTCCTGTTTCAATGAGGTGCCATATACTTTTCCATAGTGTCCCCTCTGCTGCCAAGGACCCCATAATGTCAGGATTTTGAAAAAGGGTGGCAAAGCCCACTACAATTCCGAAAAAGGGAAAAAGCATTACAGGTACAATCATAGCACTACCAAATCTTTGAATCTTTTGCATCATTTCGATATCCCTCCCAATAAATTGAATTTGTAAAAGTACAATTCATTTATAGCATGTATGAATATCGTTTTCAATCAATTCAGAATTTAAGACTTGTTGTGCCCGTTCAAGTTACTTTTCTCAATTTATGGGATTTTTCCCAGCGTTGTCATATCTTCTTTTTCTCTTTATAAGAATTAAAACTGCCAGCTAAAAAGCACCTTTAGCTGGCAGAGAATTCATAACCTGATTCAGGCATATTTAATTTTATCATTCACCATTTCAAAACGAGAGTAGCCTAAGGAGAATTATACAAAAGCAAGGTGATGAAGGAAGCTTTATTTAAATTTCCCCGTAGGTTAAATAATGGGCCAGCAGTAAATCCACCATCCGTCCATAGCTTTGAATCCCTTCTTTTTGCCCATTACTTTTTAAATAAGTGTCATTCACCCTGTTGGCAGTTTCGTTAATTGGGCCTTCGTAGTCCCTCCAAAATTCTGAGTAGGCCATAAGGTCTCGACTAAGCTCTGACGAATAGGCATCCCTTAATTGAGCGGCTAACAGCGGAGATTGTCTGTGGAGGGCATTCATACTGTTTAATAGGGCTAGAATAATTCCTGAATATTGAAAATCAATGTCTGGATGAACCGATGCTGTTAAATAGGCAATATAATTGGCCTCGTCTTCACTGGCAAAGCCCCTTTGGTGGGCCATCTCATGGAGAACCGTAGCAGGCAGTAGTAAATCCGGTACGGCAACATTCACATTTACCTCTGCAGTAAAGGGAAAATACATTCCAGTAATGCCGGTATATAGCATTGGCTTTGAAAGAATTATAGCCTTAGGTTTGCCATAGTTTCCTGCAAAGGCCTTAATATCCTTTCCAGCTATAAAATAGCCTTCTTTGGCCCTGGAAAATACATCACGGTACCCCCCCTGGATATGCATTACCCCATGCTCATCCTCTAATATGGCTCCTCTTAAACTATTTCCCCTTTCAATCAAAGCCAGGTTTAATTCATAGAGCTGCTCCACTGAATAAGGCTCAAGTTTTAGGCCTGTTATTTCGGCAATAGAAATTCTGCTATAGTTCAGCCCCCACATCAGCATAAAAATAATATATAATAGACAAATATATTGGAAAATCCGATATAGAAAGAGTAAAGATCCGCCTTTTAGGAGCTTGTAAATTAAAATTCCCACCACCACTGGTATGGCAATTAAGTGTATGATATAGACGATTTCCCCCAAGGAAAAGGGAAACATACCGGTTATCTGGCTTATTCCCTGGAGCAACCACTTATTAATGCCAAGAGAATAATATTTTTCTAAAAGCCACCCCTGCCCCTTCAAAATTTTGCTCAATAGAAAACACCCCAAAGCTATAATGGGTAATATGGGCAAAAATAATTTTCTTTTGGATTTGATTTTTTC
The DNA here is from genome assembly GCA_965652145.1 of uncultured Clostridiaceae bacterium. Taxonomy (GTDB): domain Bacteria; phylum Bacillota; class Clostridia; order Peptostreptococcales; family Natronincolaceae; genus CBFGTV01. The sequence continues at coordinate 13,466 of CBFGTV010000056.1, forward strand.
CGTTAAAGAATGACTCATGGTTCCGACTCCTTAGAATTCAATTTCCATAGATTATTAGTCTGGTAGCTCAATTGTAGCTGTTCATTACTTGCCCTGTCAAGTAAATATGACTTTCAATTGATATTCTAACCAACTATACCCATATAGCTTAAGTGTCCACTATTTCTTTGATTCCATCGAAAAACATTTTATTTATAGGAGTTGGAAGGTGATAAAGATGAAGCCTTTATTACCAGCTAGTTCTCATTATGGTCAGGAATTAACTCAAAGGTTTGTTCAACCAGGGTTTTTCCCCATCCACTGCTTTCATGCTCCGATACTTTTCTAAATCCGGCCCTTGTATACATACTAATAGCTGTTTCTTGATCCTCTGTTGTCTCAAGGAAAACCCGCTTAAATTTCTTTTCATAGCAATATTCTACGGCTTTTTCCAGTAAGGTTTTACCTAATCCTATACCTCTATAACGGGGATGTAGAATAAACCATCTTAGTTGAGCCACCTCGGGGGAATGGCCTAATATTGCAATGGCCCCAACGATTTCATCCTTCACCTCGGCAAGCCAGAATCGGTCAAGATCAGGCCGGGGGCTTTGAAAGAAATCATAAAAGGTTTTACAGACATAGCCTTCAAACCCGTGATTGTATCCACATTCCTGGGCATAAATCCACCCATGCAGATAAATTAATTGTCCCACGTCCCCTGGCTTTAGGGTAGATCGAATTGATATTTTCGTTGAATCCGGCTTTCCTGAAAGGGTTTCTTCAACCATCTCCATTCCCTTCACCAGCCTTTTCTGATCAACATCTGACAATTGGTTCAGCATTTGATGTATTTGCTGATCAGACAGCTCGTTCAAATTTAAAAGGGTTTGTCGTCCCTTATCGGTAAGATAAAGAAGATATAGCCGACCATCTTCAGTAGACCTTACCCGATAAGTAAGCCCCTGCTTTTCAAAACCCTTAATTATTCTGCTCAAATAGCCTGGGTCAATCCTTAAGACCTCAATCAATTTTTTGGCTGTACAGCCCTCTGAATGACCAATTTCATATAAAATTCGAGCCTCTGACAGAGAATAATCACTGTCAAGCATGTGTTGATCCAGCAATCCCAATACATTGGTGTAAAACCGGTTAAACCTCCGAATTGTATGGATGGTTGATTGATAAATGCTATTCATGGTACTTCCTCCTCTTAAATCGATTTAATCTATTATACCGACAAATAGTTGCCAAAGTCAACTATTTATTTGACTTTAGCAACTATTTTAGAAGAAGTCCCTATTTCCTTTGATTTAAGAGATATTCTCCAGCCTTTTAAGGGTTTGAATATCGATCTCTTGTTCTTTTTTCTGTAGCAGTCTAAATTCCTTTTTCACCATCATATTAGTCCATATGACAATAATTAGATCAATTGCAAAGGTACCATAATAAACCCCGGCCACACCAATTTTCTTTGGTAATATCAACATCACAGGAATATAGAAGATCAACTGTCTAACAATACCAATGACAGCCGCAGGCCTTCCCTTATCAATTGCAGGGAAAAAGGTCATTGCCATAAAGATTGATGAAAGGATCGGTAAAATCAACATATATATTCTAAAATACAGTAAATCCTGCCCCACTAGTATTCTGTCCGGCAGCATTGATCCTAAAATGGCCTGGGGAGCAGCCATGGAAATTACCCAAAAGGGTAATGTTAACAGAACAGAAGTAAAGGTAAAGATTTTAAAGGAGCTGATTACTCGATGATACTGCTTAGCACCAAAATTAATTCCAATCACTGGCTGTAATGCCCGCATCAGACCAAAGATAGGTGTAAGTAAGAAGGTAAAAATTCGATAGACTGCACCATAAAAGGCTATATCAAGGGTTGTTCCATATCTAGACAGTGCATTAAAAACCACCACTGCCTGCACCAGGTTCATTACACTCATAATCAGCGAAGACATCCCCAACCCTATGATGGACTTAATAAGCTCCTTGTCCCTGGAAAAACTTATTAAATTTGTTTTAAAGGAAGCATGTCCTCTGCCAAAATATAACCACCCCATAAGGGTGTAGACCAGCATTCCTACATTTGTTCCCCAGGCAGCCCCGGCTACCCCCATATCAAGTACCACAATAAAAAGATAATTGGCAAAAACATTGACTACTAATCCGATTCCCATCATCACCGCTGCCGATTTCATCTTTCCCTCTGCCCGTATAATCATATTGCCTGCCAGGCCATAAACCCAGAAAAAGGCCCCTAAAATTGTAATTCTGAAATATTCGTCTCCCAAAATCAGAGCCTCTCCTGTTCCGCCCATCATTTTCATCAATTGGGTTGAGAAAAGCAGTCCCAGGACCATATAGACAATTGTAACGATAATAGATAAATAATTTACATTTCCCAGTAATTTCAACTGGGTCTTTTTATCTTCCCTCCCCAGGGCAATACTTAAGTCAGACCCTGCTCCCACCCCAATCAATGACCCAAGAGCTACGCTGATTTGTGAGAGGGGATAGGCCACCGAAACCCCCGCCAGGGCTGCTTCCCCCACATAACGTCCCACAAAAAAAGCATCTAACACCGAATTTAATCCGAACAAAACCATGGCCACTACAGCAGGCCATGATAGTTGAAGCATAACCCTCCATAGATTATTAGACAAAATTAATTCCCGCTGTTTTTCTTTTTGACTGACTACAGCTTGACTCATATTTAAATCCTCCTTATAAAGCTTAAATTGTATTTTATGGCAAAAAGTAAGTTAGAGTAAACTAACCAAATTTACTTTATCATGTTTTATCAAATTCTGCTGCTCCAAACAGTTTTTTTTGCTCCGAAATCACTTTCTTTTATTTGAATCAGTATTTGATAAGATAATATAAAATTCTGTAGCCATTTTAATCGTAGCTGCTATAATTAAAACAAAAGACAGTTTTGTGCATGGAATGGAAGGCGCTTTCTTTCAATAGATGTTAATCTTGAAGATAAGGAGATGATGTGATGGAATGGCTTGAGCGATTGAATCAATCTATTAATTACCTGGAGGAAAACCTGGCAAATACGATTAGCTATGAAAGGGCGGCTCAAATAGCCTGTTGTTCAACCTTTCATTTTCAAAGGATGTTTTCATATATTGCAGGGGTTCCTTTGTCAGAATACATACGCCGAAGACGTATGACAGCGGCCGCCTTTGATTTACAAACCACCGATATGAAAATTGTTGATCTGGCTTTGAAGTATGGTTACGATTCGCCAACCTCCTTCAACCGCGCTTTTCAAAGTATTCACGGGGTTTCCCCCTCCTCTGCCAGGGCAGAGGGAACCCATCTTAAGGCCTATCCTCGCATTAGCTTCACAATTTCAATCAAAGGAGATGTAGAAATGAATTACAGAATTGAAAAAAAGGAGTCCTTTAGAATTGTTGGAGTTAAAGAGCAAATGAATACCAATGTGGAGGAAAGCTTTAAAAGGGTACCCCTATTCTGGCAGGAGACTGCCCAGGCCGGGATGATGCCTAAAATTGTTGGCATGATGAATCAATCCCCCTTTGGCCTGTTGGGAGTCAGTACCTGTATGAATGAGACGGATTTTGATTATTATATTGCAGTTCCATCTGATTTGCCTGTTCCTACAGGAATGGTGGACTACCAGGTGCCTGCAGCCACCTGGGCTATTTTTGAATGTGTCGGTCCCCTTCCCCAGGCCATGCAGTCCCTTCAGAAAAGGATTATTACCGAATGGCTGCCCACTTCAGGCTATGAATATGCCGATGCACCTGATATTGAAGTCTATACCGATGGAGACCAGCAGTCTCCCACCTACCAGTCAGAAATATGGCTTCCGGTGGTCAAGAAAAAATAAGACTTTACCCATAATTAGGCAATCTGGCGAGCAAGGCTCTATCTCTGGCAGCAAAGCCAATCCAGCAGGATTGGCTTCGGAGATATTGCTATGGGTCGGTACTTCTAGAGACGCATTACCTCTCATACTCGTAGAAAGCTTTGAATGTACTGGCACTGAACAGCGATTTGCTGGTAGATAAAGGTTAAGTATACTTACTTTTTTATTTACTTCGGATAATTTATAATATAAAGGAAAATGTCAGCAAAATGAGGTGTAAAATATAAGTGGAAAAGATACTTGTTGTGGATGACAATATTCAGCTGGTAGAGACGATTTCAATTTATTTAGAAAATGCAGGATTTCAGGTATTTCAGTCTTATAATGGGAAATGTGCATTGGATTATTTAAATTTACATGAAATAGATTTGATAATAATGGATATTATGATGCCGGAGAAAGATGGTATAAGTGTTACTAAAGAATTAAGAGCTAAGGATAATATACCTATAATACTATTATCGGCAAAATCTGAAGAAAAAGATAAAGTTGAAGGCTTAGACTCGGGTGCTGATGATTATATTACTAAGCCATTTAGCAAAGATGAATTAATTGCAAGAGTTAAGGCTCAATTACGCAGATATAAAAATTTAAACAAAATGCCCTCTAGAGATTCTGAAATTCTCATTAGAGGATTAAAAATCGATTACGACAGTAAAACTGTAACTTTAAATGATGATATCATCAACTTGACTCCAACAGAGTTTAAAATATTGTATCTGCTGGCACGAAATAAAGGAAAAGTTTTGTCTATAAAGATGATTTATGAAAGTGTATGGGAGCAAGAATTTTTAAATTCGGAAAATACTGTTATGTTTCATATAAGCAATTTAAGATCGAAACTTGAAATCGATGTGAAAAAACCAATGTATTTGAAGGTAGTTTGGGGACAAGGATATATGGTGGATTAAAATGATGAAGAGGAAAACAATCAATATAGTTCTATATATTATTTCTATATTTCTAATCAGCATGAGTATAGTACTTTCTATATCAATTTGGAATAATAGAAGCCTATTTTTTGATGAGCTTATATATTCTAAAACTAATTACAATTATTATGTCAAATTAATCTATGATTCAATTAAAAATGATGATTTTACTAATGAGAAATTATCAGACTATTCCTTCGTATATTACAATTTTTTTATTGATGGCGAATGGTATACAAATTTACCCGATGATAGTAGTGTTATCGAAAATAAAGAGGTCATCTCCGTATATGTAAAGGAGAATGTAAATGCTAAAGACTATATATTCGAATCCAATAGTGAATATTCTATCCTAAATGAGTCTCATGATCAAGCTGATGAAATCTTTGTAGATGGATATATATATATTGATATGTCTAAGAACTTGTACGGCCCTCTTCAATTTTCCATTAAGCAGGATCTCAAACTTCAATCTATATTATATTTTGATTGTATCTCTCTTCTTATTGCTATATCTATTGGTTTGATTTTATTTTTAAAGAATTTTAAATATGGACAGAAATATATATCAGATAAATTGGATTTTATCCCTATCGATATAAAGTGTATAACATTTATATTTTTGATCATGCTTTTTTTTATTTTTTTACCTGTATATATAGATACCTTTAGAGTTTTTTTCCATTTAAGAAGAAGGATAATATTATTTAGTCTATCGACTGTTTTAACCGTCTTAGGAACAATTTTTCTATTAGATATATTATGTATCATATTATTACATAGAAATAATCCTATAGAATTAAAGAATAAATGGGACAATAGATATTTTAGAAATATACCTTTGGGGTTAAGCCTGTTTCTATTTCTAATTACACTATATATTGGAATGTTAAACAGCTTTAGTATGTTTGAATCCTTTATTAATAGATATTTTTTTGTAAGAGAAAATATATTAGTTTTAACGATTCATCTTTTAATCATGATCATATTATCTATTGCCATTTCAAGAATAATTAAGGCTAAAAACCGATATATCAATCTAGTAGTATCGGAAATAAGAGAGATCGCAGAAGGGAATTTAAAAAAGGATATAGCTGTTATAGGAAATGACAAGATATCTGATATCGCTCAAAATGTGAATTTAATAAAAAAGGAGTATATAAAGGCAATTGAGGAACAAAAAAAGAGTGAAAGATTAAAATATGAATTGATAACAAATATTTCCCATGACTTAAGATCCCCCCTTACTTCTATTATAAATTATCTAGATTTATCTAAAGCATTGGCATCAGAAGAAAAGTTAAAAAGATATATAGATGCAGCAGAGTCAAATTCTAAAACATTACATTTACTAATAGAAGATTTATTTGAATTGTCAAAAATGGAAAGCGGAAATATAAGACTTACCAAAAGCAATATAGACTTAATATTATTGTTAAAGCAAGTCGCTTATGAATATAATATTATCTGTAAAAAAGAGAAAAAGGAGATAGTGCTATTATCTTCTTTAAGTGAAATTCAATATTTCTGCGATAATCTTAGTATTTCAAGATTATTTAATAATTTAATAGATAATGCTGTTAAGTATTCATTACCCGATACTAGGATATATATTGAGGTAAGTTCCTCTGATCAAGATATCAGAGTAGAGGTTAAAAATGTATCATCATATAAATTGGATTTTGATTTAGATGAATTATTTTTAAGGCTGAAGCGAGGAGATAAGGCAAGGACTACTGAAGGCTCAGGGCTTGGACTGGCAATTTCCAAAGGGATAGCTGTATTACATAATGGTGATATCTTGCTTAAAAAAGATGGGGATTTATTTAAAGCAATGGTCATTTTACCAATTTTAAACAATCATTTTGACAAGCTGTAGTGAAGGCATAAAAATCTTTTAGATTTAGGCTGTCATTAGCGGAATAATCTTAAGGGATTCTTAAGAATAACATAAGTAATTCCTAAAATAATCTAAGAAATTCCTAAGATATAACCTCCTGTTTTTATTCTATAATATACGTAGATAAAAAGAGGAGGTTATTTATATGAAAAAAATTATATGGGTTTTGATTTTGTGCTTAATCATAATTTCCGGATGCTCACATAATCCAACTGGTGATAAAAACAACTCGGGTGAAATGCAGCCTACTGCCGCAAATAAAAAAGATAAAGTCATTGAAGGGGAAATTACAGTTTCCCTCTTAGATGAAATTGAATTTGTCGATATTGCAGCTGAAATGTTTATGGAAAAATACCCTAATACCAATATAAAGGTGGAAACCTTCAGAAAAACTGAATTTATTGAAACATCTGATGGAGCTGTTATGTCCGTTGCACCATCTGAGGAATTTTCAACGGAAAACTATTTGCAGCAATTAAATACAAAAATGATATCAGGAAAAGCTGAGGATGTGATTTTAACATCTCTACTGCCAATGACAAAATATATCGAAATGGGTGCATTTGAGGATCTGACTCCTTACATAAAGGAAAAGGAAATGGATGATGAAAATTATTTCATGAATCTAATAAACCTGGGGAAAAATGAAAAAGGTCAATTTCAAATTCCTTTAAGAGTATACTTTGACGTCATTTCCTTTGATAAGGAATTGGTTCTGGATTCAGGAATAAAACCTGATGAGAACTTAAAGACCATATCCTATTCAGATGCTCTTGAAATAGGGATCGCACTAGTGGATAATACCAACAGGGAAAACACTTATCTTTCAATTGGAAATAATGGCTATGAAGTAGCATATCGGTTAACAATGGACAATATTGATAAGTTTATTGATTTCGATAACAAGGAATTAAATTTTGATTCAAAAGAATTTGCAGATATTTTAAGATATGCAAAGAAACTTGATGAAGAAGGATATTTTGACAAAGGAACTATTGATTTTTATAACATGGAATACCATTTTGCCTATGATATTGATTTTCCCAATCAAGCTGCTGCATTTGCTTTATATGATGACAGCATAAGATATCAGTCAATGCCTATGTGTGATAAAAATGGGAAGGCACTGGGAAGGATGTCCTATGATTTTGGAATTAACAGCCAATCTCAAAATAAGGATTTAGCCTGGGAATTTATCTATTTCCTTATGAGTGAGGAAGTACAAAGTATGCCTTCATTTCACATGACAGGCATAAATAAAGCTGCCTTTGATGCTACTTCTGAAAGATATGCAAAAATGATGATTTCAGATGAAGAATATTTTGAAGTGGCTGATTATATAAAGCTTTTAAGGAGTTGGTATGATCAAATAGAGGTAGGTGAATTTACAGACAATTACTTAAAAGGACTTATATCTGAAGAAATAAACAAATATTTTGAAGGAGTAACTACAGTCGAAGAGACAGGTAAAAACATACAAAATAGAATTGATAAATATTTTAATGAATGATTATTAAAAAGAAAGGGGGAAAGGAACAATGAGAAGAAATAGGATAGCATATTTGATGCTCTTTGTAAGTTTATTTGGGTTTATGTTCTTCTATATCATTCCTTTCCTGATTTCTTTATTTTATGCTTTTATAGATAATCCTTTGAGCAAGAACTTTGTTGGACTCAATAATTATAGACAGTTATTCAGCAATAAATATTTCTTAAGAGGACTAAAAAATACGATTATTTTTATATCTATATCTATTCCTCTCAATATTATAATTTCCCTTGGACTGGCTATGATTTGCCATAAGATAAAAGCATTTAATAAATATTTCAGTTTAGTTTTTTTGATTCCACTGGCAATACCTTCGGCAACTACAGCATTTTTTTGGAAACAGATTTTTTCTTTAAATGGAATCTTAAATAAATTTTTAAGTACATTAGGTTTTGAACCTATTGATTGGTTATATAGCAAATATAGTATGTATATAATAGTTTTTATTTTCCTCTGGAAAAATATTGGCTATAATATGATACTTTTTATATCAGGTTTAAACAATATACCTAAGGCATATTATGAATGTGCTGATATAGAGGGGGCTAGCAGATTTCAAAAGTTCAGAATTGTAACTTTGACCTACCTTCTTCCCACATTTTTCTTAACATTTATTCTGACATTTATAAATTCCTTTAAAGTTTTTAAAGAAATTTATATTTTAACTGGAGACAATCCCCACGAGAATTTATACATATTACAGCATTATATGAACACTCTGTTTATGTCTCTTAATTATCCTAATGTAGTTTGGTCAATCTCAGTTCTTATTACAGTTATCGTCAGTTTGATT
>CBFGTV010000057.1:0-21479 GCA_965652145.1 uncultured Clostridiaceae bacterium
ACCGCACCACCTCCCTTCCTTGTGAAGTAAGGTGGCAACTACACCCTGCTTTATTTGATTACCTTAGTCATATGATAACATAATATATTAATTAGGAAAAGTCACCCTTTTCAGGATGACTTTTACATAATTGTTTTACTTTCATCGAAGATTGTTTTCTATTATTCTTCACCGCCGGCAATCTCTTCCTGGGAATAGTCAAGCAGCTCTTCCATTTGCCTTCGGGTTTCCACCAGCTTAATTTGGCTTTCAAAAAGCTTATTTTGCAGGTCGTTGATCATCTCTTCGGCCTTTTTTAAATCTTCATTTTTTTGATTCAGCTGGGCTTTGATCTCTTCAATTTCCTGCTGATTGGCCCGATAGGTACCCTGCTTTTCTTTTTCTGCCTCAAGGGAATGGATAGCAGCCTCCTTGGCCGCCAGCAGCTTAAGTACCTTTTCGTACTCTTCCTTAATCCTTTCAAGCTCATTTAAGGGGGCTTCCTGTTGACTCTGTAGCTTTTCATAGGCATCCTTCAGTTTAAGGTATTGATCAGCAATATTAATGGAGGTTAAAACTGCAATCATTGAGGTGCTTAAGCGTTTGTTGCCTGCCGCCACCTCTTCCATTTTCTCATCAACATAGTTTCCGACCTTCAACAGGTATTCCTTTGGTTCTGCCCCCATGATAGGATATTCCTGGCCGTTTATTTTTATCAGTACTTTATTCTTCCGTTGCATCGCGATCTCAACCCCTTTAAATGGACTAAAAGTTTATCCCTTACTAATTTCTTGATAAAGCACCAAACTCCTGCCAATCACTGAACATTATTTTTAAGGGAAATAGAGAGAAGCACCCTCTATTCCCTTAATATACCACCCAGCTCTTCTTTGATTTTTTTAATAATTCCTTCATGAACCCGGTTAACTTCCTCGTCGGTGAGGGTTCTTTCGGCATGGCGATAGGTTAATGTATAGGCAACACTTTTATGGCCCGCTTGTATTTGGTTCCCTTGATAAACATCGAACAAGTCATAGCTTTCCAGTATGCCGCCCCCATTATGCTGTAGTATTTTCTCAATATCCCGAACAAAAATTGATTCCGCTACCACCACGGCGAAATCCCTGGTCATGGCAGGATATTTAGACAATGGCTTATATTTGCTTTCCTTTTTCGTTAATTGAAGCATCCTACTGAAATCCAATTCTGCTACATAGCATTTCCTTTGAATATCGTAGTTTTCCATCACCAGAGGATGAATTTCTCCCAGGGTACCGATGACATGATTGCCTACCAATAAATTGGCACATCGGCCCGGGTGGAAGGTAGGATGGTTTTTTTCCGCTTCGAATTCCAGCTCCTCAATTCCCAAATACTTAAACAAGGCTTCTACAGCCCCCTTTAAAGTAAAGAAATCCTCTTCACCATAAAGACCCATTACCAGGCTGGGGATTTCATGGGGGAGCTTTTCACCTTCCTTTGGAATAAAGATACTACCAATTTCAAAGGCCCTGACTCCTTCAACCCTGTGATTTTGGTTTCTTCCCAGTACCTCCATCATATTGGGCAAAAGACTGGTTCTCATAACACTGGTTTCATCCCCCAGGGGATTTAAAAGTCTGACAAAGTTCCGTTTCAGGCTGGATTCCTGTAAATTAATTTTATCTGCCCCCTTGGGACTGACAAAGGAATAGGTAAGAATTTCATTGAAGCCCATGGCAATTAAGGCTTCCTTCGCGGTATCCTGAACTTTTTGGCCATTGGTTTTTCCTCCCACAGCCACGTTCCCCTTCATCATGGTTGACGGAATTCGATTATAGCCATAGATTCTTCCGATCTCCTCTACAAAATCGGCTTCCATTTGAAGGTCATCTCTGAAGGTGGGTATCACCACATTAATTGTATCGCCACAGTCTTCCGCTTCAATTTCAAGCCGTTGTAAATATTTTACCATTTCTGCCGTAGTCAGGTCAGTTCCCAAAAGCTCATTCATCCGACCAGCGCGTATGGTTAAATTCCTTGGCTCCTTCTTAACAGGGTATTCATCCACCACCACATCAACAACCCTTCCGGCCCCTAGCTCTTCCATCAACTGACAGGCACGATTGGCAGCCAATAGAGCGATATTGGCATCGACTCCCTTTTCATACCGGGCAGAGGCTTCGGTTCTTAAGGCCAGCTTTTTAGAGGTGGCTCGAATGTTGTCTCGATTAAAGCTGGCAGATTCCAGCAGTACTGTTTTAGTAGCGGCTGTTACCTCTGACTCTTCTCCTCCCATAACCCCTGCAATGGCCAGGGTCTTTTTGGCATCAGCAATGACAGTCATGGTTTCATCCAACACCCGTTCTACCCCATCCAGTGTTTTAAAGGTTTCACCAGCTGTAGCCCTTCGAACAATGATTGTATTTTCGGCCACATAGTTGAGGTCAAAGGCATGAAGGGGCTGACCGTATTCCAGCATCACATAATTGGTAATGTCAACCACATTATTGATGGGTCTGACGCCTGCCTTCATCAACCGTTGCTGCATCCATAGGGGTGATGGTTTAATTTCAATATCCTGAATTACCCTGGCCACATACCTTCCACAGCCCTGGGAATCCTCTATTTTTACCTTAATGCCAAAATCCCCCTGAACCGCCCCTTTGATTTGAATATCCGGGTATTTTACTGTGGTATCCAAAGTAGCGGCGGCTTCCCGGGCAAGACCCAAAATACTCAAACAATCTGGTCTGTTGGGGGTAATTTCAAATTCTATAATGTCGTCTTCATAGGGTACTGCCTCGGCCAATTCACCCCCCAATGGATATGCCTTATCAAGAATCCAGATGCCATCCTTCAGCTCCTGGGGAATAAGATTTTCTGGAATCCCCAATTCCTCCTGGGAACAAAGCATCCCTTCTGAAACTTCGCCACGGAGCTTTCCCTTTTTAATTTTTAATCCTCCTGCCAGACGGGCCCCGTCAATGGCCACCGGTACATAATCACCTTCTTTAATGTTTTTAGCCCCCGTTACAATTTGCAGCATTTGACTGCCTGTATTAATTTTAGTAATTACCAGCTTATCTGCATTGGGATGGGGAACAATGGACTCTATTTTCCCAACCACCACACCTTTTATTTCCTTTCCCAGGAACTCGATTCCCTCTACCTTTGAGCCCGACATGGTCATTCGGTCTCCAAACTCCTTGGCATCAATATCTATATCTACATAATCCTTTAACCACTTTAATGGTGCCAGCATGTTAATCCCTCCTGTTATTTAAAATTGGTTTAGAAACCGCATATCATTTTCAAAGAATAATCTGATATCGTCCACATTATGCTTTGACATCACCAGCCGATCGATTCCCATACCAAAGGCAAAGCCACTGTAGACTTCTGGGTCTATACCGCAATTTCTCAATACATTGGGGTGAACCATCCCTGCCCCCAACAGCTCAATCCAGCCGCTTCCCTTACAGAAGCCACAGCCCTTACTGCCGCATTTAAAGCAGGTTACATCCATTTCTGCACTGGGCTCGGTAAAAGGGAAGTTATGGGGTCTGAATTTGGTCTTGGTTTGATCCCCTAAAAAGCGTTTTGCAAAGACCTCAAGGGTTCCCTTCAGGTCGGCAAGGGTAATGCCCTTATCCACCACGAGGCCCTCCAGCTGATGAAACATGGGGGAATGGGTAGCATCAGGGGTATCATTTCGAAAACATCGGCCAGGGGAAATAATTCGGATGGGGGGCTTTATTTTTTCCATAACCCGAACCTGTACAGGAGAGGTTTGGGTTCTTAAGACCACATCATCACTAATATAAAAGGTATCTGACATATCCCTTGATGGATGATTGGGGGCAGCATTTAAGGCATCGAAATTATGGTAAACAGTTTCTACCTCGGGTCCCTCGGCCACCCTAAAGCCCATACCAATGAAAATCTCCATCAGCTCATCCATTCCCTGTACCAGTGGATGCTTTTTACCAATGGCAATCTTTTTACCAGGCATGGTGACATCAATAGACTCAGATTCCAGCCTTTGCTGAAGCTCCTTATTTTTTATTGAATCCTTGGCCTGCTGTAATTGGACTTCAATACTGGCCCTGACCTCATTGGCAATTTTCCCAATTAGGGGTCTTTCCTCCGGAGAAAGGGAACCCATGCCCCTCAATACCTCGGTTAATTCTCCCTTTTTCCCTAAATACTTTACTCTGACCCTTTCCAGGTCTTCTGAAGAACCAGCCCCAAGAATTTCCTCTCTGGCTGCTCCTTCAAGCTGTTTTAATTTTGCTTCCATTGAAATTACTCCTTTCTATTGGGAATATTAAACTATATAAAAATGAACAAGATTACTTCAATTGGGCAAAACAAAAACCTCCATCCCAAAGGGACGAAGGTCTGCTCCGCGGTACCACCCTAATAGCATTGACTTGACGCCAATGCCACTCAAAGGCCATAACGGGGCCCACCGATAAAGCCTACTTTAGGCTTCAGCTTTATAGCTCGGGAGAGAACTTCTGCTGTACTTATTTTAAGATGCTTTCAGCCTCTGGCATCTTATCTCTTCAAAAACAGTCTACAGCATACTTTGCTCCTTCATTGCCGTTGTTCATCTATTGAATTAATTGACAATCAGTTTTCTATACATAATATAGGCTGTAACGGAACCGGTTAGTTCAAAAATCTTCCAGAATACTTCTGCTGTCTTCACGGAACCCCACTCCTTCCCTATAGCCATTTATAGCTTCATTATAGCATAGGTTAATAGTGGAAACAAGGCCATTTCCAAGGTAGACAAAAGCTTTTTGAAATTTCTAAAATCAATCGATTCCCCTGTTTTCCAGGGCCTTATAGATTAAAATTCCAGCCGCCACCGAAGCATTTAAGGATTCGATTTTACCATTTATGGGTATTTTCACCACTTCATCAGCTTTACCTAAAAGCTGCTCCTCAATACCATTGGCTTCATTGCCAAAAATCAAGGCGATTTTTCCCCTATAGGAAATGGTGTTATAGTATTGATCGGTTGACAGGCCTGTGGCAATGGTTTTTACCCCATGGGCCCCAAGATGATCAACAATGATCGTTTCTTCCTGCCATTGAAAAATAGGTAGGTGAAAAATGGCCCCCATGGTAGATCGAAGGGTTTTCTGATTATAGGGGTCTACACACCCCTTGGTCAATATCACCCCATGGGCCCCGGCCCCTTCGGCCGTCCTAATGATGGTTCCCAGATTACCAGGGTCCTGTATTCGATCCAATACCACCAAAAACAGGTCTTTCCTTTCTAACAGGCTCCCTAGATTATGGCTCCTTTGATTAATGACAGCCACAACCCCCTGGGGTTGTTCTGTATCGGCCAGTTTTTCTAGCAGCTTGTCGGAAAGATACACCAATGGGTATTTTTCTCTCTTTAATCGATCCAGAAGGGCCTCGCCACCCCGAAGCTTGTTAAGGGAATCGCTGTAGAGAATATATTCTATTGATTCTCCATGATCCAGGGCCTCTTGCAGGATTCGTAGGCCTTCTATCATAAATTGCCGATGTTTTTCACGGTTCTTTTTCTGTCTCAGGCCCTTCACATGCTTTACAATAGCATTGTTTTCACTGGTTATCATTAGGCTTCCCAAAAACTTCACCCTTTATTTTTCTAATTTTTTTAGATCATCGTTATGCCCCACCACGACTAACACATCATCACGATGGATGACATCCTTGGCACTGGGGGAAACATTAATATGCTTCCCGTGCTTGATGGCCATTACGTTAATCCCGTATTTAGAGCGTATATTGGTTTCAACCAGGGTTTTTCCTTCCCATTCCTCCAGGGCAGTAATTTCCATGATACTATAGTCGGGTGCCAGCTCTATATAATCTAAAATATTGCTGGAAACCAGGTTATGGGCTACCCTCATTCCCATATCCCTTTCTGGAAATACGACCCTATCGGCCCCAATTTTATAGAGCACTTTGGCATGAAGCTCATTTTGGGCCTTGGCAACCACATATTTTACTCCCAGCTCCTTGACAATTAAAGTGGCCATAATGGAGGATTGTATGTTGGAGCCAATGGTAATAACGGCCACATCAAAATTTCTGATGCCCAGTGACCTTAAGGCAACTTCATCGGTGGTATCACATTGCACCGCATGGGTTACCTCGTCAGAAATATGCTGCACCGTATCTTCATCTTGATCAATGGCCAATACATCATTACCCATTTTGTACAGGGTTTTGGCTACACTGCTGCCAAAACGCCCACATCCGATTACGACAAACTGTTTCATAAATTCACCTTCCTATCCCACCATTACCTTTTCTTCGGGGTATTTTACCGTACCTTTGTTTTTACGCTGCTGTCGTGCTAAGGCAAAGGCCACCGTTAAGGGCCCTAATCTGCCGAAAAACATAATAACAATAATTAGAAGCTTCCCTACAATGCTTAAGTCGGGGGTTATGCCCATGCTGAGGCCGACTGTTCCTATGGCAGAGACTGCTTCGAATAAAACCTCTACAAAGGAGAAGGCCCTCTCTGTTACCGTTAAAACCATGGTGGCTCCAAAGACAATCAGAATTCCCACCACCCCAATGGTCAGGGAGCGATTAACAATGCTTCTGGGAATCCGCTTTCCAAAGGCCTCTGTATCTTCTCGTCCTCGAATAACCGAAATGACTGTTAATATCAAAACCCCCAGGGTTACTGTTTTAATTCCCCCAGCCGTTGATGCGGGAGAACCTCCTATAAACATGAAGATCATGGTCATAAGCTTCGAAGCATCGGTTAGTTGACTGATATTCAAGGTATTAAAGCCGGCTGTTCTGGGTGTAACAGACTGGAACAGGGCCGCCAGAAGCTTGCCACCAAAGCCCAGACTCCCCAGGGTTTGAGGATTGCTCCATTCTAAAAGTAAGAAAAATAAAAAGCCGAACAAAATTAAGATTCCTGTGCTTAATAATGTAATTTTTGAGTGAAGACTTATTTTTTTAAAGCTTCTGCGTAAAATTATATCCACAAGAACTGAAAAACCCAACCCGCCAACAATAATCAGAAGCATCACAGTAAAATTAACAATTGGGTCTTTAACATAGGGCATCAGGCTGACGCCATTGCCAATAATATCAAAGCCGGCATTACAAAAAGCTGAAATGGAATGAAAAATTGAGTAGGCAATGCCTTTTAAAAACCCAAATTGCGGTACAAAGCGAAAAGAAAGGAAGAAGGCCCCTAACCCTTCTATGGCAAAGGTGCCAAAGACTATGTACCGTGTAAATCTCACCAGCCCTGCAAGGCTGTTCTGGTTCAGGGCCTCTTGAATGACCAATCTTTCCTTTAAGGAAATCTTTTTACCCAGAAATAGTGCTACCATTGTAGCCATGGTCATAAAGCCTAACCCACCTACTTGAATTAACAGTAATATGATGGTTTTGCCAAAGGGACTCCAAAAAGTACCAGTGTCTACCACTGCCAAACCGGTCACGCAAACCGCCGAGGTGGCGGTAAAAAGTGCATCAACAAAGCCAATGCTTCTTCCTGTAACGTTGGCAATGGGCAGATTTAATAAAATGGCACCCATTAAAATAATTGCACCAAAGCCCATTACCAGGACTTGGGTAGGCTCAAGCCTTATTTTTTCTAGCTTATCCATTGTATCCCTCTTTCAATTCCATATTCCTATAGAAGATTTATACCCATTATAGCATTGACTTTTTTATCTGAAAAGCCTTATATCGTAAAAGCAGGTCTATTATATCATTATTTCCCATGGGATCGTTGATTATATACAAATAAAGAAAAGAGTCCCTTAAAAGGGACCCTAGTACCTTGCGTCACCTAAATTAACGGATTGTCACTGGTGAAATTCCCCCATAGCGGTGTTGTCGCCAATCGCCATATTTCCGATATAGCTTCTTCCTCCGCTTACCCTTGGAAATTGGCTCAGGCCCTATCTGTCATTTAAATGGCGCAAGGTACTAGCCTTATAAAAGCCCCTATCTTCTTGGTCGCTTCAAATCCAAGCCACAGCCTTACGTATCTTGATATACGCTGCCTTCGCTGGTTTTTCCTGCACCTTGAATTTAGGGGCTTTAACTGGCTGGTTTTGTTGATATATAAAGAAACTAAGCGTTTAGTTTTTGTTTTACAGTATCAACCAGTTTTGCAAATCCTTCTTTATCATGAATAGCCATATCGGCTAAAACTTTTCTGTTCATTTGAATTCCACTTAATTTTAAACCATTAATAAATTTAGAATAAGATAAGCCGTTTGCTCTGGTGGCAGCGTTGATTCTGCTGATCCATAGCTTTCTAAATTCTCTTTTCTTTTGTTTTCTGCCAATGTATGCTTGCTTTAAGGCCTTCATAACAAACTGGTTAGCAGGTCTAAACAGCTTGCTTCTTGCACCCCTAAAGCCCTTTGCCAGCTTCAATACTTTTTTATGTTTTTTACGTGCATTTACAGCACCTTTAACTCTAGCCATGTTGATAACCCTCCTTTTCTAAGTTTCTTTTATCGTAATAATTGTGCAATTCGTTTTTGGTCGCCTTTAAATACAAGGGTTCCTTTTCTAAGATTTCTCTTTCTCTTTGCACTTTTCTTGGTTAGAATATGGCTTTTAAACGCTTTGAACCGTTTAATCTTACCTGTTTTAGTCTTTTTAAGTCTTTTAGCTGCTCCCTTATGGGTTTTCATTTTTCCCATTAGAATTTCCTCCCTTCAAGTTATGCATTTTTTGGAGTTAAGATCATAATCATTTGTTTTCCTTCTAGCTTAGCGTCCTTTTCTATGGTGCTAACCTCTGTCAGGAGCTGGGCAAATTCCTTTATAACCTTTAGGCCAATGGAAGTATTGCTTAATTCTCTACCTCTAAACCTTAAAGTGACCTTAACCTTATCACCGCTCTGCAGAAATTTTCTTGCCTGATTAGCCTTTACATTTAAGTCGTGACTTTCAATGTTGGGGCTTAGGCGAACTTCCTTAATGGTGATGATTTTTTGCTTTTTCTTGGCTTCCTTTTCCTTTTTGGCAAGCTCATACTTGTATTTGCCATAGTCCATAATTCTACAAACCGGTGGCTTTGCTTGGGGGGCAATTTTCACTAAATCTAGATTTTTGCTGCTGGCAATGCTTAAAGCCTCATTTAGAGAAACGATCCCCAATTGTTCCCCCTCTGAATCGATTAGCCTCACTTCTCTGTCTTTGATCTCTTCATTGATCTGAAGTTCATTTAGATCTCTAATAAGTAGACACCTCCTATAATACCCTGGTTAACTCAACAAAAAAACGAATACATATTGTATCCGCTTCGTCAATAGTGGCTGGAAAATCACATTAATAATGATCCATCTATTAACCCTGCGAACCTGGTTGCAGGGTGAGAAGCGGAAACCTTCTGCTTTGTTATCTATAATATCTTATCAGCCGCCAGTACTTTTGTCAACAAAAACTTAAAATTTGTTTTCAAAGAAAATATATCATTATCTAAAAGGATTCCCTGATTCCAAAAATAAATTACAATTATTTGCCTATTAATTTATCAGATAAATCCATTATTTTTCTGTCATAATTGGGGCATGCTACTTGTAAACACATAGATAGGGTGGTGAATTAATGAAGAAAAGAATTGTATTTATTTTACTGTGTATTTTTCTTTCTCTAACGGTCATTTCCAGCTACGGACTATGGACCAATGGTGAAGTTAATCGTACCTTTACCTTCGGAGATCGAATTTTAGTGATAGGAATTACCCTTTTTCTTTTTATCTATTATATCAGATTAGATAAATCCCCTCAATATGCCCATGCGACCATTAATAATGAAAAAAAGGAAAAGGATCAAAACAATACAGAGATGTTTACCAAACCCAAAATCACCTTTGAGGATGTGGCAGGCCTGGATGAGGTGAAGGAGGAGCTCATTGAAGTAATCGACTTCATTAAAAAGTCTGAGAAATATATTAAAATGGGCGCCAAAATACCTAAGGGTATATTATTCTACGGCCCTCCGGGAACTGGTAAAACCCTATTGGCCTCAGCAGTGGCAGGGGAAACAAAGTCTGCCTTTTTTTCTGCCAGCGGATCTGAATTTGTTGAAAAGTATGTTGGTGTCGGTGCCAAAAGAATTCGGACTCTCTTTGAAAAGGCAAAAAAAGAAGCCCCCAGTGTCATTTTTATTGATGAAATCGATGCAATTGGTGCCAAAAGGCATCTTGACAGCAATAATGAAAAGGATCAAACCCTTAACCAGCTTTTAGTCGAGCTGGACGGCTTTAATACCGATCAAACAGTGGTGGTGATCGGTGCCACCAACCGATTGGATTTATTAGATGAAGCCCTTTTAAGACCCGGCCGTTTTGATCGCCATATGTATATTGGTAACCCCAATGTTAGGGCCAGGGAGGAAATATTAAGGGTTCATACTAAAAATAAGCCCCTGAGCCCTGATGTCAACATTTGTGATTTAGCCAAAAAAACCCACGGACTAAGTGGAGCCCATCTGTCTAATATTGCCAATGAGGCAGCCATTATAGCCGTTCGAAAAAACGAAACAATCATTACGCCAGATCATTTTGAGGCTGCCATTGAACGGGTTATTGCAGGGCTTCAGGTTAAAAATCCCACGGTACTCTTTAGAGAAAAGGAAATTGTTGCCTATCACGAGGCGGGCCATGCCCTGATCGGAAAAATTCTCAGCACCGATATGGTACAAAAGGTATCGATTATTCCCCGGGGGCAGGCACTGGGCTATGTGCTTCATATGCCCCAGGAGGATCGTTATATTATGACCAAGCAGGAGCTAATGCATAAAATTATGGTTATGCTGGGAGGACGGGCAGCAGAGGAATTGGTCTTTAATCATCTGTCTACCGGAGCAAAGGATGACTTGAAAAAGGTTTCTGATATTGCCCTGCAAATGGTTTGTGAATATGGCATGAGTGAATTAGGCGTATTAAGCCAGGAACCCGGAATCACCAGGGGATTAAGCCAACCGATTACCCGGGAGATGAATAAAATTATTGACGAATGCTATCAACAGACCCTAATGCAGCTAAAATGTCATCGGCCAGCCCTTGATAAAATCTCTGGTGCCCTATTGGAAAAGGAAACCCTTAATTGCGAAGAGCTAACTACCCTTTTAGAGGAATTTAAATTTGAAGATCAGGAGCTAAAGGCAGTATAATATATTAAATACAGAAGACGATGAATTAAAGGCCTGCATCGTCTTCTTGCTTTTCTAAGACTTCTCTTTATTGGGCTTGATGGCAGGTAAAACAATTTCTGCCCTCACCCCCTTTCCCAAATCGCCTGATAATATCAAACGCCCCTGATGGGCCCTTGCAATTCTTTCAACCATGGGTAACCCTAACCCATGGCCATTATAACGGGTCCCTCTTCTTTTAGAGGAATAGGGTAATTCCAGCAGATCAAAAAATTCGTTTTCAGAAATTCCCTTGCCATTATCAGCTACAATGAAGCTACAGGTTTTATGGTCTGCATTAAAGGCTGTCTGTAACCGTATCAGGCAGCCATCAGGATTATGGTTAATACTGTTTTGTATCAGGTTTGTAATGGCACGGCTCAGCAGCCTTTCATCTCCATTGACCTGAGCACCTTCATCTGAAATTTCCACATCCAGCGTATACCCTTCATCCAGCCCATTATTTAAAAACTCCGATGCAATTTGTCTTGCCAATACAGATAGCCGAATGGGTCTTTTATTGAGGGGTTGCATTTCATATTCCAGCATTGAAACAAGGTTTAAGTCACTGACCAGAGCACGCAGCTTTTCTGCCTGCTGCCGTATAATAGCGGCATGGTGCCTTTGCTGCGTGGGAATATGACTATTTTCCTCCAGCTCACTGGCATAACCCAACACCATCGAAAGGGGCGTTCGGATATCGTGGGAAATACCGGCAATCCAGTTGGAGCGGGCTTCATCCCTGCTTTGTAAGCTTTCATTTCTTTGCTGTAATAAGGCCGATGTACGGTTGATATGCTGTGCAAGGTTTCGTAATATCCCCTTTGGCTCTACAAAGGTTTCCCTATCCTCTGCCAGGGATTGTATTCCTTGGATCAGGGGCTTGATGGAACGAATTAATCTATAGCCGATAAGCAGCGATAAAAATAATGCCAGTACTATATTTACCATAACTAAAGAGGCCATTCTTAAAGGCAGATCAGAAACCCAGTGTGTCGCAAGGATATACTGGTATTTTGCTAAGCTGTTTTTCGGATACCCCATGACCACCAGCCCTTCATCATGGGCCCACACAAAAACGGGAAAATCCAACAAATAGCCCTTGGTAAACCTGGCCACGTCGGTTAGTGAATATGCTTCGGGAATTTCTTCGGGGAGCATATAGCTCCATACTACGTGCCCGGCAGCGTCAATCAACATTGCCCATGCATCATTCTGCTGCAATAATCTTTGTGCCTGGGATTCCAAAGAATAAGTATTGGCTGAGGGATGCAAACCCTCTGCCACAAATTGAACAAGGCCGGCAGAAGACTGACTCTCTTCCATTCCCTTAAGAACCCAGGTACCTAACAAGATTAAGTTGAAAACCAGCAGAAAAGCTGATATGGCCATGGTTGCTCCGATAAAGCGTTTTAAGATACGCACTGTCCCCTCCATTTTTATTTCTCCTTTACCATCAGCTTATATCCCAACCCTCGAATGGTCAGCAAATATTCCGGATTAGAAGGGTTCGATTCGATTTTTTCACGAATGCGGCGGATATGAACCATTAGTGTGTTTTCGTAGCCATAATAATCATCTCCCCATGCAGCCTGACAAAGGGCATCGCTGGTTACAATACGATTTCGATTTTCATAGAGCTTAAACAGTAATGTATGTTCCTTTGCCGTTAAGGGATATTCACCGCTATCAAACCGAACAATACCGCTCTCAAGATCAATCATGCGGCCCCCCAGCTGAAAGACAGGCCGTTGATCCTGCTTAAGGGGCAAATAAACCCGTCTCAGTATTGCCATTAGTCGCAGAATCAGTTCCCGTGGTAAAAACGGCTTTACAACATAATCATCCGCTCCAAGTCCAAGTCCTAATAAACGATCTTCATCTTCACCCCTTGCTGATAAAAAAAGGACTGGCATATCTGATAATTGTCGTAAGGACGAAAGAAGTGAAAATCCGTCTCCGTCAGGCAGCATAACATCCAAAATGGCAATGTCTGGCTTAGCAGACCGACATTGCTTTAACGCTTCCTCACAGCTAGAAGCCTGATAAATACGGGTAAACCCTTCTTTACGCAGGAAAGTATCCAGCATATTCCTGATCTCATCTTCATCATCAACAATAAGCAGTTTTTTATTTTTTATATCATCCATATAAAATCACCCACAATCATTATATATTACTTTTTTTCTCATTTCGCCCTTATATTATTCCTTTTTTATGATTTAAGGTTGATGTAAGGTTATTGTCAGCCTGAAGAAAGGTTGACCTGTTATGCTTTGAATCAAGAACCTGTTAAACAGATTGGAGGAAGTAATATGAGTCAAGTTGTTTTTACCCGCAATCTTTCCAAACGTTACGACAATGTTTACCGTGTAAGGGATATCAATTTATCGGTATGTGAAGGTGATATTTATGGTTTTCTGGGCCCCAATGGGGCAGGAAAATCCACCACATTAAAAATGATTTTGGGGTTGACCCAACCCACTGAAGGCAGTGTCATGGTCTTTGGAAAGGATTTTGCAGTAAACCGTCGTCTTATTTTAAGTCAAACCGGCTCCCTCATTGAATCCCCATCCTATTACGGGCATCTTACTGGCCTTGAAAATATGCGTATTATCCAAAGACTTAGGGATGCACCCCACAAAAATGTTTCGGAAGCGCTGAAGATTGTTCGGTTGGAAAACCAAAAGGATAAAAAAGTAAGTCAATATTCCCTGGGAATGAAGCAACGCCTGGGAATCGCCATGGCGTTGTTATCTTTCCCAAGGCTCTTGATTCTGGATGAGCCTACAAATGGCCTTGACCCTGCCGGAATCGGTGAAATTCGGGAACTGATTAAATCACTGCCTCAGCGTTATGGAATGACAGTACTGATTTCCAGTCATCTTCTTGCTGAAATTGAGCAGATTGCAACCTCAGTAGGTATTATTAAGGATGGAATGATGATGTTTCAAGGGAGAATGGATGTACTGAAAAACAAAAACCAACCGACTATCAGGATAAAAACACGAAACAACAGGATGGCACAGGAGCTTCTTTCAGCTAAGGGTTTCTCTTTGACACAAAGTGAGACTTCTTTAGTATTGGAAGGGTTGACTGATGAACAGGTTATTCAAGTGAATCGAAATTTAGTGGCAGCTGGTATTGATGTTCTACGTATCGAAGAACAAAAAAAGACCCTGGAAAACATTTTTCTAGATATTACTGGAAAGGAGGGAAGCCTGTAATGAAGGCCATTACCCTTGAATTTTACAAATTACGTCATAAGCATCTGTTCTTGATGGTTACATCGTTTTTACTGGTGGAAATCACCTGGGCCTTTATGGCGGCCGGCGTATCCTTTTCCCGTAATCCTGCCAATGTAGGATGGGAACCGCTGATTGCAATGCTGTCTTCTATAAATGGACTGTTTTTTCCCATTCTATCAGCAATATGCGTATCTCGTATTTGTGATATGGAGCATAAAGGAAATACGTGGAAGCTGTTGCTGACCGTTTCTGTCAAGAAGAGTGAGCTTTATGCTGCAAAATATATCGTCGCTTCTATCGTTATGCTGTGGGCATGTATATTGCAGGTAATTGCCATGGCAGCATTTGCTGTTATCTACGGTATTGGGCAGTCTGTACCCTTTTTTCTGCTGGCTCGCTTCTTAATGGGAACAGCCTTAACAAGCATGATCATTATTGCACTACAGCAATGGGCCTCCATGGCATTGAAAAACCAGGCCTTCGCACTATCCCTCGGGATGATCGGAGGCTTTATTGGAATGGCTGGGGATTTATTTCCATCGGGTATACGAAAATTTCTTATATGGTCCTACTACACAGGTCTAAGCCCCATTACACAAAGCTATACAGGTGAAACAATACAGTTTATTGTACGGGATATGAGTTCATTACTGCCTGGGATGGTGGTACTGGCTGTAGTCGGAATGGCTATTTATCTGGTTGGAAGCTGCCATTTATCCAGGCAAGAGGTATAAGGAGGGTGAATATGTTAAGAAGATGTGTTACTGCTGAGTGGATGAAGCTGCGTCATTCCCATATATGGGTGATCCTGGTGGTTCTTCCCCTTGTAAGTATATTAATTGGCTGTGCTAATTTTTACATGAACCAGGGTGTACTGGAGCAGGAATGGTATAGCCTATGGTCCCAGGTGGGTTTATTTTATGGGGAATTTTTCTTTCCCCTTCTAATTGCTATTTGCTGTGCCTTTATGTGGAGGCTGGAGCATCTTAATAAAAACTGGAATATGATTATGACCGCCCCCGTATCAGCAACCACGATTTTCGTGGCTAAATTGATTGTAGTTGGCATACTGTTGATTTTTGTTCAAGGCTTCTTTTTTCTGTTATACCTCATTGGCGGAAGGCTGATCGGATTAACCGCTGCCCTTCCTGGCGAACTACCTGGATGGCTGCTTAGGGGCTGGATCGCTGCCCTTTCAATCTCCAGCATGCAATTGGCACTGTCTATGGGTATCCGCAGTTTTGCTATTCCTATTGGTATTGGTTTATGCGCATCCTTTCTTGGCCTAGGAATATATGTCATTCATTTAGGTCTGTTTTTTCCCCATTCTTTACTGACCATGGGGATGGGCGTACTCAGCCAGACAAGCCTTTCATCCCAAAGCAGCCATCTTATATTTTTTATAATGAATCTTTTATACATTGCTTCTATCAGTGCAGGGGCCATTCATTGGATGGGTAAATCAGATGTGAAAGCTTAAACAGAGAAAGGAGATTTATGACAAAGACAACCAAAGGATTCAATGAATTGCCTGACCCCGTCAAGGCTGTCTGTATAAAATAGCAGGTACATTGTTATATCAAAAAGCATCTGCCAGCTTAGTATTCGGCAGATGCTTCTCCATTATATCTTACAGCTTTTAAAATTTTTACATTTGCTTATTCTCAATTTCCTTGATGATATTCTCGATAAATTGGGCTGAAGCCATAACACCCATTTCACCCTGGTCTCGGGATCGAACCGCCACTGAATCTGCCTCTATTTCTTTATCACCTAGTACGAGCATATAGGGTACCCTTTGTAGCTGGGCTTCCCGAATTTTATAACCAATTTTCTCATTTCTGGAATCTAGCTCAACCCGGATTCCCTTTTCCTTCATGTTATCTCTAAGTTTTTCAGCATAGGCCATATGCTTATCGGTAATGGGTAAAATTTTCGCCTGTACCGGAGCCAGCCAGGTTGGAAACTTTCCTGCATAATGCTCTATCAGAATACCAATAAATCGTTCAATACTGCCATAGAGTACCCGATGAATCATAATGGGCCGGTGTTTTTCTCCATCTGCCCCCACATAGGTTAAATCAAAACGCTGGGGCATTTGGAAATCCAATTGAATTGTACCACACTGCCAGGTACGCCCAATACAGTCCTCCAGGTGGAAGTCAATTTTGGGGCCATAGAAGGCTCCGTCTCCTTCGTTGATTTTGTAAGGAAGTCCTTTGGCTTCGAGGGCTTCCTTCAGGGAGCTGATGGCTAAATCCCATTCCTCATCGGTTCCCATGGAATCCTCAGGCCTTGTGGAAAGCTCTACATGATACTTGAACCCAAAAAGGGTATAGACATAGTCTACAAAATCAATTACCCCTATGATCTCTTCCTTAATTTGCTCCGGTAGCATAAATAGATGGGCATCATCCTGTGTAAAGCATCTTACCCGCATGAGTCCGTGAAGGGCCCCAGAAAGCTCATGGCGATGCACCAGGCCCAATTCTCCCATTCTGAGAGGGAAATCCCGGTAGCTGTACATTTTTCGTTTATAGGTTAAAATCGCACCGGGGCAGTTCATCGGCTTAACTGCATAACGTTCATCATCAATATCTGTAAAATACATATTTTCTTGATAATGGGCCCAGTGTCCCGATTGACGCCATAGCTGCTCATTGAGTATAATAGGAGTCTTAATTTCATCATATCCCCGTTTAATATGCTCTTTTCTCCAGAAATCCTCCAGCTGATTTCTCAACACCATTCCCTTGGGATGGAAAAAGGGGAACCCTGGCCCTTCCTCCTGTAGACTGAAAAGATCTAACTCCTTACCGATTTTACGGTGATCTCTTTTTTTAGCTTCTTCAAGCCGATGCAGATATTCCTCCAGGTCCTTCTTCTTTTCAAAGGAGATTCCATAGATTCTTTGTAGCATTTTATTTTTTTCGTTTCCTCGCCAATAGGCCCCTGCTACGCTTAAGAGTTTAATAGCCTTTACCTTATCTGTTGAAAGCAAATGGGGGCCTGCACAAAGGTCGGTAAATTCTCCCTGCCGATAAAAGGAAATTACCTCATCCTCAGGCAGGTCTTGAATCAACTCAACCTTGTAGTCTTCATTCTGCTTTTCCATCAGCTCGATTGCTTCATTCCTTGGCAGTTCAAACCGGCTGATTTCAAGCTTTTTTTTGGCAATACGCTGCATCTCCGCCTCGATTTTTTCTAAATCCTCCGGTGTAAATTTATGGTCAGAATCAAAATCGTAATAATATCCATTATCGATGGCGGGGCCGATGGCCAGCTTTGTATTGGGGTACAGTCTTTTTACCGCCTGGGCAAGAATATGGGAGGTGGTATGCCAGAAGCTTTCCTTTCCGCCCTCATCCTCAAATCGAAGGATATTTAGCTCACAATCTGCCTCTATGGGGTATCTAAGATCCACCACCTGACCGTTTACTTCTCCGCCTACGGCAACCCTGGCCAATCCTTCACTGATTTCTTTGGCAATTTCATAGACAGTAGTCCCCTGGTTCACCTCTCTGACAGAACCATCCTTTAAAGTTATCTTTACCTTTTCCATGTTCTAAACCTCCCTTTCATTAAAAAATATAAAAGCCCCTCATCCTAAAAGCATAGGACGAGAGACTGTTCCCGCGGTTCCACCTAAATTGATTAAAACCCAACTCATTGATGTTAACGGAATCACCGATTTTCCTTTCATCCTTTCGATTACTCAGAAATAGCTCGAAGGTAGTTTTCAGCTAATCATCTACAGAAGCACTTTCAGCCGGGATGCTTCCTCTCTAGGTATTGGGGCTAGCCTACTCTTCCTTCATCATTGCTTTTTCAATATGTTAAGATTTATTATATTCAATTCATATCCCCCTTGTCAAGTATCTAATCACTATTTTTCTACAATAACATAATTATTATACCTTGAACTAGTCCAATGATAAAACCCAAGACTCCTCCCAGGACCTCAATATGCTTCAGCTCTCTTTTGGCAATTCTAAGAACCATTTCTTCAAGCTTGTCCATTGGAAAACGATTAATCCTTTTTTCTACCATTTCAGCAAGATTAATTTTTTCTGACGCCGAGTGAATCATGTTCTCCACCGAAGCATTGATTAAGTCGGTTGCTTCTTGTTCTATTACCTCATTGATATATCGTTTTATGGCACTTTTAAGGGATGCAGGTAAAATTCCGGGCAACCGCTCCTCCAGTACACGATTAATTTTATTTTTGATAATTTCTATTAAGGCACTTTGATCCTGATTTGAAATAAACTGCTCAATAATTTCTTCTATGGAAAGCAGCTCCTCTTGAATTGTCGTTCCTATGCTTTTGGCAATTTCATTCTTCCTCTTAGGGATCAGCCCCTGTAGCTTTATGTTTAACAGGGGAATCATTACAGGTTCAAAGGGTCTAAACAGCAGCTTAATTGCAATATAGTTGGTTATCCAGCCAATTAAGGCACCGATTGCTGCCAGAATAAGTACTAGTGCGAATTTCATTTTGGGCCATCCTTTCTAGTGTACAACTTGAATAATTTAGTATTATATCACGATTAACCCTGAAAATCTATCCCTGTTAAGATAAATAAAAGCCCTGGTTCTCCCAAGGCTAAGGTTTAAATAAAAATATTCAAATAACTTCTACCTTCAGGCTATTCCTTTCCCAAATTTGATTCTATTGAACACAGCTCGCAACCATTACAAAGAGTAACCTTAGAAGCAAAGACCCGATTGATGGTTTTAATTACCTCTGTTTTTCCCATTCCGGGAAATTGATGAATCATGATTTGTTCTGGAGCCATGGTTATCAAGGCACTCATCAAAATGTCTTCATAGCTTAAAAAGTTATTTTCGGTAATTTCGCTGGCAATTTCCCGAAGGTAGTCGTTATTAATTAATTGATATTGTTCGTCGTACAGCTTATAACGATGGTCTTGATCCAACACCAGGTGTATTATTTTTACCTTGGAATCTTGAATATCTACGAAGTATTTTAGCAGCTTAATAAAATCATTATATTCTTTATTGCTGATAAAGTCTTCAATGGCTCTTTCAACGGTTTCTTCCAAATCCATCATATAATCCTTCAGACTAAAGGTAATAAAACCTCTTATATTGATTTCTATCTGTTCATTTAAGTGATCCATCAGTCTTTTTAAGACCCTTGATTTTCTGGAATAAGCCTCTTGATTTATCAGTAGGGCCTCTTCACTTTCTTCCTTCAACAGATCCATGGCATTTCTTTCAATTTCTAATTTTTCTCGCTCATCAAAGTAATCGTACTCTTGATTGAGAATTTTTGTGATTAATTGATTTTCTTCATAGCATTGTATATAATCCCATAATGCGTTGGCAATACTATATTTAAAGATACTTAAAAAATCACTCAGCGGATAATGATTGATGCTTTCAATTTTCACACTATACTCAATATAGTAAAAGGGTTCGCCAAAGCTAACCTCTTCTTCAATCTCTATGCCTTCATTTAAATAAGGCATAAGCTGTCTTTTAATCTTTGAAGAAATTAAATCAATACTTCTATCTGAGGCTATGGTTAAAAGCTTCATGCTGTTCACTCCCTTCGCTGTACTAGTAGTATATGTGATATAAACGGTGATATTCTCCTCTTGCCCTGTCAGTATATTGTAAATTAACCAATTTAAAAAGTTGAATCAATTCCTGTTATATTAGTACATACCCTTTTATTTTCTGATTCAACATGATAAAATAAGCCCCCTATTTATTCTAACTATAGTAGTATATGTATTATTTTTAATTACTGTGACCAAAAAAAACTGCCCTATATTAAGGACAGTTTTTTTAAAAATTTTAACTATTAAATTTTTAATAGCCCTGGCTTTTTAACCAAGCATCTGCCTCTTCCAATGAAGCAAAGGCATTGGGTTGGACAACATTACTTTTGCTGCGATTCATTTGCATTTTAATGATAGTACTGTCAAGTACAATGGCAGCACAGCTAAAGCCATTATTTTCAGCCCAGCTTAAATGGGATTTAAGCTCATTGCTGATATTCGAGGTTTTGTACTCTCTTAAATCACTGCACTTTGCCCACTTTTTTCCTTTAAACAAAGGGACAATTTTTGTTGCAAAAACATTGTGATAGCGTTCAAAATCCTGGGCATCCCACAGGCCGATATTTTTATCATAGGCGATGCATCTGACAGGGTCCACGTTAATTTCAAACTTCCCCTTTTCATCCTTAATAAGCATGATTTAATCCTCCTTTATTTTTTTGTGCCACTTAGCGCTTTAAATCTATCTGCAACAGGAGCAGGCTCACTTCCATCAGTAATCAGTTCAACCACACAGGGTCCCTTGAGATCCTTCACCATTTCGGGAATCTGATCTAACCCTTCATAGCTATCAATAGCAATTGCTTTCACACCGGCGGCCTCCATCATTTTAGCAATAGAAATTCGCTCCTGCTTAAAGCCTTCCAGGCTTCTGCCATATAAGAAGGTATGTCCATGCTCTACATATCCCATCATGGCATTATTAATTACAAAATAAAGAATTGGCAGCTTATTTTCCTTGGCCGTAAAAATTTCCGTACCATTCATCAGAAAAGACCCATCTCCGGTTATGACAACGGTTAGTCTATCTGGATCAGCCAGCTTAACTCCCACTACACCGGCCACTCCAGAGCCCATTGCCCCATAATTCAAGCTAATTTCAAATTCTGCTCCCGGGGGAAGCTGAAGAAATTTAAATACAAAGTTCATATATTCTCCAATATCAGATACATAATAGGTATTATTGGGCAGCAGCCTAGTCATCTTTTCAAGAAACAATCGTATTGACAGACCTGTATGATTCCTTTGATAGGGGTCTAAAATTTCTTCTTTTTGAAATTTACCGGCGGCAGGATTGGTTCCTTTAATTAATGCCGGAATGACCTCGGCTAAATCACTATGTATCGCCACGTCTGCCGGAAACACCTTGTTCAATTCTTTTTCATCCCAATCTACATGAATAACCTTTCTTCCTGCTACCAAAACCGAGTTGTAATTTCTGGTGGCCGATTCTCCAAGACTGCTTCCTAAAACCAGTAAAC
>CBFGTV010000058.1:0-21150 GCA_965652145.1 uncultured Clostridiaceae bacterium
TACAGTAAGGGAACCCCTATATAAAACTTTCTTTTACTGGTTTTGTGCTTAAATATCACCATGGCCATCAATATACCCACGGCTCCACCAAGGGCTGCTAAAGCCATAAAGGTTGCTTCGGGTATCCTTTGCTGCTGTCTTTTAGCCCTTAGCTTGTCAAAGCCCATCATTAGAAAAGCTACAACACTTAATACAAAAATAGCAATTCCATAAAGTATGGCTCCCCAGTTATATTGACTGCTGATACTGCCGACAAGATCTATTTGCATAGATCCTCCCCCCTTCTATAAAAGAGCCCTTAATCCTTTAATGATTAAGGGCTCTTATTACCTATTTATTATTCAAAGAATTTAAGCAGTAATCCGCCATAAGAAAGGAATAGTGGAGCAAAAACCACAGCTACAATGGTCATTAGCTTAATTAAGATATTAATTGAAGGACCTGAGGTGTCTTTAAAGGGGTCACCCACAGTGTCTCCCACAACAGCTGCTTTATGGGGCTCACTGCCCTTTCCTCCATGGTTTCCTTCTTCAATATATTTTTTAGCATTATCCCATGCACCACCGGCATTTGCCATCATAATAGCCATTAATACACCAGAAACCAGCGCTCCAGCCAATAATCCCCCTACAGCCTCTGGGCCAAGGAATACACCAGTTAAGATAGGTGCAATAACAGCCAACAGACCAGGTATGATCATTTCCTTTAAGGCTGCGGCAGTACTAATGTCAACACAGGTTGCATACTCTGGTTTTACTTTTCCTTCCATAATGCCTGGAATTTCTCTAAATTGTCTTCTAACCTCCTCAATCATTTGGAAGGCTGCTTTACCAACGGCCTCCATGGTTAAGGCAGAGAATAAAAAGGGTAGCATACCTCCAATTAACATACCAGCAATAACTGTAGGTCGGGTAATGTCAATTGAGCTTAATTTTACTGCTTCAGTATAGGTTGCAAATAACGCCAGGGCTGTTAGAGCCGCTGAACCAATAGCAAACCCTTTACCCATGGCTGCGGTTGTATTTCCAACTGCATCCAGCTTGTCAGTAATTTTTCTTACATCCTTAGGCAGCTCACACATTTCAGCAATTCCACCGGCATTATCGGCAATGGGGCCATAGGCGTCTACTGCAACGGTCATACCGGCAGTGGCAAGCATTCCCACGGCAGCCAAGGCAATACCATAGAGCCCTGCTACACTAAAGGAAATTAGAATACCAACTGCAATCAATAAAATGGGCCAAGCGGTTGAAACCATTCCTACGGCTAAACCACTGATAATTGTGGTTGCAGGGCCGGTTTCAGATTGTTTGGCAATCTTTTTAACATGTTTAAAATCACCGGAGGTGTATATTTCCGTTAATTGACCAATAATAATTCCCACGATGAGACCCGTTACAACTGCTAAAAATCCTTTTAAGTCTTCGAGTAGGTACGTACTCAAGAAGTAGGCGGCAATAATCGTAATGATACCGCTTACATATGTACCGGATTTTAGAGACTTTTGCGGGTCTTTATTTTCATCACCCTTCACAAAGTAGGTACCAATAATTGAAGCTAAAATTCCTACAGCCGCCAAGGTTAATGGAAAAATCGCTCCGTTGACACCATAGGCAATTAAGCCTAAGGTAAGGGCAGAAATGATTGATCCCACATAGGATTCAAATAAGTCAGCGCCCATACCAGCAACGTCACCAACGTTATCACCTACATTATCGGCGATTACGGCAGGGTTTCTTGGATCATCCTCTGGAATACCCGCCTCTACTTTACCTACCAGGTCAGCCCCAACGTCTGCGGCTTTGGTATAGATCCCTCCGCCAACACGTCCAAACAGAGCAATAGAAGAAGCACCCAGGGCAAAGCCTGTAATGTATCTGGCAGCTTCTGCAGCTTCAGTCATGTTTGAAAGAATTAAATATAAACCACCAACACCAAGAAGGCCAAGGCCTACAACGGACATCCCCATGACGGCGCCTCCTGAGAAGGCAACGAAAAGTGCCTTGCTCATACCGCCTTCCTTAGCTCCATTAGCCGTTCTTACATTGGCCCTGGTTGCCACCTGCATACCAAAGAAACCGGCTAAACCAGAGAATAGTGCTCCTACTAAAAAACAAATTGCTGTGATTAAGTCTATTCCAAAGGACAATACGATAAATAGTATAGCGGTAAATATAATTAAATACCTGTATTCCCTGGTTAAAAAGGCCATGGCACCTTCGTGAATATAGGAAGAAATTTCCTTCATTCGCTCAGTGCCCACTTCTACTTTATTGATTTTAGCTGATAGAAAGTACGCAAAAATAAGCGCAACAATACCAACAGCCGGCGCTAAAACAATTAAGTTCATTTACTTTAATCCTCCTCTGTCTATTCAGTTTTATTGGATCATAACCAGCGCTAAGGCAATCACAATGAATAGGACTGCTGAAATCGTTGTTAGCTTACTTAGTAAACCTTCATAGCCTTTTCCTTGTTTTCCCCATAATTGCTGCGCACCACCTGCTATTGAACCGGAAAGGCCTGCACTCTTACCAGATTGAAGCATAATAGTCGCAATCAACAATAAGCTAGTTATTACCATACATATCATTAGAAATATCCTCATTTAAATTTACACCTCCTGTGCGTATGATTAACATACATATTTTAACACAGCCACCCTATAAAATCAACCAATTAAATACGATTCCTGATGCAGATGGCATTGTCTTCAATTAGCTTCGCAATTCAAAACACACTAAAGTGTACAAAATGATAATAAGGGTAATTAAATTACCCTTATTACTGATTATTATCATGCTCAGACCTTTTTATACTTGTTATACTCGACCCAAATTTCAAACCTTTAATGATTATTTAAGATTATAAAATACGCTTGTTCCTTTATATTGAGCAGTTTCACCCAATAAATCTTCGATTCTTAAAAGCTGATTATACTTTGCCACACGGTCAGTTCTGGCAGGTGCTCCAGTTTTAATTTGTCCTGCATTAACCGCAACAGCTACATCGGCAATAGTGGCATCTTCTGTTTCACCCGAACGGTGAGAAATAACAGTTGTAAACCCTGCTCTCTTGGCCATTTCAATAGCATCTAAGGTTTCGGTAATGGTTCCGATTTGATTTAGTTTAATCAAAATCGCATTTCCTGTGCTGTTCTTAATACCCTTTTCCAATCTGCTAGTATTGGTAACAAACAGGTCATCTCCAACAATTTGAAGTCTATTGCCTAATCTTTCCGTCATCAGCTTCCATCCATCCCAATCCTCTTCACTTAAACCGTCTTCAATTGAGATAATTGGATATTTATTCACTAGATTTTCATAGAAATCTACCATTTCAGCAAAAGTCTTTGTAATTCCTTCACCCGACAGATTATAAACCTTTTTCTCTTCATCATATAGCTCTGTGGCGGCAACGTCTAAGGCTAATTTCACATCAACGCCGGGCTTGTAACCGGCCTTTTCAATTGCCTCAATGATTACTTGAAGGGCTTCTTCATTGGAGGAAAGATTTGGTGCAAAGCCTCCTTCATCACCTACACCTGTAGCCAGTCCCTTACCCTTTAATACTGCCTTCAGATTATGATAGATTTCTACACCCATTCTTAAGCCCTCTTTATAGGAAGGCGCACCTACAGGCATAATCATAAACTCTTGAATATCTACGTTGTTGTCGGCATGGGCTCCACCATTTAAGATATTCATCATTGGAACGGGCAGTTCCTTGGCATTTACCCCGCCTAGATATTGGAACAGCGGTAATTCTAAAGCCTGTGCTGCCGCCTTAGCAACAGCCATTGAAACACCAAGAATGGCATTGGCACCCAATTTACCTTTATTAGGAGTTCCATCCAGGGCAATCATGGCCTTATCAATTCCAACCTGATCTGTGGCGTCGTAGCCAACAATGGCAGGAGCAATAATTTCATTCACATTTTTAACAGCCTGGGCTACACCTTTTCCCAGATATCGGCCTTTATCGCCATCTCTTAATTCAACGGCTTCAAATGCTCCAGTGGAGGCTCCTGAAGGAACAATGGCACTGGCCATAACGCCTCCTTCTAAATAGACCTCTACCTCTACTGTGGGATTTCCTCTTGAATCTAAGACTTCTCTGGCATAGATTTCGCTAATTACTGTCATACTTTTTCTCTCCTCTCGACATCAATGGTATTTATGTTATTTTAATATTAGGCTTCTTCCTGTCATTTCAGCAGGTTTTTCTAACCCAAGCAATTCCAGTAAAGTGGGGGCTATATCGCATAGCTTGCCATCCCTGGCCAGCCCGACATTTCCAGCACCAATTAAAACCAATGGTACCGGATTGGTTGTATGGGAAGTAATGGGATTGCCTGTGGTTTCATCAATTAAATCCTCAGAATTACCATGGTCTGAGGTAACAATGGCGCAGCCACCCTTTTCAACGATTTTATCAACGACTTTTCCTAAGCATTCATCAACTGTTTCAAGGGCCTTTACAACGGCTTCAAAGACCCCTGTGTGACCAACCATATCAGGATTAGCATAATTGACAACAATTAAATCATAATTATCCTGATCTATTCCCCTTAGAAGGTCCTCTGTAACCGCCGCGGCACTCATTTCAGGCTTTAGATCATAGGTAGCCACCTTAGGAGAAGGAATCAGCCTTCTATCTTCATTTTCGTAAGGAGTCTCAACACCCCCGTTGAAGAAATAGGTCACATGGGCATATTTTTCAGTTTCAGCAATTCTAAATTGCTTTAAGCCCTTTTTGCTGACATATTCCCCCAGGGTGTTATTCAGACTTTGAGGCTCATAGGCGACCTTTACATTTGGAATAGTGGCATCATATTGGGTCATGGTAACATAGTACAACGGAAAATGTCCCTTTTCCCTGGGAAAGCCGTCAAAGCTTTCATCCATCAGACTGCGGGTTAGTTGTCTTGCCCTGTCGGGTCTGAAATTAAAGAAGATAACTGAGTCTCCTGCATTCATTTCATGGCCCTTGCCCTTTTCTGCGATGACGCTAGGACTGACGAATTCATCAACCTCACCCTGCTGATAGGCTTCTTCTACCGCCTGAATAGGGCTTTCCATCATTCTTCCCTTTCCAAATACGATGGCATCATAGGCCAGCTTAACCCGTTCCCATCTTTGGTCTCGATCCATGGCATAATAGCGACCACCGATGGAAGCAATTTTCCCCACGCCAATTTCGGCTATTTTTTCTTCAAGCTCAGTAATATACTGCTTAGCACTTTGGGGCGGCGTGTCACGGCCATCTAAGAAGCAATGAATTAAGACATCCTTTAGGCCTTCCTTCTTTGCCAGATTCAAAAGTCCATACAAATGATTAATATGGCTGTGAACCCCGCCATCAGACACCAAGCCCATTAGATGCAACTGTTTTCCATTGGTCTTGGCATGATCAACAGCACCTTGCAATACTGGATTTTTTTCAAATTTACCCAGCTCGATTTCCCTTGAAATTCTGGTGAGCTCTTGATATACGATTCTTCCTGCTCCAATATTCAAATGTCCAACCTCTGAGTTACCCATTTGTCCCTGGGGCAGGCCTACCTCCAAGCCGCTGGCCATTATTTCAGTCTTTGGGTATTCATTGCTAATTCGCTTAAAGTTAGACAGATTGGCCGCCTTCACTGCATTTCCAACGGTTTTGTTTCCAATTCCAAACCCATCTAAAATAATTAGTGCAACAGGCTTTTTCATATTCATCTTCCTTTCTAGAAGTGAACAATTCCTAAAAATCCTTCTGCATCAAGGCTTGCTCCCCCTACCAGGGCGCCGTCAATATCGGCTTCGTTCATAATTTCAGAAGCATTGGAAGCCTTAACACTTCCGCCATATTGAATTCGTACGATTTCAGAAATTGTATCGTTAAATTGTGCTTGGATCACTTCTCTAATATAGGCAATTACAGCATTAGCCTCTTCCGCTGTGGCAGTCTTTCCTGTACCGATGGCCCAGATGGGTTCATAGGCAATGACTACCCTTTCTAAATCCCTTTCCTTTAAGCCCTTTATGGCAGCCAGGGTCTGCCGCTTCACTACATCAAAGGTCTGATTGGCTTCCCTTTCCGCTAAGCTCTCTCCAACACATAAAATTGGTTTTATATCCGCTTCAAGGGCCTTCAGTACCTTTTTATTAACAATTTCGTCTGTTTCATTGAAGTATTGCCTTCTTTCGGAGTGGCCTAAAATTACATATTCTACGCCAATCTCCTTAAGCATGTCGGCAGAAATTTCTCCGGTGTAGGCTCCGGATGATTCCCAATGCATATTTTGGGCTCCTAATTTCAGCCTTGAACCCTCCAATGCTTTTTTAACTTCCGCCAAGGCTGTAAAGGGACAGCATACAACCACTTCAACATCTGTTTCATTAACGCCCTTTTTTATTTCATTAACCAGTGTTACTGCTTCACTAATGGTTTTATGCATTTTCCAGTTTCCAGCTATAATTGGTCTGCGCATGATATTCTCCTTTCAGAGCTACTTGTTTTCAAGTACGTCGATTCCTGGTAGTAACTTACCTTCTAAAAATTCCAGGGAAGCGCCACCACCAGTGGAAATATGAGACATCTGATCAGCAAAGCCTAATTGTTCAACGGCTGCTGCACTGTCTCCACCGCCAATTATTGTTGTTCCTTTGCTTTCAGTTAAGGCTCTGGCAATTTCCTTGGTTCCTACAGCGAAGGCTGGCATTTCAAACACACCCATTGGTCCATTCCAAATGACTGTTTTTGCCTCTTTTACTTTCTCTCCATAGAGGGCAACTGTCTTGGGCCCAATATCTACACCCAGCCAATCGGCAGGTATTTCTTCGTTTGTAACGGTTTTATGCTCGGCATCGGCAGCAAATTCCTTTGCCACCACTGAGTCTACGGGTAAGAGCAGCTCAACACCCTTTTCCTTGGCCTTTTCAATCAGGTTTAGGGCTAAATCCATCTTGTCTGCCTCTAACAAGGACTTACCAATTTCGTAGCCTTGGGCCTTTAAAAAGGTATAGGCCATTCCGCCACCGATTAATAATACATCTACCTTTTCAATCAGATTTTCGATTACGCCAATCTTATCGGAAACCTTTGCTCCACCTAAAATTGCCACAAAGGGTCTTTCTGCATTTTCAACAGCCTTACCCATGAAATTAAGCTCTTTTTCAATCAAGAAGCCCATACCAGAGGGTAAAAAGGCCGCTACACCAGCAGTTGAGCTATGGGCCCTATGGGAAGTACCAAAGGCATCATTGATATAGATTTCTCCCAGATTAGCCAGCTCCTTTGAAAAGGCCTCATCATTCTTTTCTTCTTCCTTACGGTATCTAACATTTTGCAGCAGCATTACCTTGCCTCCAGCAAGATTCTTTGCTGTTTGAAGGGTCTTTTCACCTACAACAATATCATCATCCGCAAATACGACTTCCTGTTCCAGCAGAGCTGAAAGACGCTTTGCCACAGGCTCCAGGGAATACTTAGGATTCGCTTCTCCCTTTGGTCTGCCGAAATGAGACATTAAGATAACGGCAGCACCCTGCTCAATTAAATATGTAATGGTAGGCAACGCTCCTTTAATTCTCCTGTCATCGGTAATATTCCCTTCTTTATCCATCGGAACATTAAAGTCACATCTGACCAATACCCGCTTACCCTTTACATCAAAATCACGAACCGTTTTTTTATCAAGCATTGACAAGTTAAACCCTCCCTCGCTCTTTAAAGGCATGTTTTACATAAATACCTTTTGATTAGAACAACAATCTATTTGATTTTACCATATTTTTGTTTAACCAGAAATGTTTAAAAAGTTCAGTTCCATAGGCTCCCTACAAAACCGAACTTTTTAACATCCTGGGAGCTTTTGCCCGGATTTACATTAAAGCAATGGATTTATTCTACAGTCCTTTAGAAACAACAAAGGATACTAAGTCAACTACCCTTACTGAATAACCCCACTCATTGTCATACCATGCAATAATTTTAACCATATTGTCACCCATTACTGCTGTAGATAGGCCATCGATGATTGAGGAATGGGGATCTTGCTTGAAGTCCATAGATACTAAAGGCTCATCTGAGAAGTGTAAAATTCCCTTTAATTCACCCTCGGCCGCTGCCTTCAGGGCTGCATTAACCTCTTCCTTAGTCGTATTTTTTTCTGTTTCTACCACAAGGTCTACCACTGAAACAGTTGGAGTAGGAACTCTCATGGCCATTCCGCTGAGCTTACCCTTTAATTGTGGCAATACAAGGGAAACTGCCTCTGCTGCCCCTGTTGTAGTAGGAATAATTGATTGTGATGCAGCTCTGGCTCTTCTTAAATCATCATGGGGAAGATCTAAAATTCTTTGGTCATTGGTGAAGGCATGGATTGTTGTCATTAACCCCTTCTTAATACCAAATTTTTCGTCAATTACCTTGGCAAAGGGAGCCAGGCAGTTGGTTGTACAGGAAGCATTAGAAAGTACATGATGGTTTTGAGGATCATATTGATCTTCATTTACTCCCATAACAATTGTTAAATCTTCTTTTTTGGCTGGGGCACTGATAATAACCTTTTTTGCACCGGCATTGATGTGCTTCATGGCTTTATCTTTGCTTCTGAAAATTCCTGTTGATTCAATAACAATGTCAACACCTAGTTCCTTCCAAGGAAGATTTTCAGGGTCTCTTTCAGCAAAAATTTTGATTTCCTTGCCGTTTACAATGATGGCGTTTTCCTTTGCCTCTACTTCACCTGCAAAGCGGCCATATAAGCTGTCATATCTAAGTAAATGGGCCAAGGTCTTTGGATCAGTTAAATCATTGATTGCAACAATTTCCCAATCCCTTTCCTTTTCTACAGCCACTTTAAATGCATTTCTACCAATTCTACCAAAACCATTAATTGCAACTTTTACACTCATACAATTCCCTCCTGTTTAATAATAAATCATTTATTTTTTATAAAAAAATTAATTGCTCTTTAATATTTCCCTGGCGGCTCCTTCATCGGTAACCAAGATCATGTCCTGTTTAAGGCGACTGATGGCAACAATGGCCTCTGCCTTATGGGGGCCTCCTGCCACGCCGATGGTAACGGGAACTCTTTGAAAGTCCTCAAAGCTAATGCCAATGGTTTTCATTTCATAAATAATTTTACCCTCTTTATTGAAATAATAACCAAAGGCCTCGGCCACAGCCCCTCGATCCGTTAAGAGCTTCACCACTTCGTCAGACAATTCTCTTCTTCGAGCCATTTCATCGGCTCTACCAATTCCGAATATAACTAGATTAACCTTTTTTAAAATTTCCTTGATGCGTTTAATTTCGGGATCTTGTAAAATACTCTCCAGGGCTTCCTGACTTAAGGTGTCGGAGGCATGAAGCAAATGATAATTTCCCTTCAGCTTTGATGCCATGGTGGCAGCAATGGAATTGGCCTGGCTTTCAACCTTTTTACCCAGTCCACCCCGGGCAGGAACCACTAAAATATTCTTTTCCTTACCCTGCTGGGACAAATGCTTGACCACCGCGGCCATTGTTGTCCCACCTGTTACACCAATAGTACTATTTTCCTCAATAAAATCTTCTAATATTCGAGAAGTTCTATTGGAAATATCATTTAAAACATATTCATCAGCTTCTAAATTTCCTGGTACCACATAAACTTCTTTAATCTGTAGTCGCTTTTTTAATGCCTCCTGTAAATCATTTATTCCCCTTAGATCAAAAATAAATTCCTTCAGCTGATCAATAATTTTTTCACCTTGGCTGGTAATCATCATGCCCGCTGCATTAACGTCGATTAACCCTTGCTTTTTTAAAAACTCTACTTCACTTCTAACAATTCTTTCACCTATTTGAAGGCGATTTGCCAGGGCCCTTCTGCCAATTGGCTCGAGCATTCCGATATTTCGTAGTATTTCATAGCGTTCTTCCAGCATTGTAAAAGCTTCGGGAATAATTTTCTTTTGAACCTGAATAATCTCATTCATCCCTACTCCACTCCTCGTGGGGACTTTTTTTGTCCCGCATATGCAAAATATGTCCCTGTTAGAACAAAAAAATATGTACTTCTTTAAATTCATTATATAATAGATTTTTCTTGGAAGCAAGCAGCTTTGGGAAAAAATTCTTTAATCATTTTATTAAACGGGTCAAATTATGTCGTTTAATATAGTAGATAACCCCCCTGACAATATCGACCAGGAGGGTTCATATATATGGCTAGTTATAAATAATTAAAATGATTACAATGGCTTAAAATCTCTTTCTTTTTGATGAAGCCGGGATTTGTAAATCGTCCCGGTATTTTGCAACGGTTCTGCGAGAAATGGTCATTCCCTTTTTCGATAATATTTCACCAATTTTACTGTCGCTCAGGGGCTTTTTAGGGTTCTCCGCCTCGATGATTTCCTTAATAAAGCTCTTTACACTTTCGGCAGAAATCCCTTCGCCATCTTCACCTTCTATGCCGCTGGTAAAAAAGTATTTTAATTCAAAGGTTCCTACAGGAGTTTCCATATATTTCCCATTTGTGGCTCGACTAACGGTGGATTCATGAACCTCTATCTCATCTGCAATTTCCTTTAATGTCATGGGCTTTAAATATTTTTTCCCTGCATCAAAGAAGTCCCGTTGCTTTTCAAGTATTTTTTCCACGACCTTATAGATCGTTTGCCGGCGCTGTTCAATGCTTTTAATTAACCAGGTGGCAGCATTAAGCTTATCGTTAATGTACTTGACAGTTTCAGAATCGCCCTTATTTGCCAGTATTCTTCGATAATCCTCCCGAATCATTAATCTTGGCCCATAGTGCTCGTTAATAATGATTACGTATTCATTACCAATCTTTTTCACCACTACATCGGGTACAATATAACTGTGATTGGCTGTAGAAAATTTTCTTCCCGGTTTGGGCTCAAGGG
This sequence comes from uncultured Clostridiaceae bacterium, assembly GCA_965652145.1. GTDB lineage: Bacteria > Bacillota > Clostridia > Peptostreptococcales > Natronincolaceae > CBFGTV01. The sequence continues at coordinate 10,908 of CBFGTV010000058.1, forward strand.
TTCGTATAAAGTCACATATTTTTTGAACTTCTTCCACAGGTATCCCAAGCTTTTTTGCTACCATGGGATATTTATTTTGGGCAATTTCTTCCAGATACTCCTCAACAATGCGACGGGTATATCGACAATGAACGCCCAGCTGTTCAATTTGAATCATAAGACATTCCCTAAGATTTCGTGCCCCCACCCCGGGTGGATCAAGGGATTGCACCAAACTCAGGACTCCCTCGACAATACTCATCTTAGTATTGAATTCTGTTGCAATCTCTGCTAACGGTATATTTAAATAACCGTTTTCATCCAAGCTATAGATAATGTATTCCCCAATATCCTTAAAAATTTTACTATTAGGGAGAATCAGCTGAAATTGAGACATCAGGTAATCCTGTAACGATAGCCTGGCCGATACAAAGCTCTCATAGGTGAAATCGTTTTCAGTTGAGCCTTGATAGCTATTGAAATCATCTCGAGTATTTCGATAGTCCTCTGAATACTCTTTCCAGTCAATTTCCTTTAACCGATTGTCTTCGATTTGCCTTTCTTCGTCGCCTTCGCTGCCCTCACTGAATTCCAAGAATGGATTCGTCTCCATTTGTGCTTGTATAAATTGATCCAGCTCCAGTGAGTTTAGCTGTAAAATCTTGATCGCCTGTTGTAATTGCGGTGTCATGATTAATTTCTGAGATTGCTCCAATTGAAGATTATAGCCCATTCTCATTAATATCACCCTTACTTTTGGAATTTCTTAAGGCTATTATATCATTTCGAGAAAAAATAATAAAGTATTTATGTAAAAATTGACGATTCTGGCATAAAAATTGCATTGTTAAAAATTTCCTAATCATTTCCTTCAGCTTGTCTACTATCATTTTATTTTAGCCAACTATTTTTAGACCAATAAAAAAGAAAGCCCTACCACCAGGTAAGGACCTTCAAAATAAGAGTTTTTCTATTCGTGGAATGTAGCTTCAATGTATTTTTCCGCCTGTACAGCAGCTATTGCCCCATCAGAGACGGCTGTTACCACCTGTCTTAGGGATTTCACACGGCAATCCCCCGCTGCAAAAATTCCTGGGACATTGGTTCTCATATCAGAGTCGGTTATTAAATAACCCCTTTCGTCCATATCCAGCAAGCCTTTAAAGATTTCTGTTTGGGGTTCATTTCCTACAAATACAAATACCCCCATGGTGCCATCCTCTTCACTTGCCTTATACTCCGTTAACTCGCCAGTCTTGGTATTCTTAAAAACTATAGCTTCTACAATACCTTCACCTTTTATCTCGGCCACAGTACTGTTCCACATAAAATGAATTTTATCGTGCTTGAAGGCCTTTTCCTGGATGGTTTTTGCCGCCGCCAGCTGATCCCTTCTATGGACAATCGTCACCTTTCTTGCAAATCTCGTAATAAACAGGGCCTCTTCCACCGCTGCATCTCCACCACCAATGACAAAAACCTCTAAATCCGTAAAAAAATCTGCATCGCAGGTAGCACAATAGGAGACACCTTTTCCGGTAAATTCTTGTTCCCCTGGAACACCCATTAGCTTTGGTTTTGAACCTGGGGCAACAATTATCGACCGGGCATAATAGGTATCTTTTTGACCCTTTAGCACCTTGATTTGATCCTCCTGCTTTACTTCCAGTATATGGTCCTGCTCCAGAACCGCACCGAAGTCCTTACATTGCTCCACCATTCTGGCAACCAGTGATGGGCCTGTGGGGTTCTCTATTGAACCTGGATAATTGGCTACTTCTTCGGTGGAGGAAACCTGCCCGCCCACCTTTGACTTTTCCAATATTAATGTAGTCATTTTAGCCCTTGCTGCATAAAGCCCCGCCGACAGGCCGGCGGGCCCAGAACCAATCACAACTACATCATAAATCTTTTCCATGTATTCCACTCCTTTAAATAAATAAAATTTCTATCAGTCACAGACTGCAAAACGACAAATGAATTGGGGAAGCAATACCCCTGGTTCTTAGATGCCCAGAAAGGATGTACATTATTCAGGAAATTTTTAAAAAAATTGAAATAAAAACAGAGTTATTTATGACAATGGCCATTGCCACAAATAATCTCTGCCTTTAATACCCTATGTAGCATACCTGAAATTTTCTTTTCTGTCTATTTTTTTTGATAGAAGATTGACAGCGTACCCGGCCCTGCGTGGGTTCCAATGGTACAGCCAATTTCAGTAACAATAATTTCCTTAGGATTAAGCTCCTCTATGATACGCTCCTTTAGCAAGGCAGCCTGTTCCGGATTGATGGCATGGGCTATGGCCAGGGATTTCTGCGAAAAGTCTCCGCCCCGTTCCTTAGCCAGCTCGATCATTTTTCCAATGACCTTTTTGCTGCCCCTTACCTTATCCAGAGGTTCCACCAAACCTTCATTAACCGTTAAAATGGGCTTTAAATTCAAAAGTCCCCCAATAATCGCCTTCATGGGGTTCAGCCTGCCTCCTCGCTTAAGGTATTCCATTGATTCAACAGTAAAAATGTGATCAACCTTTCCAAGCATTCCTTCCAGAACAGTAATAATTTCCTCGCAGGATTTTCCTTCCTTTGCCAGTTTGGCCGCCTCATAGACAAAGAAACCGGCACCAAAGCAGAGCCCCATGGTATCGAATACGTGAATATGGTTATTTTCCAGCTGATTTTTAGCCACCAGGGCAGACTGATGGGTTCCGCTGGCCCTTGAGGAGCCATTGATACACAAAACATCCTTCCCCATATCTAAATGCTTTTTAAAGGCTTCCTCGAAGGTGTAGGGTGTTACCTGGGAGGTTTTTGGCAATTCACCGGCGTCCATCAGCTTTCCGTAAAATTCTTCATGACTTAAATCTACTCCATCTCTATATTCTGACTCACCAAAGTGAACAGTCAAGGGAATTACTTCAATATCATAGGCTTCTATCAATTCTTTAGGCATATCTGTCATACTGTCTGTTATAATTTGTATGCTCCTCATTACCTTACCCCCTAATTCTATTAATAATAACGAAATTCAATAGAGAAAGCCATATTTCCTGCTTACGCCTCTGTAATTATTAAATATTTCTTAAATATTTCCATCTTATAGTCATTATAGTCATTTTAATGATAAAAGTAAATAAAAAGCTATCCTTCATGATTATTTTCACAAAGGATAGCCCCCTTTTTTCTAAATTATTCCCCCTCTTTCAGCCTACTTTTTATTATCTTTAAAAGGGCCCTTACTCTTCTTCCCTACCCCTAATTAATTTTGTTGATGATAACAGTTTCTTTCAGCCGATTTATTTCGTATACGTCATGATATAGTTTTCCTTCCTTAACACTAACAGTAGCCGCTGCAATGGCCAGCTTCAGCATTTCCTCCATTGAATAACCCTCCATCAGGCCCACAGCAAAGGCTCCCACCATTGAATCGCCGGCACCCACTGTACCTTTAACCCTTGTGGGAATAGCCTCAGCCTCTAAAATCAAATCCTCTGAAACAAGTAATGCCCCTTTTTCCCCTAGGGAAACCACCACCAGCTTTACCCCTTTTTTTAGGAAATGCTTTGCACATTTTAGGATATCCTTCTGGTTTTTAATTTGAACCTTTAGGGAGCTTTCCAGTTCATGAATATTTGGTTTAATCATGTGGGGACCAGCCTTGATTCCATTAATTAATGCAGAACCCGCAGTGTCTAGTATGGTTTTACAACCATTTTTTTCGCATATCTCAATCAATTTTTGATAGATATCCTCAGAAACCCCCTCAGGTAGACTTCCTGAAAGTACCATTACCTTGCTTAGCCTTGCCCAATAGGTTATTTTTTCAAATAAGTGCTCCAACGAATTGTGCTCAACTTCGTATCCCCTGTCATTAATATCTGTATACTGATTGCTGACCAGGTCTACTATTTTTATATTTGTTCTAGTCTCCTGCTCTACCCATACAAAATCCGTTTCAATTCCCCGTTTCAAGAGTGCTTCATTGATCCATTGACCATTTCTTCCTCCTATCAGACCCGTGGCCAGGGTTTTATGCCCCAGGGATGCAACCACCTTTGAAACATTAATCCCTTTTCCTCCTGGGTCCTGTCTGCCTTCTTCAATTCGATTGACTCTACCCAGTTGAAAATTCTCGATAAGAATTGTTTTATCCACCGCTGGATTCAAAGTAACCGTAGTAATCATATTTCCCCTCCTAAGCTACTTATTAACTTAATGTTATGGGATTCATACTGGGCGATAAGCTCCGGGCTGATCAGATGATCTGTAATAATCTGCTCAATTTTTTGAGGCTTCATAAATTGTGCAAAGGATATTTTTCCAAATTTGCTTCGATCGGCTACAATATAAACTGCCTTTGCCACTTGAATCATTTGTTTTTTTGTATTTGCCTCCTTCAAATTAGGCGTTGTGCACCCTTCTTTAAGGCTTATTCCATTGGTTCCGATAAAGGCCTTATCAACCCGAAGGCCCTGAATAAATTCATCAGCAGAGGAACCCACAATGGACATAGTCTCTTTTCTTAATTCCCCCCCTGTTAAAATAACCTCTGCCTCTTTATTTTTAGCAAGTTCCAGAGCAATCAAAATGGAGTTGGTCAGTACGATTACTCCTTGGGCCTTGATGGATTTTGCAATTTGCAGCGTAGTGGTTCCTGAATCCAGCAATATGGTATCCTTATCATTAATAAGGCTTGCTGCAATTTCACCGATTTCCTTCTTCTCCTCCAGATGATCCAGTTCTTTTTCGTCCATAGTCGGCTCACTGGAAGTGTTTTCTGCCTTTACGGCACCTCCATGGGTTCTTTTTAGAAGACCGCTCTGCTCTAAATCCTGTAAATCCCTTCTAATTGTAGATTCGGAGACCCCTAAAATCTCCACCAGATCGCTTACTTCGATTCGCTGGCTCTTCTCCAGTATTTCTAATATTTTAGTTTTTCTTTCTTCAGCAAACATATTGAATCCTCCCCGGGACGATGGTTTATGATTATTATTTAAACAAAACTCGATTGTTTATGATTGTTTGTGATTTTTTTTGATTATATCACCTCTGTTTTTTGATGTCAATTCTAAATGTAAAGTTTCTGAAATTAGCACTCACTTTTACTATGCCTATTATAAAACAGAGCAAAAAAATAAGCGACCTTGATCGAATCAACGTCGCTAAGTAAATAATTCGGAAATTTTAAATCATTTGCGGAAAGCCCCATTGCCTTAATACCTCGTAGGCAACGATTGCCACTGAATTTGACAAGTTTAAGGACCGGGCCCTTTCTATATTCAGCATGGGAACCCTAATACAGGTCTCTTCATTTTGTTCTAATATATCTTCAGGAATTCCTGCTGTCTCTTTGCCAAACATAATATAACAATTTTGGGGAAAGGCTACATCTGAATATTTCTTTCTTGTCTTTGTGGTGGCATAGTAAATCGTATTAGAAGGATTTTTTTCACAAAACTCCTGATAGCTTTCATAGTATCTTAAATCCAGCAGGTCCCAATAATCTAACCCCGCCCTTTTAAGATGCTTTTCGTCCATTGAAAATCCAGTAGGCCCTATAATATGCAAAATGGAATTGGTTACCACGCAGGTTCTTGCAATATTTCCTGTATTTTGAGGGATTTCCGGCTCCAATAATACAATGTTTAATGACATGATCTTCACCTCCAAAAATAATCATAGAGTGATTATATCATAAATTTTTAATTAAGCTACATATAACCCGCCTATGTATTGAACAAAAAAATAACGTCAGATTAATTCTTATTTTACATAACTATTGATATATTTTCTTCTTAGGTTTATAATTGAAAACGCAAGGAATAATAAGAACAATATAACTTCGTGCAAACGCACAGGAAAGGGAGGTCATACAGTAGACGATGGAAATAAAACCTGTAAAAAAATTAAAGCTTTATGGTTTCAACAACTTAACTAAGACCCTAAGTTTTAACATGTATGATATTTGTTATGCAAAAACCGTTGAGGACCGTAAAAATTATATAGAGTATATTGACGAGCAATATAATGCAGAGCGGCTTACAAATATATTAACCAATGTTGCCAATATTATCGGCGCCAACATTTTAAATATTGCCAAGCAGGACTACGACCCCCAGGGGGCTAGTGTTACCATGCTGGTATCGGAGGGCCTGGTGGCTTCCCCAGAAACCCATCCCGATGCTGATAGCGAGGCCCCTGGTCCTTTACCCGACGGCGTAGTAGCCCATCTTGATAAAAGCCATATTACTGTTCACACCTACCCGGAAAGTCATCCAGATGAGGGAATCAGTACCTTTCGGGCTGACATTGATGTTTCAACCTGTGGTCATATTTCACCTCTAAAGGCATTGAATTATTTAATTCACAGCTTTGATTCAGACATTATGTATATTGATTACCGTGTAAGGGGCTTTACTCGTGATGTTGCAGGTAAGAAATTCTTTATTGATCATAAGATCAACTCCATACAGAATTACATTTCCAGCGAAACCCGTAATCGCTACCAGATGGTTGATGTCAATGTGTATCAGGAAAATATATTCCACACAAAGATGATTTTAAAGGAATTTGACCTGGACAACTATCTTTTCGGCATCACCAAAAAAGAGCTTCAGCCCGGTGAAAAGAAAAAGATTAAGCAGCGGCTTAAAAAGGAAATGGCTGAAATTTTCTATGGCAGAAATATACCAAAGGTATAAGGATTAAATAACACTTTAAAAATATGCCCTGGTTTAAAGGCGTAATACATACTGCCTTCATACCAGGGCTTTTAACTTATTGAAGAATGAAGCTATTAAAAAACTAGCTGTTAAAATACTCTTTTAAGGGGTAATTACAAAAATATAATTAATAAGGGGGTTTGTCAATGAAAAAAATCGAAGCTAAAATTCACCAACTTTATCATAGCAGCTACGCTGTAGAAACACCTAACTACTTTTTAATTTTTGACTACTATCAGGATGAACCCGATGCTTCATTGCCCCGTAGTCTGGAAAACGGCGTTATAACTGAAAAAGAACTGACAACCGATAAGCAGATCTTTGTTTTTGTCAGCCATGGACATAGCGATCATTATCACCCACTCATTTTTAAGTGGGAAGCCATTAATCCTAAAATCCAATATATATTGGGCTACGATATTACTGTTGATGGAAAGGAAAACTACTACTCGATGGCTCCCTACGAAACCCTTCAATTAAATGGTGTTGAAATTAAAAGCTATGGCAGTACCGATCGGGGTGTATCTTATTTTGTTCGTGTCGATGACCTAAGTATCTTCCATGCGGGTGATTTAAACTGGTGGCACTGGAAGAGCTTTACCAAGGAACAGCAGCTGAAGGAGGAATTGGACTATAAGGGGGAGATTGATAAAATCAAGGAGGAAATTGATATTGCTTTTTCACCTGTTGATCCCCGTTTAGAGGAATACTTTTATCTGGGGGGCCTTTACCTGGCCCAAACCCTTCATCCTAAACTATTAATTCCTATGCACTTTTCAGATCAATACACGATTACTCAGAGCTTTGCAGAAAAGCTAAAGGATTATCCCATTAACCCGGCTATTATTCAACACCGGGGGCAAATCATTAGCTTTTCAAAATACGTTAATCCAGATCAACCTTAGTCTTCAAGCAATTTAATTTTTTCCCAGGCCTTACTTTCCATTTAAGTGACGCAGAGTCTAAAATTTAAAAGGATACCACAGCTCTTTTGGGCCTTGGTATCCTTTTTCCTTTATTTATATTTGAAACAACAATTCCCCATAGGTAGGCATCGGCCATAGGGCCTCATCCACCAGTGTTTCAATTTGATCCCCAACGATTCTTAATGCTCCCATAGCTGTAAAAACTGACTCTCGATAAAAGGTTGCCTGAATCAAGGCATCCTCCTCTATTGAGGCGGCTTTTTCCGTTACAGCTTCCAGGGCCACCAATTTTTCTTTAAATGCAGCCAACAGGCTTGACACCTCAGCAAGTAAATCTGCTTGAACAGTCACATCTGCATTGACATCAGCAGCTTTAACGGTATTGACAGAAGCAGCCAAATTTGTTGCATATTTAATGGCAGCAGGCATCATTTGTCTTTTACCCATTTCGATCATGGTTCTTGCTTCAATATTAATTTGCTTTGAATATTCCTCTAAGAGTATTTCATATCTGGAGTGCAGTTCTACTTCACTAAAAACCCCATGCTTTGTAAATAGCTTGACGGATTTTTCAGAGGTTAGGGCTGGAATGGCGGCTATCGTTGAAGGAATATTCGGTAAACCTCGTTTAGCTGCCTCTTCTACCCATTCACTGGAATAGCCATTTCCGTTAAATATAATTCTGTCATGGTGCTTGACAATATCTTGAAGCAATTGTTGAACACCAGCATTGAAATCTGTTGCCCCCTCCAATTGATCTGCAATTTCCGATAAGACGTCAGCCACAATGGTATTAAGCACAACGTTGGGGCCAGAAATTGATGCAGAGGAAGGAACCATTCTAAATTCAAATTTATTACCGGTGAAGGCAAAGGGAGACGTTCTGTTCCGGTCAGTAGCATCCTTTGGCAGGGCCGGCAGGGTGGAAACACCTATTTTCATCAGACCACCCTGTTTAGATGAGGTGGCAGGACCATTTTTAATCTGCTCCAATATATCGGTTAATTGTTCCCCCAGAAAGATAGAGATTATTGCCGGTGGTGCCTCGTTGGCGCCTAATCTGTGGTCGTTGCCCGCATTAGCTGCCGACAGACGAAGTAAATCGGCATGAACATCCACCGCCTTAATGATAGCTGCTAAAAATACTAAAAACTGTGCATTTTCATGGGGAGTAGTGCCTGGCTCCAATAGGTTAATTCCATCGTCGGTACTCATCGACCAGTTATTATGCTTTCCTGAACCATTGACCCCAGCAAAGGGCTTTTCATGCAACAGGCACACCAGGCCTTGACGATTGGCTACCTTTTTCATAGTATCCATAATAAGCTGATTATGGTCTGCTGCAATATTAGTTGAAGTAAAAATTGGTGCTAGCTCATGCTGTGCAGGGGCCACCTCGTTATGTCTTGTTTTAGCGGTTACACCAAGCTTCCATAATTCTGCATCCAGCTCCTTCATATAGGCTGCAATTCTTTCCTTAATGCTGCCAAAGTAGTGGTCCTCAAGCTCCTGCCCCTTTGGTGGCATGGCACCAAAGAGGGTTCTGCCGGTATATACTAAATCTTTCCGCTTTTTAAAGAATTCCTTTTCAATTAGAAAATACTCCTGCTCGGCCCCTACCGTCGTGATAACCTTTTTGGAGGTATTATTCCCGAATAATTTTAAGACACGAACCGCCTGCTTTGAAAGGGCTTCCATGGATCGCAGCAGGGGTGTTTTTTTATCCAGGGCCTCACCCGTATAGGAACAGAAGGCCGTTGGAATACAGAGGGTGTCTTCTTTAATAAAGGCCGGTGAGGTACAATCCCAGGCCGTATACCCTCTGGCTTCAAAGGTTGCTCGAATTCCACCGGAAGGAAAAGAGGAGGCGTCCGGCTCACCCTTAATTAATTCCTTGCCAGAAAACTCCATAATGACCTTCCCGTCTGCGGTAGGCGAAATAAAAGAATCATGCTTTTCAGCGGTGAAGCTGGTCATAGGCTGGAACCAATGGGTAAAATGGGTGGCTCCCTTTTCGATGGCCCAATCCTTCATGGCATTGGCGACAACCTCGGCAACGGCAGGGTCTAGTTCTTCACCAAGATCAATGGTTTTACGTAATGCCTTATAGATGTTTTTGGGTATTCGCTGCCTCATAACGGCATCATTAAACACATTGGCCCCAAAAATTTCGCTGATTGATTGTTTTTCACTGCTCATATCAAGTCCCCCTTGAATCATAATTTGTTTAAGCAAAAATATAAAAAGGCGTTCTCGAATAAAACTTGAGAACGCCTTTGCTCGCAAGACCAAATAGTCATTTTACCGACAGCGTAAGCTAATTTAACTGGACCCCATTGCCCTTATACACTGCCTGTCAGCTTATTAAATTTGAATTTCTGAATTTTCTATACCTATTTTACTACACATCTTTAAAATATGCAACCTTTTATTTATAAGTAAAATTAGAATATATATACAGATTGTACACCCACATTCATTAAAATACAAGTAAAAATTTATCAAAGGCTGGTTATCATCCTCCTATCTGCAATTTTTAGCAATTTTTTTCAAGTAATAGGGTGTGATAACAATTGAACCGGGTATATTAGTGCTGCAGTTACTAGTTCAA
>CBFGTV010000059.1:0-20694 GCA_965652145.1 uncultured Clostridiaceae bacterium
AAATCCCCCGGTCTTTGGCCGTTTGCAGGAGTGGAATCAAGCCATCGAAGAGGGGGAATATTCCCTGCTGTACCAGCCAATATTTGATTTGAATAATCATCAAATTTTGGGGGCAGAGGCATTATTAAGGTGGGAAAATAAAGATTTGGGCATGGTTCCCCCAGACAAGTTTATACCCATTGCAGAAAATACCGGGCAAATATGGCGCATTGGAGAATGGGTCATGGAAACTGTACTGGCCCAGCTTAAAAGCTGGCTAGACAGTGGGTATCGATTAATACCCATTGCCATTAATATATCTGTTAAGCAGCTGGAACAAGAGGACTTTCATGGCGTGTTAAAGGATAAATTAATGAGAAACAAAATTCCTGTCAAATATCTGGAGCTTGAAATAACCGAAAGTGTTTCAACAGGAAATTTAGAGGTCATCATGAATAACCTGGCTGAGCTAACCAGGGTTGGCTTTAAAATATCCATGGATGACTTTGGTACAGGCTATTCCTCCCTGGGCCATATTAACCTCTTTCAACTGGATAAAATTAAAATAGACAAGGTATTTATCCACGATTTAAAAAGATCCTCTAAGCAAAGAGAAATTATCAAGGCCATCATTACCATGGCAAAAAGTCTGGAAATGAAGGTGGTGGCAGAAGGAATAGAAACTAGAGAGCAATATGAAATATTGTCGGAAATAGGCTGTGATTTGGGGCAGGGTTATTTTCTCAGTAAACCCATTAAAAAGGCAGTATTTGAGCAATTTTTAAAAGCTAATGGGAAAGCTAAAGGAATTTTATCAAGTAAAAGATTGGCGAAGGGTGACATTAATTGTATAATAAAAGGGAGAGAAGTAAGGAGTGATTAACCCATGGCAATTTTAAAAAACGACTGGGGTCCCCTTTTGGATACTGCCTTTCGTTCATCAAGTTATCTTAAACTGAGGCAATTTTTAATACAGGAGTATAAGACAAATACCATCTACCCCGATAAATATGCGATCTTTAATGCCCTCCATACCACTCCCTATGAAGCTGTTAAAGCAGTTATTTTAGGGCAGGACCCATACCATGGTCCCGGGCAGGCCCATGGTTTGAGCTTTTCTGTAATGCCGGGTATAAAACCGCCCCCCTCCCTGCAAAATATTTATAAGGAATTAGCGGATGATTTAGGTTGTTCCATACCTAATCATGGTTATCTAATAAAATGGGCAGGGGAAGGGGTTTTAATGCTTAATACGGTATTAACTGTCAGAAGGGGGCAGCCCAATTCCCACCAGGGCATGGGATGGGAAAACTTTACCGATGAAATTATTGGACTTCTCAATAAAAGAGAGAGACCTATTGTCTTTATATTATGGGGAAAAAATGCCCATGATAAAGAGCTATTGATCACCAATAAGAACCATCATATCATCAAATCACCTCATCCCAGTCCATTTTCGGCCCATCGTGGTTTTTTTGGAAGCAGGCCCTTTTCCAGAACCAATCAATTTTTAAAGGAAATAGGCTCAAAGGAAATCGACTGGCAGTTACCTGATTTATAATTAATATATTTGCAGCCACCTACATAGAGGAATGGGCTGCATTTTTAATTCCATGAAAAAAGTAATTGGAAGAATAAAAAAACAGATTGAGGGAAGAATTAACAACTAAAAATAGTTTTTTAAGCTATAATAAAAGTATAAACAAAAAAGAAGGAGGAACAGCCTTGATAAGTAAAAATTATTCCTTTAAGGAAGAACTGGCCAATAGCATTACCCATGGAATCGGGATACTGTTTGGGGTGGCGGCTCTGGTGGTATTATTGATTATTGCGATACAAAAGCGAAGTCCCATGGCCATTACAGCCTTTAGCATTTATGGCTTCTGCTCCATTGCCCTGTATACCTCGTCAACCCTGTACCATAGCTTTCAAAATCAAAAAATCAAAAGGATTTTAAGGGTATTTGATCATGCTTCAATATACCTTTTCATTGCTGGTACCTATACTCCCATTGCACTGCTGGCCTTAACCGGTTATTGGCGGGTAGGTATTTTAGTTGCTGTATGGACCATTGCCGTGCTGGGGATTCTGTTTAAAATCATAACTTATAATCAGTTTGATAAGCATAAAATCTTTTCCCTTGCGCTATATATTTTAATGGGTTGGTTGGTCATAATTGCCGTTAAGCCAATGATCGCCGTGACACCAAAGGGCTTCTTTGCCTGGCTATTGGCAGGGGGGCTGGTTTATACAATCGGTACAATTTTCTATGCCATCAAAAAAATACCCTTTAACCATGCCATTTGGCATCTGTTTGTCCTGACCGGCAGTGCATTTCACTTTGTTGGCATCTTAAAATATCTTGCTCTGGCTTAGACTGAAGCTAAAAAAGGCCTGGATAGCAGATCTGTCCGGGCCTTAAATTATTGTTTAAATAATATCAAAAAATGCAAATAGTGTCATATTGACTTTGTTGACCCATTCGGTTATCATATTATAGTTAACATGTTAATTTTACGGGGAGGGAAGCTTTGTGAGGGAAATGAAATTAGGCTGCTTGTTGAACAAAGCATCTCACCTGATGAAGTGGAAAATTAACGAAGGACTAAAAAGCTATCAGCTGACCTCAGCCCAATGGGCTGTGTTGATGGATTTGTTTATGCAAGAAAAGAAACAAAATTCTATTGAAAATAATGCACCTGCGTTAATTGCAGAAAGACTTCAGGTAGAGCGCCCGGCCATTACAAGAATTATTGACCGTTTAATTGAAGAGGGCTGGGTCAACCGATTAAAGCACCCAAGCGATCGACGTTCCCAGCTCATTTCCTTAACTCCTAGGGCAAAAGAGGCCATTCCAGAAATAGAGCAGGTTATTAAAGGGATTACCCGCCATACCATGGCGGGCTTTTCTGAAGAAGAAATTATTGAGCTGGAGCAGTTTATTACCAAAATCATTAACAATTTAGACAGTAATAGGCCCACAGCAGATTAGTACCCTATGACAGTTAAAACCTGTATTTAATTGAAACGGGGTACTAGATACCAGTTGTTTTAACAAGAGACAGAAGGAGAGATTACTATGGATCATTCAAAAAACCTCGGAGAGGAAAGGGTACTTACATTACTGATTAAATTTTCAGTTCCAGCTATTATTGGTATGCTGGTAAATGCATTATATAATGTGGTAGACCGAATATTTATAGGAAATGGAGTAGGTACTTTGGGGATTGCCGGAATTACAATTGGTTTTCCCATTATGATATTTATATTAGCTTGTACAATGCTGATTGGCGTAGGTGGCAATTCCTTAGTTTCCATTAGATTGGGCCAACAGCGGAAAAAAGATGCAGAATTAATTATGGGTAATTCACTGGTACTGTTAATAGGTATTTCCATTATCATTACCGTGGCGGGCCTAATTTTTATTGAGCCATTATTGAGGCTTTTTGGGGCTAGTCAGGATGTATTACCCTATGCTAAAGAATACCTTCAAATTATTTTATTAGGAACCGTATTTCAATCCATTGGCTTTGGTATGAATAACTTTATTCGTTCAGAGGGAAACCCCAAGGTAGCAATGCTGACCATGCTAATTGGAGCCATTATGAATACATTGCTAGACCCAATTTTTATTTATTTATTCAAGTGGGGAATAAGAGGAGCGGCTTTGGCTACCGTCATTTCCCAAACCCTTTCTGCAGCCTGGGTAATGTACCATTTCCTAGGAGGAAAGAGCATATTAAAAATTCATGCCAAAACCCTAAGGCTTCACTGGCCCAGCGTTCAAAAGATTCTTTCCCTGGGAGCAGCTCCCTTTGCAATGCAATTGGCGGCCAGCGTACTAAATTTGATATTAAATAAAAGTCTGACCACCTATGGAGGAGACCTTGCCATATCGGCAATGGGAGTAGTATCAAGTATTTCCACCTTGATTCTAATGCCTATCTTTGGAATTAATCAAGGAGTACAGCCGATTATTGGCTATAATTATGGTGCTAAGAAATTTGACCGGGTGAAGGAGGCCCTCAAGCTGGGCATATTGGCTGCAACGGTCATTGTATGTGTTGGCTTTGTTGGAATTAGGCTATATCCTGAAAAATTTGTGTCATTATTTAACCGGCATGATCAAGAACTGATTGCCTTTGGTACGAAGGCCTTAAAAACCTTTATGCTGCTCTTACCTATTATAGGTTTTCAGGTTATTTCGGCCAACTATTTCCAAGCCATTGGAAAACCAAAGCAGGCAGCCTTTTTAAGTCTTTCAAGACAGGTACTTGTATTAATACCAGCCATATTAATCCTTCCCAGATTTTTCGGAGTGGATGGTATATTGATGTCAGGTCCCGTGGCCGACGGTGTTGCCTCTGTTATTACCGGCATATGGATTATAATGGAGCTGAAGAACCTTGACAAGCAGCATCAGGAACAAAAGGAGCCAAGGAGCTTAAGGAGGGCTACAGCACTCCATAATAGATGAAGCTGAAGAAACTCAAAAGTTGATTTCTTCAGCTTTTTTGTTTGAAAATAAACGACAAAATAATATGATTTTCGACAAATATATGGTATCCTTTCCAATGTAATGCTATAATGAATCAACTGTATTTTTATTAATTGCATTCCTTTACTAGCGTGTAAAGAACAATTGGAGGTAGAAATGAAGGATAGCAAGATACAATTGACCCGGATGCCTGACAAAATACCTGATCATTTAAAGAAAAAATATATTGATATTAAAACAGTAATGGTCGGCATGATTCATTTTGGCCCAGTGGGGTTATTGTTGATTCAATTCAGAGGTATTCAGCTTAGCCGGGGGATACTTTTTTTTATGATTGCAGCTTTGAGTTTGATAATATATTTATGCTTAAGAAAAATTAAAGGGTTATTGGAAAAAATAAAGGAAAGCAATCATAGAATAAAGATACTTAATGAAGCCTTCAAGGGAACGGAGGAAGCCCTGATGGATAGAATTAGTGAGCTGGAGCAGGCTAAATCTCACCAAGTCAGGCTAGAGACCTATTTAAAAAAGGAACAGCTACTCTCTAAGCAAATTATGAATAATTCAAATATACTCATCTGTGTTTGGAATACAAAAGGGCAAATTATAAAAATGAATGGATATATGGAAACCCTGACGGGCTATTCTCTGGAGGATTTTATAGGTAAAAATCCACTGAAGGTATTGATTCCCCGGTCCCATCAGGTAGAGGCCAGAATGGTTTTTCAAACCCTGCTTCATGGAAAATCAATGGAAAATTTTGAGGGGCAAATTCAGTGTAAGGACGGCAGATTGTTAGATATTCTTTGGAATAATAGCATCCTCCATCAGGAGGATCATTTAGTGGTTGTGATCTCCACAGGAACCGATATGACGCAGTATAGGCAGGCTCAGGAAAAAATTTACCAAATGGCCTATTACGACCCATTAACCGGGCTTCCCAATCGTATGTTACTGGAAGCAGCCTTTAAGGAGCATAGTAAGGCCCTGGGCAATCTGGCACTATTATACTTTGACTTAGATAATTTTAAAGTAGTTAATGATACCCTGGGGCATGTCTACGGCGATGCGCTTTTAAAAGACATTACCGCTGTGCTGCTTCAGTTGAAGGGAGAAAATGATTTGCTGGCTAGGCTGGGGGGCGATGAGTTTGCATTGCTAATGAATCAATATGAAGATCCTGTGGTACCGATAGAAAGGGCCCAGGCAGTGGTGGAAGCCCTTGAGAAAAACTGGGTGGTGGGTTCACAGGAATTTTACATATCAGGAAGCATCGGAATTGCCCTTTATCCGGAACATGGTACCACCTACCAGATGCTTTTGAAAAATGCCGATACGGCCATGTATGTTGCTAAAGGCAAGGGTAAAAACTGCTATGAATTATTC
The DNA here is from genome assembly GCA_965652145.1 of uncultured Clostridiaceae bacterium. Classification (GTDB taxonomy): domain Bacteria; phylum Bacillota; class Clostridia; order Peptostreptococcales; family Natronincolaceae; genus CBFGTV01. The sequence continues at coordinate 5,864 of CBFGTV010000059.1, forward strand.
GAAAGAACCATGGCAGACAAAATTGTTGAATCAATGGAAATAGAAAAAAGCCTGCGATATGGCATTAAGAATAAAGAATTTTTACTGTATTATCAGCCCCAATACGATTTAAAGACAGAAGAAATTACCGGGATGGAGGCCCTAATCCGCTGGAATCACCCATTTAAAGGAATGATATCCCCTTATTATTTTATCGCTGCGGCAGAAAGAACCGGATTAATTCGTCAAATTGGGCGGTGGGTAATTTATGAGGCCTGCAGCCAGAGTAAACAGTGGAGGCTTAGGGGCCTTACTCCAGCCAAAATATCTATCAATCTTTCGGCAATTCAAATGAAGGATAAAAATTTTATTGAAGACATAAAGAGTATATTGGAGGAAACCGGCGCTGAGCCAAAGGATATTGAATTTGAAATTACCGAGCATGCTGCGATAGAAAACTTTGAAAAGATTATATTATTATTGCACCAGCTGCGGGAGATGAACTTCAAAATTGCCCTGGATGACTTTGGAACAGGCTATTCCTCTTTAAATTACTTAAAACTGCTGCCCATTGATTATATAAAAATTGATCGTTCCTTTGTGGAAAACGTAACGGCCAATCTTAAGGAGCAGGCCATTACTAAATCATTGATTAAGCTGGCCCAGGAAATGAATTTAAAGATTATCGCTGAAGGAATTGAGACCGAAGAACAGCGGCAATTTTTAAGAAACATAGATTGCAACGGGGGACAGGGTTATTTATTTGGAAGGCCGGTACCAGCCAAGGAAATGGAGCTGAAATTACGCCCTACGACTGAAAAAATTAACGAATTTAAATAAAAAGTTAATTATTTCCACATGTCTGCATAGTATATACTATTAACTACTGTGTTGATGGGAGGGTATTTATGAATATCATACAGAATCCTGTACAAATTGTTACCCAAAAATTATTGTCCTCTGATCCAAACCTGGTTGTGCATTACCCCGTGGTGGTGGGAATGATTAATACAGTTGCACAGCAACGAATCAATCATCGCATATTGACCCTGGTCAATAAGTTAATTATAGAGCAGGGCTACTATCAAAGCCCCAACACCTCGATTCAAGGCTGGTACGAAATCAAGAACAACCAACGGGGAATACTAAGTTTAAGTATTTCAAACTATGCGTATCCTTATCACGCAGCCCACGGGTTAACAATCATTAAGTCTTTAACCTTCAACATTAATACTGGCAAAACCTACGAGTTAAAGGACCTTTTCAAGGCCGATAGTAACTACGTAAAGGTATTATCAGACATTGTGGCGGCACAAATAAAGGCTAGAGAAATTCCCTTGCTGGATGAATTTAAAGGAATTTCACCAGAGCAGGATTATTACATTGCCGATAAAAGCCTTGTGATCTATTTTCAATTGTATGAGATTACCCCCTATGCCTATGGCTTTCCCTTCTTCCCCATTTCAGCCTACGAAATTCAGGGAATATTAAGGGAAAACGGACCATTAGATAAAATGATAATGAATTAGAAACAGGTTAAAAAGTTTAAATAGAGGCTCCCGTTTGGGGGTCATTTTTTTTATGTTTCCACAAGCTATCAGTTAGAAGGTATTTGGAGGAAAGAATCTTATCTATAAACATTTTCCATAAAATACTTGTAAATTATTCTGCCACGTTGTAATATAATAGGAATATTATGTTCATGGGTAATACAATTTAGGGGAGACCGTGAATAATAAACATCAAAGGGGGAATCAGGATGAGAAAAAGAAAAACATCCTTAGTGTTAGGAATAGGGCTGCTGCTTATAGTCATCTACGTATTGCAGCCAATCTTTGGATCAAAATAAATTAGATAACAGCAGAAATCGAAGGGCTTGACCCCTTGGTCAATATCTGATATGGTTATATTAACCATATTTTTATAATCTAGAGAAGTTCCTACTAATTAAAGAGGCTTTCTATATATAGATATCAACAAGGTCGTCCTATAAAGCTTCCAAAGATGACTGGTAATCAATGCAAGAGAAGGATAATCCGGGGGAGGAATAAATTTGTACGATACCTTTAATAAGTTAACACCCCAGCGAAAAAATGAAATTATTCAGATATGCATTGAAGAATTTGCTGCAAAGGGCTATCGAGGAGCCTCAACAAATCATATTACTCAACGGGCAGGGATATCGAAGGGAATTCTATTTCATTACTTTGGTTCAAAAAAAAACCTATATCTCTATGTAGTCAATCATATTGCCACTCATTTTATTCAAATGCTGGAAGAAAATATAAAGAGGGTGGATCAAGAGGATTTTTTTGAAAGGATCAAGGAAATTATTTTGATCAAGCTAAAAACCTTTCTACCCTACCCTATTGAATATCGTCTGTTAATGAAGGCCTTTTCCGAGCCTCCCGGTGAATTGAAGAAGGAAAAGCAGGAGATGTATTTTCGTGTTTACCGCTCCTTGAATGTTCTCAATACTGCCTTTTATTCACGCCATATGGATCCTTCAAAGCTGAGAAGTAATATTAATATAGAGCATGCGGTGGAGCTAATCAATATTATTTTTGACCAGCTTTTTCAAAAGTATTTAAAACGATATCGCGGCAAGCAAGGAATTTTGGAAGACAGTCAGCAGCTCATTCAGGATTTAGACTCCTATATAGAGGTGCTTAAATATGGAGTATATTCAAGGGGGGAAGGCTATTGAAGACAGTCTTAACGGATTGTACCGGTGTGGCTGTTATTAGCGGCCAAAAGGTACTATTGGGCCTTCGGGCCGATGGGCAGGGCTGGGGACTGGCTGGAGGAAAGCGAGAGGCTAATGAAACCATGGAGGAATGTGCCCAAAGGGAGCTTTTTGAGGAATTTGGCTTAAGGGCAAGACATCTTACACGATTGGGCACCGTCGAGGCACCTGTTCGTATCAAAGGAAAGCCTGCCCTGGTAGGGCCTTCGATCTATAGCTGTGAGAGCTTTATAGGAGAAGTAAGGATTGAACCGAGGGAAATAATTGAATTTGGTTGGTTCACCATTGATGAAGCCCTTCTCTTAAGCCCTATATTCCCACCGAGTCGAGAGGGGCTAAAGCTACTGCTAGAAAAACTGCCCCATCTCAATAAACAATAAGGCCAGGTCTGGCAATCCAATGCCAGGCATGGCCTTTTAAATTTTAATCCTTGGTAGAGGATACTTTTGTTCCTTGAGGCAATCCCCAGCGGGTAATCAGGAAAGAAAGCCCTATAAAGAAAACCGCTATGACCACACCAACCATATCAATCAATACATCGATCCGACTGCCGTGTCGGCCAGGAACAAAGGTTTGACGATATTCATCAATCACCGCCAGAAGGCTTCCACCAGCGGCAGCCAGAAGTACTGCTCGATAAGAGCGATTGACATATTGATGAAGCAGTAAAAAAAGAGAAACAGTGACCATGAAAAAAATAAATACATGGGCCAGCTTTCTTAAAATAAATTCAATAATAACCGGGTTGGCCCTGGCATAGCGATAAAAGTCCTGGCTGATGGTTTCCAGGGGTCTTAATTCATTGGTATGCATAGGCAGTCTTTGGGCAATCCATTGGGACAGACGGGTAATTGATAAATCATAGCTCCTTAATAAATGATTAATCTGTCTGACCAAGGGAAGCACCCGAAGCCCGGGAATAGACGAAAGAAAAAAGAGTAAGCCCACCACTAATATAATAATCATCCAAGCATGTTTCTTCTTCATTGGCTCATGTCCTTCCTAGTGTGCAGAATAAGTTTCTATTTCCTATTATACCCTTACGTAAAAAAATTAGTAAATGAGGACATGTTTTTTTATACCAAGATAGCTGATGGTGGCGGGCCATGGTAAAATAAAAGGGTATAGATAGTGATACTACTATTAAAAATTAAAGGAAGATACAGGGGGGATACCCATTGAAAATATTTCATACCAGTGATTGGCATATTGGCAAGCTGGTTCATCAGATTCATATGACAAAGGATCAGCGGGAAATATTGGCTCAATTCATTGCATTAGTAGAGGCGGAAAGGCCCGATGCCATTGTAATCGCAGGAGACCTCTATGATCGATCGGTACCGCCGGTTGAGGCAGTCGAGCTTTTAGACGAAGTTTTTTCCAAGCTGCTGTTGGATTTAAATACACCTGTTCTAGCTATTGCCGGTAACCACGATAGTCCCGACCGGTTATCCTTTGGCAATAGGTTACTGGAAAATAAGGGCCTCTACATATCAGGGAAGCTGACAGCCAACCCAAGGCCCATTACGCTTCAAGATCAATTCGGCCCAGTTAATTTTTACCTTGTTCCCTATGCCGACCCTGCAACGGTCAGGTCGGTATTGGGGATAACGGAAATCCAAAACCACGACGAGGCCATGGAAGCCATTATTAAACAAATAAAAGGACAAATTAACTACCAGGAACGGAATATACTGGTGACCCATGGGTTTGTCATAGGTGGATCAGACCCCGAAATCAGTGAGTCTGAAAGGCCCCTTTCGGTAGGGGGAAGTGAATATATCCAGGTAAAGCACTTTGAAGATTTCCATTATACGGCCCTGGGGCACCTTCATAGTCCCCAAAAAGTGCAGTATGACCACGTTCGTTATGGCGGCTCCCTGATGAAGTATTCCTTTTCCGAGGTACATCAAAGAAAAACCATCACAGTGGTGGAGCTGGATGAAAAGGGGCTTGTGTTTGTTAAAGAAAGAAGCCTGAAGCCCCCTCGGGATATGAGAAGAATACAGGGGAAGATTAAGGATTTACTGGACCCTCAGGTCTATTCCGATACCAATATAGACGATTACCTGATGGTTACCCTGACCGACGAAGGAGAACTTTTAGATGCTATTGGAAAGCTACGGGCAGTTTATCCTAATCTGTTAAGACTAGAAAGAAGCGCCTACCAATATAAGGGCAAGGGCGGCAGCATTTCAGCCGGCAAAGATCATCAACAAAGGTCCAAGCTGGCCCTGTTTAATGAATTTTATGGGGCTGTAACGGGTCAAGCTTTAACAGCTGAGCAAAGTCAAATATTAGGTGAAGTACTGGAAGAAATGGCAGCAGAAGAGAGGAAGTGTTAGCATGAAGCCATTAAGGCTAATCCTGGGGGCCTTTGGCCCCTATCCGGAGGAGGAGGTAATTGATTTTACCAGACTTGGGGAGCATCGTATTTTTTTAGTGACAGGCCCCACCGGAGCAGGAAAAACCACTATCTTTGATGGTATTGCCTATGCCATCTATGGAGAAGCCAGTGGTCAGGAACGGGATGGTGAAAGCCTGAGAAGCCAATTTGCCGACCTCCGCTCCCTAACCAGGGTAGAGCTTGAATTTGAGCTTAGGGGAACCAATTACCATATTAAGCGAATTCCCCGGCAGGAAAAGGCCAAAAGCAGGGGAGCCGGAACGACTTTACAAAATCCAGAAGCAGAGCTGATCATTGGTAAGGGCCCCGAGGCCAGGGTAATTTCAGGGATTAATCCAGTAAAAGAGAAAATACAAGAGATCATGGGAATAAGCTGTGAGCAATTCAGACAGATCATGATGCTTCCCCAGGGAGAATTTCGAAGGCTCCTGACATCCGACAGTCGGGAACGAGAAAAGATTTTACAGCGAATATTTGGTACAGAAAAATACAAGGAGCTGGAACGCAGGCTGACAGAAAAGGCAAAGGCCATGAAGGGTGAAATTCAATACCTATTGATGAAGCGCCATGATCAAATTAAACAAATACAATATGAGCCGGGGTCTGAGCTGGCAGTCCTGGCGGAGGCCAGGGATATTAATATTCATGGCCTATTGGATGAATTAGAAAGAACCATCCAACAGGATGAGGAAAGAATCAAAGAATTTTCTCTGAAAATACAGGAACACGACAGTACCCTTAAGACACTGCAAAGGGAAATGATTCAGGGGGAGGTTAACAACAAAAGGCTAAAGGAGCGAGATCAGCTTTCAATCATGATTGAGCAGCATCAAGAGAAGGAACCCTATATTAAGGAGCAGGAGAAGATACTGCAAGCTGGTCAAAGGGCAGCAATGATTATCCCGATAGAAGAAAACTACCTTCAGCGGCAAGCCGAAATAAATAAAAGAAAAGCCCAGCATGAAGGCATTTTACATAGGCTTACGAAGGCCCAGGAGCAATTAGATGGTGCTTTAAATCATTATCAAGCTGAAAGGGAAAAGGAGCCGGTCCTTGAAAAAATAAACCAGGAGCTTACCAGGCTAAAGGGGTTTTTAGAGAAGGTAGAAAGATTAAGCAGCCTGGAAGATTCCTGTATACAATTGGATAAAAGCCTTAAGGAGGCAGAGGAAGGCCTTGAAGGAAACCGGAAGGCCCTTAAGAATCAGCGGGAAGAGGAAATGAAGATCGTAGAACAGGTGGAAGGGCTACAGGCCGACCTGGTGAAACACGCAGAGCTGATGGGCAGGCTGGAAAAGGCCCAGGAGCTTTGTTTAAGACTTAAGCAATTGGATAATGACAACAGTCTCCTTAATGACTATGCTATACAATACAAAAGACTAAAGTCTGACTATGAAAAGCTCCAAAATAAATATCATGAATCTAAAAAACAGCAGGATGAACTGCATGAAGCCTGGTATCTGGGGCAAGCCGGCCTTTTGGCTGACACCCTTAAAGCAGGAAGCCCCTGCCCCGTTTGTGGTTCCACCCATCACCCCCATCCAGCAGAGTCGGCAACGGGGGTTCCCACAGAGATACAATTGCGGGAGGTAAAGGAGCAAATTCAGGAGCTGGAGCTTCAATTAAGAAAAAAGCAAAATGAATTCATGAACCTGGAGGCCGATGGAATTGCCCAGAAAAAACTGGTGAAAAAGGAAAAGGAAGAGCTAAGCAGGGTACTATCTGTTGACATTGATGAGTTAAAGCAGGCTCAAATGAGGGAATGGATAAACAAGCAGCTGAATATGGCAGATCACGAAAGAGAAATACTGGAACGGGAAGCCCTTAGAATAAAGCAGCAAAAAGCCCGACAGGCTCCTTCAGAGGCCAGGCTCAAACAGATTAGAGATGGTATCAGAGCCTTAGAAAAGGCGTTGGAGGAACAGCAGACCCACTACACAGCGTTATTGGGACAGGTTCAGAGCCAGAGGGCCCTGATTGCGGCTTTAAAACAAGAGATACCAGAAACCATCAGAAGTAAAAAAAGCCTTGATCAGGCCATTTCAGACTACGAGGCAACCTACCTGGCAGGTACAAGGGCCCTGAAGGAGGCTGAAGAGAAATATCAAAATGCCCGACTTATTATGGAAAAGGAAGGGGCCCTGCTTAAGGAGAGTCAAAGTAACCTGGAGGAGGCCAGCCGTCAGGAGCGTCTTTCCCTTGAAAAATTACAGCAAGCCATAGCCCAGGGGGGGTTTGAAAATATCAGCCATTATCAGGAGGCTAAATTGCCCCAAGAGAAGCAAGGTGCCCTGGAGGAAGGGGTAAGGAACTTCTATGAAACGTTAAAATCTTTGGAAGACCGATACCAAGAAGCGGTTTTGGCCACAGCGGGAATAAAAATCATAGATCTTGGAGCATTAATCCAACAGGAACAGCAGATTAAGGAGCAAAGAAGCCGAATCCTTCAGGCAGAAACGGCCCTTCGGGGCAGGGTTGAAAAAAATATTACGGTACTGAAGGGCGTTGTTGGGGATACTGAGGAAATTGCCCAGCGGGAAGAGACCTATCGAACCCTGGGACATCTGGCAGAGGTGGCCAGGGGGAATAATAAGGAAGGGATGACCTTTGAACGATATGTTCTGGCAGCCTTTTTAGACCAAATTGTACAGGCGGCCAATGAACGGCTTCTTAAAATGACAGACAGGCGCTACAGCCTGGCCAGAACCGATGAGCGGGCTCGAAGTAACGCCCAGGGGGGACTGGAACTGGAGGTATTTGACTATTATACCGGTAAGGCCCGGCATGTTAAGACCCTTTCAGGGGGGGAAGGCTTTAAGGCGTCCCTGGCTCTGGCTCTGGGATTGGCAGATGTAGTACAATCCTATGCCGGTGGAATCAGCCTTGATACCATTTTTATTGATGAGGGCTTTGGTACGCTGGATCCCGAGTCTCTTGATAATGCCATTGAAGCCCTGATGGAATTACGGCAGCAAGGGCGTCTGGTAGGAATTATTTCCCATGTGCCTGAGCTAAAGGAGCGAATCGAGGCAAAGCTTGAAATTATACCGGGGCATAGGGGAAGTAAGACATTATTTAAGATTGGTTAAAGCATTGTAGCCTTCGAAATGAAAATTGTATTTATATTGTATCTATTTTGTATCTATAATATAATGAATTTAAGGCATACTTTACCAATTGTATGGCCTAAACCTAACTGAAGGAAGTGGTACAATTGCGTAAAAAATTAGTCATGACCCCTGGTCCCACAGAGATCCATGAAAGTGTTAGAAGGGCCCTTTCAAGGTCCATTACCAATCCTGATCTCGATGAAGACTTCTTTGAATTTTATAATGAAACCTGTCAAAGGCTTAAGCAAATAGTAAAAACAAAAAATGATGTACTTATTCTGAATGGTGAGGGCATTTTAGGATTAGAGGCTGCCTGTGCCTCCCTGATAGAGCCCGGGGATCGGGTGCTTTGCCTGGATAACGGGATATTTGGCCATGGCTTTCAAGACTTTGTCAAGCTCTATGGTGGCGAAGCGGTAACATTAAAATTTGATTACCGGCGGGGAATAGACCCGGAACAATTGGCAAACTTTCTGGAAAAAGATCATCAGTTTAAATTGGCTACCCTGATTCATTGTGAGACTCCGTCGGGAATTACCAATTCCATTGAAGCCCTTTGCCCTCTTATAAAGTCCTATGGCATCATCACAGTGGTTGATTCAGTCTCCGCCGTAGGAGGAGAACCCTTACAAACTGATGATTGGAAAATTGACGTCCTTTTAGGTGGGTCTCAAAAATGTCTTTCAGCCCCTCCGGGATTAACCTTTTTAAGCATTAGCCAGGAGGCCTGGGACAAAATACAGAGTAGAAAGACACCCATTCAGGGCTATTATGTCAATTTAGCCCATTGGGCTAATTGGTATGAAAATAAATGGTTTCCCTATACGCAACCCATTTCAGAGCTATATGGCCTGAGGGCTGCTATAGATCGCTGGCTGCGGGACCCAAACCCCATTGGTCGCCATGAAGGCTTGGCTCGGTCAGTCAGACAGGCTTTTTGGCGGGCAGAATTCACCCTGTATCCCCTGGACAGTTTTTCCAATACCGTTACTACAGTAATGCTGCCCCAGGAAATCAGCTTTAAAAGCCTTTATCAAGAAATGAATCAGGACCATGGCATTTTGATTGGGGGTGCCCTGGGTTATTTAAAGGATCAAGTCTTTAGAATCGGCCATATGGGTGAAAATTGCCATGAAGATAAGCTATACATAACCTTGAAGGCATTAGACCAGGTTTTGAGAAAACGTGGTGCAGCGCCGGCAGGAAAGCTTCATCATTACTTAATTCAGGCAATAGATGAAATTTATTAATACTTTCTAAGACCGGCTAACTCTGTTAAAATCAGGGTAGCTGGTCTTTTTAAAAATATGATTATATTTTTTGCAGGGTTTTTTTTCGTTGGTTCGTCTATATTATGTCAGAAGGGAGGGGAGCCATGGAAAAAATAGATATCGCTGTTCAAAGAAGCCTAATGGGAGATCAACAGGCCCTTCGGGAAATTATCGATACTTATAAAAATTATGTATTTGCAATTATCTTAAATGTGGTTAAGGATTCCCATGAGGCTGAAAATCTCTCCCAGGAAACCTTTATCAGTATGTACCGCTCCCTTTCATCATATCGAGGGAGCAACTTTAAAACCTGGCTAGGTAGGATTGCAGCCAATAAGGCCATAGACTGGAATCGAAAAAAGCAGCGGGAAGGGGTGGGCTTCAAAACTTATTTGCAGCAATTAGATCATGAAGGTTTTTTCAGAGGGCCTTCAGTTGAAGAGCAACTGTTAAAGGCCGAAGATTTTAAAAGGCTAAGGGCCCTTTTAGAGGAGCTGCCTGATAAGTATAGTCTAATTTTAGAGCAATACTTTATTGAGTCAAAAAATTACAAGGAGATTGCAAAAAAAGAGGGAATCAGTGTCAGAACAGTGGAATCCCGCTTATATCGAGGAAAAAAACTGCTTCAGCAGGCATGGAAGGAGGAAGGATGAGGTGAAACATTACAGTGAAGACAGATGGCTAAAATACATTAACGGCCAGGTAGACCAGATGGGAAGAGAAGCGATGGAAGAACATATGGATCATTGTGATCAGTGTCTAGCGACTTATCTTAATTTGATCGAGCAGACAGCCCTAATCCAAGAGGCAAAGCTGCCAGAAAGCTTTACCGATCAGGTGATAGACAGGATCGATAAAATCAGCCAGCCTGTTAAAATATCCCAAAAATCACCGCAGGGCAAAAGAAATATATTAATTGGGTATTATGCTGTTGCTGTATCCATTACCATCCTTCTAATGCATAGTGGATTTTTTAGGGCTATGGAACATATCCCAAGGACTACTGCTGAAATAGGTACTAATAAGGGCTGGGTAGAGGAGATTTTTACCAGTGGTTGGACTGACCGGCTGATGGATTCAACCTTAGAAATCATGAATTATGTAGATTTTAAAAGAGGGAGTGAAGATAAATGAGACCAAGAAGAAGCTTTTTTTCTCTGTTGCTATGCCTCGTACCGGGGGCGGCACATCTTTATTTGGGATTGAAAAAACAAGGGATCCAATTAATGACCCTTTTTGTGATGCCAATATTTTTTACCGATATATTAAAATTTAGTGCTTTTTTGAGTATTGTACCCATCATCTGGTGCTATAGCTTTTTCGATGCCTTAAGAAAAGTGAATGGATATGATGAATTGGAGGACCGCAGCCTGTTTATCTTTGATTGGATTTCAGACGAAGGCTATGTGTCAAGGGAAAAACACCGGCTGCTGGCCTATGGATTAATTATTTTGGGCGGCATTTTAATATTCCAGCGGATATTAATGCCTATGGTGTCCAGATTTATTAATTGGGAAACAAGGGAGTATATCGAGATCAGTACTATTTCGATTCTACTGATATTAGGTGGGGTTAAGCTATTGAGTACAGGAAATAAAAAGGAAAAGGAGCAAAATCGAATATGCGAAGATGGAGAGTAGGGACCTTAACCATGGGAGTTTCCCTGATTGTCCTTGGTATTTTACTGTTGATATCTTTGTTGGGGGGCAATGATATAGTCACAAAGGTGATGACCTATTGGCCTATTATTTTGGTCATGATTGGAGGCGAAATACTGCTGCTTCTATTCAAGGATAAAGAGGGACAGGAAAAAATAAAGTACGATGGCTTTAGCATTGTAATGATATTTTTAATCTTTATCTTTAGCATGGGTTTCTATTCCCTTTCAGCTTCAGGAATATTTCAACATTTAACAGCGGCTGTCAATAGCCATAATTATACCGTAACCCTTCCCATGCAGTCGGTGGAGCTGGCACCCAATATCCGAAAGGTGGTGGTAGTGCACCCTGGCAGGGCGAGTATAGAAATATCAGGTACCGATGAAGAAAACTTTTTATATCATACTGCAGGAGAAGTCTTTGCTTCCTCAAAACAGCAGGCCCAGGAGCTGCTGAAGGAAGGAGGGGTTTCCTTTGAAACCCAGGGAGACGAGCTTTACATCTATTTCTCCTCCTTTGAACGAATAAACTATATTCATCAGGGAATTAATAACATAACGTATCGACTGGCCATTCCCGCAGGCTTGGATGTGGAGGTGAAGAGCTACCCCTATCGAAATTATTACTCAAAGGTCATGATTGAAGGGGATGCTGTTACAGGTAATTGGCTGGTAAAGGATATTAGTGATGTACAGGTGACAGTTCATGAAAGGGAAAATTTTACCCTTTATGTGATAGAAGAGTCCTATCAAGAGCTAGGGGGAAATATTAACTGGCAGCAGCATCAAGAGGATGAGGAAGATTATATAACCGCCCAGGCCCTGTTTGGAGAAGGGGCTCACCGGTTAAATATTTACAATGCCAATGTGGAAGCCCTATTGCTTCCATAAACCTGGGTTGGTGGTTGTTGGATTTAGGTCTGTCGGTTTGGATGGATGGAGGAGCTGGAGCAGGCTTGCCAAAGCTCTAATGTATCTGTGATTATAGCAGCAGGTATGGGGCTATGAAAATTCAGGTGGAATCATAAAAATGTAAGAAAACAATAGGGGTACGGCGATGTGATAGAAAATACATCGCCGTACCCCTATTTACTGACACAGTTTCGCCCCTTCTTTTTGGCACGATAGAGGGCCTTATCGGCATTTTTCAAAACCTCCTGGGGAGTCTTAGCCGAGGTACCTTTACCAGCTACTCCCAGGCTAATGGTGACAAAAAGCCTTTTACCAGGAGCGGCCTTCCTTTTCACTGTGGCAGGCTTCTTTCTTGGGCGATTTTTGGCCCTTAGGATAAAGGGCCGTTTGGCTACCCTTTCTCGAAGCTCCTCCAGATGAGACAAAGTATCCTTCAGCTCCTTGCCGGGGAAAAGAATAGTAAATTCCTCACCGCCATAGCGAAAGGCCTTACCACCTCCTGTAACCTGTCTAAGGCAGGCAGCCACCATTTTTAAAACCTCATCCCCCACATCATGACCGTGCTTATCATTGAATTTTTTAAAGAAATCAATATCTACCATGGTAATGGTGTAAGTACCACTTAATTTTAACAGCTCCTCCTTTAACGCCCGCCTTCCCGGCAGCCCTGTTAATTCATCCATATAAGACATACGGTAGGAGTCTTGTATAATGGCTAAAATAAGGGTTAAACCAGCTGCAGTAAAAAAAATCCAGAAGGCCGCCGGCACCCATAAATACATTGGAATAAGCCCCAATATCAAGCATATGATAAAGTAGGGGTCAGAGTAGGCAGGCTTATATAAAAGCTTTACAATAAAAAGCCCCAGGGTTAAAAGCACAGTAATAAAAGCGGACTGGCCCATAGGCCAGGACCATGGCACAGGAAACAATTCTATCGATAAGAAGTCAATGATTGAAGCTTTAGGTGCCAGGATGATCCAGCTAACCAGGGCAAGCTGGGCCCCGATCCATAAAAACCGTAGAATTCCCCAAAGGGTTAAAAAACCCCTTTCCTTCAAGATCGAAAAAAGCAATAGATTGAGGGGTAATAATAGACCCGTTACCGTAAGCAGCGTATTGGTTAAAAAAATAGAGGAATCTGTACTAATGACATAGGAAAAGGTGGCAAATAAAATTTCGAAAATTAACAGGGCAAAAAATATTCTGCTGCGATTAAACCAAAGGGCCAGTCCCATTCCCAATAAAAAAATACCATAGGGAGCATAGGGAAGAATAATCCATAGGGTGGGTGAAAGGCTATGTAGGTTTAAATAGGTGAGAAGGGCGACGATCAATATACCCGTGGGAAGAACCAGTGATAATAGTAAGCTTCTAATGTTTTTCAATGGGTGTCATCCTTTCTGCTTCAGTCCGTTGTGTATGGCCTATTATATCAATCAGCCAGCATTAATACAATAGATAGCTGGTTCTATTCACGACTTTCCAGAAAGACATAAAAAAGTCAGCATTTTTAAGTTGCTGACCTTTGTGGGATGAATCACTTTTATTAATCAATTCTAATTTTAGCATAAACAATTTTACCGATAATTTTGATCTTTTTATTTTGAAGCTCTTTGACCGTAAAGATTTCAGGTTGATGCATGGAATTATGGGAATCGGGCATTAAAACAACCGTAGTATCAGTTTTAAAGAGCCTTTTGATGGAAATCTCCTTGTTGGCGCTTTGTAAAACAATGACATCGCCGTTTTCATATTGCTGTTGGCGTTTAACTAAAATTAAATCACCGATATAAAGACGGCTTTTGGTCATCCAATCACCGGTTACCTTCAGATAAAAACAGTCCTCACCAATCAGCTCGTGGTCGGTAATGTACTCGTAATAGTCAATTTCCTCCTGTACGAAAAATGGCTCTTCATTTCTAAGCTGATTGTAGACCGGAATTCGTTTAATATTTCCAGTATGCTCACTATCTGATTCTCCTGGGGTTGGACTGGTCTTTAAATAAGGATAAGCAATTGAAACCAGTTGATTTTCAAAAAGGCGAAGGGCAGCTTCAACCTTTTTTAGCGTTTCTACCTCGGGATTCTCAATTAAATCATTTTCCAGTCTAGATATAGTTGTATTGGAGAGACCAGAGGCTAAAGCTAGCTTCCGTTGACTGTAGCCCCGTTCCTTCCGAATCAGTTGTATGTATTCTCCTACAGTCGGTTGCGCGTTCATAGATAACCCCCTCCTATAAAATCATTATAGCAGGAAATGTTACATCGAAGAAACACTTTTATAATAAAGTATCAAAAAAACGTTGCATACAAATTACAATAATGGTATATTTTAGATAAGGGTTTGTAAACTTAAAGCACCAAACGTGGAGGTGATTGAATGAGATTAATTCTTAGAGTAGAAAAATTGCTTATTTTACAGCAGCGGTTAAGATTAACTGATACGGCCATGGCGAAGAAGATAGGAATCAGCAGACCACAGCTTTGGAGGGCAAAACAGCGTCAACCGATTGGAGAGAAATTTATTGCAGGTTTTAAAAATGCCTTTCCTGAAGTTAAACTGGATGACTTTTTTATGATTGAACGGGAAAAGGACATTAAAGGCTACAATAATAAAGAAGATTAGCTTTTCTCTCTTAATTTAACAGATTTCAAGGCAAAAAACAAGGACCTTCACAAAAACTGACCAAATATATTTTGTAAAGAAAAACAATCGGATATAGGCAGTAGCCCAGGAGCCAGACAG
>CBFGTV010000060.1:0-20615 GCA_965652145.1 uncultured Clostridiaceae bacterium
CCAGGTGATCTTGTCAACTCTTTTTTTAATCTTTTCTTCCGAGAGGTCTATTTCATTGCCTGTCAGAAGCGACTTATTTACTATACCACCTTCCAGAAATACTGTCAATACCTTTTTAATCACTTTTTTTATTTTTTTATTCTTTCTATCTAAAAGGGCTCCAGCTTTACAGCTTCAGAGCCCTATTCCTTCAATCTACTCTATTCTACTGGCGGCTTCATACAGGGTTTCCGCCAGGGTTGGATGGGCATGTATGCTTTCGGTAATATCTATAATCTTAAGCCCCTTGCTGACAGCCAACAGCCCTTCATGGATTAAATCTGAAGCATGGGGCCCTAAAATTTGTACACCAATAATGGTTTCTTCTTCATCACATATAATTTTCACATAGCCGTCGGTTTCTCCAAGGGCCAGGGCCTTACCATTTCCAAGGAAGGCGGCCTTACCGACTCGATAGGATATGCCTCTTTTTGCTGCCTCTTCTTCCGTTAAGCCCACCTTGGCATACTCGGGCAAGACAAATACACAGCTGGGAATGTGGTCATAATTAATCTTTCGATTGGCCCCCGCCATATTGTCAACAGCAATAATTCCTTGGTGGTGAGCAGTATGGGCCAAAAGACATTCTCCTGTCACATCCCCTATGGCATAGATGCTTTCTATATTGGTTCTCATGCCACGATCTATTTTTATTCCCCTGGTGTCATATTCAATACCCAGGGAATCCAGATCAAGGCCCTTCCAGCTGGCCCTCCTGCCAATGGCCATCAGTACAGTATCTGCCTCTAATTGCTTTGTTCCCTTACTTGTTTCACAGTATACCACAAGCCTTGATTCCTGTTCCTCTATGGCTGTAATTTTATGTTTGGTAAATAAGTCTATTCCTTTTTTCTTTAAATAAGCACTTAGTCGCTTTCTAATGTCCTTATCGGCAAACATTAAAATATCTTCTTGCAGTTCAACCACTTTAACCTTTGCACCAAGGGCATTGTAGATTACAGCCCATTCAAGGCCTATTACACCGCCCCCTACAATAACCAGCTCTTCTATATCTCGGCTTAAATCCATTAAATCATCGCTGGTCACCACCCCAGGCAGGTCTACTCCGGGAATTGGCGGAATAATCACCTCAGAGCCGGTGGCAATAAGAATATATCTTGTTTCAATGGTGGTGACTTCCCCAGTGTTGGCTATCACCTGTACTTCATTGGGTCCAATAATTTTGCCCTCACCCTTTATTACCTCTACCTTAAGAAGGTTCATTTGCTTTTCCAGGCCTTCCCTTAGTTTTAGAACAATTTCCTCTTTCCGTTTTCTCATGGCCTCCAGCTTAATTTCAAAGCCCTTTAATTCTATGCCATACTCACTGATGTGATTAAGGGTATCAATTATTTCGGCCTTTCGGAAAAGCACCTTGGTTGGAATACAACCCCGATTCAAACAGGTACCACCCAATTGGTCCCTTTCGATTAATGCAACTTTCCAGCCTAATCTGACTGCTTTTTCTGCGGCGGCGGTCCCCCCTGGCCCACCGCCAATGATTACTAAATCCTTCAAGTCGACTCCTCCTTATCCGGGGATTACCCTACAGGTTTTAAATATCCTGCCACTTAATAATTGGATTTCTTGCAGCCTTTACTTCGTCTAATCGTTTCACAGGGGAATGATGGGGTGCATCATAAAGCAGCTGAGGATTTTCCTCGGCCTCTTTAGCAATTTTGATCATGGCCTCTATATATTCATCCAGGGTCTCTTTACTTTCCGTCTCGGTAGGCTCGATCATCATGGCCTCCTCTACAATTAAAGGAAAATAAACCGATGAGGGATGCATACCATAATCTATCAATCGCTTGGCAATGTCCATTGTGGAGACACCGTATTTTTTCTTCATACCCTTCCCCGATAAAACAAATTCATGCTTACATACTCCATTATAAGGCAGGTCGTAGACCTTTTTCAATTTCTCTTTTAAATAGTTAGCATTTAAAACAGCCATTTCACTAACCTCTTTTAATCCGTCGGCTCCCATGGTTAAAATATAGGTGTAGGCCCTTACCAGCATGGCAAAGTTGCCATAGAAGCTTTTAATTTTACCAATGGAATTGGGAACGTCATAGTTAAAAAGATACCGATCTTCCTGCTTTTCTACCAATGGTACTGGTAAGAAGGGCTGTAGAATGGATTTTACTCCTACCGGTCCTGAACCGGGGCCGCCGCCGCCATGGGGTGTAGTGAAGGTTTTATGAAGATTTAAATGAACCACATCAAAACCCATATCACCTGGCCTGGTATAACCCATAATGGCATTCATGTTGGCTCCGTCGTAATATAAAAGGCCCCCGGCACCATGGATAATATCAGCGATTTCCTCTATATTTTTTTCAAATATTCCCAGTGTGCTGGGGTTGGTCAGCATAAGCCCTGCTGTATCTTGGCCTACCACTGCCTTCAATGCCTCTATATCGACGCTCCCATCTTCATTGGATTTGATCTCAATGGTCTTAAAGCCTGTCATAGTGGCGGTGGCCGGATTTGTACCATGGGCCGCATCGGGAACAATAATCTTGTCTCGATGGTAATCTCCTCTTTTTTTATGGTATTCATTGATCATCATTAATCCTGTTTTTTCTCCGTGGGCCCCGGCGGCAGGCTGTAAGGTGAAGGCATCCATCCCTGTGATTTCCTTCAAGGCTTCCTGAAGCTCATACATAAGTTGCAGTGCTCCCTGTACATCTTCCTCTCTCTGGTAGGGATGGATATTGGAAAAACCTGATAGCCGAGCCATGTCTTCGTTGATTTTGGGGTTGTACTTCATGGTACAGGAACCCAGGGGATAAAATCCTTTATCGATATGATAGTTTTTAGCAGATAGATTGACATAGTGGCTAAAAACCTCACGCTCACTTACTTCAGGTAAATCAATTTCGGTTTCCCTTGTCAGGTTATGGGGAATTTCATAATCAGGGACATCGTTTTCAGGCACGGTAAACCCATTTTTACCCTTTTGAGACAGCTCATAGATGATTTTATCGTACATTTTATCTCGCCTCCTTGATTAATTGACAAAGGGTATCAATCTCTTCCTTCGTCCTTTTTTCTGTTACTGCAAAGATACAAAGGTTTTTAAGGTCACGATACTCCCTTGTGCCATGATATCCGCCAATAATTTTATTTTTTAACAACAATTCATTCAATGCCTCTACATCACCTTCATAAATCAAGGCAAACTCTTTAAAGAAGGGTTTATTGAAGGGATCTTTAAATTTCCCTGTTTTTAAAAGCTCTTCATAGGCATAGTGGGCTTTATTGTAGTTGACCCTGGCCAGCTCCTTCATTCCTTCCTTTCCCACCAGTGAAAGATAAACGGTGGCGGCGGTGGCGTTTAAGGCCTGATTGGTACAGATATTTGAAATTGCCTTTTCCCTTCTGATATGCTGTTCTCTGGTTTGAAGGGTCAAAACAAAGCCCCTTTTTCCATCTAAATCATTGGTGATTCCGGCAATTCTTCCCGGTACCTTTCTGATCAGGTTGTTTGTAGAGGTGATAAAGCCTAAATAGGGCCCGCCAAAGGATAGGGGGATTCCCAGGCTCTGACCTTCACCAACTGCTATATCTACACCAATTTCTCCCGGTGTTTTGAAAAGACCTAAAGAGATGGGGTCTGTGCTTAAAATGGCAATAGATTTATTTTCATGGGCAAGGGCAGTTAATGCTTCTACCTCTTCTATTAGTCCAAAAAAATTAGGGCTTTGATATATCACTGCGCTGACATCCTTGTTCAGCTTCCGCTTTAAATCTTCGAGGCAGGTTGTTCCATCCTTCATATCAATCTCTGTATATTGAATGCGTGATGCTTCCAGGGAGGATTTCAATACCCTTCTATATTCCGGGTGAAGGCTTTTGGATATAAGTATTTCTTTTTTTCTATTGGCTGAAATAGCCATATAGGCTGCCTCATAGATGGCTGTGGCACCATCATAAACAGAGGCGTTGCATACATCCATTCCCGTTAAACCACACATCATGGATTGAAATTCAAATATAGTCTGAAGGGTGCCCTGGGCAATTTCCGGCTGATAGGGGGTATAGGCGGTATAAAACTCTGAACGACTAATGATATGCTTTACCGCTGATGGAATGTAATGATCATAGGCACCGCAGCCTAAAAAGGAGGTATATTGGTCAAGGCTCTGGTTTTTAGCCGCCAGCCTGGTTATATACTTTGAAACCTCCAGCTCGGATTTATGAGGGGGTAATGACAAGGGTCGTTTTAGCTGCAAGCCTTCGTCAATATCCTCAAATAGGGCTTCAATACTATCGACACCTACTTCTTTAAGCATTTCCTTCTTCGTTTCCTCTGTAGATGGAATATACGGATACATTTTAATTCCTCCCCTTTTTATTTTTTTGTTTGGCTATTTTGTAAGACCTGATATTTTAAGGCTAAAGATGAAAATATCAAGCCACATATTGCTGCTAATACCCTATATTATGTGGTTTGATATTCTTTTAATACAAATATAAAATACCGGGCAAAACCAGCCATATATCGGTTTAATTACCCTTGTTTTAATGGCTTAAACCCCTTCTTTATTTATTGGCACAGACTAGCTGGCCTTTACCTCTACATTACATTGGTGATACAGAAAAGTAATGGAATTATTGTATTTTAGGAGGGCGGGCTTTATTATTCCATAAAATGTACTATATTAGCTGTTTCATCCTTAATACCTTTGATTAGGTTTTTCTTACTGCTCATAATCACCGTTACCCCCGGGCCATGGCCTGATTTGATACAATCACTATGGACAATAACGCCAATTGACACTGCTCCCTTTAAGTACTGTCTACCATTGGTATTATCACAATCCCTCAATAATACCAGGTCACCGAATCTCAGTTTGTTAATGCCATAGGCCTCATTGGCCTCCTGGTCTCCGGTCATAATATCATAATCACCTGAAAATGCAGTAGAAGATCCGATACCTGAACCCATTAAATGGGCGGGAATCTCTGTTACCACCGGCACCGTCAGCTGGCCATCTGACTCTTTAATTCCCAGTCTTTCAAATAGGCCTGGGTCAATGTTCATACATGTCACTTCATTGAAGCCTTCAATGGCTAGTCCCTGGCCCTGGGCTTTAATTAAAATGGTATCCCCAATGGCCATTTTGTTCAATTCCTTTTCTTCAAAATAAATTAATACATGATCAATTCCTCCATGCTTTCCTGTAACATAGCCTGTGGCACCCTTGGCATCGCCGGTAATCACCTTAGCCTCATTGCCAATACAGGCAAAGAGATTTAAAGCAGCATTTTCATTGCTATTTTCATTTTGAATACTAACTCCCGGTTCCACATGATCCCCAACCCACCCTACACAGGGATCACCAACCTTCACATTATAAGTAATTCCTCCGGTGGCGGGAAGCACCTGGGCCCTTCCATTCCAATCAACCCGATAGGGGCTGATGACTTTAGGGCTATGAATTTTTCCCTGGACTGACTGAATAATTAATCGATCTTTGTTGGTTTTAAACAATGGGCTTCATCCTTTCCATATAAAAATATTTAGTTAATCTAAATTTCTATACAGGATGTCTTTATCCTCCATTTTAGTTGGAAATTTATATAGGATTGCTTATTAAATTAAGAAAAACCTCTAACAATACAAGATTATTAAAGGTTTTTCAAGCGTAATGATCTTTTCATAACAAATGACTCGTCAGAGGTTTTGAAAATTCTGTATTTCCACGGTATTATCTATCAATTATTCTTCTTTACTTTTATTAATTTTCTCTAATAAAATGTCTAATTCAAATAAAGGTTCTTCATCTACTTGATTAGTATAATACTTTTCCATATCATCCTTTAATATTGTATCAAGCACTTCTAGTTTATTGTCATGAATCTCAAAAATTCCTTGAGTCCCACCTAAAACAAAATATTGATTGTAAATATCTCCTTGCCTTTTTAATGCAAGTACATAAGCTTTATCATCTTTAACTACATTCTCGCCTTTTAATTGTAATACTTCAATTACATCATTCTCTACCTCTCCTAGATATATCTCTTTAACTTTAACTTCGCTTATTATTGACATGCCTACTTCATGCTCCCTTTGATTTATTACTTCACCCATAATTATAATTTGCGCTTCATCTATTAGTTGGTCTATAGTATCAACAGTGTTGATATATAATGCCGATACAGTATTAGGAATATTATATTGAATGTTTGGTTCCTCTAGAATATCACTTGTTCCATTGCTATTATTCCTAGTGTTATAATATACGATAACACCCAAACTAATTATACATAGACTTGTTAATACGATTATAAAATTTTTGAATCTAATCGTTTTCATAGTCTTCCTCCTTAATATGCTTGTTTAAGATGATTTCTGGTACTAATTTAATTATAAAAATTCTATTATGTAAAATGTTTTAATTATCCTCTTTCATCATTGTACACTAACTCAATTGAAAAATGTATAAAATTAAAAGGCACCCTACAGGTCTTTGCAGAGTGCCATTTTAGATTATAATAAAGGATTTTCGTCCATCGCCTTTAAACGGTTCCACCGACGATCTATTTCCTGTTGAATTGCCATTAACTGATCTTCATGGTCATCCTGTAGTAAATGCTTCATGACCCCCAGTCGGCTAAAGAATTTTGAAACAGGCATTTTTTTATTGGATCGTTCAGGATCATAGGTAATTTTGGTAATACCATGGTATATTTCAAATAATGGGAAGTAACAGCTTTCTACAGCAGTACCGATAACACTTCGCTGTTCCTCAGGGGGACTCTTCCAGTTTAAAGGACAGGCTGAAATGGCCTTTACATAGGCCAGCCCCTCGTGTTGAGCCACATATTGAGCCTTGGCAGCCTTTTTTACATAATCTACAGGATGAGACTCAGCTACAGTAGCAATGTAGGGTATATGGGTACCGGCCATAATCATGGGAGTATCCTTATGGAAGGTACTTCTTCCGCCCCTTTGGAAGGTACTTTTACCTGGGAACTTGGGTCCCACAATAGAGGTCTTACTCTCTGCCATATGGGGTGTTGTATAGGATAGTTGATAGCCTGTATTCATATAACCCCCGTTATCGTACTCAAAAATAATCATATTGTGGTTTCTCAGGGCCGTACCAATGGCTGGCCCCATTCCTATATCCATTCCACCGTCACCGCTTACCATGACGAAGGTAATTTCTAAATTCTTTGGTATTTCTCCTCTTCTTTGCTTTTCATGGAACATCTCTACCACACCGCTAAGGGTTGCTGAACCATTTTGAAATAAGTTGTGTATATAGGTTGATCTGAAGGATGTATAGGGATAACCGGTGGTGACAACCATTCCACAGCCTGTTTGAAATAAAAATACAACATAGCCCTTTAATCCCTTGGTAAAGAGGTTTAAATTGGGGAATATTCCGCAGCCGGGGCAGGCCTGATGACCAGGGGCGATTCTCTTGGGCATAACGGTCAGGTTTCGAGTATTAACCCCCTTTACAGATAATGTATTGGTTTTTTCGTCCCTTTCCACCGTTAAATGGTTTTCAAAATAATCGCTGACAACATTTTCTACATATTTCTTGGGCTCATAATGCCGATTGCCCTCATAGGCACCCACATAATCAAAGGGGTTAGTTACTTTTTCTTCCCTTGCCACCTGCAATGCTTCTTCTAAAAGGGCCACTGCATCGTCTACATATAGCTCTTTACCCCCCAGCCCATAGATTCTGCTGAAAATGAGTGTCTTATTTTCCGGGTCATCCTTTAGCGTGGCTCTGATCTCGATACTCATGTTTCCAGCCTTGGCTCCGTAGCTTTCCTGACGATCTGCTACACAGAGGCCCTTAACGTTTTTAAATACCTGCTGTATCTCGTTTTTAGGCCAGGGGCGAATCACATTGGCTGAAACAACCCCCACCTTTTTCCCTTGCTTTCTAAGTAAATCTACCGCCTCAGTGGCCGTATCGAAGGAGGAATTTAGTATGAACAGACAGGCCTCGGCATCCTCTACTCTATAGGTTTCCAATAAACTATAATATCTTCCCGTTAACCTCCCGTATTCTTCAAAAACCCTTGGCAATACTTCATAGGCTCGATCCATTGCCTTACTTAATTGTACCTTATTGTTAATCAGGTCCGGCTCATTCATGTAAGGGCCGATGGTAACAGGATTTTCAGGATCAAGGGCCGTATACTTGGGTCGATATTCGCCTATAAACTCCTGAACATGCTCCTTTTCTTTGAATATATCGTTCCTTCGTTTCTGATGACTGGTAAAGAACCCGTCACTGGTAATGATAACCGGCAGCATTACCTCTTCATGCTCTGCTACCTTGGTACCTATGATGTTAAAGTCGTAAACCCGCTGAGGGTCCTTGGCCATTAAAATGATCCATCCGGTATTTAAGGTGAACATTATATCACTGTGATCACCCTTTATATCAAGGGGACCCGATACACTTCTGGCCACCACATTTAACACCATGGGGGCCCTTGTTCCCGATTGAACGGGCAATTGTTCCAATGCGTAAAGTAACCCATTGGCAGAGGTAGCATTAATGACCCTTCCTCCAGCCACCGCTGCACCATAGCAAATTCCTGCCGCTCCATGTTCTCCGTCTCCTGGTATAAGGACAATTTCATGATGTCCTTCTGCCTTATGGGAACTTAATTCCTCTGATATACCAGTAGAGGGGGTAATTGGAAAGTAACCCATCACATGAAAATTCATTTGGGTTGCCGCCAGGGCAGCCATTTCGTTACCATTTTTAAATACTGCTTCCTGTGGTCTCATTTGTTTTCTCCCTTCCTTTACAATTTTGCCGTAATCTTTTCCACCTCATGGTCTGCCTCAAGCTCCTCTGTTAAGGCCTCCACCGGGCAGACGTCAACACAGCGTAAGCATCCCTTGCAGAACTGGTAATCCAGCCCTAAATTGTACATTTGAATTTTCCCTTTATCGTCTTCCTTGGGAACAAATTTAAAGCAATAATCAGGGCAGGTGGTTTCACACATACCGCAATGTATACATCTTCCTTCATGAAATAATGGAATTTTTCCCTGACGGCTGGATTGATTGTTCTTTACAATACTACTGCCTGCCTCGATAACAACGCCGCCGATGGGTGCATTTTCATATCCCCATTGGCTCTTTCCCTCTTGAAAGGGGATGAAGGGATATTTTCCATCCTCATCAAAATCCTTTATCTCTATTTGTTCGTAGCCTGCTTCAAAGCCTCTTAAATTTGCCTTTAACTGATTTTCATATTTTTTTCCCAGGGTTTCTCGAATGGCCTCCTTCATTGCTTCTTTATCCATAAATTCCATGGCCCTGGTAATGGCTCCAATCATAACTGCATTCATTCTTACCTTTTCTTCATAGGCTATTCGGATGGCATCCACTGTAATTATCCTGCCCCCGGCCAGCCTGAGATAATCCCTGGCAGTCTCTGGTCTTTTATCAGTATTGATAACCACTGTGGCATTGGCTTTGACTCCCGCCATAATGGGCAGTCTTGCCACCAGATTTTCATGAAAAACCCCTAAAATATGGGGCTCTGTCACCGGACTATTAATACGTATTGGATGATCATGATCACAATAACGAATGTAGGCGCTCACCGGTGTACCCTTTTTTTCTGAGCCATAGCTTGCAAAGTTTGAACCATTAAAGCCCATTCCCACGACTCCGGCTTCAGCAATGATCTTGCCGGCCACATTGGCTCCCAGGCCGCCTATACTTTCTAAACGAATTTCAAAGAACCCAAACTGGTTCTTAATTGGTATGGTCCCCTTCTGCACAAGAAATTCCTCCTTCTTTCTGATTGATAAAGCAATATTTTAATTTAATTCTTGAATATAATTTTTTAATGCTTCGCCTTCTTCTTCCTTACATTTCAGTATTTTTATGTTTTCTGTATCAAAATTCTTCAGATATACTGTAAATAAATGATCTCGCTCATCAGTTTCAAAAAATATACATCGGTATCCCTTTTCATAGGAGCTTTGGAAATCTTGAATAATTGGTGGTTGGTTTTTATCCTTCATAGCCCTGTTCCTTTCTTTTATAATTGCTCTACCAGTTTTGCTATCTAAAAATAGAATAATCAAAAGCCCTTAACTTTATACACCTTCAATCAATTAGCATAGGTTCTTCCGGTTTTTCTTTAAATTATTGGGCAAACAAAGTGAAATTAAGTAGTTCTAATTAGTGTAATAATAAAATAAAGTCTACCCTTGAAAAGCTTTAAATAGGTAGACTTTATTAAAATACATTACAGATATTATAACTTTCCAATAATTTATATTAATTTATCCTTTCCTATCCATGTATTATAAAAAATCCATTAAAATTTGATTAAATATTCAGTAATTTTATTGACCCGATAATTTATTTTATAGTATAATATGATAACCATAAATTTACTTATAATGGCAACAACTGTTTAATTGAATATTTCGCTGAATTCTTAGGAAGCGGGGGAACCAATTTTTTGGGGTGAATCCCTTTTTAGGGTAGGGTCAAATACCTTTCGATCCGAATCCGGCAGCTAACCTCGTAAGCGTTGAAGGGAAGAAGCTAGCATGGTATACCTTTTGTGTATACCCACTTTTAATATGCCTGGGCTATGGTCTTCCATAGCTCTTTTTATGCCCTTCAACCCACTTTCTTATGATTTGATCCAGCAAGTTTTTATCTGTTTTCAAAGGCTTTTCATGTTGGTGATCAATTAGATGTAATGTAAAGAAAGGCGGGACATATTAAGATGAAAAAGATATTGAAGGATCTTAGCTTTGCAATTATCGGTGCCGGCAGCGGAGGTCAGGCCCTGGCAGGTTATTTAGCCGCCATGGGCTACAGGGTTAATCTTTATAACCGAAGCATAGCTAATATTAAAGACATTGCAGATAAGAAAACCATCAGGCTTACCGGTACAATCAACTGTACTGGTAAACTGAACATGGTAACCGACTGCCTGGAAAGGGCTGTGAGTCACACCGATATTATTATGGTGGTTTTACCTGCCAGCGCTCACCGGGAAATTGCCCTACGGCTGACCCCTATTGTCACCCCAAATCAATATATTGTTTTAAATCCCGGCAGAACCGGTGGTGCCCTGGAATTCAATTCAATTTTTAATATGCACCATTCCTATAAAAAAATATGTATTGTCGAAGCCCAGACATTGCTGTTTGCTTGCAGAATACAGGCCCCAGGGGTAGTGAAAATCTTTAGTAAAAAGAGGGAGGTTAAGGTGGCTGCCTTTCCTGCCATTGAAACCATGAGCTTCATTCGATTAATAGAGCATCCATTTCCGGAATTTATTCCTGTATCCAACGTTTTAGAAACCAGCTTTAATAATATCGGTGCCGTCCTGCATCCAATCCCTACTGTACTAAATTGTGGCCGTATTGAAGATACCCGGGGAAATTTTCAATATTATATTGAAGGGATTACACCCTCAATCGAAAGGATTATTCGGCAGGTAGATGAGGAAAGAATTCAGGTGGCCAGGGCCCTGGGGGTTGAGGCAGTATCTGTAATGGATTGGTTAAGCAGCACCTATCACACCCAAGGTGATACCCTTTGTGAGGCCTTAAGAAATACCAAGGGATATTGGGGAATTATGGCTCCTTCAACCATGGATACCCGTTATATTTTTGAAGATATTCCCCAAAGCCTGGTGCCGATTTACGATATGGCCCTTCATCTGGGTATTGATACCCCTACAATCGCCTCGATTATTCACCTGGCCTCTACAATTCACAATGTTGACTACCTTAAATATGGCAGAGGCGTTAAGGAAATGGGCCTTAGCAATTTATTAACCACAATGGATATTCTTCATTATGTTGAAACAGGAGAGTTTCCTGTCATGGAAGAAAGGCTGGTGAACCTATGAAAAGAAAGCTCCTGGGGGCAGCAATTGGAACCTGTGTTCATATAGGCGGTATTGTAAACTTTTTCAGGCAGGCGGAAGAAGAAGGCCATGAGACAATCTTTTTGGGCGCTGCCGTTTCCATTAAGAACTTGGTGGCGGCGGTTATTCAACATAAACCTGATACTGTTTGCGTTGGCTATCGTCTAACGCCGGATACCGTTGTACCCTTACTGGATGAGCTTGGCCAAATCATTACAGAAAATAATCAGCTTCAAAAAATAACCTGGATTTTTGGCGGTACCCGGCCTGTGGCTCAAATAGCAATGAACTACCCATTCTTCAGTAAGATATTTGATGGTACTGAAGACCTTGATGATACAATTCAATATCTAAAAGGAAACCATCTTAAAAGGGTAGATGAGTGGTATCCGCAAACTTTAGTTGAACGTATCAGCAGTAAGCAGCCCTACCCTATTCTAAGGCACCATTTTGGCCTGCCCTCTTTGGAAGATACCTTTGAAGGAATAAAAAAAATAGCTGATGCAAGGGTTTTAGACGTTATTTCCATCGGCCCTGATCAAAATGCCCAGGAAAATTTCTTTACCCCCGAGAAGATGAACCACGACTTCGACGGGGCCGGTGGAGTGCCCCTTCGAACAAAAGAGGACTTTGAAAGGCTTTATGAATGCTCCAGGAGGGGAAATTACCCCCTGCTTAGGTGCTACAGCGGCACCACGGAGGTATTTCAATTTGCTTCTTTGCTAAGGGATACAATTCACAATGCCTGGTGTGCCGTTCCTTTATGCTGGTACAATGTGCTGGATGGCCGTGGCCCCCGTTCTGTGGTTGATTCTATTCGGGAGGGTCAGGCCCTTATGGAATGGCATGGTGCTAATGATATTCCCCTGGAGGTTAATGAAGCCCACCACTGGAGTCTGAGGGATGCCCACGATACCATTGGCGTTGCCATGGCTTTTCTGGGAGCCTATAATGCCAAAAAAATGGGCATTAAAAGCTATATTGCTCAATTCATGTTTAATGTTCCCCCGGCTATGCATCATAAAATGGATTTAGCTAAGATGCTGGCTAAGATTGAGTTAATTGAATCTCTTGCAGATAATCATTTTACAGTATACCGCCAGGCCAGGGCAGGGCTGGCCAGCCTAAGTGCCGATTTAGATGTGGCCAAGGGACAGCTGGCGGCTTCTACCTATTTAGCCATGGCAATTAAGCCCCACATTATACACGTAGTAGGCTTTTGTGAAGCTGATCATGCTGCAAAGCCTGAGGATGTCATTGAAAGCTGTAAAATAGTCAGGGGCGTCATTCGCTCAACCCTTCATGGTATGGCAGATATGACCCAGGATAATGAGGTAATGACCCGAAAACAAGAGCTGATCTTAGAGGCACGTTATTTGCTTGATATGCTTAAGAACCTATACCCTCTATCTCAAGACCCCTGGGCTGAGGCTGAGGTATTGGCTGATGCTATAAAAAGAGGAATTATTGATGCTCCCCATCTAAAAGGAAATTCATATGCCTATGGTGGCCTGGAAACCAGAATGATTGATGGTAAATGTCTGGCCTATAGTCGACAGTTCAATAGGCCCGTCTCTGAGAAGGAACGCCTGGAGCTTCTACTCAACAAAGATCAAGCAGGCTTTGCTTCTGCATAAAAAAGGTAATTCCTGATTAAGGAATTACCTTTTTTTCTATTTTATTGTATGATCAAATTCCCATTTTATATCCTTTAGCAATGCTTCGTTAGTAAGTATATCTGCTGCGGTCATCACCAGGGCATAAATGGTTTGCATCATGGAATCATAGGCCAGATCTGTGTCGGTTGCATCTCTAAATTCAACGGTATGGGCGGGTAAATCTTCTTTACATATTTGAAAATATGGATGTATTGTCGGTACCAGCTGGCTCACATTACCTATATCAAGGGAGCCTGTACCCTCCCTTTGGGAATGAATTTCTTCAATGCCTACTTCTTTGCACCACTTATAATAAAGATCTGATAGGGCTTGATTTGTCACCAAGTTGTCATAGCTGGCCTCGTAATTACTTATTTCCAGCTCAGCTCCTGCCGCCAGGGCCCCACCCCTGGCACAATTTTTTACCTTTTCAACCAGCTCCATTAAATAGGTCTTGGTAGTGGCCCTTACATAAAACTGGGCAATGGCCAGCTCTGGAACAATATTGGCTGCCTTTCCTCCCTCTGTAATAATGCCATGAATTCGGGCAGTAGGCAAGATATGCTGTCTTAGGCTGTTGATATTGACGAAGGTATGGATGGCAGCATCTAAAGCGTTGATACCCTTTTCCGGTGAAGCCGCCGCATGGGCTGACCTTCCCTTAAAGGTAAACTGAAGAGCCTCCATAGCCAGGGATGAACCACTTCGATAATGCTTGCTGCCTGGATGAACCTCCAGGGCTATGTCTACATCCTTAAAGGCTCCCTTCTCTGCCATGATCACCTTTGCCCCACTGGTCTCTTCGGCAGGAGTACCATAAATCACCACCCTGCCCTTTAGGTCTTTAATAATCTTACTTAATACAATACCGGCCCCTGTGTTGGTGGCCCCCAACAGATTATGGCCACAGCCATGTCCGATACCCGGAAGGGCATCATATTCCGATAAAAATGCAATAGTTGGCCCTGGCTTTGAACTGTCATAGACTGCTTTAAAGGCGGTTTCTATCCCCAAATAGCTCTCTTCTACCTCAAAGCCGTGGTTTTTTAACAGTTCAACATGGGCTCTGCAGGCTTTATACTCTCCATAGCCCAGCTCTGGATTGGCTAAAATATATCGGCTGAGCTGAATTAGCTCTGCCTTGATCTTTTTCCCTGCTTCCTTAACCCGATACAGCATGTTAATTCCTCCTGTCTGTCAATTCCTCTTTTCTGATTACCCTTCCCAGCCTATTATGAATGATTTTATTCTGATTAACTGCTATTTTACCATTTATTATTACCTGAGAGATTCCCCTTGGAGGCTTAGTCGGCTCTATAAAGGTGGCTTCATCACCAATGGAACTTGGGTCAAAAATAACCAGATCGGCATCATAGCCCTCTTTAATCTCTCCCTTATTTGGTAAACCCAATCGTTTAACAGGCATGCGAGTCATTTTTTCTAAAGCATCAATCAAGGTAAGATGCCTCTGTTCCCTTACGTATTTACCCAGAACCCTTGGAAAGGTTCCCGCCGCCCGGGGATGCCCCTGACCCTTTCTTAATAAACCATCACTGGCCACCATCACAAAGGGAGCCTGGAGAGCCCTTACTACCTCTTCTTCATTCATTACAAAGGCCGTAACAAGCATTTCGGGGTATTCCCTTCTCACTTTGTGAAACAATGCTTCATCACAGCTTTTTCCTCTATAAGGAGCCTCCATTAAAAGGATGCTGTCATAGGATTTATTCCAAAGCTCAAAGCAACCTTCATCAAATACTGCCGAACCGATATAGGTGCTAAAGGCATGATACGGATAACAATCGGCAGTAATATCGAGTCCATTCCTTCTGGCCCGTTCAATTACCATTAAAGCCTCCTCCATCATACCATAGGCAGTACAGCTGCCTATATGGGAAATCTCCATCGGCAGGCCTGTTTCCTTCGAAATCGCTATTAATTCTTTGATTGAGTCAATTCCATGGCGGGCATCCTTCCTATAATGGGCAGATAATAAAATTTTTGAGCCTCGAAAGGGTTCTAATAAATCGATTACCTCATCAAAGGTGATTCCCGGAGTGTATTCCAAGCCAAAGGAAATCCCAATGGCACCACTTTGAAGGGCAGCTTGGGCCTGTTCCTTCATAATTAATATTTCTTTTTGAGATGATTTTCTATAGATGTCGTTGCTACCCACCTGTTTTCTTAAATAATTATGCCCTATGAAGGAAAGATAATTCACTGGCGCCCCTTGGGCATCAATATATTGAAAAAATTCCTCAACTGACTGTCTATTGTTGCCGCAGTTTCCTGCTACACAGGTGGTAACCCCCATTTTCAGCATTTTATTGGCAATGTCATAGTCATCCCCATCATTACTTTGGCCGATCACCTCTTCATGGATATGTATATCGACAAACCCTGGAGAGATTACCTTTCCCTTTGCATTGATTTCTGTCATGGCTTCACCCACTTGGCTGCCAATATAATGAATTTTTCCATTTTTAATTCCAATATCTTTTTGTATTAGCTGATGATGTTCAAAATCCACGATTTGCCCATTGATTATCTTAATATCGTACACGGCCTCATCCTCCAATATTCTATGGATTGATAGCAGAATAGAGCTATAAAGCATAGACTTTATAGCCCTACTGTAGCCTGCATCAATTAAAAGGATCAAACAACAAATTTTAACTGCGTTTTTATTTATCGGGCTAGTCAGTCAAATCCACAAAAATTCTGTATGATTTTCCCATATATTTCAACAGCATCAACGAGTTCACTAATTGCTATACGTTCATCCTTGGTATGGGAATACCCTATTTTACCTGGTCCATAAACCACCGTTGGTATTTTTCCAAAGTTTGAGAGTAAAGCTGCATCGGTCCATCCTCTTTGCCTGGTGATGTCAGGCTCCCTGCCAATAACCGACTGAATGGCTTCCTTTACCGCCCTGGCAATGGGTTCCCCGGGTGAGGTAATCAAATATAAATGGTCTAATGTCAGCATATTATTTGGCATTCTTCTAATTTCTGCTTCAAAATCTGGGTCTTCTGCCTTAATTGAGTGAATGATATCTTCATATTCCTGTATTACTGACTGAACATTTTCACCGGGAATATAGCGACGGTCGATTTGAATACGACATTCATCGGCCACGCTACTGGGTTGGGTTCCACCCTGAATAACGCCAAAATTCATAACCGAAGGGCCCATATACTCATTGTACCGCCCTTGAAGCCTGGGGTAAAGCTCTCCTTTAATTCGATGGATTAAGGTTGCTGCCTTCTCAATGGCATTCACCCCCAGATGGGGAACACCGCCATGGGCAGCCCTGCCCTTAATGATGATTTCTAACCATTCTAGCCCCCTATGGCCTAGGGCGTATTCATAGTCAGATGGTTCACCTACCACTGCGCCATGGGCCTTAATACCAGATTGAATAAGATATTCACTTCCCTCACTTCTTTCTTCCTCTCCGATTACTCCGGTAAAAATGACATCACCCTTTAACTTGATACCAGCTCGCTTTATGGCCACCATGGTCATAAGCATACTGGCAATTGGCCCCTTCATATCTACTGCACCCCGCCCCCAGATACAGCCATCTTTAATTTCAGCCTTAAAGGGATCAATGGTCATGTGATAGGGCGGTACGGTATCGGTATGACCATTGAGTAGTAGGTTTTTTCCAGTGCCATCTCCCCTTAAATAGACCATTACATTGCATCTTTCACCATCAACAGAAACCAGCGCCGCTTCAAGACCTTGCTGTATACAATACTGATAAATATAATGGGCCACATCTCTTTCTCTAAACTCCACATCCTTATGGCTGGGTCGCTGTATTAAAGCCTGGGTTAATTGAATTAGCTCTGCCTTTTGGTAATGCTCCTTTAACCAAATCAATCCTACCTTCCCCTCCTTTTCTAAAAGGGTCCGAAGTTTATCATATTAACAAATAACATAACAATTGCACCGGTACCTAACCAAATAGCCATCAGGGGCCATAAAAATTTAACCCATTTCTCATAGGAAATTTTTGCAACCGACAGAACTCCCATTAGAGCTGCCGAAGTAGGTATAATTGAATTGGTAAATCCGTCTCCCAGCTGATAAGCTACTACTGCAGTTTGCCTTGTAACACCGATTATATCCGCCAGCGGCTTCATAATGGGCATTGTGACAGCAGCCTGACCTGAGCCAGAGGGGATAAAGAAATTGATAATTACCTGTACCCCATACATTCCAATGGCGGAAATACTCCTTGGCAGGGATTGAATCGCCATGGCAAGGCCATAAACGATGGAATCAAGGATTTTGCCATCCTGCATTACAACCAAAATCCCTCGGGCTACTCCAACCACCAGCGCACCAAAAACAATGGACTTTGCCCCTACGACAAATTCCTGGGCTAATTGGTCAGGACCCAGTTTTCCAAGCAATCCCCCAATGATGCCCATGGCCAGGAAGGTAGCGGCTATTTCAGTAATATACCAATCCCAATTAAAGACACCCACAATAATAAACCCAAATCCTACCAGGATTGTGGCTAAAACTAAATAATGCTGGGGCATTAGCCGAGGAAGGTTATTAATATCGATTATAAGATTCTTCTCTTCCTGCTCCAGCTCATATACGACACTGGCAGTAGGGTCCTTTTTAACCTTTTCGGCATATTTGATCAGATAGATCATGGTAATGGCCAGAAAGAGGCCCATCAATACTAGCCTTAATTCAATCCCTGAAAACATGGGTAATTCAGCAATCTGCTGGGCTACTCCAACGGTGAATGGATTCATAAAACCTGATATAAAACCACAGGCAGCCCCTAGGGTAATCATGGCCGTTCCTGTAATGGCATCATACCCTAGGGCCCTGGCCAGGGCAATGCCAATGGGAATAAATACAATTGTTTCCTCTGACATTCCAAAGGTGCCGCCACCAATTGCAAAGACAATTAAAAACATGGGAATTAGTATTTTTTCCTTTCCATGAAGTCCCTTAGCCAGCTTTCCGATACCCGCTTCAATGGCACCTGTAGCCGTAATCATTTGAAAAGCACCGCCGACTATAAAGATGAAAAAAATAATATTCTGGGCTTCAGCCATTCCCTTGGGAACAGCCTTAAATAGCTCAAAGAACTTAATTGGGTTTTGTTCTACCTGATGATATGACCCAGGATCAACAACAATTCTATCTGTTGCTTCATCAAGAATTCGGTCATACTCCCCTGCAGGAATAAAGTAAGTTAAAAGAGCCATCAGTAAAATTACTGAAAATAAAATAACATAGGTATGGGGTACCTTAAATTTTCTTTTTTTCGTTGCATTTTGTACCAAATTGATAACCTCCTTTAGGAGTAACTATTTTTCTTTGACAAAGTGTTAATAAGATTATATAATGAATTTGCATATATGGTAAAAGGGATGATTTAGTTTGGCCATAGGTCCCATTTATGGCTTGTATCTTCCTTTTACCCTTCTTTTTCTAAATTCTTAACAATTTTACCTCCCTTCTCATTTTTGTTTTTATATCTGTTAATATTTTCACCTCCTAGGGTAATAGTTTACTTATTCTAGCTGCTGCTTCAATCAACACCCTAATACTGTATTTAAGCTTCTCTTCTGTCATTAATGCTTTAACGGCAGCCGCAGCAATACAAGCAGTTATTTTTCCATCTTTATTAAAAACCGGTGCACCAATTCCCAAGGCTCCCTTGGTATTTTCTTCATTACTAAGGGCATAGCCCTGCTTACGGATTCTTTCGTATTCTGCTAACAATTGTTCTGGGTCTGTTATTGTATTTTGATTTTTTTTCTCTAGCCTGGTTGTGTATACAATTTGTTTTAATTTTTCCAGCGGTTCATAAAATGCCATAATTGTTTTTCCATAGGTCCCACAATGAATGGGATAAAAGCTCCCTGCCCTGTAGCCCATTTTAAAATCGGAATTCTGCTCATTTTCATATAAATTAATGATCTTGTCCTCATCTAAAATTGAGTATCCCACCGACAGCTTTAATCTTTCAGCTACATCATCTACTATTTTATAGATTTCTTCCATATAATGATTGCGATTTAAATAGGCTGAACCTACATGATAGCACATGGGGCCCAGTTTATATTTCTTTGTTTTAGGACATTGCAGTACATACATATGCTCTTTTAATATGATCAGATCGCGATGAATGGTTGTACGATTGATATTTAACTTTTTACTAAGCTCTAATGCGGTAAAGCTGTAGGGCTCCTCGGCAAGCTTTTGCAAAATTAACAGGGCCTTTTCCAGTGAATTAAGTCGATTATTCATTAATTCCATATTAACCTCCGGAAATGTTCATTATATGAACTAATGTTTAGTATATGAACTTAATTATAAATTCTTTTTTCTTTTTATAATTCCTGCTTAAACTTTAAATTTATTTGAATTTTTAGAAATGTTTTTTTATGTTTTTTATTTTGATTTTATGCAAATATGTAAAATACCTTTTTTATTTATTACAATGTTTTCCTTGAAATCACGATTATTTTCTTAAACATAAAAATAACAGCCAATGTATTTAACATAGGCTGTTATTTAATATTCATCTGGATTTGTCAACTATTTGTAAGATTCCTTTCTCATTGTTTCTAATACCTTCATAAATAAATTTAAGGTTTCTCTTCTTTCTTCTTCTGTATCTTTATCTTCTCTTCTTTTAGATCTATATGACTTTTTCTTTAGCTTCAATTCTTTATATTCGTTTATTGAAATTACCTTTCCCTTATTCAAGACTACCACTTCCTTTTCTTGATTCTAAAATCTCAAGACTTCACAATTAACTTTTTAGCCCCAAAGAATTTGTAATTTATCTATACTATTATTTTCTACTAATAATTTAAAAATCCTGCCTATCTCATATACTAATTCCTGGTTACCTATACTGGTCATATAATAAGAACATAAAAAAGTCCCTTCAAATCGAATTGAAAGGACAAAAAATAAAATTATGCCGCAACGTCCTACTCTCCCAGGAGGCTGCCCTCCA
>CBFGTV010000061.1:0-20564 GCA_965652145.1 uncultured Clostridiaceae bacterium
CCAGTAAGTAAAAAAACCGCAATCATGTAAAATAGAAGGGCCCATTGTCCCATTGTGAAATGGTGCATTTCCTCATAAGTAATTAATATATTCAACAACCTAACAATAGAGAAAAATGTTTCACGTGAAACAGGAGGTAAAAGATGAATTCAAAAAAGAGAATTCTTTTTATCATGACGGTTGTATTAGTAATATTGTTCATTATAAACCCTAGAACCCTGGCATACTTTGAAAGTAAATTTGGTAATCCCGATCAGCAGCTAACCTTGCTGAAGGAACTGGAGCTTCCCCATAGCAGTCAAATAAAATATGCCAGACTAGGGCAACAATTAATTCAATATTGGGATGGCATTTTATATTCCTATGACATGGAAGGCAATCAAAACTGGAGCGTTTCACTAGGAGCAAGTAACCCTGAAATGATTACCAGCCATAATGAGGTTATATTAGTTGACAGCAGTAAAAAGGAAATAATAAAGGTGAACAATCAAGGTCAGTTGATCTATTCTATTCTGGCAAATGAGTCAATCGCTGATATTAAGCTCTGTAATGAAGGGTATGTTCTAGTGTATTATACACCACAGGGAGGTCCCCTTAGAAGCTTTGAGATTTTTGATAGTAAAGGAAATCGGTATGGAGAAATTACCGTTAGTGAAGGCGAGGTTATTAACAGTACCATATCAGGAAAAGAAAAAAAGGTTCTAATATATACTACCCAGGTGGCTAAGGGGAATATTGAAGGCAGTCTTATGGAATTTGACCTGAAGGGTAATCTGCTGGCAATAGAAAGTATGGGGCCGGGGATTCCCTTAAATGTTAATTTTGATGATAATGGAAATCGAAAAATAGTCTATACCGATAGGGTTATGTATGGTGGTAAAGATGAGGTTAAATGGACGTTGGATGAAGAGGGGCTTCAATCGATTGCAGAGGAAGGAAAGCTAATGGTCCTATACTTTAAAAAGGCAGGAGGAATTGGCTTTTTTAAGAAGTCTGAAGATAAATTAAGAATTTATGATTTTCAAGGTGATTTAATGGGTGAAACTGTTTTAGAGGATCAGATGAAGGGATTGGATCTGTTGGAAGGGGAAATTGTCAGCTATTCAGATCGTAGTATTTATCTTTTTAATGATCGGGCAGAGCTTAAAATGAATTTTAAATACAATGGTGATATAGAGCAGGTGTTTATGCTTCCCCAGGGGAATATGGCAGTTATCACCAAGGAAAAATTGGCTTTTTATAAAATTCAGTAGTAGGAGCGAATATTATGAGTTTATTAGATATCATTATAGGTGTTATTTTATTATTTAATCTATTTCAAGGCTATCAAAAGGGACTTGTATGGACCTTATTTGGCCTGACAAGCTATATAATTGCCTTTTTAGGGGCAAAATGGTATCACTTGAATTTGTCTGTCTGGATTCAGGCTAATACGGGCATATTAGATAAAATCAGAACCTTTGTGGATGGCAGGTCAGAGGGATTTTTGGAGCAGTTTTTTATCAGCAGCCTAGAAAACAATCAGCCAAGCTCAGGCCTTTGGCAATGGATGGACCAGCACTTTGTTCAAGAGGCAAGCCTGGGAGGAATTGCCCATCAAGGGGTGGAATTTTTAAAAGAAGAAATCATAATGAATATAGCAACTAGTATTTTAAATATTCTTTGCTTGCTGTTTCTTTTTATTGCCATAAAGGTAATTATGAGCTTTGTGGCCAAAATATGCAATCAGCTGTTTAAACTGCCGATATTAAGTACCTTTAACAAGGTCGGCGGTCTTTTAATAGGTGCTGTTAAAGGTTTATTACTGGTGGTGATTACCTTTACAATATTTGTTGCAATGGCCATGGCTTCACCCGAAGGCTGGGCAGCTGGGCTAATTGAGAAATCGGTGTCGGTACAGATGTTCTTTAAGTACGCTATGCCTTTTATTATTTAATAAAATCTAAAAGAACTGCCTATATGATCTGACAGGCAGTTCTTTTTTTAACTATTATTGATGTTGTATTAGACCTTCACTCAGATGACCTAAAACCTTCGACAGGTTATTCTGATATAAAAGAACCAGCTTATGCAATGCCCGTGTAGCACCGATATATAGTAGCTTTACGTCAATGGGGTTTAACTGATAGGTGGCTTCATTAACATCCCACAGTATAACGGAATCAAACTCTAACCCCTTGGCAAGATAGGAAGGAATGATCACCACCCCTTCTTTAAAATCGGTGGTTTGATCTGTTAGTAAATACACCTCTTTTATTTTTTTGTTGAGCAGCCCATATACCTTTTCTGTCGTGGTCAAATCCTTGCATATAACGGCCACTGACTGGTACTGCTCCTCCTTTAGGTGGTGAATGGTTTTGATTACCGTTAGAACCATATGGGCCTCGTCGCTACACTGAATCAAGCTGGGTAGGTCACCATTTCTAAATACAGGCTCGGCTAAAACCGGCTTAAGGTCATCACATTTTTTAATAATCTCATTGGCAAATTTGACAATCTCTACGGTGGAGCGGTAGCTTGTGGTTAGTATATGATAATGGTAGTCTCGATCTTTAAAAACCCGTTTCATAGACTTCTCCCAGTTTTGTATGCCCTTATAGGAATAGATGCCCTGGGAAAGGTCTCCCACAAAGGTAAAGGAATCGTTGATGCAAACCTCCCTTAGGGCAGCCAGCTTAAACTCATCCATATCCTGAGCTTCATCAACGACAATATGGTTATACTTATTTTTGTCATCCAGGCCAAAGAGCTTCATTTTAATATAGGCCAGGGGGGCCAGGTCTTCATTGTCATAGAGGTTATCCTTTAATTGGAATGTAATCTTTTCAATTGCACGGTTCAATAAATCTTCTCCTACAGGGGACCCAAAGGCTTTGATTATTTCCTGGCTTTGAAAGGCTTCCTTGTAAAAGGTGAATACATCTAATGGGGGAAGGGAAGCAATATAGGCATCTACTCCCTTGGCAATGGATTTTTTAAACTGCTTCATTTTTTCATCCCGCTCATCGTAAATTTGTATTAATTGGGGTCTTAGGGCCTCAATATTCGTACTGGTTTGCCTGATGGACTGGAGCCTTTCCTCATAAATTTGTTCGATTCTCTCGTAATATTCTTTAATATCGCTCTTAATTTTATTTTTCAAATACTCCTTGAGCTTTAAAATCCTCTCCTTCAGTGCTAAATGCAGGTTACTGGTAATAAAGACCTGATAAATTGCCTT
This sequence comes from uncultured Clostridiaceae bacterium, assembly GCA_965652145.1. Classification (GTDB taxonomy): domain Bacteria; phylum Bacillota; class Clostridia; order Peptostreptococcales; family Natronincolaceae; genus CBFGTV01. Next base: position 3,221 of record CBFGTV010000061.1, read on the forward strand.
AGCCTCCAACACCTCAACCCCTTCAATCGATAGACTATGGTTAGGAATTATACTATGCTCCAGCTGCCTAATCAGATTATCAATTACCTTTTTAAATAGTATAGAGCCCTTTATTTTGGCTGCAGTAGCCATAATTCGACCTGATTCGTCACGACACTTCATTAAATCATTCAATTGGTCGATCCGATGGGTTAGTTTCATTTTTTTCTGAATAATAGTCATAGCCCAATCCTCGAAGGTTGTTTGGAAGACATCCTCCACCCCTAAATCGGGTAAAATTTCAGAAATATAGTTCAGAAACAGCCTATTGGGGGCCACTACCATATAGTTTGGGTTGTGTATGCTTCTGCGGTTATTATAGATCAAATAAGCCATTCGGTGCAGGGCTATGGTGGTTTTACCTCCGCCGGCTACCCCTTGAACTACCAGGGGCTTTAACATGTCGCTACGAATTACCTTGTTCTGCTGATCCTGTATGGTCGCTACAATTTCCTTTAAACGCCCTTGGTTAGAACGGCTGAGGGCCTCGATTAAAAAATCCCCTCTACCCTTTAGGCTGTCTTCGATTTTACTTTCCGAGGTCTGCTCGTCGTAGATCTCTTGAAGGCATCCAGAGGATATTTCGTATCTTCTTTTTAAGAACAATTTACCCCGAATTTCACCCCTGGGGGCCTTGTAAAATACCTCTTGACTATGGCCGCTGTAATAGATATCAGCAATGGGGGCCCGCCAATCGACAACAATAGGAACTTCCCTTTGCTGGTCATGAAGGCCGTGCTTTCCAATATAGATTACCTCTTGCTCGTCCCTTCCATTTTCCTGAAAATCAATTCGTCCGAAATAAGGTGTTGATTGGGCATAGTCCATGATCTTTAAATCCTTAGCGGTATATTGATGAAGCTGCTGCTTTGCTACAAGTCTTTCATCCTGAAGGTGGCTGACGGTTTTCCGAATCTCAAGAACTTCTTTTTTCAATATCTCCTCATGGGCTAGCAAACGTACCTTTTCTTTTTTTACCCAATCAATTGTTTTCTCCAGATGCTGACATTCACTTAAATAATTAGGGTGCTGGCTGGCCGGCATATTATCCCTCCTTTAAAAAGTTGTGTTCTTGAACATGTAAAAATATTGTATGTGATTCCATCATGAAAGACAAATTCCTCTTAGGGGGGGCTAGAGGCTTTTAAGTGGTCGAAATTGAGAAAGGTGTTTTTTTTCTCTCTAATTCAAATTAATACTTGCCAGATTACAACTTTTTTGGTACACTATTGTTATTAGGAATGCCAAAAATCAATAGAGATAGGATAGCTTTTTCCATTGGAAGGCTATCCTTTTTTAATTATTAATCTGAAGTCATTTAAATAGGATATAATTCACCGGGCTGATGGAAGAAAAAAAGGCCTTCAACTACATAATCGCAGTTGAAAGACCCTTGCAGAGTGCATTTTCAGCTATCTTAAATAACCTTTCAGTCATTAACCAGGGGAATAAGGATATTGGCCGATTAGTGTATATGCTTATGTTCTGTTCGCTTCATCAGAAAAAGAGCCATAGAAGGTGGTTTTCGATAGATCAAGACGCTTGCTGTGATAAGGATGGGGCGAAGCGTCGTCACTGGGATAACCGAGTAATAGCAATACAACAGGGATGATATTAGCAGGAATATTAAAGGTTTCTCGTATAGCCTGGGGGTCAAAATGTCCTACCCAAGTGGAACCTATCCCTAAATTCGCTGCCTCTAGCATCATGTGTGTTGCAACAATGCTGGCGTCAATATCGCCGCTGTCTTTGTTGTCATATTTCCTTTTCCAACTTACATTTTCATCATAACAGACCAGCAGGGCCAGGGTTTGCTGAAAACGATAGGGAGTACAATGTTCTAATTTAGATAAATCTTCGTCACTGTTTAGAACGAGAATTCGCTGTGGTTGATAATTCACAGCAGTAGGAGCCACTCGGCCGGCCTCTAATATCATATTTAGTTTTTCCTTTTCCACCTTGACATCGCTAAATTTCCTGACAGAATAGCGATTTTTCGCCAATTCTAAAAAATCCATATTATTACCTCCTTGTTAGCTTATAATTGATAATTACTACGCAGTTAAAACTTGAATTATTCCCTAATGAAATTTTCATAAGCCAGGCGGAGGAGGAAGCAATATCGAGCCATATGGCGACCGATGACAACGAGGCTGTATAGAAATTTAACCAGGGATAACCTAGAATTTAATTGCGACGGGGTACTAGGTAAAGTGTATATGGTTATATTCAATTATTCAAGTATGAACATTTTTGTTATAAACTATACTTTTGGTTAGTATGGAGGTGTTGTTATGGATTTTGAAAGCAAGTACGGAAAATGCCCGATATACTATACGATTTCTATAGTGGAAGGTAAATGGAAATGGGTTATTCTGTATAAGATTTACCAATTCAAGGTCATACGTTACAATAGACTACGGGAGGAACTACAGCCCATAGCCCATAGAACCTTGAGCAAACAACTCAAGGAACTAGAGGCTGACAATTTGGTTCATCGAGAACAATATAACGAAGTACCGCCCAGAGTAGAGTATTCACTTACAGAAGAAGGAAAAACACTGATCCCTATTCTTGAGCTTATGGCTGAATGGGGTAAACAGCGCTTAGATGACCAAATGGAGGATTAAACAGGTATCGATTATATTACTGGTGTGCCATACAGTATATGACCGAAACGCCCCCAAAAACATCTGAGGGTCTGTTTTAATTTTGAAAAATAATGAGAGATACTAGGGGCCTTTTGCAAAGAAAATAATGGGTAATTTCAGCCATTAAGATGTATTTCAACGGCCCACTATGATATAATAAAAAATATTGAAATAGACTGTAGGTGATAAATTTGGCATATCAAGCTCTATATAGAAGATTTAGGCCAGTTGTTTTTGAAGATGTGGTGGGACAAGGCAGCATTGTGACTACCTTAAAAAATCAAATCAAAACCTCTAAAATTTCCCATGCCTATCTTTTTTCCGGCACCAGAGGAACCGGAAAAACCTCCACAGCGAAGATTTTTGCCAGAGCGGTAAATTGCTTGAGTCCTGTTGATGAAAACCCCTGTAATAAATGTGAGGTTTGCAGGGGCATTATGACAGAAAATATAATGGATGTACTGGAAATAGATGCCGCCTCAAACAATGGAGTCGACCATATTCGAGAAATACGTGAGAATGTTAAGTACCCACCTTCAAAGGGGAAATATAAGGTCTACATCATTGACGAGGTTCATATGCTAAGTGGAGGTGCCTTCAATGCACTGTTAAAAACCCTTGAAGAGCCTCCCTCCCATGTGATCTTTATATTAGCCACCACTGAGCCCCACAAGCTGCCGGCCACCATTTTGTCACGGTGTCAGCGTTTTGATTTTAAGCCTGTGAAGCTGCCGGAAATTGTTGGACTCTTAACCCGTATTTGTCAGGCCACAGAAATTTCCTTTGAAGAAAAGGCGTTGAGGGTTATTGCACAGAATGGAAAGGGAAGCCTGCGGGACTCTTTAAGCATTTTGGAGCAATGTATGGGCTTTAGTAAAGGGAATTTAACCTATAATGAAGTAATCAACACCCTGGGACTTACCGATGAAGAGGTTCTGTATCAGCTGGCCCAGGCCATAAAGCAAAGGAATCCTGGTGGGGCCCTGGAGATGATTCAGAGCCTAATTGCAGAGGGTAAGGATGTTCAATTGCTAATTAAGGATTTGATTACTCATTTTAGACAGCTTCTGATGCTGAAGCTAAAGGTGGAATCAGATAGCTTTTTCTGTACCGGGGAGATTCAGGAAATGCTGACTGAACAGAGCGGACAGTTTACTGAGGAGGAGCTGACAAGATGTATTTATCAGCTTTCTGATGCAGAAGGAAAGGCAAAATATGCAGCACAGCCCCAAATTATACTGGAGGTTGTGATTGTGACCCTATGCCGACCAGAAACGGAAAATTCCCTAGAGGCCTTAAGCCTTAGAATAGATGCCCTTGAGGCTGCCATTAAGAATGGAAATATAAAGACAGCGGCTGCCGTCAATGAGGATATTCATAAGACAAGACAGCAGCTAACACAAAGGGCTGTTAAGGCCGCTGAAAAGAATAGTTCTGAAGCAGTTGTTAATAATAATGAAATAAAGGCCCAGCCGCCAGAGGCAAAGGATGCCCCTGTTTCAACAAGCCCGCCTGATTTAAAGGTAATACAGGGAAGGTGGAATGATATTCTTGAATCTCTAAGATTGAAGAAGAAGGCACAAATAAAGGCCTTTTTAATGGAGGGGCAGCCCGTAGACCTGCAGGGAGACCGTTTGGTGATTAGCTTTCGAGATGGCTTTGGCTTTCATCGCGAGGCCCTTGACAAGGATAAAAACAAAGAGATCATATGTAGTGAAATCATGGAAATTACCGGCCAACGGGTGAGCCTGTCCTTTGTTATGGAAAATCAGCTGGGTAATTTTCAGCCCCAGGAGGCTGACCCCATTGATGAGCTGAAGGAAATGCTGCCCAGGGGAATGTTGGAAATTATAGAGGAGTAGCAAGGTTGGAAAAATTTATGATATAATACTCCTTGAAAGTGAGCTAAAATATTTCAGGGGAAGAATTAATATAATGATAGGAGGAGTTTACATGGCAAAAAGAGGATTTCAAGGAATGGGTGGAATGCCTAATATGAATAATATGATGAAGCAGGTTCAACAAATGCAAAAGAAGATGGAGCAAACCCAGGAGGAATTAAACAATCGTGAGTTTGAAACCAGTGCAGGTGGCGGAGCCGTAACCGTTAAAATTAATGGTAAAAAAGAAGTTTTAGCAATTGAGATTAAACCAGAGGTAGTTGACCCAGAGGATGTGGAAATGCTGCAGGATTTGGTGATGGCAGCAGTCAATGAGGCCATTAGAACGGCTGAAGAAGTGGTAACAAAGGAAATGTCAAAGATTACAGGTAATATCAGTTTACCCGGTTTATTTTAATTGAAGGCCTGGTGGACTAAATGAATTATTATTCAGCACCCATTGCCGCCCTGATTGAAGAGTTCAGTAAATTACCCGGAATTGGTAGAAAAACTGCTCAACGATTAGCCTTCCATGTTATCAGCCAACCCCAGGATTCTGTTGAAAGGTTGTCGGATGCAATAATTAATGCAAAGCGAAGCGTAAGGTATTGTAATATTTGTACAAACCTGACGGATCAAGAGGTCTGTTCTATTTGCAGTGATCAATCTCGCCATAAGGAATTGATCTGTGTGGTTGAAGACCCTCGAGACGTGGTGGCCATGGAAAAAACAAAGGAGTTTCGGGGCTATTATCATGTATTGCATGGGGCCATTTCTCCCCTTGACGGAATCGGCCCGGAGGATATTAAAATAAAGGAGCTGTTAAGCCGAATTGGAGCAGATCCCGTTGAAGAGATTATTTTAGCAACAAACCCCAATATAGAGGGAGAAGCCACTGCTATGTACATAGCCAGGCTGCTAAAGCCTATGGGCATAAAGGTAACTCGTATTGCCCACGGTATACCTGTGGGGGGAGACCTGGAGTATGCCGATGAGGTGACCTTAACCAAGGCCCTGGAGGGGCGTCGTGAGCTGTAGTAATTTAATTGAAGACTTGAATTTACAATAAATTTCTTTTAAAAAGCAAAATGTCTGAAACAAGAAAATGAAGTACTGCTAGGAAACATGGCTCAAGCGGAATAAGACATCTCCGTTAAGCCATGTTTTTATATTAGATAAAGATATAGAAAAGGCTTTAGTAAAATATATATGGCGGTTACCCAAAGCTAAAATTTATAGGACTCGTTTCTATCCTCTGAATATTAAAGCGGGATGGAGATAGTGTCATGTAAGGTCTGCATTCTAATGATGAAATAGTAATAAAATATTTTTTAATATCTGCTAGTTTATTGTAAAGAAAATTTAGTGTACAATAATAATAGGATTTATTTGAAATGATATACATAAATAAGGGGGAAGGGGGAGTTTGTATGGCTGATGATAAGGTATTTGAATTGTTATCAAAAATGTATGGTGAAATGCAATTAAAATTTGACCAAATTGATAAAAGATTTGACGAAGTAGATAAAAGGTTTGATGGAGTAGATAAAAGATTTAATGAAGTAGACAAAAGATTTAACGAAGTAGACAAAAGATTTGATGAAGTAGACAAAAGATTTGATAAAATTGAGGGGAAGGTAACAACCTTAGAATTTGAGCTGAAGGATACAAAAGCAACTTTAATGGATGGATATACTACCCTATACGAGAAAATAACTGTATTAGAGGATAAGGTTGATAAATTGTCTGATAGAGTGGATGGTCAAAGTGTTGAGATAAGAGTAATAAAAAATGATAGACTGGCTAAGTGATTGAAAAGAAGGTGTAGTTTAAAAAAAGAATACATAATTTCACTAGAAATCACACTTTATAGGGTGTGATTTTTAATTTGCTAAGGGGTTTCTTGCAATTCCTTTGGCGAAGTGTTATCTTATTCATAAGGAAAAACCTACGTGACTGCTATGATAGAAGATAACACTTTTATTAAATTGCCTAACAACAGATTAACATATACACTAGATAGTGAAATGAGGGGATTGTCTATGTTACTTCAAAAAGTCGCCCAAGGGGTTCAACAGATAGCGGAAGCTATTGCGGCTACTGTTAATAGTAATGTTACTATTGTAGATTCAAATCTAGTTCGGGTAGCAGGGACAGGTCCTTATCAAAAAAAGATCCAAAATTATATTCCCCATGGATCTGCCTTTATCAAAGTACTTACCAGCAAAGAAACTATTCTTATTGAAAATCCGGGAAAAGGAAATGTTTGTTTAAATTGCACTTCAAGGGATAATTGTATAGAAACCTTTCAAATCTGTACACCAATAATCTGGCAGGATCAAGCTATTGGTGTTATTGGTATTTTTGCCTTTAACGAGAAACAAAAGAAATACCTGCAGGAAAGACAGGAGAACTTCCTAATCTTTTTAAAGAAAATGTCGGAGCTTTTGGCCAGCAAAGTAGGAGAGGCGGTTCTTTATGAGGAAATAGCAGCTAATAATAAGGAGCTGGATGCTGTTATTCAAAATGTGAATCAAGGTGTTATCTGTGTTAATGCCAAAGGTAAAATCAAAAACATTAATCCTAAAGCCATTAATTTATTGGGGCTTTCTCAATCCACAATAGAGTTAACGGAAATGTATATTCAAGATATTTGGCCTGGATCCTTAATGTTAAAGGCGATAGAAAAAAACCAGGATATATTGGACAAGGAAGAGTATTTTAAAGAAAGCGGTTTTTTAACAACGGTAAAGCTAATCTATCAGGAGGGTAATATTTCAAGGGCTGTATGTACCTTCACCGATCTGGAAAACATTCAGAAATTTGCCTTTCGAGCAAGGGAGAAAAACAGAGATTTCAATTTTGACAATATCATTGGAGTCAGTTCTAAGCTTAATGAAATAAAGAAAAGAGCCAGACAAGTGGCTAATTTTGATTCCACAACACTTATTGTGGGAGAAAGTGGAACAGGAAAAGAAATTTTTGCAAGGGCAATTCACAATGCCAGCCCTAGGGCTGATCATGCCTTTATCGGTATTAACTGTAGTGCTATTCCAGAAACGTTGTTGGAAAGTGAGCTTTTTGGCTATGAAACAGGGGCCTTCACAGGGGCCAATAGTAAGGGAAAGCCAGGAAAAATTGAATTGGCCAACAAGGGAACCTTTTTCCTAGATGAAATAGGAGACATGCCGTTATTTTTACAGGCGAAATTATTAAGGGTTTTGCAGGACAGAAGGGTAACAAAGATAGGAGGCGTAAAGCCTATCGAGTTGGATGTACGAATCATGGCGGCAACCAATAGAAATTTGGAGGAGTTAATTGAAAAAAAGATGTTTAGAGAAGATCTATACTATCGTTTAAATGTTATTCCCATCTATTTGCCGCCCCTTCGAGAAAGACAGGAGGATATTCCCGTAATTGCAGAGCATTTTTTAAATACCTATAATAAAAAATTCCAAAAAAGCATCCGGGGCTTTACTGAAGATGCAATGGAGTTTTTACTAAGTTATTCCTGGCCAGGGAACGTAAGGGAACTGGAAAATATCGTTGAATATGGCATCAATTTTGCACAGGGTAGTTATATTACTCTAGAGGACATAAAGGATCGCTTCAGACCGTTTTTAGACACCAGAACTAAGACCTTAAAGGAAATGGTCAATGATTATGAAAGGGAAATCATTGCAAAATACCTGGATCGCTTCGGGTGGAGTGATGAAGGAAAAGAAAGTGCAGCCAAGGTTTTAGGAATAAGCCGGGCAACATTATACAGAAAGCTATCTCAAAAATGAGATGGTTTTTCTCTTTTTTGAGACCTAAAAATGAAATGATATGCTTCCAAATCTAAATAAAGAGGGTAAATTACCAACGATGGCAAGTGACAATTAATTGGCATAAAAATTGCTCATAGTTTTCAGTGTACTTTAACAATTAAAAAAGGAGGTAAGAAACTATGGATCCAAGTGAGATTTTAAATAGGTTAAAGGAGGAAGTTGTTCAGGCCATGGGCTGTACAGAGCCCGTTGCAATTGCCCTTACTGCTGCCCACGCCTTTAAATTGGTGCAGGGAAAAGTAGAAAATATAAAATTAAATGTAAGCTGTAATATTTATAAAAATGCTAAGGCTGTTGGTATCCCTGGAACAGTGCATACGGGGGTAGAAATAGCTGCGGCCTTAGGGGTTTCCATCAGCAAACCAACCTATGATCTGAATATTTTATCTTCACTGACGAAGGCTGATTTAGAGAGCGCACTGCAATTACAGAAGAAGACCCCTGTTGAAGTAGAGGTGTTGTATGATTCACCAAAGGTTTATATTGATGTGAAGATCAATACTGATAAAGGCATTAGCAGGGCCATAACCTCAGGTCGGCATACTAGCCTGGTACTGCTTCAGAGAGGAGAGGAGATCCTGCTTGATAAGAGAGATCAAGAAAACATCTGTAAAGAAATCGTTGGACTAACTAACCATACATTAAGAGAATTAATAGAAAAGGTTTTAAGCATACCCACTTCTTCTCTGGAGTTTCTGCAAAAAGGGATTGAATTAAATATGGCTATGGCTGAAGCCGGGTTAAAGATGAACAGGGGAATGAAGATAGGAAGCTGCTGGAAAAGCCTAACAGAAAGAGGCCTTTTAGGCACTGATTTAAACAACGATATCTCATGCTATACGGCAGCAGCCTGCGATGCTCGAATGGATGGTGTTCAATTACCTGTTATGAGCAGTGCTGGAAGTGGTAATCATGGGTTAGTAACGATTATTCCTATCGCCAGGGCGGCGGAGCGTCTGAAGGTTCCCCATGAAAGAGTAATGCAGGCCTTAGCCATAAGTCATTTAGTAAATATTTATATAAAAGAGTTTACCGGAAGATTATCTCCAATATGCGGATGTAGCGTAGCCGCCGGTGCTGGGGCCAGTGCTGGGCTTACTTATCTTTTAGGGGGAGGAATGGAGGATATCGATAGGGCTATTGTTAATATTATATCTAGCTTAGCGGGGATGATTTGTGATGGGGGGAAGGTAGGCTGTGCTTTAAAGCTTTCTGCCAGCGCCAGTATGGCTTGGCAAGGGGCCCTTTTAGCCCGGGAGGGAATAAAGGTTCCAGCAGGTAATGGAATTGTAGCGGCTACCCTGGAGGAAACCTTACGAAATCTAGGCAAGGTAAGCCAGGAGGGAATGGCACAGGTAGATAAAAGTGTAATTTTAGCCATGGATAGCCAATGCTTAGAGCTAGTTTAGTATGGAAGGCCTACAGCAAATGATAGCAAATTATCTTTATTTTAAGAGCAATAGCCGGCGACTATCTTACTTAGGATTATATAATAAGTTTCATATGTGCAAAGATATTTTAGATACCAGGAGGATTTCAACAGGATAAGGCCGAATTTCTATAGATCACATTATTCAAAAAGGGGAATCAGAGAGTGCAGGTTAAAATATTAGCACTAGATGAAGTAAGGGAAGAAGTACTTAAATATGCAGTGATAGTCGCCTCATTTCAAAATAAGTGGATATTCGTCAGACACAGGGAAAGAAGCACCTGGGAGATACCTGGAGGCCGCAGGGAGCTTGATGAGACAATTTATGATACGGCCAAAAGAGAACTATATGAAGAAACCGGGGCAACCGCCTTCCAATTGCAGGCGATTTGCGACTATTCTGTTAATCGTCAGGATAATTGGTCCTACGGCCGGATATTTTACAGCCAAATCGAAGGGCTGGGGCCACTGCCCGATATGGAAATAGAGGAGGTAAGGTTTTTTGATGGACTGCCGGATCATTTAACCTATCCTGAGATACAGCCCCTGTTATTTAATCATATATTAAACTGGAAGCAAAATAACACACTTTAGAAAGCCAGAGAAAAAGAAAAACTAAAAAAGCCAGACCATTGGTAGGGGTAAGAAAAAACCCAAAGCCATGGCCTGGCTTTTTAAATTTGTTACTATTTTACTATTCTTTTATATATTAACATATGGTAGAATGATTTCCAATTACAATAACATCAAAGACCTTTAATTAACAGGCTCAGAACCTTAATGTCATCAAAAATCAAGCAGTTGTTTTTCCTATTTTATTACTGATTAAATGTCCTAAAATTAAGGCTAAGGTACTGGGGCATTTTAAATTAAACTGCCCAAAATGTATTGTAAGGGAGCCAGAAGAGAGAGGAAATTTCTATGGAAAACAAAAAGTATTTTGATGAACTGATACTAGAAAAAAAAAGAGAGGCCTCGCAGCTACAAAATTTAATAGAGAAGCAGAAAGAGGAAAAGAAAATTCAAGAATCGATTAAATGTGGAAAGGCAACGGTGGCAGATAAAGAAGTAGAATTTGAAGAAAGAAAGCTATTTGATGGGCTGATCTCAATTGCCATTCCCAAGACTTTTTCCTATAAGGAATTAGATGGAAGCTATCGGATGTTTCATAGTCAAGCCAATGATATCAACATAATTTTTACCCTGGGCGAGGGCTTCGCAGAGGATTTAACCATACCCTCCTATAAAAGCCAGATGGAGGCAATGCTCCATCAAGAATTAAAGGCATTGATCAAATGGGTTGAAGAGGGTTTTATGATGCTGAACGGCCATAAAATAACCTATACAGCCTTTACAACCCCAGTGGAGGCCGACATTTGCTATAATTTTGTCTTCTTTACCAAAATAGCAGATCAAGCCCTGGTGGTGAATTATAATTGTACCGGAAAAATCGTTGAGGATTGGCACCCTGTAGGAAAAGGAATTATGAATTCATTGAAAATCAATAACTAATTATCAAGGAAAAGAGGTGAAGCAGAATAATGCAGCAATTACAGGACTATTCAAGGTTGAAAATTTCAATTAATGGTGAGGCTTTATCGCTGGCGACAATTGAGGATTTAAAAATTGAAGCACAGATTAATCAGCATGGAAAGCTAACCCTTGCAGCGATTTTACAGGAGAATGATAAAAGCATTCCTTATCTTTATCAGGTATCAGCCAATTCAGAAATTAAAGTACATATTGAAGATGAAGAAAATACAACGCTATTTATCGGTATCATTACGGCCCTTGATGTTAAAACCGTACATCAGGTGGGTTACATTAGCCTGACGGCCCTGACCTATAGCTACCTACTAGATATTACCCGTAAGAGTCGATCCTTTCAAAATGCCAGCCTCACCTATGGTCAACTGGCAAAAAGGGTGTTACAGCACTATGACCATGCCTATACCATGTTCCCCGATTCCACCATTGAAAACGAGGTTACCGGAAAGCCCTATGTACAATATCAAGAAACAGATTGGGACTTTTTAAAGCGATTGGCTTCTGATCGTAATATTGGTCTGGTGCCAGCCGCAACCCAGAGAAATATTAAATTTTATTTTGGATTTAATGCCTTAAGGAATTTCGGACATATAGACGAATTAGTAATAAACCACCACGTCTCAAAGGATTTGGAAACCTACAAGCTAATGGCAGAAAATCAAAAGCAGGATCTTACAGAGGAGGATTACATTATATATCATGTACAGTGCATTCAGCTTTTTGAAATTGGTAATCAGGTAATCTTTCAAAAGAAAAAATTCTATGTTCGTTCTTTCGAAATCCTCGTTAATAATGCCATAATTACCTATCACTATGAGCTGTGTCAAAGAAAGGGCTTGAGCCAGAAAAAGATACAAGCCCGGCATTTGACAGGCTTATCCCTTGGAGGCAGCGTGATTGGCGTTTCAAAGCATGATGTAATGGTGAAGTTAGATATTGATCAGGAGCAGAGTAAAAATGAAGCCTATTGGTTCCCCTTTACCAGTGTTTACAGCTCCAGCAATAATACAGGATGGTATTTTATGCCCGAAATAAATGATCGTGTCAGGCTCTACTTTCCCGACCATCAGGAGGAAAAGGCGGTTGTAGTTAATGCCACAGCCATTTCACCATCACAAAAAAATACCAACGTGAGATATATTCATACCAAGTATGGGAAGGAGATTAGGCTGGCCCCAGATGGAATCTATATCACGGGAAAAAAAGGGGCTCTGTTTATTAAGCTGAATGAGGAGGATGGAATCGAGATTAGTGCCGATAAAGCTATACTCATCGAATCCCAGGAAGAAATTAAAATTGTATCTGAAAAAACAATTGATATTACGGCAGGGGAGATTAATATTGGTACCGGTCTTGATGAGGGTGGAACAATTGAAATTAACGAAAATATCAACATCTCTGGAAAGCTTGTAAAGGTAAACGAGCAAAATTAAGGGGGCGAAAATGAACCAAATAGAGGCAATCAGACATTTTAACGAAAAATATGGATACCCTTACTTGCTGGAAAGGCTTAAAGGGTTGAAGCAGCTACTATTCACCCAGCAGACTGCCCTTCAGAGCAGCTTTGTGAAGGCCTTTCAGCAGCTCTGTCAGGAGGTTATTCAAAAACAGAAAACAAAGAAAAAGGGAAAAATCAAGTATATTAACATTTCCTTTCTAAGAATTGGGATAATTAACCGATGTCCTAGCTTGATTATGGAGGCTTACGACGAAAATTGGTTTTATGATACTAAGAGACTTAGGGTGGCCTACGATGGCTCCTGGCTTTTAGAACCCCTTTGGAGCTACCATGAAAATTTGGAAAAAGAGATGAAAAGGTATGGCGGTACCCTTAAAAGCCATGATGTAGAGGCAATTTTATTGGAAAATTCCCACCACTTTATTACGTTTTTAGTATCATTGGCTCGACATAGTATTGAAAAGGCTATAGAAACCGCTGAATTTAAAACCATGGAAAAAGAACCCGTCTATTATATATTGGCCGGGGAGTATAGAGATGCCAGCGACATCATTTATTGTAATGAAAACACCCTGGTACAGCCTGAAGCCAAGGAAATAGGTAATCACTTTCAGAAGGCTGAAAGGGTCTTTATCCATGAATATCATAGAGGGCTTAATCTAACCCATCAAAAATTTACCTATGGAAATTTAAGCTACAGCTCCTTTAAAGGCAGTTGGCTGACCAGTAGTCAACTGATAGGCGCCATTTTACTGGGCACTAACTTTAAACAAAGCCGTTTAAAGGATTGTAATTTATCAGCTGCAATCCTCCATGATAGTAGCTTTGAGGGGGCAGAAATATTAGATTGTACATTTGAAAAAACCTTTGCAGATGTCAGGTTTGCACCACAATTTACTATCCCAACTGGCTGCTTTGGGGTCAGCTTTAAAAATTCCCAAATTAGTGATACCAGCTTTACCGGCGCTATTCTGGTGGGCGCCAAATTTTCAGGGGCAACATTAACTAGAGTCGAATTTAAGAACTGTGATTTACAATATTGTGATTTTTCAATGTCGAGACTTGAAGAGGTGGATTTTACGGGAGCTATACTGGATCATTGCATATTTGATCGAAGTCAGCTTGATGCCTTAGGCCTTACAACTGATCAATTAGAAAAGATTACACTGAATTAGGGTGGTTACTATGGAATATTATCAGATTCAACAAAATGAGAAGCTTAAGGGCAGCATTACATTAAACAGAGAATATAAGAAAATGCTTGAATCAGCCCAACATCAAGATGAAGCCCTGGTACTGTACTATGATTCAAGGGAGTACGGTCAAATGGATTATATCACCCTTGGCAGACATACTCTGGTTTCAGATCGGCTGATGAAGCTATTAAAGCAATATGAAAATGAAATTCTCTTTAAACTGATTTTTATAATCAATCAGAATAGTAGGGAAAGAAATCAATACTGGCTTATGGAGGTACCACAGCTTCAGTGTCTTTCGAAAAAGACGGAATTTTATCCTGATGGCACTATCAAGCGCCTGGTGATTGATGAAGAACTGATAAAAGACAGGGCAATCTTTACCATAGACAGCTCTGCCAGACAGTATAGCAGAATAAGAACCCTAGTTAATCTTGCCGTAGCAGAAAGTATTTTAAGAAGGGGAATTGCAGGTATTACCTATGAAACAGTTGCAGTAGAACAGGAGGAGGCCTATGTCAGCAGAGAAGGATGAAAAAATTTATGTAGTGAGGGGAGCCAGGGCCAAATGCAGCCTGGGGAGTATGACCTGCAGGCTAATGATTCCCCTATGTCATGGTGTCTATATTGGCGGAAAACCCCAATTAAATATAAACGACTATCAGGTTGGGCTAAATATATCTCACTTCGGATTTTGTCATAGTAAAATACCCTTCGACCGGGAAACCGGTCTGGATGATCAAGGCAATGTTGTTTGTCTGTGCTTTCCAGAAATAACAGGGCCATGGGTAGGTGGCCAGGATAATGATCTGATAGATGGGGCTCCAGCCCTCACCACAAATTGCATTAATAACTGCTATTTTGGAGGAACCATTACCATAGAACACCATGAACAGCATGAATAACTTAGTACAAAGGAGTATAAACCATGGGGGACAAAAGCTACATCAATTTTAGCCAGCTCAGGGTAATTGGAAGCCTTAAGCTGGAGGAACTGATTGACGTTACTATTCACCGGGAGATTAATCAGCATACCCGGGCTACTATTGTTGGTATTATTAATGAGGATGTGAAGGATACTTACATTCAGCAGGTGACTCAGGAGGATGAAATTGGCCTGGTTTATTATACTTCTGAGGGGAAGGAAAATAGGCTCTTTTGTGGGGCTGTCAGCCGGATTGAGGTTCATGGTATTCAAGGGGTTTTTTATGCTTCTATCGAGGCTATTTCAGGCTCTCATCTGATGGATGTTGTCAGGAAAAGCCGCTCCTTTCCCAGGGAGGCTACTTGCACTGATATTCTTAAAGCAATTAAGGCTGATTATCATAAGGGGGATTTTATTGAAATTTTACCTGAAAATCCTCCCCTTGATCGCCTTTTGGTACAATATGAGGAATCTGACTTTGAATTTGTTAACCGGCTGGCTTCTCAGTTGGGGGCGGTGGTCATTCCAGAGGATCTTTTTAACAGGCCTCGGTTCTTTTTTGGTATTCCTCAACGGGATGAAATTGTATTAACGGAAGATGGCTATGGGCTAAATAAAAATTTTTCTGCCTACCTAGAGTCTCGTTTTAATTACAATAAACAGGCATCAGAAAGTGCCTTCACCTGCTTTCAGTTTACTTCGGGAGAGGTGCTCAAACTGGGTGATTCTGTTCGGTTCAATGGGTATAAGCGGGTTGTGACTCGGATTCATACCCAGGTGATTGGAGGACAGCTTTCTCATACTTATTCTTTAACGCCTGTGGCAGGGCTGGGGCAACGGAAAGGGAAGAATGTAAAGATTAAGGGCTGTAGTCTAACGGGTCAGGTAAAGGATGTTCAGGGAACGAAGGTAAGGGTACAGCTGGATATTGATGAAAACCGGGAAATTCAAAACTGGTATTCTTACATAACTGAAAGCAGTAACGGGTTATATAGTATGCCCCTGGTGGGGGATACGGTACAAATATATTTTCCTTCTGATGACGATGAGGAGGCCTTCGCCCGGGGAAGTTATCCTAAAAGCACTGCTAATCTAAACCCCGACATTCGGTATTGGGCTAATCCCCAAGGCAGAAGGATTGAATTTAGTCCAGGTGGCCTTGAATTCAAGGTTATAAATGATACAATTAACAATAGGAAGATTGTAATAAATTTGAATGACAGCCTGGGAATTAAGGTAGTTAGTCATAAACCTATATTGATTGGTGGTGACGGGGCTGTTCATCTTAAGGCCAGGTCTATTTCTATTCAGGCTAAGGAGGCTGTTAACCTCATGGCCTGGCCCAAGGCTCGACAGGGCGTGGTGCCACTGCTGGCCAAGGGAATTATGCTGACTCCTACGGATATATCGATTAAGGGGCGAGATCATTTTTTTTCGGGCTATGAAAGACTGAGCTTTCCTTTTGAGGAGGAGCCCCGGCCTGCTTTTTGTACTGCTGTAAGGAAAAATCCAGAGAGGAAGAGCCGGTTAAAAAAGATGCTGGTTGGTGTTGGCATAGCTCTGGTTGTGGTCGCTGCTGCTGCTGTTATTGTTCTTGGTGTTGGGCCTGCTTTATTGGCGTTGGGGAAGGTAGCTTTAGCTGCTGTACCTGTTATTGCCAAAGCAGCACCCCTGCTGGCTAAGGGGAGTGCTTTATTAGGTAAGATGTTGCCTGTTATTAAGGCTACAGGTCATTTTTTGATAGGGGGACTAATTATAGCCGGGGTGCTGGGCAGGGAACATGAAAGCCAAGAGGAAACGGATGAAGCTCTAGCACTGGAGGAAATCAAAGACGAGGGTAATTATCAGGTGATGCTGACATATTCTACTAATCCACTGTTAAAGTACAACAGCTTTGACTGTATCCCTTCTATGGCGATGTATGCTGATGCTCTGATGGCTGAATCTAAAGGTAAAGACTACATCCTTCAAGAGGTTTGCAGGGCCATATTACCTAATAATCTTGCATTAATGAAGCCTGCCTTAGAAAAAGAGGATAAGGGACTCCAGGCAGGGGTCGTGTATCTATGGGATCGAACGAAAGCCTTGGGTCAAGGTGGCCTTAATATGATTAAAAATAATGTAAAGGCCATACCTGACGTGGTTAAGACTTCTTTATATGGTTGGGGTATGTTGATTAATGCTGCTGTTGCTCCCTTTGACCAGGAACAATTTGAACAAAATATGATTTATTTGGCCGATCAAACAAAGGGTTTTCGACAGGGAATAGACTACACTATCGATAACTTTTGGGATAAGGAGAAGAATCCGATTACAGGTCCCTTCTATTATCTGGTTCAAAATGGTGAGGTCTATCTGGACCCCAATACTCCCTATGATGAGCTGGT
>CBFGTV010000062.1:0-20385 GCA_965652145.1 uncultured Clostridiaceae bacterium
ACCTCAGGAGGAACGTCCCAGGGAAAAACTGTTAAGTAGTGGTACCAGGAAGCTTTCCAATGCAGAGCTGCTGGCCATATTGTTATCTACAGGAACAAGGAACGAATCTGCCATTGCCCTTGCTGAAAGGATATTATGTCACAGGACAGACGGACTGAGATTTCTAACAGATTGTACAGTTGAGGAGCTATGCGAAATCCGAGGAATAGGATTGGCCAAGGCCTCCCAATTAATTGCCGCTGTTGAGCTTGGAAAGCGTATAGCATTAGCTTCAAAGGCAAATAATTATAGAATAAAGACTCCAGATGATGTAGGAAAACTGCTGATGGAGGATATGAGGTACTTAACGAAGGAGTATTTTAATATTATATTGTTAAATACCAAAAACGAAGTTATTTCTGTTGAAAATATTTCTATTGGCAGCTTAAATGCCTCCATTGTACATCCAAGGGAGGTATTTGTCAGGGCCATTAAACGAACCAGCTCTGCCATTATTTTGGTTCACAACCATCCTAGTGGCGATCCCACTCCCAGTCAAGAGGATATTAATATCACCAGACGGCTTCAGGAGGCTGGTCAATTAATTGGAATATCAGTCTTAGATCATGTAATTATTGGAAATGGTACTTATATTAGTTTAAAGGAAAAAAGCTTAATGTAGAGGAAGGAGCAGAATGAATGGGACTTTTAAATTTCTTTTCAAAGGATATGGGAATAGATTTAGGTACTGCAAATACACTGGTGTATGTAAATGGTAGGGGGGTTGTTTTGAGGGAACCCTCTGTTGTGGCCATTCAAAATGATACAAAAACAGTTTTGGCAGTGGGGGAAGAGGCCAAAAAAATGATCGGTAGAACCCCAGGAAACATAGTTGCCATTCGACCCATGAAGGATGGGGTCATTGCAGATTTTGACGTAACCCAAAGCATGCTTAAATATTTCATTAGAAAGGCCTATGGCAAGCGTACTTTGGTTCAGCCCCGGGTAGTGGTATGTGTGCCGTCGGGGGTTACTGAGGTGGAAAAACGAGCTGTCGAGGAGGCTGCTTACCAGGCAGGGGCCAGGGAGGCTTACTTGATTGAAGAACCTATGGCTGCGGCCATTGGAGCAGGTTTACCTGTTGAGGAGCCCACCGGAAGCATGGTAGTTGATGTGGGTGGCGGTACCACCGAAGTGGCCATCATATCCCTGGGGGGAATCGTAACAGCCAAGTCAATCCGAGTGGGGGGCGATGAGCTGGATGAATCGATTATGAATTACATTAAGCGAGAGTATAATTTAATGATTGGGGAAAGAACTGCTGAAGAGGTAAAAATTACAATCGGATCTGCCTTTCCCAAAGCAAAGGAAGAAAAAATGAATATTCGTGGTAGGGATTTGGTGACAGGTCTGCCTAAAACTTTAGAAATTACATCGGCAGAAATTTTAGATGCTTTAAAGGAGCCGGTCAGCCAAATTATTGATGCTATCAAATATACCCTTGAAAAGACCCCACCTGAGCTGGCGGCAGATATCATGGAAATAGGAATTATGCTTACTGGTGGAGGAGCCCTGTTGGATGGCTTGGACAGTCTTGTCAAGAATGAAACAGGGATGCCTGTCAGAATAGCAGAGGAGCCACTGGATTGCGTTGTGTTAGGTACGGGAAAAACAATTGAAGAATTAGACACATTAAAAAGAGTATTAATCACACCAAAGAAATTAGGGTAAAGTTGGTGAGTTAAGTGGCTAGAAGAGACTCGAAGGATCGGTCGGCAATGATAGTGGCTGCTGTTGCTATCATTCTCATTATTGTTATGGGTATAACAGCAGGGCAAAGACAAAATATTACGGCAGTAGAAAAATGGATTGGCAATATCATATCACCAGTACAAAACGTTGTTAATACTGGAGCCGGCAAAATCAGTGAAGGGTTTCGGTCTGTATTTAGTATGGGGCAAATTAAAAGAGAAAACGAAGCGCTGCTTCAACAAATAGAGACCCTTCAACAGGAGGTAATTGAATATCGCCTTGAGAGAGATGAACTGGAAGAATTGAGAGATTTAAGGTATGCATTAAATTACCATGAAGAGGATACCCCTATGGATATAATCACTGCCGATGTGATTGCCAAGACCCCCGATAGTTGGTTCAATATTTTCACCATTAATGTAGGTGAAAATCAGGGAGTGACTGTTGACAGCATTATTTTATCTTCAAATGGCCTGGTGGGAAAAGTTTATGAAGCTGGAGGCAGCTGGTCAAAGGTGATTTCGATTATAGACAACAACAGTTCCGTTAGTTTTCAGGTCTTGCGTGATGCCAATTCCCAAGGAATTTTAAGCGGCAGTATTGATTTTGAAGTTTCTGGTTATCTTTTTGACCCCTTGGCTGAAGTGGTGGTAGGAGATAAGCTCATTACCTCTGGTCTTGGAAATTACCCCAAGGGAATCCCCATCGGAGAGGTGGTGGAGGTTGGAAAGACCAATGATCAATTACTAAAAACAGTCAAGGTGGCACCGGCAGTAAATTTTAATCGTATGAGCAGAGTCTTGGTCATGACACCAAAGTCTGTTGATGAATAAATAAAGGGGAAAATACAGTGAAGGCTTTTGTTATCAGTATGATTGTGCTGCTTAATTTAATATTGCAATCTACACTTTTCCAGTACTTTGAGATTTATGGAGTCGTTCCTAATACAGCTTTGATTTTGGTTATTTCTTTAGCTGTATATAACGGGAAGATAAAGGGCGCAGGGATCGGCTTTGTGGTAGGCCTGCTGCAGGATATCATTTTTGGAAGAATGATTGGATTAAATGCCCTGGTATATATGCTGACAGGCTATGGAGTAGGGCTCTTAAATAAAAATGTCTTTAAAGATAATCTGTTAATTCCTTTTTCCTTAACCGCTGTATCAACAGTGTTTTATGAAAGTATTAACCTGCTTTTACTTTTCTTTATGGGATATAAATTTGAGCTTTTTAGTTTTTTTAAAAAAATGCTGATGGTAGAAGTACTCTATAATTCTATTGTCTCTATTTTTGTATATATTTATGTATCAAAATTATATCAATCAAAGCTGATGAAAAAACGCTATTGAATGGGGGGGGGAAATATGTGGATAAAAAAATTAAAAGATCGCTATACGGTAACCTTTATAGCCTTTATGCTGGTCTTTAGTGTAATTATCTTTAGGCTTGCCTCTATCATGATAGTAGATGGGGAAAGCTACAGGGAAGAGGCAGAGAATAGAATCTTAAAAAGCATTCCCTTAACTGCAGCCCGAGGAGAAATCAGAGATCGATATGGCCGCCTGCTGGCCGGCAATAGGCCTAGCTTCACTGTACAAATCATGAAGAATGAGATTGTAGACAGTGAGATTAACGAGGTAGCTCTGAAACTGATGGATATCTTTATTCAAAATGGAGATGCCTATGTCGATGAGTTTCCAATCAAAATCGATGAAAATGGAAATTACTACTTTACATACGATTTAGAGATAGAAAAATGGAAGATTAATAATAACATTCCCTTGGAGGCCACTGGAGCAGAAACCTATGAAATACTTTTTGAACGCTATGGAATTGAAGCAGAAGACCCTGCCGAGGCCCAGCAGCAGCTTCTGCAGCATATGTCCTCAGTTCCGGTATCAATTCTAACCTGGAAGTATACAGATCAGATGAAGAAGGAAAGCTGGCTGACGACTCACCGTATCACAGATTTTGAAATTACAGCCGAAGAGGCATTTCATCATGCTAGAGAAAAATATTATAAAATTCCCGAAACCTATTCCGTAGAAGAAGCCCATAGAATCATGATTATTCGGGAGCAATTAAATAAATCCGGTTATTTACAGTTTCAGCCCATTAGAATTGCCCACGATGTAGCTGAACAAACGGTAATTCAAATTGAAGAAAATATACTGGATTTGCCTGGGGTCAATGTTTCAGTGGAGCCAATACGGTATTATCCAGAGGGAGAAACTGCTGCCCACATTTTAGGAACCCTGGGAAAAATATCACAGCAAAATGAAATAGACTATTTCATTAAGGAATTGGGCTATAATCCCAGTGATATTATTGGAAAAACTGGAATAGAACATAGCTTTGAGGAAACCCTGAAGGGAACCGACGGTTCACAGAAAGTGATTGTTGATTCCAGGGGACGACCCATCAGTGTAGTGGAAAGGGAGGAGCCTGTTCCAGGGGATACCCATTATCTGACCATCGATATGAACCTTCAGAAGAAGGCCCAGGAAGTATTAAAAGAGGTTTTGGAAACCATACAGGTGGGAGGAACCTATACAACCCAGTGGGGCAGCAATAGGCTGTCAGGCAGTAAAGGACCTATGAAAAATGCCACATCGGGATCGGTAGTGGTGATGGATGTTAAAACAGGTGAAATTTTGGCCCTGGCCAATTATCCTGCCTATGATCCTAATCTTTTTGCCACCGGAATCAGCCTTGAAGACTGGAATAAGCTGTTGCCAGAAAATGATCGTGATCCTCTGGCGCCCAGACCCCAGTTAAATATAGCCCTAAGCACTGCCATACAGCCTGGCTCTACCTTTAAAATGCTGGTAGGAATTGCAGCCCTGGAGCAGGGTCTGAGTCCCAATTATGAAATATATGATAAGGGGGCCATTCGAATTGGGGGTCACTCCTTCGGAAACTGGCTATATAACCAGGGCAGTGGAACCATGGGCTGGCAAAATCTATATGAGGCCATTGCCCAGTCCAATAACTTTTATTTTTATTCCCTGGGTACTGGCTATGATCATGGTATTGAAAGACGGTTACCTGTTCCCATGGATGTTCATAAAATTATTGATTACAGCCACCGTTTCGGTCTTAATGATCGAACCGGCATTGAAATCGAAGTGCCCAGGGAACGATCAGGTGGGGTACCTAGCCTTGAGAATAAAACCAGAACCATTAAAGCCCTTTTAAAGCGCTATTTAGAAAGGCAGTTGACGGCAGCCAGCTTTGATGATACCGTGGAGCCGCCATCTCAGGAAAGGCTTGATGAAATTATAGAAGAAATCATAGGCTGGACAGAGGAGAACCCTTCCAGAGGGGTGATTTATAACCGTCTGCTGGAAATGGGAATAAAGACAGATGTGGTTAACCTGTTTGCCGATGTAATTAAATATAACTATTTTATGCAGGCCAGTTGGAGCATAGCCGATACCATGAACTTCTCTATCGGTCAGGGAGAGCATTCCTACACACCACTGCAAATGGCAAATTTTATGGCGATTCTTGCCAATGGAGGCTATCGTAACCGTGTGAGTGTTCTGCAAAAAATTCAAAGCTATGACGGTTCCGTTGTAAAGGAAGATCCCCCGGAATTAATTGAACGGGTAGAGATGAATGACTATAATAATATCAATGAAGTGAATTACGGGATGCATCAAGTAACCACAACGGGTACGGCAAGAAATTATTTTACCAACTTCCCTATAAAGGTAGCGGCTAAAACCGGGACTGCCCAAAGATCAGGGAAAATACCACCGTTGGATGAGGTTCAATATATGCTCAGCCATCTGAAGAGCTTTGGCGTTAACGAGCAGGCGGTTTATGAGCGAATGGAGCTGCTGAGGGAAGAAAACAAGGATGATAAGCTCTATTTAGATGATGCCTATGCTATGCGTGAGGCAATAAAAGATTTGAATCCAAAAATAAAAAATGCTGATATCGATCAATTTAAAGCAGATTATGATAACTATGCCTGGTTTACCGGATTTGCACCCTATGAAAACCCTGAAATAGCCATTTCGGTGCTGATTTTTCAAGGGGGTTCCGGAGGGTATGGAGCGCCCATCTTTAGGGAAATTGTTGCTGAGTATATGGGCCTTAACCTAACAGATGACAACAATGAAGCAATAATAGATAACAGACTGACCCGATAGGGTCGGTCTGTTATTTTGCCATTAGAAGGAGCATATTACCGAAGTTTTTTGAACTGATAAGAAGGATTTAAACAATAGATGGAGAATGTTATAGAATGTGTAATGTAGTGGAATTTTTAGTTGGAGGTAGAAACAGATGCCCCAGGGAAATGCAATCGAGTTTAAAGGCACAAAAAATGGCATATATGTTTTAATCAAACAGCAGCTTAATGACTATGAATCAATTAAAAATGAATTAATTGCACGACTAGAAAAAACCAAATCCTTCTTCACCGGGGCAAAAATTTTGGATATACAGTGTGATATTCTTTCCACTGATGAAAAGAAAAAATTAGAGACCCTGATGAAGGATCGATACAATATGGAAATTGTTAAGGGACCTATCCATGACATACCAAAAAGGGAAGTGGTTTTTGAAGGAATTTATGAAGGAAAAACCAAGTTTATAGAAGGTACCATTCGATCTGGTCAAATTATTAATTATGAAGGCAATGTTGTCATCGTGGGAGATGTGAATCCGGGAGCTCAAATAACAGCCCATGGAAATATCGTAGTAATGGGCAGCCTCAGGGGAATAGCCCACGCCGGCAGCAACGGAAATCAAGAGGCCTTTGTTGTTGCCTATTATCTTGATCCCACGCAGCTTAGGATTGCAGAGTTAATTGCCAGATCTCCCGACGGAAATTATGAGAAGCCCAAGGGGCCGGAATTAGCCCGGGTACGAGATAATATCGTCATCATAGAACCATATTTATCAAAAAAGTAAAAAGAAGGACAGGTTAGGGGGTTAAATAATGTCAGAAGTAATTGTAGTGACATCTGGAAAGGGTGGCGTTGGTAAAACCACTACCACAGCCAATTTAGGGACAGGCCTGGCTCAATTGGGCTACAAGGTCGTTGTGGTAGATGCAGATATTGGTTTGAGAAATCTCGATGTGGTAATGGGGTTAGAAAACAGAATTGTATATGATATTGTCGATGTGGTGGAAGGTGTTTGCAGAATAAAGCAGGCTTTAATTAAAGATAAGCGATACGATGGTCTGTACCTGTTGCCGGCGGCCCAAACCCGAGATAAAAATGCGGTGACACCAGAGCAAATGCAAAAGCTGACCATTGAGCTAAAGGAAATGTTTGACTATATCATTATCGATTGTCCGGCGGGTATTGAACAGGGCTTTAAAAACGCTATTGCCGGTGCAGATCGGGCAATTGTTGTCACCACACCAGAAATTTCTGCGGTTCGAGATGCAGATCGAATTATCGGTTTATTAGAGGCCGCTGAGATCAGAAATCCCCTGTTAATCATCAATCGAATTCGAATTGAAATGGTAAAAAAGGGTGATATGATGAACATTGATGACATGATTGATATTCTCGCCATTGATCTATTAGGCGTAGTACCGGATGATGAGTCAATTGTTATTTCCACCAATAAGGGTGAGCCTGTGGTAACAGACCCCAATTCCATTGCAGGTCAGGCCTATCGAAATATAACCAAACGTATTCGTGGTGAAGAGATTCCCTTTGTTAATATGGAAAGTGAGGATGGCTTTGTCGCTAAACTGAGAAAGATATTTGGCTTTGGTAAATAAAAAGAGTATGAAAGGAGGAGGATGAGATGGATTTATTTAAATTGTTTTCGAGAGACAGCGGCACCAGTAAGGAGGTTGCTAAGGAGAGACTGAAATTGGTACTGGTTCACGATCGCACAAATTGCTCCCCTCACTTTCTTGAAATGGTGAAGGAGGATATTATTAAGGTGATTTCCGATTATATGGAAATTGATGAAGATGGCCTTAATATTAAAATCACCAAGACAAAGCGTGATTATGATGATAGTAGCATTCCTGCCTTGGTTGCTAACATTCCAATCAAGAAAATGAAGGATAGAGGTCGATCAATCTAAAATGCAGGAGGGGAAGTCATGAATATTGCACTCATCGCCCATGATCAAAAAAAGGATTTAATTGTTAGCTTTGCCACTGCCTATGAAGGGGTGCTGGGAAAACATACACTTTATTCAACGGGAACAACAGGAAAAAGGATTATGGAAGCAACCTCATTAAAGATTCATCGCTTTCAATCAGGGCCCTATGGCGGTGATCAGCAAATTGGTGCCGAAATAGCCAAAAACAACATGGATCTGGTGATTTTTTTAAGGGATCCCATGACTGCACAGCCCCATGAACCTGATATTCAAGCCTTAATACGGCTATGCGATGTTTATATGATACCTGTCGCTACCAATATCGCAACAGCAGAATTGTTGATTAAGGGTTTGGAACGGGGAGATTTACAATGGAGACAATACATGAAACAAAATCAATCGTGATTAATTTTCAAGCCCTAACAAAGTCCCCTAGCTTTAAAGCAATGGTATTGTGCCGTTTTGCTTATCCAGGTTGGGGGGCTTTTTTTATTGGATATATATAACAGTTGGCCTTCTCTATCATCCCTCTCAGTAATAAAATAGGCCCTTAAACAATATATTATACTAAATGCACACCAAAGGAGAGGGAGATAATGAGTTTGACGAACAAAAATAGACCTGTAGGTTTCTTTGGAAACCAAAATCTAAAGGAAAGTCGTTTTTTAGAATTTAATATTGAAGATTGGCTTAGAAAGACACTAATACAGGCTATTGCGTGTACCCTATTGTTTTTTGGCCTTCTTGGCATGAAGTATTTAGATAACACCTTAACCAATCGTTGGATAGAAGAGATATCATATATAACTAATAAGCCCTTTCACTTATCTGAGGGATTAAGTACGCTGAAGAATTGGGGTGAGGTGGCAAAAACCAAGGGAGAGGCAGTAATAGAAACGCTACAAATAGGGGGCTCGTTGGGATTTAATTTTTCCCAACCCATCAATGGCGATGTATTGGCTGGATTCCAGGAGGAAAATCCCATTAACGGACAAATTTTAAAGGGTATTCTTTTTGAAGCCGACCCTGGTGAGCCGGTTTTTGCCAGTGAAGAGGGGGTAGTGGTGGAGATTAGCTCTAATCAAGCACTGGGGTACTATATGGTTATCAAGCACCGCGGGGAATTTATTTCAGTTTATAAATATTTAAATCAACCATTATTGGAAATAAACAGCAAGGTGGTCAAGGGGCAGGCCATTGCAGAAGCATCAGATAAACTATTATTTGAAATATGGGAGCGTAAGGAAGCTCAGGATCCAACCCAATTTATGGATTTTGGTAAAGTAAAGCTATAATGAATGTGGTTGAAAAAATGAGAAGCATAACCCTATTGGGCATAAAAGTAAAGATAAACCTGCTGTTAATACCGATTTTAGCCCTGAGTATATTGGGTGGCTACTATAAAGAGCTGTTAATTACCTTTCTATTGGTATTCATTCATGAGATGTCCCATTGTAGAGTCGCCCAATATTATCAAATACCAATACAGGAAATTGAATTGTTTCCCTTTGGCGGGGTAGTAAAAACAGAAGAAAATTTAGGGGCCGAGCCCCTTAAGGAAATATTAATTGCCTTGGCGGGCCCCCTTAGCAACTTTATCATGTTAGCCATAGGCTATTTTTTAATGGCAATTCTCCCTCTGGAAGGCGATCTTATCAATATATTCTTGCTGGCCAATTTAATTATGGGAGCCTTTAACCTGCTTCCCATATTGCCCTTAGACGGGGGCAGGGTATTAAGGGGGGTAATTAGCTATCATTGGGGCATTAAAAGGGCTACCAACATTACCATTATAATTGGCAAGACGTGTACCATCCTATTATTGTTTAAAGGCTTAATATTAACCCTGGAAGCTATAGAGAATCTTTACCTGCTATTATTACCGATCTTTTTGTATGTTAGCCTCCACCAAGAGCGAAAAATGGTTATTTTCTTGTATTTTAAAGATGTTTTAAGGAAAAAGTCAAAGCTGGAAGAAAGGGGTATTATGAATAGTCGTTACTTAACTGTAATGGACAATGTTAATCTAAATAAAGTGCTTCATGAATTTTGTTCCGGTAAATATCACTTTGTTTCAGTAATCAATAAAGAAGGAAGATTTATAGGCACCCTGACAGAAACCGAGGTATTGGAGGCCCTTGGCCGACATGGCAATCATATGACCATAGGTACCTTAATAAATATTACAAAAAATCAAGAAGAAAGTCAGCAATAAATATTTTCAAACTATTTATGTTATCATATACTTATAAGAGGTCTAATGAAAACAAAGGTGAAATTTGAATGGAGGATCACAAATGAATCGAGTTGAAATATACGATCTGTTATTTAAGGTTGAAAAGCCTGCACGATATTTGGGAAACGAACTAAACAGTATCCACAAAGAGGTAGCTGGGGATACTGTTCGTTTTGCTTTTTGCTTTCCTGATATCTATGAAATTGGTATGAGCCATTTAGGCATGCAGATCATTTACCATTTGTTAAATAAAGAGAATTATGTCTACTGTGAAAGGGTATTTGCCCCTGCCGTAGATATGGAAGCAGAAATGAGAAAGCATCAGATTCCCCTTTTTGGTTTAGAGAGCCGTGAACCCATTAAAAATTTCGATTTTATTGGCTTTACGCTTCAATATGAATTAAGCTATACGAATATATTAAATATGCTTGATCTAGCCGGTATTAAAATCCTTTCTCGAGATCGCAGTGAAACAGACCCCTTGGTAATTGTAGGCGGCCCCTGTAGCTATAACCCAGAGCCCCTTGCAGACTTTGTTGATATTGTCATATTGGGAGAGGCTGAGGAGGTTTTACCGGAGATTATGGAAATATACTATCAAATGAAGCAGTCCAATTATTGTAAAAAAAGCTTCCTTGAAAAAATTGCTGCTTTACAGGGTGTTTACATACCTGCATTTTATGCTGTGGAGTATGAGGAAACAGGGGAAATCAGCCGATTTTACCCGATCAATGAAAATGCCCCTGCAAAGGTAAAAAAACGTATCGTCAAGGATTTAAACCAGGCCTTTTACCCCGAAGAGCTTATTGTACCTTACTTGAATGTAGTCCATGATCGGGTGATGCTGGAGGTTTTCAGGGGGTGTACCAGGGGATGCCGATTCTGCCAGGCTGGAATTATCTATCGTCCAGTTAGAGAAAAGGGCTTTGATCGACTGCAGGATTTAGCTCAGAAGCTACTGGCCAGCACAGGCTATGAGGAAATCTCTCTTTCTTCCCTAAGCACCAGCGATTATTCTGAGCTTGAAAGGCTGGTCAGACATTTAATAGATCAGTACTCCGATGACAAAATAGGTATTTCCTTGCCCTCCCTTAGACTCGATAACTTTACCTTTGAATTAATTCAAGAGATACAAAAGGTTAGAAAAACTGGTTTAACCTTTGCTCCAGAGGCAGGAACCCAAAGATTAAGGGATGTAATTAATAAGGGACTAACTGCTGATGATCTAATTAAGGCCACTGAAAAGGCCTTTTCATTAGGGTGGACCAGTGTCAAGCTCTACTTTATGATCGGCCTGCCGACAGAAACCCTTGATGATCTGGATGGTATTCAGCAATTGGCCTATCAGGTATTGGATGTTTACTATCAGACTGATAAAGAAAAACGAGGAAAGGGTGTTAATATCACCGTAAGTGCCTCAACCTTTGTGCCAAAGCCCTTTACGCCCTTTCAGTGGGAGCCCCAGGATTCCCTGGAGGAAATCCATCATAAGCAAAGACATTTGGTGGATAAACTGAAACGAAAAAATATCACCTTTAATTATCACGATTCAAAAACCAGTATGCTGGAGGGGGTCTTTGCCCGGGGCGATCGCAGGCTATCTAAGGTATTGGCCCAGGCCCTGGAGGCTGGCTGTAAATTCGATGGCTGGGGAGAGCATTTCAGCTTTACCCGATGGATGGAGGTCTTTGAAAGCTGTGGTATTGACCCTGCCTTTTACGCCAATCGAAGGAGAGCTTTTGATGAGATTTTGCCCTGGGATCACATCGATGTGGGGGTGACTAAGTCCTTTTTAATAAGAGAAAATGACAAAGCCAAGGCAGCTCAATTAACGGTCGATTGCAGGAGTCACTGTTCGGGCTGTGGCATAAATCAAGGGTTAATAGGAGGAATCTGCTAATGGTGAAGATACGCTGTCAATTTAGTAAAACAGGTGATCTGATTTTCATTTCTCATCTGGATTTAGTCAGATTATTTGAAAGGGCCATGAGACGCAGTAAGCTTCCAATATCCTACAGTCAAGGCTTTAATCCACACCCCATTATGGCCTTTGCCACTGCATTGGGAGTGGGTGTATCCAGTGATGCTGAATATGTAGATTTACAATTGGAAAAGGAAATTGATCCAAAGGAATTTACAGATCAATTGAATGCCGTGATGCCGCCAGGGCTAAGAATGTTAAAATGCAAATATATTGAACCCTCTGCTGAGTCACTAATGGCTATATTAAAGCGTTCCATCTATTTAATCAGGGTGCAGCTAACTGCTGAGATGGATCAACAAACTTTTGAGGAAAGGCTAAATAATTTTCTAGCGCTGGATTCCATCATAGAAGTAAAGGAGAAAAAGAAAAAGGGAAAGCATCGAAGAAGAGCGGAAAATACATTGCAGGAAATCAATATACGGAATTGGATTCATGAAGCTACACTTTTTTCGCTAACTAGCAAAGAATTAATTATTAGAGCCAATTTATCGACCGGTAGTGTTGGAAATCTAAAGCCTGAGGTTCTAATGGCCAAGCTGAAGGAATTATGTGAGATACCAATAGACTTAGAGACCATACGGATTAATCGCCTGGCATTATTAAAGGAAGAAGCCGGTCAGTTTATTCCCTTAATGGATTAAAAGCATAGAAGTTGGGAGTTGGGTTTATGAATCGAATAGTAGTAGATGTGGGAATCACGGAAACAAGATTGGCCTTTCTGGAGGAAGACGAGCTGGTGGAGTTATATATCGAGAGAAAGAACCAGAAACGACTGGTGGGAAATATCTACAAGGGGCGTGTAACCAATGTGCTTCCGGGGATGCAGGCTGCCTTTGTCGATATTGGTCTGGAAAAAAACAGCTTTCTTTATGTGAAGGACGCCATTCCCCAGGATTCGTCAACTGAGGTCAATGAAGTATCAATTAAGGAGGTCCTTAAGGCTGGTCAAGAAATTATGGTCCAGGTAATTAAAGAACCCATTGGCTCTAAGGGAGCCAGAGTTACCACCCATATTACCCTTCCGGGCCGATATTTAGTTTTGATGCCTGATACGGACTATGTAGGAATTTCCAGAAGAATTGGTGATGAAAAGGAACGGGAGCGGTTAAAAAAAGAAATTGAAGAGATTAAGCCTGGTAAAATGGGCGTCATTGTCCGCACTGTGGCTGGGGGGAAGACCAAGGAAGATTTTAAGGATGATATTAAGTTTTTACTGAGGCTGTGGCAGAAGATAGAGAAGGATAAAAAACTGGGCTTTGCTCCAAGGCTAATTTATAAAGATTTTGACCTGATCAATCGAACCATACGGGATGTATTTAATCAAGATATTGATCAGTTTATTATCAATGATCAAGAGGAATACCATCGATCAATGGAACTGGTTGAACTGATTTCTCCTCTCCTTAAGGAGCGCCTTGTCTATACCGATGATATAGACATATTTGAGGAGTTTCAAATTGAGGGGCAAATCACAAAGGGAATCTCCAGAAAAATATGGCTAAAAAGCGGTGGCTATATTATTATTGATACCACCGAGGCGTTGACAGTGATAGATGTTAATACCGGCAAATATGTGGGCAGTATAGATCTAGAGGATACGGTTTTTAAGACCAATGCAGAGGCTGCTGTGGAAATTGCCAAGCAGTTAAGGCTTAGGGATATAGGTGGAATCATTATTGTAGATTTTATTGATATGACCAGCGAAGCTGATGGTTTGGAAATCATGAAGATGTTGGAAAAGTCCTTAAGTAAAGACAGAACTAAAACCAAAATATTGGGGATGACTCAATTGGGCTTGGTGGAGATCACCCGAAAAAAGGTAAGGCAAAGGCTTGATTTTCAATTGTTAAAGAAATGTGACTGTTGTGAGGGTACCGGTAAGGTATTATCAGAATATATGATGCTTCAAAAAATCGAAAAGCAGCTGAAAAGAATAAAAGCCCATACCAGTTGTGAGGGGGTTATCTTTGAGATCCACCCCCTGGCCCTTAAGGCTTTACAGGAAGAAAAGCTTCTGCTGGAGGAAATCGAAAGGCAAACTGAAATCAAACTATATTTTTTGCCAAATGAAAAAATGCATATCAATGAATTAAATAGAAAAATTATGGGCAGTATCAAAATAATAGAGGAGCATTTACGGTCGGTCAATAATAATATAAAGGCTTGACAACAACAGATTACTGTGATAACATATATTTCTGTAGGTAGCCGCACGGATCGGGTTTTAAAACGTAAGTACCTGGTATTCGGCGAGACTGGGTTGAGGAGGTGTAATAAATGTACGCAATTATTGAAACTGGTGGTAAGCAATACAGAGTTCAAGAAGGTGACACATTATTTGTTGAAAAGCTGGATGCAGCTGAAGGTGATGTAGTTACAATTGACAGTGTGTTGGCAGTATCTAAGGATGGTAATGTAACCTTCGGTACTCCTGTTGTTGCAGGAGCAAAGGTTGAGGCTAAGGTTTTAGCCCAAGGAAAGGCAAAGAAAGTTATTGTCTTCAAGTATAAGCCAAAGAAAGATTTTAGAAAAAAGCAAGGTCATAGACAGCCATACACAAAATTAGTCATTGAAAAAATCAATGCTTAGGTTGGAACAATGATAGATGTATTGATTGAACGAAATCATCAGGGTACCATTATAAGGTATGAGATTTCAGGTCATGCCAATGCTGCAGATCATGGTGAGGACATCGTATGTGCTGCCATATCGGTGCTAAGTCAGACTACGCTGTTGGCACTACATGAGATTGTAAAGATTGAAACGAACTATCAGGTTCGGTCTGGGTTTTTATCCTGCGAACTGCCTAAAATGATGAGCCAGGAGCAGCGGCAGCAGACAGAGCTGCTATTGGAAACTATGATATTAGGCATAAGGAATTTAATGATAAGCTATTCTGAATATATATCGCTTCATGACAAGGAGGTGTAAGTCATGTTATTTATCATGGATCTTCAGCTATTTGCCAGTAAAAAAGGGGTAGGTAGTTCTAAGAACGGCCGTGACAGTATTGCCAAAAGACTAGGAGTTAAAAGAGCCGATGGTCAATTTGTCAGTGCTGGCAACATTATCGTAAGACAAAGAGGAACTAAAATCCATCCAGGAAGTAACGTGGGAAGAGGTAGTGATGATACCCTTTTTGCAATGATTGATGGAGTGGTTAAGTTTGAAAGAAAAGGAAAAGATAGAAAGCAAGTAAGTATCTACCCTAGAGAGGCTTAATCGTGTTTTGTTAAACCGCCAATTTGATTGGCGGTTTTTTTATGATTTTTTATAACACCAACTCAGTTGGTGTTTTTTTTATAATTTATAGGAAAGTCAAACTTAATAAATTGAATAATAGAGAACGTATAGAGATTTGGTCTAATCTTAAGGAAGTTATTGCTTTGACCTCTTTTTTTTAACAAAAAACCATTATTTTTATAAAATTGGGAAATAAGTTCAAAAAAAATCGTTACAAGCAATTGCAAAATTTGCTAGTATTTGTTATAATTTGTTTTAATGAGACTTTAGACCTATATTATAAGGCTACAGTCCTAGTAAAAATGTGAATTTCTATATTTTTTTTGCCTGATGTGTAACAACTGCATGAATACAAAAATTAAATAGATTAATTTTATATACTATTATAAAAAATTATATAGTTAATTATTTAATTAAATTAAGTATTAAAGTTACAAAGACTATATTTTCAAAAATGCTTAATTGTTTAAATATAATTTTATTTAGAAATAAGGTGACATAATTGAAAAAATATTCCGTGTCAAATGATCCTGTTAAGGGTAGCGGTAGAATCAAAGATTCTTTATATGATGTTGAAACTGAATACATGACTTCTCTGCTGGCTGAGGGAGAGACTGATCCCCTGGAGGAAAAGGAAATTATTTTTGAACCTGGAGAGATACTACATGGCTTATATCAGGTTCAAAGGCTTTTAGGGGAAGGAGGAATGGGAAGGGTATATTTGTGCTTAAACCTAAAGCTGGGAAATCTCTGGGCGGTAAAGCATCTAAAGGCTTATAGGGGAGTAAAAAAAATCCCTGGAGAGGAAAATATTTTAAAACGATTGAACCATCCTTATTTACCCAAAATTGTTGATCGTTTTGAAGATGATACTGGCATCTATATTGTTGAAAGCTACGTAGAGGGGATTTCGCTAAATAAAAAGCTTGAATTGGAAGGCCCCTTTACGGAAAAACAAGTGGTCTCATGGTCAATGCAGCTGACTGATGCCCTGGAGTATCTTCATTCCATTAAGCCCTACCCCATCATATACCAAGACATGAAGCCCTCCAATATTATTATCACACCAGAAGATAAGGCGGTGATGATAGATTTTGGCGTTTCAACAGAATTTGCGGGAAAGGATCGTATAAGAAAATCGGTGGTGGGTATTACCAATGCCTTTGCTGCGCCGGAACAACACAGGGGAAGGGCAGACCCTCGTTCGGATATTTATAGTCTGGGGGTGATGCTATATTATTTATTAACGAAAAAGATACCGGTACAATGGCAAGAGGTTCATGGAATCATCAGTGAGGAAATGGAAGAAATATTGAAAAAATGCATAAAAGAAGCCCCTGACGAAAGATACCAATCCATTATAGAATTAAGAGGGGACTTAAATCAGCATTTTTTAATGCTGCAGGGGGTTAATCCCAAGGAAGATCCCAAGAAATATCATCATCCTTTGAGGAACTTCAAAAGGCTGATTCTGGTAATGAGTCCTGAAGCTGCTGGGAAAACCACTGTAGCGGTCAACCTGGCCTATGGTTTCAGTCAGCGATATATTAGGACTGCATTAATTGATACTGACCTGAAAAAGAAGGATATTTACTATCACTTTGATCAAGAATACAGTGAATGCCTATCGGGAATTAATCAAGAGAATTTTCTAGGCAGAGGCAAAAAAATTAATTCCTATTTAAAGGTCTATTCAGAGCATCGGGATGTAGAACTGAAAGTAGACTGGGAAGAGCTGTTGAATTTACTTAGTATAGCTAAAAATCATTCTCAAATGACCATTGTTGATCTGGGAAGCGACGTACCCCTTCAATTCCTAAATAAATTGATACTGTTTGCAGATGAGGTATTGCTGGTGGTGGATCAAAGAGTGGGCTTTTTAAACCGTTTGCAGGAATTTTTAAGGGGATTGGATTTACAGGGAAAGGATATTAACTTAGTTATTAATCGATATGTTGAAGGACTACCAATCAATCTCAGGCAGATAAAATCCATATGTAAAAGGGTGATTACAGAAGAAGAAAGCTATAGCATATCAATCAATCAAACCTTTCTTCTTCCAGATGACTATACTTCTATTGTAAAGGCCTTGGCCGACAGAAGGCCAGCTATTGAAATCAAAGATAATCTATTAATGGCAGCCTTTGATGAAATCATCCAGTATTATTTTCCTGAAGAAGAAAATCAAACAGAGGGGCTATTCAAACAAATAACAAAACTATTCGGCTTTTCCAATAAAGAGTAGGAGGATGGGAATGAATCGGGAAAAACAAAGAAAATTATTAATTGCAATTATTGGTCTATTCTTTTTTTCTGGTATATTGCTATATTATCATCAATTTAAGATACCCAGGGTGGCCATGGCCGTTGAAGCAAGTGTTCGGGAAGAATTGGATGAAGATTTTATGCCAAAGGAGCTTGTCTGGGTGGTAGCAAAGCCTGATGGAATCGGCAAGTATACTGAAATAACCAGGGAGCTGTTTGATGAACATATTGTTCAAATCGAGATGCCCACTAAATACATAGTAGAAGGAGCTATTAAAGAAACGGAAGCCATCGAAGGCATGATTACAAAATATAATCTAAGCCATGGACAACAGCTAATCCATGATCAGTTTTTAACTAATGAGGATTGGTATGGTGATGATGAACGATTAAAGGAATTTACTGTCACCAGTCTGGTGGCCAATGAAGTAAAGAGTGGTAATATTGTGGATGTTTTAGTTCATTATGGTAATGGAGACTATGATGTTGTGGCATCGAAAATGAAGGTGAGAAAAATAATTGAGTCTGTAAATGATGAATTTGAACAGGATGAAAAGGACTATACCATCATTTTATCGGTAGATGAAGGGCAATATCGGGATTTAACCCTGGCCCAGGAGCTGGGAAATCTAGAAACCCGACTATATCACGATAAAGAACAGACCCAATCAATAAAAACCTTTGATTACCATAAGGCCCTCCAGCAGCAGCGCATGTCGATATTGAATCAAAAAGAAAATCATGGGGTGACAGATCAGCCAAAGGATCTGATCGTCTATGATAATTAATGGGGTGAAAAAATGCTAGTTGGTATCGTAGCCCCCAGAAGAGCCGTGGGGCAATCAGTAACGACAATTAATTTAACGGCTAAGCTAACACAAATGATTAAAAGAAAGGCCTTAATTATTGACTTTCAGCAAAACCACGATATAGCCCATTATTTGAGTGATAGTCAATGGACAAGGGGACTTGATGAATTTAAAACCCTACTGGATTCAGGTATGCTTCAAAATCCCATCCATTTTAATAAATGTGTAAAAGCAGTGAATCCAATGATTGATATAATGGATGCCAATCGATGTTTTACAGTCAGTTTAGATGATATTAAAGCACTTTTGGAAATGGTTCGGTCAAGCTATCCGATTACATTAATTCATATGGATTTTTTAGGTACGCCGGGATTCAAAGAGATTCTACGTCAAGTCCAGTCCATTATCATGGTCTTGGATCAAAATAAAAGAGCAATACAGTGTGTTAAACATCAACCCATGTATTTAGATGAAAAAGATAAGATTAGCTTTGTGATTAATCGTTGGATGGATCATTATACGGATGAAGTAATTAGATATAATGCTAAGGAAATTAAAAAAGATCTAAAAAATATGGGGTTTATCAATAACGAAATATATCGACTCCCCTTTGATCCATATCTTTTGAATGAATGTAATGATAACAGTATTTTAAATTATGCCTTCCATGAAATTGAAAATACTCAGGGGTACAACAGGGAACTGGAAAGAATGGCAAAATGTATTTTGACACAGGGCGGAGGCTTTTCATTGGAAGAAAATGAAAGGGAGGATAAGGGGGTTAAAAGCGTATTTAGAAGATTTTTAAACCCTAGGAGGAATTTTTAATGAAGCAGGAGTTAAAAAAGATAATCGAAGCGTACTACGCTAAAATAGAAGGAATTTATGAGGATCCTGATTTGTATGCAGGTATATATGGGATTGAACGGGATCAGGCAGCGAAAGAGCTGAAGGATTTCATTTCATTTAAAGACCAGGCTGTTCTGGGGGACTATCGGGCCAGGCGGCTGATTATAAGTCAATATGCTAAGGTGATTGAGGATGTTTTACAAATCAATGAAAGGCAATTGAGGGAAATTATTAATTTGAAGGCCTGGGAGAACAATG
The DNA here is from genome assembly GCA_965652145.1 of uncultured Clostridiaceae bacterium. GTDB lineage: Bacteria > Bacillota > Clostridia > Peptostreptococcales > Natronincolaceae > CBFGTV01. The sequence continues at coordinate 19,462 of CBFGTV010000062.1, forward strand.
ACAGCAGGGTATTATTTGAAATTCTGCTGGATCGATATGATATTGGGCAGCTTATTGATCAATATCAATTTCACACTGTAATTTCAAGGGATGACATACTTAAGATATTTGCAGAAAACCTAGAGGAATTAAAGGATTACGGGAACAAGGCAAGGGCAATTAAAATATTGGCCACATTGATTTATGCCCATGAGGATGGACAGGATGCCATCGATACCCTGCAGCATCACAATATAAATGAAATTGGCATATTAGATAAGGATTACATCTATATCGTGTACCGAGGGAAAAAGATAAGGCTGGAATTTTTAAAAATTGCAGATAATGATACAATTATCAACATTCAAAAGAAAACAACCCGAAATAGTAAGATACAATATGACGAACAAAATCCTACCGTGGTTGCCTCGAAAAATAATGCCAGTAGAATTACTGTGGCAGGCTATTCGGCAACGGCCGCTGACTCAGACCTATTATATAATGAGAGAATTTTTAATTTGAAAAAAATCACCCTAGAGGAAATGAAGGAAAATTATGGGACATTAGATGAGCTCATTTACAATCTAATCATTATGAATCAAAAGGGTCGGGGCTCATATTTAATTTCAGGCAGTGATATGGGAGTGGGAAAATCTACTTTTTTGGCAGCCACCATAGAAAAGGTTCCCAATTATTGGGGAATTGGGATTTTAGATACCCAGGATGAGTTGCAGGCTCGAAGGAAGTATCCCTGGAAAAATATTATTACCCTGATAGAAAACCCCAGGCGAACAATCGCCGAACAATTTCAGACAATGCTAAAAATGGCCAGAGATGTTCTGTTTGTCGGTGAGATTACAAAGTCTGAAGAAATCAGCCAGTTGATTAATTGTTGTTTACGGCTTAACGCCGGGGTGGGGGGGACGATTCATTTGTTTTCTCCCT
>CBFGTV010000063.1:0-20300 GCA_965652145.1 uncultured Clostridiaceae bacterium
CAATGATGAAGTAATAGAAATAAAATTTTTAAAATTATCATATTAAATTAAGAAGTATAATTTCAAAGAAACGGTGGAGGAAGCAATGAAGGAAATTGTGCTGATTGCCCCCTATGAAAGTATGTATCGGGTGGCTAAGAATGTAATAGAAAAAAATGGCTACAGTAATGTAGGCGTTGCCCTGGGAGATTTGAAGACGGGTCTGGATCAGGCCCATCAGGCCCTGGAAAGGGGAGCCAATGTGCTGATTTCCCGGGGCGGTACCTTTACCATGATTAAGAAGGGGCTGGATACGCCAGTTGTAGAACTAAAAATCAGTGCCTATGATGTTTTGAACAGCATACGGCATATAGTCGGCAAAAATGAAAGAGTCGCCATCATTGGCTATAACAATATCATTTATGGCTATGATCTGTTAAAGGATATGAAGGGAATTAATATTGTAAAGATTGATATTCTTGACCATGATAACCTGACGGAAAAAATCAGGGAATGTGTCTCAAAGGGAATTTATACCTTTATGGGGGATGCCATTGTCAATACCGTTTGCAGAAAAATGGGCTATCAATGTCATATAATAGAAAGCGGGGAAGATTCAATACGTTGGGCCATTGAAGAGGCCCAGGGAATCTTATCGGCCTATAAAAATGAGCTGGAGCGTACGAAACGATATGAAGCCTTAATTGACTGTGTTCACGACGGTGTGATTGCCACCGATGATCATAATCGTATTATTGCCTTCAATCGAGTTGCCCAGGAAATATTCAAGGTAAATAAGGAAGGGGTAATGGGCAAAAGTATCGAGGCCGTATCGGATATTAAAGATATTGCCCGGGAGGTAGCCGAGGGTAAAACAGTGGTTGATCAAATTAGAACCATTCAGGGTGATAAGTTCACCTTCAGCAATATTCCCATTATGGTCAATGGTGAGGGAAAAGGGGCTGTGGCAATTATGCAAAACGTTGCCATGGTACAGAACCTGGAAAGAGAAATCAGAACAAAGCTGATGGAAAAGGGATTTGTGGCCAAATACACCTTTGATTCCATTGTATATAAAGGTGATAAAATGAAGCACTGCATTGAGGTTGCCAAAAAATTCAGCCAGTATGATTCTTCGGTGCTGATCGAAGGCCCTTCTGGGGTAGGAAAGGAGCTATTTGCCCAAAGCATACACAATGAGAGTAGAAGGCGAAGGGAGCCCTTTGTGGCGGTGAATTGTGCGGCCCTTCCCAGCAGCTTAATTGAAAGTGAGCTCTTTGGCTATGTGGAAGGGGCCTTTACGGGCTCTAAAAAGGGTGGAAAGGCCGGAGTATTCGAGCTGGCCCACAAGGGAACCATTTTTCTGGATGAAATCAGTGAGCTGCCCCTGGATATGCAGGGAAGGCTGTTAAGGGTTATTCAGGAAAGGGAAATTATGCGGGTCGGTGACAACAAGGTGATTCCCCTGGATATCAGAATTATTTGCGCCACCAACCGAGACCTGAGGCAAATGGTTGAAGAAGCCACCTTTAGAAGGGATCTGCTGTATCGGATCAATACTCTTTCCTTTAAAATTCCCCAATTAAAGGATCGAAGGAAGGATATAGAAGCCCTGGCGGGATATTTTATGGACAAGTATGCGAAACGATATAAAAAGGAAGTGAAAAAATTTTCCCCTGAGGCCATGGATTTTTTGCTGAATTATGATTACCAGGGGAACGTAAGGGAATTAGAGGGGATGTTGGAAAGGGCCGTTATTATTTGCGAAGGGAAGGAAATTACCTTAAAGGATTTGACAGTGGGAAGGCAGGATTATGAAAAAGGGCCTAAGGTCAATTATGAAGAAAACCATCTGCCTGCAAAGGAAATCGTTGCAGACCTTGAAGCCCAGCTGAATCGCCTGCCCAGCTTGAAGGAACTGGAGCAATACTATATTCATTCGGTGTATGACAGGGTAAGGCAGTCCACCTCAAGGGCCTGTGAAATACTAAAAATACATCGTTCCACCCTTTGGAGAACCATAAAGCAGTAGGCCTTGTTGCAGAAAGAAACATGTTTCAATTTAAAACATAAATGGTTTCAAAATAAAACATATAAAAAATAAAATTTTATTACTATTGTAAAAAGATGGAATTAAATCCGAGCCGATTTGATTTTATCTTTCTTTTTTTCATCTCTATAAAACGAGGATTTTTAAAGGTATGATCCCTTATTTACGCGCTATTAAAAAATCAAATATTAAAAGTTGGCACAACCCTTGCTTTACTAAAGGGCATCAAATAGATTGAGAGGTTTGTGATGCTATGGTTGTAATAATTGCAGATGATTTAACAGGGGCCAGCGATACGGGCGTTCAATATCAGATTAATGGTTTTTCTACAATGGTAAAGGTACTGCTGGATAATGATGATTGGAAGGAAAATTTGAAGAAATATGAGGTGCTTTCCATCAACACCGATACCCGGTCATTGAGCTGCCGTGACGCTTATGAAAAGGTTTACAGCCTAACCAGGGAGCTCGGTCAGCTGAATATAGATTATCTCTATAAAAAGGTAGACTCAATTATGAGGGGCAATCCCGCTATTGAGCTGCAGGCAGTAATGGATGGCCTGGGGGCTGAAATTGCCCTGGTGGCACCGAGCTTTCCAGACAATGGCAGAATAATTGAAAATGGTATTTTGTATTTACCCGACAATAAAAAGGTAGATGTGACGGCGATCTTTAATGAAGAAACCAATAAGCAGGCCTGCAACATCAGCCTGGCTGACATTAGAAGGGGCGCTGAATATTTAAAGGAGTATGTCTTAAAAAGGCATCATGAGGGAAAGGAAATATTTGTACTTGATGCTGTCAATGATGAAGACCTGGCTACAATTAAAACCACCTCTATGCTGATTGACAAGAATAAGGTTCTTTGCGGCAGTGCGGGGCTGGCCAGACATTTAAGCAATGAAAGGAAAATGAACCAGCCAAGGGAAGATCAGGAAAAGGACATCAATACCATTTCAATGGTGGTGGTGGGGTCAAGGAGTGTTAAAACCGCAGAACAGGTTGAAAGGATTGCCGACACCTTTGGGGCTCCCATCATTCTGGTAGATGCCGACGAAATCAAGTCTGGCCGGGCAGAAGCCGTAAAGGTACAGTGTATTCAGGAAATAACCCAATGCTGTGAAAATGGCGAAAAGCTCCTGATTATTGCCGTAACCAGTCTTTTTAAAGAATATGCTGTGACTTTAAGAAGCTCAGAGGAAGAAAATAGTCAGGCACTGCTAATTGCCAGGGTATTGGGAGAAATTGTCCACCAGGCCTACGATATAGTCAGGCCCCAGACCATTGTTTCCACAGGGGGCGATACCTCTTTACAAATATGCAGTGTATTGAAGGCCCAGGGAATCGAGCTGGAGGATGAAATAACAGCCGGGGTTCCCATTGGCAGAATCATAGGGGGAAAGGCCCATAACACCTCCATTGTGACAAAATCTGGAGGCTTTGGGGAAAAAAATGTATTGGTTGAGGTAATAGAATATTTAAATAGAAAAGAAAAGGTACTGGAGGGCTGTTAAAATGAAAAATTATTCCATGCAATTACCATCCAAGGTTTATGGTGGTAAAGGGAGCATTGATCAGTTAAAGGAGATATTGGAAAAGGAGCAGGTTAAAAAGGCCATGATTTTTACCTATGGCAGTATCCTTGCCTCGGGGCTGGGAGACCTGGTCTTCACCAGGCTACAGGAGGCCGGTGTAGCCTATGAGGTCTTTGATGAGCTGGTGCCGGAGCCTACCGTAAAGGATGTTGAAAAGATGATGGCAGCAGTTGAAAATTCCCAGGGGCAGATCATGATTGCCATAGGGGGCGGCAGCGTCATGGATGTGGCTAAACTCTATACAATATTGAAGAATGCAGACTATACCATCAGAGATTTATTGAAAAACCCGTCCATCGGCAAAAAGACCATGAAATCCATTATGATCCCCACTACCTGCGGCACCGGGTCAGAGGCTACCTGTAATTCTATTGTGACTGTTCCGGAGGAAAATCTAAAGGTAGGTATTGTCAATGATGATCTGATACCTGATTATGTTATTCTTGACCCCATAACAATACAGGGGCTGCCTAAGGACATACTGGCCTCAACGGGGGTAGATGCCCTGGCCCATGCAGTGGAATGCTTTACATCCAAGAAAGCCAACCCCTTTAGTGATACCTATGCGTTAGCGGCAGCAAAGCTGATTTTAACCAGTATTAAGGCTGCCTACGATAACCCTGACGATATGGAGGCCAAAACCAATATGCTACTGGGTTCCTTCTATGGCGGTGTTGCCATTACATCCAGCGGAACCACAGCGGTTCATGCCCTGGCCTACCCGTTAGGGGGAAAATACCGTATTCCCCATGGGGTATCTAACGCCATTTTATTGGCCCAGGTGATGGCCTTTAATCAAGATGCCTGCCAGGATAAGCTGGCCATGATCTGCGATGCTGTTAATCCCGCCATGGCCCCAGAATCCCCAGAAAAACGGGCCGGCTATGTTATCAAGCTAATTGCTGAAATCGTAGATCATACTCAAATTCCTACGAGCTTAGAGGAGTTTGGAGTGAAGGCTGAGGATATAGACTTCTTAGTAGAGGCCGCCAGCAAGGTGACCAGACTTCTGGATAACAACGTTAAGCCTTTAAGTCTACAGGATATCAGAGAAATCTACCAAAAAGTAATGTAGCCCTAAGACATAGATGCAATGAAAAAAGGAGGGAAAAAAGCAATGAATTCTTTACCTATTTTAGGAATTACCATGGGAGACCCGGCAGGAATCGGGCCAGAAATTACCGTTAAGGCCCTGGCTAAAAAACCATTGTACGACACCTTAAGGCCCATTGTCATTGGAGATGGAAAGGTTTTGGCCAAGGCAGCAGAAATTGTTGGAATGAAGCATATTAAGATTAATTCCGTTAAAAATGTTCAAGAGGCTAAATTTACCTACGGTACCATTGACGTATATGATCTTGAGGTGGTTGATCTGGAAAGGCTTGAATATGGAAATGTATCGGCCATGGCTGGAAATGCAGCTTTTCAATACGTAAAGCGGGCCATCGAATTGGCCCTTGCAGGGGATATCCATGGTACTGTCACCAACCCCTTAAACAAGGAGGCTCTAAACCTGGCAGGTCACCATTATTCAGGCCATACAGAGATTTACGCAGCGCTGACGGGTACCCAAAACTATTCGATGATGCTGGCCCATGAGGATCTGAGGGTGGTTCATGTATCGACCCATGTGTCCCTTCGAGAGGCCTGTGATCGAGTGAAAAAGGAACGGGTCTACAATGTTATCAAAATAGCCCATGAGGCCTGTCAGGCCCTGGGAATACCAAATCCACGAATTGGAGTGGCGGGTTTAAATCCCCATTCAGGTGAAAATGGCCTCTTTGGGTGGGAGGAAAAAGAAGAAATTATACCTGCCATAGAAAGGGCAATAAGTGAAGGTATGCTGGTGGATGGCCCGGTACCGCCCGATACAGTTTATTCTAAGGCCAGGGGCGGGTGGTATGATATTGTGGTGGCCATGTACCATGATCAAGGTCATATTCCCTTAAAAATGGTGGGCTTTGTCTATGACCGTGAAAAGCAAAAATGGGGTGAAATCAGTGGTGTTAATATTACCCTGGGTCTACCAATCATAAGAAGCTCTGTTGATCACGGTACAGCCTTTGAAAGTGCCGGCAAAGGAACAGCCAGCGAGATCAGTCTGGTTAATGCCATTGAGTATGGTGTTCAACTCATAAACAATCAAAGAAAATAATTGGGGGGAAATTAAAATGAAAAAGAAAAAAGCGTTTAAAGCAGCAGCATTTGTAATTTCGATTATGATGTTAATGGCCTTGGTGGCAGGCTGTGGCTCCAATGAAACCCAGGGCCCCGAAGGGTCCCAGGGGCAAGGTGAAAGCCTTCAGCCTGTTGAATTGAATTTTGCAACCCAAAGTGTAGGAACCAGTATGTATGTTTATGCTTCCGCCATTACCCAGCTAATGGAGGCAGCCTTGCCCCAGGGTTCATTAATTGACGTACAAACCACTTCTCCCGGTGGTGTAGGGGCACCTATTATTATCGACAATGGGTCTGCCGATCTAACCCTTGGAAATGCAGCCCCCGCCAGATGGGCGGCAGAAGATGGTATTTTAGGCAATCCGCCCACTACCAATGTAAGGGCCCTGGTGGGGGGATTAGGACAGGATTTTGTTAACATTCTATTTACCCAGGAATTTGTTGATAGAACCGGCTTTACAACGGTGGAAGAAATTGTAGAAAATCAATATCCAATTCGCCTTGCCGTCAAGTCATCCGGTGCCTTTGGTGAAATGGCAGCAGCCAAGGTCTTTGAAGTGCTAGGTGTTGACTATGCCACAATAGAGTCCTGGGGCGGCAGTGTAACCCAAACCGGTTCCGATGCCATTGTGAGCTTATTAAAGGACAGCAAGGCCGATATGACCATTGATCACGTGGCAGCAGGCCAATCCGCCACTACAGAGCTTTGTATGACTACAAAAATGTTTTTTCCTGAGCTTTCTGAAAGCACCAGACAAAAACTAAACGATATCGGTTGGGGAAACGTTAACATTCCTGCTGAAACCTGGAAGGGACAAGACAGGGAAATTAAATCAGTAGGTTCACCCCAGGTGGTACTGGCTTCGGCAGATATTGATGAGGCTACAGCCTATGCCATTACCAAGGCAATCTGTGAAGGAAAGGAAACCTTGGTGAATGCCCATAATGCCCTTTCAACCTTTGATCCTGCCACTGCCTGGGAACCGGCCAAAACTGGAGCCGAGCTACATCCAGGTGCCATCAGGTACTATCGTGAAATGGGTTATATGAAATAAAACACAATAGAAAAGAATACAGCATAGAGGCAGCTTACTATGCTGTATTCATTACCACTTAGATGATAAGCAATAATATTATACTAAACGGGGGAATCCGTATGAAAATGAAGTACAAGTCAAAATTTTTAGCATCGGTGGCGGTCAGTATTGCCTGGATTATCTTTCAGCTTTATATAGCCATTGTTTCACCGTTACATCCGATGCTTCAAAGTCCAGTTCACTTACTCTTTGCACTATTGATAGTTTTTATTAATAATCCGGCGGATAAAAGCGGTGAAAGACCGTGGATGAAGCTGATCGATATCCCTATTTTCATAGGAATTACCTATTTATTTTATTATTTTGTCAGCCAAACCTCCCGCCTGCAGGGGAGAGTACCCTATATATCCCCCATCGAGGGGATCGATATGATTGCCATGGTTGTCATGATGGTAATCCTGTTTGAAGCAGTAAGAAGGGTATTAGGGTTAACCTTAACCTGCTTTATCGGTGTCTTTGTTTTATATGCCTGGTTCGGAAAATATGCTCCTGCATTGTTTAAATTTAGAGGAACCAACCTGAAGCAGTTTACTGAGCTGATGATTATGGGGCCCGATGGGATTTTAGGTACACCCCTTTATACATCGGCCAGCTATCTCTTTTATTTTATTATGTTTGGTGTACTTTTTTCTGCCTGCGGCGGTGGCCAATTGCTGATTGATATTGGAATGAAATTTTCCGATAAAAGCTCCAGCGGCCCGGCAAAGGCTGCTGTTATCAGCTCTGGTTTGATGGGAATGGTCAGCGGCAGTGCAGTTGCCAATGTATCTACCACAGGAGTGATGACCATTCCTATGATGAAAAAGGTCGGCTACGAGCCCGAACAGGCCGGGGCCATTGAAGCCATTGCCTCCACCGGCGGCCAAATTATGCCGCCCATCATGGGGGTCGGAGCCTTTATTATGGCAGAAATGCTGGGGGTACCTTATTCAAGGGTGGCCTTTGGTGCCTTGATTCCTGCCATTGCCTATTATTTATCGGTATTACTGCTGGTTCATTTCATAGCTAAGAAAAAGCATCTAAACGCCGATTCTGATGCGGTTAAATTTGACTCCGTTAGAATCCTTCCCAGGCTTTATTTACTCATTCCTGCCTTTGTGCTGGTGTATTATATGGTTTCTGGAGCGTCCCTGATGAAAGCAGGTTTGATGGGAATTTATAGTGTTTTGATTATCAACGTAATCAGCAGGTTCATTCTGGGGGGCCAGAATTATGTACCCCTTAAGGAATTGGGTCAATCCATCATTCAGGGCATTAAGCAGGCCTCTGAAATTGCCATACCAACGGCTGCCTGCGGTATTATTATTGGTATCGTGATTCAATCGGGTCTGGCCACGAAGGTATCTTCAATTATTGCCAGGGTAGGGGGCGGCAATATTATATTGGCCCTGGGCATAACGACCCTAGGTTGTATGCTGCTGGGAATGGCCCTTCCAACGGTGGCAGCCTACCTGGTCTCTAATGTATTATTTGTTCCAATCTTGATCAGACTGGGCATTCCGGCTTTGCCTGCCAATATGTTTGTATTTTATTTTGGTATTATGGCCCAAATCACACCCCCTGTGTGTTTAGCTTCCTTTACCGCCGCAGGAATCGCCGGGGCAGATTCCTGGAAAACAGGGTGGACGGGCTTCAGGTTTTCACTGGTGGCCTTTTTAATTCCCTTTATCTTTGTATTTAATCCAGGGATCCTGCTGATTGGTACTCCCTTAGAGATCGTGGTGTCGTCGGTCATCCTTTTCTTTGGAACTTATTTGTTTGCTGGGGCCATGGCTGGATACCTCTTTATACCCCTTGAAAAGTATGAAAGGGCCATTCTGTTTGTGGCTGCCATTACGTTGATTGTGCCGGAATTGATTACCGACGTAGTTGGGTCTTGTCTGGGAATCATCATGATTGGATATTTGTTGATGAAAAGAAATAAAAAATCAGTGAAGTTAGGAGAGAGTGCAGAATGAAGCAGCATCGTCATGAGGTTATTATTGTGGGTCTGGGCCTTGGGGCCCTGGCCACGGCTGCCAGGCTTTACGAGCTGGGAAAACGAAATATAGGAATTTATGCTTCAGCCTATGGCGGTACTCCCTATATTGCAGCCATTAATTTTGTACTAGAAAATAACCCCTATGGTGATACACCAGAGCAGTATATAAACGATATGCTAAGGGCTGGCTATGAAATTAATGACCGGGAACTGGTATCTTCAATGTGCCATGCCACCAGGGCCGGCTACGAGCTGTTGAAAAGATGGGATGTTGAGTTTTCAACCCTAGAGGATGGAAGCCCCAGATTGAGACATGCATCGGGCTCAACCTATCCCCGTTCTCTATGTAATACCGATACACTAATCGGAAACGAAATACTTCAAAAGCTGAAGGATGGTTTAACAGAAAAGGGGATTCATATCTATTTAGGCAGTGAATGTGTAAAGCTCCTGTCTGAGAATAATCAGGTCTATGGGATTACCGTAAAGGACAAAGAAGGTGTCTATAATGCCTATGGCTCTACCGTAGTGGCCGCCTGGGGTGGCGTAGGAAATTTATTTGGTATTTCCACCTATCCAAAGGATATCAAGGGAAATACCATAGCCATTGCCAGGGAGGCCGGTGCAGCCCTGGTGGATATGGAATTTCTAGAATATGAGCCAATGGTGGTGCTTAGCCCCCCTGGCGCCCTGGGAGAACCCTGCCCCACGGCCATGCTGGGGGAAGGTGCCCATCTGTTAAATACCCAGATGGAACGGTTTATGCTTAAGGTCAGGCCCCAGGGAGAGGCGGGGGCCCCTAAAACCCTCATTAATCATGAAATATGGAAGCAGGTAAAGGCCGGAAAGGGAACCAAAAACCAAGGGGTTTATGCCGATTTAAGGCATATCCCAATTGAGACCCTAAAGGCCTACCCCTGGTTTTATAATAGACTGGTTGAGGCAGGCATTGATCCTGCAACAGAGCTGCTTGAGGTGGGCCCCATGGCCCATAGCTATTCAGGGGGCATTAAGGTTAACTCAGACTACGAATCAACAGTTAAGGGCCTTTATGCCGTCGGAGAAGCGGCAGGATCAATCCATGGTGCCTGCCGGCTGGCAGGGAATGCGGCCGCTCAGGCCACTCTTTCAGGTCTGTTGTGCGCCGAGGCCATTGCTAAAAAGCAAATCGCTATACCAGATGAGGAATTTCCTGTAGATTATCTGGAAGATCAGGGGGTATATCAACAAATTGTACCCCAGGTTAAGCAGCTTGCCCTCAATGTACTGGGAATTTACAGAAACGGCCATGATTTAGCGACGGCCCAGGAAAAATTAGAAGAAATTTTAAGCAGGCCTGAAATTAAAAAAGATACAGAGACCTATCAAATTACCCAGTCTGTTCTGATTATGGTTCGGGCTGCCCTGGAAAGAAAGGAAAGCCGAGGCACCCATATGCGTACAGATTATCCTGAAACAGATCAAACCTATCAAAAAAGTATCATCATATAAGGAGTGTTGTCTGTGAAAATAGAAGGAATTATACCTGCCGTTGTAACCCCAATGTTTGAGGATGGAAGCATCAATGAGCAGGAGCTTAGAAATCAGATTAATCGGCAAATCCGTGCCGGAGCCAGCGGTATCTTCTGCCTGGGTACCAATGGAGAGGCCTATATTCTGAATAAGGATGAAAAGCTGAGGGTTTTAGAGATCTTTGTTGAAGAAGCAGGGGGAAGGGTGCCCATTTATGGGGGCACCGGCTGTGTTGGAACGAAGGACACCATTGAGCTTTCCAAGGAGGCCGAAAAAATAGGGGTAGATGCCCTTTCCATTATTTCACCCTACTTTGCAGCCATTTCCCAGGAAGAAATTTTTGAACATTACAGCGCCGTTGCCCAGTCAACAGATTTGCCCATTATACTATATAATATTCCTGCCCGAACGGGGAATCAGATCGAGTATAAAACAGTTGAAAAACTGGTGAAAAAGCATACCAATATTGTGGGAATAAAGGATTCCAGCGGGAGCTTTGATAACATACTTCGTTATATTGAGACAACAGATGCCAGTACCTTTTCAGTATTGTCGGGTAACGATTCGTTAATTCTATGGACCCTGATGGCGGGGGGCAAGGGGGGCGTTACGGCTGTAGCCAATGTTTTACCCGAAATTATGGTCAGCATTTATCAGCGTTGGAAAAATGGCGATATAGAAAAGGCCAGGGCTGCCCAGGATTGCATCAGACCCATCAGAGACTGCTTTCAATACGGGAACCCCAATTCCATTATTAAGGCTGCTACCAATTTAATCGGTCAGCCTGTGGGCCCCTGTCGAAGGCCCTTTGGAATCATTTCACCCCAGGCCAGGGAGGCCATTATCAAGACCATAGATACCCATTACCAGGCCTACAAAAAATCCTAATATCATGATTTAAACCCTGTAAAAGGAGGCATGTACTCCTAATTGCAGGGTTTTTTAGTTTAATAGGCAGTTACATATGTCACCATTACATTTGTCACTATTCGGTATAGCCTTCCTTTGCTATGATAATATTAATAAAATAATAAGCTGGGAGGAATTCAAATGGTAATAGCACATATGCAGGGGGTTGTTAAACGCTACGGTTCGTTTTTGGCCCTGGACCATATTGATTTAGATATTGCCGGGGGAGAAATACTGGGTCTGCTGGGCCCCAATGGTGCAGGTAAAACGACCCTTATTCATGCCCTGGCAGGGGTGATTAAAATTGATTCGGGGGAAATTGAGGTCTTCGGGAAACCACAAAAAGAGCATATAATAGAGATTAAAAGACAGCTGGGCCTGGTTACCCAGGAAATTACTGTATTTGGAGATCTAACCGCAAGGGAAAATCTTGAATTTTTCGGCGGTATTTATGGACTGCGGGGTAATGTATTAAAAAATCGTGTGGATGAAGTGTTAGAATTCGTAGGTCTGACTAAGTTTGCCAGAAAGCTCCCCGAAAAGTTCTCAGGGGGAATGCAGCGGCGTTTGAATATTGCCTGTGCTTTACTGCATAAGCCAAAATTTTTAATTATGGATGAGCCTACCGTGGGAATTGACCCCCAATCCAGAAATCACATACTTGAAACCGTCAAGGAATTAAAACAACAGGGTACCAGTATTCTTTATACAACCCATTATATGGAGGAGGTTCAGGCCATTGCATCCCGGGTGGTAATTATGGATCAAGGTCATATCATTGCCCAGGGAACCATTGATGAATTGGTGGAAAGGATTCAACATGAGGAAAAAATTCAGCTTGAGGTAATGGAGCCTACAGAAATGCTCCTGAAAAGGCTCGAAAAAATCGAAGGGGTTAAACAGGTTATTCTGAAGGGTAGAACAATTACCATCATCTCCCGGGCAGGCTCGGGGAATTTAGATCAAGCCTTAAACATTGCAAGGGAAGCCGGGGGAGTTAAATCAATCAATGCAGATAAGCCCACCCTGGAGGATGTATTTTTGACCTTGACGGGCAAGCGCCTGAGGGATGGAGAGGGGGAATAGAAATGCTTTTAAAGTCTAGCTATTTCACGCTACGAAGGATGCTTCGGGGGTATTTGGCATTAATCATACTATTAGGCATACCCTTGCTAATTATTACGATACTTGCTATGATTTCAGGCAATGGTTTCAATGAGAGGCTGGGAATTCCGGTAATCGACGGAATTTCCATTACTATAATCGTTTCCTTTCAGTTATTTGGCGGTTTTTATACAATGGAATATATCAAGGAAGATCTGTTTAGTGCTAAAAAATGGCGCATTTATTCTCTGCCCTATCCTGTCCATCTTCATGCCTTTTCCATTCTGATAACCTGTACGCTGTTCAGTGCCCTGCAAGGGCTGGTCATGGTGATTTATACTCAATTGGTTTATGGCGTGAATTGGGGAAGCATAGGCCTCGTTTTATTTGTACTGGTGAGTCTTTCCTTGCTTACCCAGCTTGTTTTTCTGATGCTGGCAATGGGGGTTAAAAACTTTAAGCATGCAGAACGTCTGGGCGAGGTCTATGGCCTGGGTTCAATGGCCCTGGCAGGCGTTTGGTTTCGCCTTCCCGACAATGCCCTCTTTAATTTCCTTACAACCTATGGAAATCCTGTTTCTTTGGGGGAAAATGCGATTCTTAGCTTTGTTACCCAAAAAAATATAGACAGGGGGGTATTAAGCCTGGGAATTTTATTGGCAGCATCGGCGGTAATGGCATTACTGGCAACGGTTTTGGGAAGGAGGAAGCTGGTATGACGATATTTTACTTTGTATTTAAAAGGTTTTTTCGGAAATTATCTAATGTGGCTATGATATTGATATTACCCATTGCAGCAGTTTTTCTGCCAGTGGGGGATTTCTATCCCCTTCCCATGGGCTTTCAATACTACGGGTTGCTGCTTTTCTTCATTGCAGCCCGATTGGCCGGTATCATTCTAGAAGACCGCAGTAACCGAACCCTGCTGAGAATCGGTGTAGCGCCCATCACCCATTTTCAATATTTAAGTCAAAATCTGCTGGCCTATTCTATGCTTTTAATTTTACTCAATGGGGTGGTAGTAATATTGGGAAAGCTATATCATGGTGAAACCCTAATGGCTCCCCTCTGGCTGTTCATTATCTATTCCTTTTTCTCATTAACCGCCATTGGATTCTGTTTGGCCTGGTATACACTGTGTCGCAATAAAGAAGCAGCCTTTACCCTTCTGTCAAGTATAATTATACTAATGGGAATGATCGGTGGTGTTATGTGGCCCGTTGAAATTATGCCGGCAGTTCTTCAACGGGTGGCAATGTTTCTGCCCACCTATTGGCTGGCAGAGGGCGTATTGCTGGCAATTATGGGCAAACCTGCTAGAGAACTGCTCCTACCCCTGGGTATGATGCTTCTGTTTAGTTTGTCTTTTCTAATATTGGGTAGTAAAAGAAGGATTGTGTAAAATGATCGTTATTGACGAGTATTAGAGGGTGGTAGAGCATGGAAAAGGAATGGGAAAAATTAACGCCAGAAGGAAGTATTATGATCTATAGGATTTTGGGATTACTCCTGCTGAGTCTGCTATGGGTAAGAAGCAGCAGTCAGTTGGGGGTAGTCCTTCTGCTGTTTTTGGCTTTATTAGCTTTGGCCAGGTGGCGCTTTAACCTGCCTGGGTGGACTGTACTCCTAGATCAGGCCGCTTGCATCAGTATGGCTTTTCTCTGGCCCCAGGCAGCATACGGACTGGCCATTCCTCTGTTTGAGGCAATGATTCTTGCTAAACCATGGTTTGGCTTGCCCATTGTAGCCTATATCATTTTTTACCCTCATTTTTCAGTAGCCCTTGCTGTTATTTTATTGCAGTCAGCCATGACGGGTACCATAATACATAGCTGGCAATGGGGTGCCAGGGCCTATCGGCAGGAGGCAGACCGGGAGCGGCGGCAGCGGTATGAATTGGAAAAGCTCAAGGGCGAATTACTGCTGGCAAATATTCAAACGGCCCGAATGGCAGAGCTATCTGAGCGAAATCGAATTGCCCAGGAACTGCATGACGACGTGGGGCACGAGCTTACAGCCTCTGTTTTAGCACTACAGGCCTTTGAGCAGCTATGGCAGGAGAATGATCCCAAGGCAAGGGAAATGCTCCTTCAAGCCCGGCAACGGCTTTTAGGCAGTGCCCAAGCCTTACGGGAGCGGGTTTATGCCATTAAACCCATTCAGCCCCCTGGAATTGATGAGTTTCAAAGCATTTGCAGGGAATTTACTGCTTGTCCCCTTCATTTACAGGTAGAGGGGGATACCGCCAGGATACCGGTCTATCTATGGAGTATTTTAAAGCCCTGCCTTAAGGAAGGCCTGACCAATGTCATTCGTCATTCCAATGCTACAAGGGTTACAGTGCTGTTAGATGTCACTCCCCATATTGTAAGACTTTCTATAGAGGATAATGGAACCGGGGCGACAGTCTTAAGGCCAGGAATGGGTCTCAGGGGGCTAAGACAGCGGGCCAAAGCAGTGGGGGGCAGTGTTACCACCGATGGCAGCAGGGGATTCCGGTTGATTTGTGTCTTGCCAATGAACTAAATAATTAATCTGACTTGAGAAGATAATATAATAAAGGAGGCAAAACCGTGAGAATTTTAATCGTTGACGATGATCCCCTGGTTTGTCAAAGCCTTCAGGTGTTGCTTGACCGGGAAGGGGATATAGAGGTAATAGCCTTGGCCGAAAATGGAGCCCAGGCCATTAATATCTGTGAAACGGAAAAGGCTTTACCCGATGTGGTTTTAATGGATATTCAAATGCCCATAATGGATGGCATACAGGCCACAAGACAGATTAAGCAAAGGTGGCCCCAGGTCAGGGTAATGATGCTGACAACCTTTCAGGATGAACAAAATATTCGCCTGGCTCTGCTGGCGGGGGCCGAGGGCTATCTGATAAAATCTACTGAGGTTTCAAGCATGGCTCAACAGCTTCGGGCTATGGAATCAGGCAGCTCGGTACTTGACAATAATGTTTTAAAACAAATTATGGAGCCCCGTAGAAAGCCCCTTCGTCAGCTTACCCCCCGGGAACGAGACATAGCCGAGCTGGTGGCCCAGGGGTTTTCAAATCAGGAAATTGCCGAACAGCTTTACCTTAGCCAGGGGACGGTACGGAATATGCTATCTATCATATTAGATAAGCTAGAGCTTCGAGATCGAACCCAGCTGGCAATCTACTATTGGAAAAGCCATACAGAGGATTAGGTTAAACAATAGGGTGGTGAGAAGCAGGGGAAAGACCTTCTTTACTTCGTCTTTTAAGGGCCTCAAGGGCCTTGGCCAGCCGCTTTATCCCCTCTGTAATGGCATCTTCCCCCTGAGTGACATAGCACAGCCTTACAAAGGGTTGATTTCTTGTATGAAAGAAAAAGGCGTCACCGGGAACAAACACCAGGCCAGCCTTGGCCCCCTCATCCATGAGGGCTGTGGTGGAAACCGGAAATTTAATTCGACACCAAATATAAAAGCCCCCCTGGGGTAGGGAAAAGTCAATCAAGTCGCTACAATAATGCCTCAGGGCTTCTGCCATCACATCTCTTCTTTTTTTGTATATCTCCCTGACCATATTAATATGGGCCTTCCAATGTCCCTCCTTTAAATATTGTGTTAAATACAATTGAGATAAATTACTGCTATGGAGATCAACCAATTGCTTTTCCATGGTCAATCGATCTAAAAGGGCTTCATTGGCTACTATAAAACCAATTCTTAGGCCAGGAAAAAGTATTTTAGAAAAGGTAGAAATATAAATTACTCCCTCAGACCTTTCCAGTGACCGAATGGGGGCAGGGGGCTGTTCTTCATAGGAAAGTAAGCCATAGGGATCATCTTCAATTAAGAGTACCCGGTATCGTTTAGCCAGCTGATTTAATCCAGCCTGCTCTCCCGGTGAAAGGGATCTGCCAGTGGGATTTTGATAGCAGGAATTGACGTACATGCACTTGGGCCGATATCTGATAAAATAGTCCTCCAGCAGATCGAGGGAAAAATCCTTTAGGGAAAAGGGAAGAAGCCTGGCTCCGGCATTTTCAAACACTTGTATTGCTCCCAGATAGGCGGGGGATTCAACCACAACATAGTCGCCGGCGGTCACCAGGGCTCTGCTGATGAGGTACAGGGCCTGTTGGGAACCCGATACGACCATAATCTGATTAAGGGCCGCCGCAATTTTTCTTTCCCGTACAAAGTTAACCAGCTCTTCACGCAGGGGCCAGTAGCCTTCAGTTGGAATATGGCTTAAGGCAGGGGCTGAAACAATATTTTCCACTGTTCTAAAAAAGTTCAGGGGATAAATATCAGGGTCAGGTACACCTGCTCCAAAGGAAATAGAATTTTCAGTCTCAACGTTTGCTACTAAATCCCGAAGTAAATTGGCGGTTGGGCTTTGCTGCATGGGAGGAATAATTTGAGACCAAGGTAATTCTGCCTCCCCCTGAGGATTACTATTTTGGGCCAATACGTAGGTGCCACTGCCTACTCGGGTTTCAATCAATTCTCGCTGTTCTAAAATTCGATAGGCATTAATGGCGGTCGTTCTGCTCACCTTGAACATTTCTGCCAACTCCCGTTCAGGGGGGAGCTTTGCTCCGCTTTTTATGATCTGGTTTTCGATATAGCTGGTAATTAAATCGGCAATTTGAAGGTATCTTGCTTTTCCTGAATCGGCATCCAACTCATGGGAATTAAGTAAATTGTACATATCCATTTTTTAAAATACCCCCTTTTGGTATCCAATTTATAATTATTATTATCTAATTGGATATTTACTTTGATTCTCCTGCCTGGTAAAGTAAATATATTATTTTTATTTTTGAGAAGGGAGAAGTTGTAATGGGGAAGACAATTGACAGACCGATTGTACTCAATGAATTTAAAGCTGGCGCAATAGATAGCATTCCCCTGTTGATCGGGGCCGTTCCCTTTGGTATTACCTGTGGTATTATGGGAATCACAGTGGGGCTGAAGCCCCTGGAAACGATAATGATGTCTGCCATTGTTTTCGCAGGCTCCGCCCAATTTACCGCCATTACCATGCTGGGGGCCGGTATAACAGGAGGGCTTATTGTGGCCACAACATTATTATTAAATCTAAGGCACTTATTAATGGGGTTTTCTCTGGCACCCCATATGGAAAAGCTGCCGGTGCCCCTACAGTCGCTGCTGGCGTTTTTAATGACCGATGAAGCCTTTGCTGTAGTCAGCTCCAGAATAATGAGCCATGGATACAACAGCCACTACCACCTGGGGGTAGGCCTGAGCTTATATGGAACCTGGTTTGCTGCTACAGCCCTGGGGGTTTCTCTAGGAGCTTATATTCCTAATCCCTTGGATTGGGGCCTTGATTTTGCCATGCCGGCAACTTTTTTAGTTTTACTATTGCCCCTTTTGTCAGACAGGAATAATCGAATCATCTGTATTGTGGCGGCGATTACGGCTGTCATCACAGCCCTTTACTTGCCGGGAAAATGGTATATTATCATTACCTGTCTGCTTTCATGCCTGGTGGGGGGACTGCTGACTAAGGGGGATGAGAAAAATGCGTTATAATGTAATGATCATTATTTTAGCCATGGCAGTAGTTACCTTTTTAACTCGGATTGGAGCCTTTGCATTGTTCAAGGTTACCGGGGTTCCTCCATGGCTTCACCGGTGGATTAAGCCCGTACCGATTGCCATTTTAACCGCTTTAATCGTTCCATCTTTATTGATGCCCCAGGACACCCTGGATATTTCACTATCTAACCATTATCTTTTGAGCGGTATAGTAGCAGCGCTAGTGGCTTATAAATCAAAAAGTATTGTTTGGACTTTAGGTTTGGGAATGACTACAATGGTTTTGTTGAAGGTAGTGGGGGGATGAAAAAACAAGGCACAGTAAATGTACTGTGCCTTTATTGAAAAATACTCTGTTGATGTTTAACGTTCCATTGGGTTAGGGTTACTAAAGGTTGTAAAACCACCATTAAATGATTGTGTAATTATAGACTTGTCCCTAACTTGTTTGCACTTGCTAAAATTAGAATTAATTCCAATAGCCTGGACAGAAACGAATAGTGAAAAACATATTGCTATTGATAAGATTTTACTTAATTTTTTCATTATAATTACCTCCCAAGATTATTATGATTAATTATATACCTTCACTTCTAATTGCTCTTAGTTTAGATGTATAGATTAGGCATTTTTCCATTTCCCCAGTTAGATAACAGAGGTCAATATAATATGTATAAATGTAAAATAACATATCTTTGAGATTGTTTTCAATTATAAAACACTCTAGCTTTTCCAAAATATTTTTTGCCTTAACATATTTATTTGTTTCAAGGTATATCTCAACTAATAAAAAATGCAAATCAAGTATTGTTTCAAATTTAGCCACTTTTTCTGCTAAAATCAGCCCATTTTCTATTAAAGAGATAGCGTTTTTGATTTTCCCTAACTTCCAATATATCCGAGATTTATTAAGGTATAAATATGGTAAATAATTAGCTTCTATATCGTCTTTAAATTCAAATGAAACATCTATATATTGTAGGCTCTTCTCATAATCTTCTTTTGCTTGATATAATTGGGAAAAGTTTTCAAATACTAGCATTTTTGTATTTACTGAAAGCTGTTTTTTCAATAGCTTATTATACAATCGTATAGCTTTATCATAGTTACGTAGATCACGATAAGTATTAGCTTCTAACAACGACATTAGATTATAAATATCTTCTTCATGTTCGGGTAATTGTTTGAAGCTTGCGATTTCTTGTAGAGTTGAGTCGTATTTTTTCTGACTACTGTAGCAAAGAGTGAGATTATAATGTAATAGCATTCTATCTCTACTGGTATTTTCAGTTGAATAATTTTGAACAATATTAAATGCCCGATTGTAGTAAAGTAGAGCTTGATCATATAGCATTAACTGATAATGACAATTGCCGATACGAATATATAAAGAAATAGCCTTATCATAGTTTTTTTTCTCTAAATAATATTCCTGTGCACTGATTGAGTCGCTTATTGCTTCATTATATCGATACGTATTAAAATAGTATTTTCCTCTTGTTTCATATAACTGTGCTACCATAGAATCAAGTTTCCATTGTCTAGCGAATTCTATAAGCTTTTTAAAATTTTCAACTACTTGATTTTCGTTTCCCACCATAGGATGATCAATTAATTGCTGCATTTCATCGAGCCGTTCTTTAATTAACCGTTGGGCCTGTTCAACCTCAGATTCTAATAAATAATCAGGTGTAATTTTCTTCCCTAAATTAATATAGTATTGATTTAATGAATCAGCGATAACTTTAGCCGCACGATAGGTTAAATTTCGTTTGTTGTTTTCAATCATACTGATTAAGCTTCGTGTTATTTCGTCGTTTGTCAAGTCATCTTGATTTAATCCAATGTCGATTCTTAACTGCTTAATTTTTTCCCCCGTACTGATAATTTTCATAAGTTTTTTATCCCCCCTTTGTCCTATAATTCAGAAAAGTAAAACACTTCCATTTAATAATATAACGATAAATAAACTCCTTGTCAATCTGTAAAGTCAAATCGTGTAGGACGAAAAAAACATAATATACCCTAAATTTATTGAAAATTACAGAATTCTTATTAAATATGCATTTTTTTGTACAAAATAATTTTTTTTTAACTAAACTTTGTGTTAAATTCATGTAACAAGGATGGAGTTTTGATTTGAAATGTTAGTTACTTTTTTAGGGGGACAAATAAAGGAACCAATAAATTCATTGGTTCCTACTATAATCTATACTGCTTCTTTTCTTAGGGCCCTTAATTTAGCAGTACATTCCTTACATTTTTCTATTTCCCCTATTCGGCTGTAAAATTCTATTTGATAGGTGTATATGTCGATTAAACCTTTATTAATACTGTATAATTTAAGATAATC
>CBFGTV010000064.1:0-20085 GCA_965652145.1 uncultured Clostridiaceae bacterium
AAAAAAACAGTATGCCGATGATTTAGCATACTGTTGTTCGTTTTGTTTATTATCGCTTTCTTCCTGCACCGCCGCCCCTAGTTGAGCCGCCGCCTCCAAAGGATCTGCCTCCACCGAAGGACCTTCCCCCGCCAAAGGAAGAACGGCCTGAGGATGGTCTACTGCTCCTGCTGGATGAGCTTGAGCCTCCAAATAGACTAGAGGTAGAACGACCGGCACCGCCCCCACGGGTTGAGCCACCACCACCGCTGCTGCTACCCCAGAAGCCCCCAGATCTGGGCTTGGGCGTAGTATTTCTTTGATTTGAGGTGGAGCGTCCGGCACCACCTCCCAGGCCTGCGTTACTGCCACCATTGGTTCTTCCTGTGTTATTACCAAAGGTTCTTGGGGGTCTGGGGGTCGTATTCCATCGACCATTATACCAGTAGCCTCCCCCTGGCGGTGGCGGGCCATAATGCCCCCAATAGCCCCCAGGACCATAGCGTCTAATTCGACGACGACTAAAGGGGTTAAAGGGAATTCCATATCTTCTTCTGTAATAGGCTCCTCGGGTTTGCGTAACCAGGACAATTATGATAATTAAGAAGAAAATCATAACAATAAAGGTAATAAAGCCGCCCCCCGAGCTATTTCCTGTCTGCGAAGGCTGCGGTTGATTGGGCTGCCCTGGTGTAGCTAAATTTTTGAGATGATTGTCAAAGAATCCATACAGGGCATTGGCAGTTTCCCCTGCCCCCTGATCATAATTTTGTCTGGCAAAATAGGGCTCAAGATTTGAATCAAGAATGTTTTGTACTCTATTACTGGTTAAGCTTCCTTCAATATCCCTTCCAGTCACCATCCAGTAATCGTCATCGCCTATTGACATCAGCAGCAGTACATCCCTGGGCCCTGCCCCGATATCATCAAACATACGATAGGCATAATCCTGGATATGCTCATTTCCGGTGGTATTGACTGTCATGACATAAACACCAGCACCCTTTGTCCTTTGATAGGCTGTACTTTCCTGATTGATCGAATTACTTGTGTCGTTTCCTATCACCTCGGCATGGTCAAAAACATAGCTCCCAACCCCTTGGGCCTCACCAATATTATCACTCCATGTACCACCCAGCACATCAATAAAGGCAGCGTAGACCTCTAGGGCTCCCCGGTCATAGTTCCCTACTGCAAAGTCGGGCTCCAGGTATTCACCAAGGATTTGTGAAATCTTACCACTGCTTAGGGTAGCCTCAAGGCCCCGCCCCTGAACCGCCCAGTAATCATCGTCTCCAATTGACATCACAATAAGCAGGCCATTATTTTTTGCTGCGTCTCCGATTTCCCAGCGGTTAAACAGCTCTGTGGCATATTCCTCCATAGAGACTCCCCCGGTAAAATCCACCGTAACCATTACAATCTGGGCACCATTTATTTGATTCAAAAGATTTCCGTTATAGATCATCAGCTCCTCAGAGGCTTTGTCAATAACATTGGCAAAATCATTAACGTAAAACTCTGTAGTGGCCTCGGGAAAGGCACCTTGCCCAAAGGTAAACAGCGTTAAGCATAGAGCAAAGATAATCGTACAAACAATAGGTTTAATGGTTTTTTTAATCATACATCCTCCTTACTACTCATATAGCTCAAGGGGAGCTACAGAAGTAACGATTTTTAAAATATTGGCAGGAAAGGCCTTTAGTTTCTTATTATAGGCTATGGCATATTCATTATAGCTGCTTCTTTCAATAATTAGCTGTCGGGAATTTATCTCCGCCAGGAATCCATTACGATAGCCCTGATCCCGATCCGACAGGGGCAATGGCTCCAAAGCCCTGTATAGCTCCTCAGATGAGAAAATAAGCTCCTGGACGGCATCATACTTAGTACCTGGGGTCTTAGCCTGAGACAAGGCCTCTCTTTTATCCATTACGGCTTGAATCCGGGCATCATCCTTTTCCAAATAACGGCCCGCCACCACCGTCAAATTATAGCATTCTGCCATAATGGCCTCTAAATCCTGCTGAATGCCTACACCATTCTGTTCTTCACCTAAGTAAAATATGCTTTCTGCCTGGGTCCTCAATTTGCCCATAGAGCTTCGAAAGCCAATCAAAATGGTAAAGATAACAATAATAGTCGTCAGAATTTGGGCATTTTTTCGTCTTTGAAAAAATTCCATACTATCTTCTCCTATTCCTTTATCGTTCTTATTCTCTATTGTTTATTCCTAAGCTCGGCCCCAATTTGCCCCAGGGCCGCCTCTGCCTTAAGTTTTTCTTCAGTACAGCTTTGCTGAACAGTTAAAAGGCTGTCTAGGGTTTCAATTAGGCTTTCATTGGTTTCTTTCAGAGTGTCTAAATCAACCCCCTCTTTATCCTCATGGGGTGTATTTTTCAAAGCCCGGGTGTTTTCAGTGAGGATTTGCCTGGTGGCATTGGCCATATTCCTCTGGGTATTTAAGGCCTCTCTGGAATGGGCCAGCCCCAGGGCCATCATCATTTGATTTTTCCATAGAGAAATGGTGTTAACCAAAGAGGATTGAATCTTATCGACAATGGCACTGTCACTGTTTTGTAACAGTCTTAGCTGGGGGCCCATCTGCCTGCTTACAGCCCTTGAAAGCTCCAAATCGTATAGCTTTTTATCAAATTGTTCACAAAGGGCGGCCAGCTGATGGGCTTCGTTAATGTCCTCCTGGGCTTCAGTTTTTTGAGCCCTTTCCTGAATTAGCGGCAGCTCCTCTGTTAGAACCTGTCTAAGCCTTTCTCGACCCGCCAGAATGTACATTGTCAATTCCTTATAATAGTCAAGGTTTTTTTCCTGCATTTTATTAAAAAGGGTTATATCCTTCATAAGGCTAATTCGCTGGGCCTCCAATATTTCTGCTATTTCATCTATATTCCTTTCCACCTCCCGATAACGATGCATTAAATCAAGCTTCTGCCTTTTAGTCCGATTAAACCAGCTAAAGACTCCCTTTGGACCCTGGTAGGCTGAAAAATCCTTCAAGGCTTCCAACAGCCTGGTAATCAGTTCTTCTACCCTGACCATAGCCTTGTTATGAACATGATCAAGGGCATTATCAGAGAAATCGGCAATTCTGCGCTGGACCCCACTACCATACTGTAAAATTTGTACTGAATCAGTAAAATCAATTTTCTGAACGTACTCCTTCACCATTGACTGTTCCTGGGATGTCAGCTCCTTAAATTCCTGATCCTGTTCTAAAGCGTTAGGAGGTGTTATTTTAGATTGGAAATAATTTTGATTATGATCCACTCCGCTCCCCCCTCATCTATTGTCTGTTTTGGAAGGGGTTCATCTCTAGTCCCTCCTGTTGAATCATTTTTTCCAATACTTCTATTTCTATCGTGGCATCCATGGCCTTATCTGAGTAAAGGTCATCCAGCATTCTATTAAAGGCCTCAGTGACCTTATCAAGAATTCCCGATATTTTTTCCATGGCATCGGCTACATGGCCCCCGCCGGCGGTCTGCTTTTCAAATTCAATATAATTTTTAATCAGCTTAATAGTTGTTGGCAGATAATAGTTAATTAGCTGTCTTACCTGTCGAACCTTGTTGGGGTGCTTTTCTATAAAGGTTAGTATTTTTCCTGATACCCCTTCTATTCCTTGTATTTTTTGTTTCATATCACTGTTTACAATTGATTGCTGTAAGCCCCTTAGCTCTTTAATATATTCTTTCCCGGCCGTCAGGGCCTCATCTAATTCCTGATTCCCTGTATCAATTGGCTCCTCAACCATTGTCACCTTAGGCGGAATTAATTTTGAGAAAATAGCATATACCAGAGCCGACATGATGGCTGCAACTACAAAATCAAACCATCGATACAAGGGAAATATCAGTATGTACAAAAGCCAGGCGGCTCCGATACTGTAGATAGGTATTACCGATTTTACTTTAACCTCACGCATTAATAAGCTCCTTCCCTCCCAGAAATTTTCATTGGCGTCTATAATCATAATATGCATAGGTCACTAGGATTCTACACCTGCTTACAGACCTTCCTATATGGGCCTTCCAAATTATTGTACAAAGCTAGTTTAGCAAGATTATTACCTTTAGTCAATTAATTCAGGTTTTTCTCAGGTTACTTATGATTGCCAGAACTAAGTTTCAATTTGTTCTTTCCCGATAATGATTAAATTTATATTTGCATTTTATTAGTATGCTATGTTAAAATCTATATTAATAAAATTTCATCAAGCCGGATGAAGATAGTGGGATAAAAACCGTTATTGGACGAGCCTCTGGAGAGACTCAAAGGAGCACCGAAGGGGAAAGCCAGCCACGCTGGTGAAACTCTCAGGTAAAAGGACAGGGGATTTTTATTGATTCATGATGGATTTTTTGACTGTATTTTTATGCAGTTAAAATTCTTCCTTTCATGTAAAATATAAATTCACTTCTCCAGAGACTACAATCGCTTAGTCTCTTTTTTTATTACTATTATTAACCCAGGAGAGGAGTATGATCAATGAAGGCATTTATTACTGTAATCGGAAAGGACAAAATTGGCATCATTTATCGAGTAACATCGGTTTTGGAGGAAAGTCAGGTGAATATTTTAGATATTAACCAGACCCTGCTGCAGGACTACTTCACCATGATAATGTTGGTGGATTTAACCTTAATGGATATAAATTTTCAAAAACTGAAGGAAAGGCTGGATAAAGCTGCTGAGGAAATCGGAGTTTCTATTAAAATTCAACATGAGGACATATTTCATTCCATGCACAAAATCTAGTCGACGGGGGGCATTATCTAATGATCAATTCGCAAAACATAATGGAAACCATTAATATGATTGAAAGGGAAAAATTAGACATTCGGACCATTACCATGGGTATATCCCTTTTAGATTGCGCCAGCAGTAATGGCCAAGAGGCCCGTACTAAAATCTATGACAAAATAACCCGCCATGCCGAAAATCTGGTGCGGGTCGGTGAGGCCATTGAAACTGAATATGGTATTCCCATTATCAACAAAAGAATTTCAGTAACCCCTATGGCCATTGTGGCTCAAAGCAGCGAGGATACAGGGTATGTTGAATTTGCCAGAACTTTAGACAAGGCTGCCAGTACCGTTGGTGTTAACTTTATCGGCGGATTTTCAGCCCTTGTCCATAAGGGCTATACCAAGGGTGACGAAATTTTGATTCGATCAATACCTGAAGCCCTGGCTGCCACCGAACGGGTTTGTTCTTCTGTTAATATTGGTTGTAGCAAGTCTGGTATTAATATGAAAGCCGTTCAGGATATGGGGGAAATTATTAAGGAAACGGCTTATCTGACCAGGGAAGCGGACAGCATCGGCTGTGCCAAGCTGGTGGTCTTTGCCAATGCCGTAGAGGATAACCCCTTTATGGCCGGCGCCTTTCATGGGGTGGGGGAGGCAGAATGTGTGATCAATGTTGGGGTCAGCGGCCCTGGCGTCATTAAATCTGCCTTGGTCAATTTAAAGGATGCTCCCTTCGATGCAGTGGCAGAAACCATTAAGAAAACCGCCTTTAAAATTACAAGGGTAGGCCAATTGGTAGCCAATGAAGCCTCTAGCCGTTTAGGGGTACCCTTTGGTATTGTAGATCTTTCCCTGGCTCCAACGCCCCAGGTGGGAGACAGTGTTGCCAGAATTTTAGAGGAGCTTGGCCTGGAAAGCTGCGGCTGCCATGGTACCACAGCAGCCCTGGCGATGCTGAATGATGCAGTAAAAAAAGGGGGAATCATGGCTTCTTCCCATGTGGGTGGACTGAGCGGTGCTTTTATACCCGTCAGCGAAGATGAGGGAATGATCAATGCTGTAAATACAGGCTCTTTAAATTTGGAAAAGCTTGAGGCCATGACCTGTGTTTGCTCCGTTGGCCTTGACATGATTGCCATTCCAGGCGATACTCCTGCTTCAACCATTTCAGCCATTATTGCCGATGAAGCCGCCATTGGAGTAATTAACCAAAAAACCACCGCAGTCAGGCTAATTCCTGTTTACGGAAAGGGCCTCGGCCAGCAGGCCGTATTTGGAGGATTATTGGGCAGGGCCCCCATCATGGCTGTAAGCCCCTTCTCCAGTAAAGCCTTTATTAGTCGAGGGGGCAGAATTCCTGCCCCTATCCATAGCTTTAAAAATTAATGATTACCGCCCAGGGTAACATAGCTCAATTTATGAGCCATTGGAATCGCCCTGGGTTTTCCCTTCATGGGAATCGATTAAATCCATAATTTTATCTACTGTCAGAATTTCGTTAGTAATATACCTGCCATTATAAAACAGACTGTAGGTGGTAACCCCACAGGGAGCATTTTGGGCCTCTTCATAGCTTCGATACTGGTGACTATAGGCCTTCACTCCCCTTGATTCGGCAGCCCTGATGGCATCAGCCACATAATCTGCACTGTAAGGACATTGGTGGGTGTAGTATATGGCAAGGCCCTGTTGATTGGCAATGCTGGCAGCCCTGGCCCTTTCTTTAAATTTGGGCTTGATCCCTCCTTCTTTAAATTCAAGGTATAGAAGCTGAAAATAGGGCGGTGCTTCATCACATACCTGAAAGCCATGCTTTACGAAAAATGGTTTGTCAGAAAGAAAGGGTCTTTTTTTATTTGATGAAATGGCCACCAGCCCTTTCTTGCCCTGGGCCCTGGCATCTGCTTCACATTGGGCCAGCAACGCTTTTCCATAGCCTTTGCCCTTAAACCGGCCAGATACCCAAAAACAATTAATGTACATGTAGTCTGCTGCATCAATGGGGCTCCAGGCCCTTTCGGCAGGAACATATTCGATGAAGGCCTTTCCCCTGACGTCGACCTTTAAAAAGACAAGGCCATCATCAAAGCACTGTTTTAACCATTCTTTTTTAGTAGCTACACCCTGTCGCCCCTTTTTATCAGCCAAGGAACAGCAGATATGTTCCTGTTCAATATTTTCTTTGTTAAGTTTGATAAGCTTCTCCATTTTTATCCCTCCAATTGATTACCTTGCCCTTAATTTAATGATATATTACCATATACGACAGGTATATGTCTTATTTAACTATTTAATTGGTTTTTCTTTTCCCCCATAAGTGACCATATTCTATTAATATTACAAAAAATTTACATATTTTATCTTAATATATTCTTAATTGTAATGCTATTGGATTAATTGCTATAATAGCTGTAGAGTATTTGACCAGGGGGTGTCGAAAATTATTGCCCGTCAAGAAAAAAGAAGCTATTATAATCGAATCACCATTTATTTTATAATCTACTTTCTTATGTTTCAACTTGTCATTGTTCTGACCAATCCTGAAAAAATTATTTATCAGGATCGAATGAATTATGATTTGGTCAAGAACCGTACAGCCAATATCGAGGCTGTTTTTAAAGAGGTCAAGCACATTATAGAGGAGGAGCATTTAGAAAATTATGTTGTAATTCTGGGAGATTCCGTGGCCTATAGCAGCCCTGGCCCTGCCAACACCTCTATTGGACATTATCTTAATGCCAAGGCCCAAAGGGAGGGCTTACAGCTTAGGGTATTCAATTTATCCATGCCCTCCATGGAAATCGGTGATGTTTATACTATGATGCTAAAGATGGACGAATATGGTATTTCTCGAGATAATTTGGTTATCGATATCCTTTATTCCGGATTTTTAAATCGCAATAAAGCATCTCGAGTTTTTTGGTTGGCACCTCAGCTAAGGGAGCTTGATCCCTTGGTTTATGAAGAAGAAAATATGGATGCCGATTTGCCCGAGATGAAAACCAATTATTTGCAAAGGCTTTTGGAGCCGATAAAGGAAGCATTGTTCCAATTGCCTATTTTCATGTATAAGGATTATATACAGGCCTATGGTCTTGAAACCTTCAAGCATATACGTGGAAATATGATAGGGGCCAATAATCCGGTGCTGCCCTGGACTGAAAAGCCCTTTTTAAAGGACCTGCTTAAGGAATACCAGTATCGTATCATGTTCAGCAGTTCACCCTTTATAATGGATGAAAGTAATCCGCAAATACGTTATTTAAATCGAATTATCAAATTACAGGAGGGTAAAAACACCTTAATCTTTTTAGCCCCCGTTAATGAAGCGCTGGCAGAAGATTTAATCGAGCATGATAAATATTATGAAAACCTTGACCGAATAGACGCTTATTTCAAAGGATTGAAGGTCAGCTACCTCAATCTATATGGTGAAATGCCCGTCGAATACTTTTCCGATCATGTTCACTACACCAAGGAGGGCTATCAATATTTATCTGATCTACTGTGGAAGGAAATCAAAAAATGGAACCTTCAATAATTATCTTGCATAGGAGGAAAATCAATGCTCTTTCACAGCTTTGAATTTATATTTTTGCTTGTGGTAACCTTTATATTATACTATCTATTTCCTAAGGGTAGATTATGGCTGTTGGCCATTGCCAACCTGGTATTTTATAGTGTGTCGGGATGGGGTTACCTGTTGATTTTCCTTGGGGTATCGGCTGTTACCTATTATTGTTCCACCAGGCTGGAGGGGCCCCATGGAAAGCTATATTACTATTTTGGACTACTGGTTAATCTCTTAAATCTGGCTTTTTTTAAGTATACAGGATTCATCCTTAAAAATCTGGAAACAGCCCTTGGTCTTCATTTTCCCTGGCAGGATTCCCTTTTGGCTAAAATTGTTTTACCTATCGGGATTTCCTTTTACACCTTTCAGCTGATAGCCTATTTAGTAGATGTTAAACGGAAAGAAATTGCACCCTGTGAGTCTTTTGTGAAATTTTGGGTTTTCATTTCCTTCTTTGCCCAGCTAATTGCAGGCCCCATCATGCGGGGTAAAGAGTTTTTACCACAAATTTCATCTTTAAAGAAAATCAACTATCAGACTGAGTATATACGTGACGGACTTTATTATATTGCCATGGGAATGGGCAAAAAATTAATCTTTGCCGATTTATTAGCATCCAAGGTGGATTATTATTTTTTACAGGCCAGCCACCTGGGAACATTGGAATCTTGGTTTGCCTCGTATTTATTTGCCTTTCAGATCTATTTCGATTTTTCCTCCTACAGTGAAATTGCTGTGGGGGTGGGCAAGCTCTTTGGCTTTGACATGGCCATTAACTTTAAAACCCCCTATTTAAGCGGCAATCCGTCGGAATTCTGGAAGCGCTGGCATATTACGCTATCCTCCTGGATTAAGGACTACCTTTATATCCCCATGGGCGGATCAAAAAAGGGGTTTACCCTTCAATGCGTATTTCTGCTGATTGCCATGACCCTTTCAGGTCTATGGCACGGGGCCGCCTGGAGCTTTATTGTTTGGGGATTGTACCACGGTCTCTTGAGTGTGCTCCATAAAATATACAGGCGATGGCAGCAGACCCACCACCCAGCCTGGATTCAATCGAAATGGTACAGCGCATTGAGTATATTTGTCTTCTTTCAGTTAACCACCATTGGTTGGGTATTTTTTAGGGCAGCGACTCTGCAAGAGGCCCTTCATATGATTCAGGGGATGCTGAGTCTTAATCAAATTCGTATTAGCCCAATCCATTTATTTTATTTTGGCTTTATTGCCCTTCTATGGCTTTTACACTATATTGAATATCTGGTACGGAAAAATGCCCCTGTTCTGATCGGTCACTGGCAGACGAGGGTTCCCGAGTTTGTACGGGCTGCGGCCTATGTAATGGTTTTGTTAATCCTAATACTATTTACCCAAGGAGAGCAAAGCACCTTTATCTACTTTCAATTTTAAACCAAGCCGCCCCATTTTTGGTAGGGCGGCTTAGTTTATGGCATATATTCCTTTATTCTTTTCAGTACAACATTAAGAATTTCTTCAGCCGCTAAAATCCCTTTATTGGCTGTAAAGTGAATCGGTTCTCCTCTTTCGACTTCAAGGGAACTGCTTTCTATAAGCTCTCCATGAAAAGGGGCAATGGCGTAATCAGCCAGGTTCAGCATTGGTAAATCCAGGAGGGAATCTCCTGCTGCCACCAGGGTGTGAATATCCAATTGCTTTTTTAAAAAGGCCAGGGCTGCCCCTTTATTCAGGCACCGGGGAATAAAGTACAGCTTTCTTCCCTGTAACGAGCCTGCCCATTGATTTTCCCTTAGCCAGTTAAAGAATGGATTTAGGGCTTCCCGACGAACCTGGGCTGTATCCAGCGTAAAATATAAAAACATATTATCAGCCCGATAGGCTGATTTGACCCATTGGCTTTCTCTGGTCTCCAGAAAGCGTTTTTCCACTTGCTCCAAAGATAGGGTCGTCTTCTTTATCTGATCCTTTACTAGCTGCTGCCATTCCTTCATTGGTTCTCCATCTTTTAAAATATTGCCTCCATTGGTAACAATGGCATAGGAGGGCTTTATTTGTCCATGAAACAGCGTAATACGCCTATATTGATGGATGGTTCTGGTGGTCACAGGGACAAATAAAATCCTCTCATGAATCCTTTTTAGCATTTCTATTACATTTCCAGTGGTATAGGAAATCTCCTGACCTTTAATGCTCTCAACCAGCTGTAGGGAAGCCTGCAGGGGCTCCTGGAGCCTGTCCAGGTACCGCCTGCTGAAAATCAGGGTGCCGTCTAAATCAGAGGCAAAAATCATTCGGCACCACCTCCCATAGGTTTAATAATACCGCAGCATCCGTAGGCCATGGAGGGGTATCGCTCTATAGGCACCTGCTTTTCCTGGGCCAGCAGAATAATGTGCCTTAAATTACGGTCATTTTCATTTTTAATTAATATTTTCCATGGTACCCTTCTTAATAACACCCTGGTGGTTTCTCCAATCCCCGGCTTAATCAAATTTATGTCGTCAATGTGGAAGTCACGCTGTATTTCCTCTATATCCCTAAGGCCCTTCCAGGTTGGTTCCGGTTCAGGTTCTTGCCACTGTAAAAGAGCTTCATCAATAGCCCTATAGGCCTCTGTAAAGTAGGCAGTAACCTGATCAATAAATAAATTGGAAAGGTCCTCTGCCGCCAGCTCCCGATAAAACTTAGCTCCATGAAAATCCTCTGGCTGGATTATATCAGTTCTATGGACGGTTCGACTAACCAGCCCTGATACCGTGGCATTGAGGCAGGCACTGGGAATAAGAAAATCCTCCCGAGAACCATAGATTTGGGTACAATGCCCGGGATCAGCCAACACCGCCAAGCCAGGGTCAAGATCGATATCATAATGCTCTCTTAGCTCATGGCAGGAATCCATCAATACCCTTGCGATTACCCCCTTACCTGTCCATCCGTCAATAAATTGCAGCTCCATACCAGGATGGTATTTTATGATATGCTTGATGGCATTGAGATCAATTCCCTTTTCTCTGATAATGGAAATACTGTAGTGGGGCAGAGCCATTTGGTACCTTTGCTGAATGTATCGTTTAATCAGAACTCCGATGGGGGTACCGGCACGGGCCAGGGAGACCAGCACAATATCCTTTCCCCGATTCCTTAATATCTTTTCAGCTACAATCCCTGCCGCCACTGCCAGCTTCAGGCCTGATTCCCCCAGGGATTGGTGAAATAAATCAACATATTCCCTAGAAGGCACATATTCCACCGGAAGCATCTCTGAATAATGAACCCCCGACTGAATGGCCCTTTCTCGATATTGGGTGTCCCTTTCCACCATTATATGGCTGATATCCTTCAGAAGAAAAATTACATCCTCCCTTGAATAACTGCCGATATCCGGCATTTCATTTTCTCCTGTAAAATAAACAACATTGATATGATCAGCTAGCTTTCCTAATATTAATAACAGCGATTGTAAAGCCCCAGGCTTCACCTGCCTTTCCAGAAATAGATAAATTTCGTCGTAGGTCCCCTGGGGAATATTGTACAGATAGTTTTTTAGCCCTGTATCCTCTGGACTCATGAATTCAAAGGCATTTTTTATCCCGTAATTCGCCTCATTACAGGGATAAATGGGGCTTCTGGTGGTGGAATGGTATTTAACCCCTTCCCCCATCCAGGCCGATATTACCATAGGCAGATAAATAAATTCACCGGTGCCTAAACAAAGGGTTCTTGATCCCTTTCTGGTCTTAGAAAGGGCCTCTCCCAGGGTCTTAAGGGTTTGATGGAGCTTTGGCCTGATATCACCTGATATTCCAAACCTGCCTGTTTCCAATAGATAGGGATTCTGATTTTGCTGATCCACCTTCCCTGCCGAGGGATAAGCCAAGGATTCTTTAAAGTACTCATCTAATCTGTAATAATTGATTTTTACCGAAGAATTGATGTCAATAGCCATGGCCTGTTTACCGATTCTATCGGGCAATTCCCTTTGGACTGAGCCGGAAAGCCGGTAAGCTCCCTTCAATAGAGAGATTACCTCTATCGTTACACCCAGGGTTTTTTCCAATTCACAAAGGGCCTGATGATTTTCCTCAGAACGCCAATCAAGGATAGTCGCAACAATATATTTTTTTCTGGGAAATCGTTTTTGCATAGCTG
Source organism: uncultured Clostridiaceae bacterium (assembly GCA_965652145.1). Lineage (GTDB taxonomy): Bacteria > Bacillota > Clostridia > Peptostreptococcales > Natronincolaceae > CBFGTV01. The sequence goes on from CBFGTV010000064.1 coordinate 12,454, forward strand.
TAATAATGTTAAGGGCTGTCTTTCCAGTGGTCAACTCGTCATCTACCAGCACAACGGTACGGTGGGGCGCAAATATTTCGGGTTTGGTAAGATAGATGTAATGCCGGCTGGCGTGGGAGTGTTCTTCACTAAAGATAATGCGATCCCTTAAATCAGGAAGCTCTTCCCGGGTAGTGTGAATAAAGGCACTGTCCCCTGCAAAGGAGTCAAACATACCATAGCCCAGGGCTGTGGCAGTTTCTGCAAATCCTATAAAGGTCATAGGCTCCGGCAAAGACAGCGATTGCTCTGAAAGATGGTACAAATCCTTTGTTTCTCCCCTTAGGGCCTGACTAACCATATCTATTTGGGCTGCTTCCTTCTGTTTATAGAGCTTATCAAGCATCCGAAGGCCCAGGGCTCTGCCTGCTAGCTGATGAATTTTAGGGTCAATGGGAATATGCTTCCCTAAAAGCTTGCTGACAAAGAGAAAGCTCCTTTTTAGATTTTGTCTGGTTGCCAGGGAAAACAATTTATCCAGAGGAATCTGATAGGGGTTCTCTCTAATGCTTAAGCTAATTTTCAGTCCATTGATTAATTGATATTCATAGGGGTTAAATTGATCATTATCTAAGTAGGTCAAGATAGCTTCTCCCTTCATGAAACACACCAAATAGCGCTGCTCTTTTTATGATTTTATTGGCCCAGCTTAGGTGGGGCTTTACCTCATTCATTTTGTTGCCATACTGACTTTTTACTACACCGTTGTCATTATTTTCAAGGGATTGAATACGCAGGGCATCTAAATAATCCTCATGGCTTACTACCTGTAGGGCTTGAACAGGTAAGATTTGACTTGGGTGAATGATGGTTTTTCCCCAAAGTCCGTTTTCTCTGTCAAGCTGTGCTTCTCTGATTAACCCTGCCAGGGGCGCTTTAGCAGGATCAAGGATTGAACCGGGAGGACTAAAATACTCCCATACTGAGCCCGAAATCACGTATTCATCGTCACACCGTGAAAAGACATTAACAATATCAGCGATACAATCCCTAAGGACCATAATATCATATAAAGTCGTTTCACTGCTTCGCCTTAGTCCAAATAGCCTGGAAAAATCAGTGGCACCGATTCGTATGTTTAAGACAAGGTCTTTGAAGGAATCAAGGAGCTCTTTTAATTCCAGCAGATTGGCTATTCGACTTTCTTTGTATATGATATTTTTGTCCTCCAGAATTGGCATTCCAAAAATCGGATTGGTTCTACCGTTATTATAATCCCTTAATGCATTAAAATAATCCCTTCCCTGTCTTATATTGAACTTTGGAAAGACAAAGCCTGTTAAAAGGGGATGATCCTCCAGGGCTAGCATTAATTTTTTCATTTGTTCTAGGCTTCTTACTCGAATAAATATCAGCGGTACTTCCTCTTGGTTGATTTCCTCACTTTGCTGGGCTGACTGGAGGCCCTTCATCTGATTAATAAGGTTTTCTTCACCTTGCTGCACCTGGGTATCTGGTATTGCGTCCTCTAAACAAATAACCAGAGAGATTAAACCCCTGAGTTTTTCCTTAATCAAATCCTTCAACAGCATTTCCCTGGTTGCAGGCATGTAAAGGGTAGGCCCTAGGCCATAGGCCAGCAGTTCTTTAGAGCTTGACCGCTTAAATGACTCAGGGGCCCTATAAAAAATTGTATTCTCTTCAGCTTTTATATTGTTAAAATATCGCATTGTTATCCACGTCTCCACTGGTTGACTTTTATTTTAAGATTTGAATTAGACTCGTACTGAAAATAGAAAATAGGCAGTAGAAGGCAAACACCTTCTACTAACCCATTCTTTATGCCACCTTATCTTCTGCATTTGACTGGGTTTCTTCCTTAATCTGGTAAGGAGCCAGTCGTTTTGGTTTAAAGAAGGTATTTCTAACTAGCTTACGGGCCAAATCTAACGGAATAATCAATATGGCAAGTAAGATCACATAGCCCCATTCCGATAGGACCATCCCGCTGGTTCTTAAAATATCTCCCCCCACATAGGTTAAGAGGATTTGAACCGCAAAAATCAGTGTAACGACCTTTAAAAAGCCCTTGTTTTCATAAATATGATCCAGCAGATTTAAATCTTCTGTTCTGGCATTGAAAATATTAAAGGCATTAATAAAGATGAAGAAGGAGAAGAAGCCGGTCAAAAGGTACATATCTTCTCGTCCTGCTCCGCCAACCCTGAAAACACTTTGTACCCAGGGTGATTTTAAGAAGAAAATACACATGGCTGCAATAAAACCACCATTCAATAAAATCGAGCTCCACATATCTTTGCTGATAATGGATTCATCCCTGCGCTTAGGTGGCTCCAGCATATATTTTTGAAGGGCAATTTCTCCACCAAGGGCCAGGGCTGCCAAGGTATCCATTACAAGATTCACCCAAAGCATTTGAGTCATGGACAGCGGCAAATCGACCCCGACAAAGGGCCCCAGGAAGGCAATTAAGATGGCCCCAACATTAACTGTAAGCTGATAAACAATGAACTTTCGTATACTATGATAGATGGTTCTTCCATATAAGACTGATTTAGAGATGGACAGGAAGTTATCGTCCAATACAACGATGTCTCCGGCCTCCTTGGCCACCTCGGTTCCGCTTCCCATGGCAAAGCCCACATCGGCCCTTTTTAATGCAGGGGCATCATTGACACCGTCACCCGTCATACCCACCACCAGATTGAGCTCTTGGGCAATTTTAACCAATCTGGATTTATCAGTTGGTAAAGCCCTGGCAATTACCTTAATATTGGGAAGCATCTCCTTTAATTCATCATCACTTAGTTCTTGAATTTCCTGAGAGGTTAAAACGATATCTGATTCGTACTGCAGGAGTCCTGCATCCTTGGCAATGGCTACAGCAGTTTCCTTCCGGTCTCCGGTTATCATAACCACTTGGATTCCGGCCCCTTGAGCTTCTCGAATGGCAGCTACCGATTCACTTCTTAAGTCATCTCTTATTCCCATAATCCCTACGAAGGTCAGCTTCTTAAATTCAGGCTCATCTGCCAATGGCTCCTCTGAAGTAGCGATGGCAATTACCCGTATTGATTTAGATGCCAGCTTTTCTATGGTTTCTTCCATCGGCATCTTATTGATAAAGGGAACCTTTTCTCCCTTATCGTTATAGAAATAGCTGCATTGGCTTAAAATTATTTCTGGTGCGCCCTTGATTAGGGTTAGGTTGAATTGACCTTTTATTTGGGTGGCAGAATATTTTTTATCACTGGAAAAGGGAATTACCTTTACCTGCTCTATGGGGTAATCCTTAAGGTGGGCACAGGAAACAAATTGTAGTACGGCCCGTTCCGTCGCATTACCGCCAACCACTTGATAATCACAGGTTTCTCCCTCTTTAATAACGGCATTGGTATTCTGTCTTAAAGACAAATTCAGCAGTTCCCCCAGCTGTTCCGGAATTTCATTGAATTCTGAATAATCTTGATTATTCCCATCTACAAAGGTAACCGCCTCCAGCTGGCCCTTGGTAATGGTTCCAGTCTTATCAGAAAACAGTATATTCAAACTTCCAGCTGTCTCAATACCAATTAGTTTCCTCACAAGGATATTGTCTTTAAGGAGCTTTTTCATATTTAATGACAGTACCATGGCAATCATCATGGGCAACCCTTCCGGTACCGCCACCACGATAATAATAATGGCAAGGATAACGGCTGTTACAAAATCATTGACAGGATTTTGCCAATTGGAAAGATAGGCCATGATACTGGCTCCATCAAATCCATTATCTATGACGATCTTTTTGAACATAAAGGAAAGGGCAATTAGGGTACTGCCAATGTAGCCAAATTTACTGATTCCTTCTGCCAAGGCATTGAGCTTCACCTTAAGGGGTGATTCTCTGTCATCGGTTTGCATTTCCTGGGCTAATTTCCCATAGAAGGTTTTGTCCCCTACGGTTTCCACTAGCATGACGGCCTCACCGGAAACCACCAAGGTGCCACGATAAACATCATATTCGTTGCTCAGGTCTGTGTTGATTCCTTCCTGAACATAATCCTCTGGGATACTGATTTTTTTAACTTCCTTGGATTCACCAGTCAGGGAGGCCTGGTTAATATTTAAGGAACCATGTAAAAGCTTACCGTCGGCCGGTACCTTATCACCGGTTTGCAGCAAAATGAAGTCGCCCACTACAATGTCATCTATTAATAGCTCTTGAATCATACCATCTCGAAAGACCTTACACTTAATTTTTGAAGCATCATCCTGCAGCTTTTGAAAGGATTCCTCATTGCTATATTCTGACCAAGTGGCGATCATGGTGGCCAGGATAACTGCAATGGCGATCCCTAGAGATTCAAACCATTCCGTTTTTCCCATAAACATAAAGATAATGTTTATGACCAGAGCCACCATTAAAATTTTAATAATCGGATCATCAAAATTCCCCTTAAACTTATCCCAAAAACCTTCAATTTCCGGGGGAGTAAGGCGATTGGACCCGTGTTTCTCTCTGGATTGTTGTACCAGCGAAGCATCTAAGCCGTTAATATCGTATTTCATATACTCATCTCCTTGTATATAACAAACGAAGTATACCTAAAGACAAGGGTGTCTATGCACCCTTGTTCTTCTGGTAAATCATAAAAAAACATCTTTATCCAACCTGTAGCCCATAATTTTGGCAAAGGGCCGCTAAACCACCTTGAAAACCGCTTCCTACAGCAGCAAATCTCCATTCATTTTGATAACGATAGATTTCACATACTACCAGGGCGGTTTCTATTGAAAACTCCTCAGCCAAATCATATCTTAAAATTTCGGTATTGGTTTCTTCGTTCACAACCCTTACATAGGCATTGGAAACTTGTCCAAAATTTTGTGCCCGTTGAATGGCATCATGAATCGTTACAGTAAAGGCAATTTTACTTACATAGTCAGGAACCTTTGAAAAATCCACCTTAATTTGCTCATCGTCTCCGTCTCCGTCACCGGTTCGGTTATCACCGGTATGCAGAACAGAACCGCTGGCCCCCTGTAAATTATTATAAAATACAAAATCTGTTTCATTTAATGCCTTTCCATTTTCCCTTAGAATAAAGGCAGAAGCATCAAGGTCAAAATCGTATCCACCGGAATATTTATTAGTATCCCAGCCTAGGCCTACGATAATTTTGGTCAATCCCGGAGTATTTTTAGTTAAATCGATTTTTTGTCCCTTTGATAAATTAATAGTCATACTAGTGTCTCCTTTCAAATGGTTATTATTAATATCTTCTTATGATCTCACTGAGGGAAGCATCCTGGGTACCCTGCCCTATGGCCGCAAATTTCCATTCATTTTCGTGACGATAAATTTCTCCCACAAAAAGGGCAGTTTTACCTGAATAATCATCAGTTAGATTAAATCTTACCATTTCCTGTCGATTGCTTCTGTTAACCACACGGATATAGGCATTTTGAATCATGCCAAAGTGCTGTTTTCGACTGACACAATCATAAATATTCACAACAAAGACCAGCTTTTTAATATTGGAAGGTACCAGGGGGAGGTTAACAATAATTTCTTCATCATCCCCATCACCATCACCAGTTAAATTGTCACCTGTATGTCTAACGCTACCACAGCTACTTTGCAGATTTCCAAAGTAGATCAGGTTCTTTTTGCCAATCAACTTGTCATTGCCATCTAACATCAGCACAGAAGCATCACAGTCAATATTGGGAGGCGGGCTGCTGAACAGCTTTCCTAAAAAACCAGATGAACTGCTTTGGCTAACGGGATCCCACCCCAGACCTACTAAGATTTCTGTTAAGCCTGCATTTCCCTTTGTTAAATCAATCTTTTGTCCTTTTTGCAAATTAATTGCCATTTAATCACCTCTCCTACAGATTTGTTATTCCTTCCCGGCCGTTATTTCTGATTAGTCAGAAATTCGCCTTATTTAGATGGAATAAATTGCTGAATCCAAGAGCCAAAGCCCTTGGGATTTCTAGTTTGAATCAGAACTGTTCCTGGCCCTCTAAAACGGCAAACCAAGCCTTCTCCTGAGGTAAAGCTGGACACCCATCCCTTCGAGGCCTTTTCGATTTGATAGTGCATATAATCAGGCCATGCTACCAGATGACTGTTATCAATAATAATTTCTTCTCCTGATTCAAGATTTATAGGATGGATGGCCCCGTATGTATTAACAAAGACCGTTCCCCTACCTGTAATTTTAAGAATAAAAAGTCCTTCCCCAGAAAACATGCCCCGGGTAAGATTTTGCATTTGAGTAGATACCTCTATTTGCGAGGTGGCGGCTAAAAAACCGTCTTTCTGTACACATAGCCCGTAGGAACCGTCCAGTTCAACGTCTGTTATACCACCGGGAATTGAGGGAGCCAAAAGTACCTCTCCTGGTCCTCGGCTGGCAACAAGGGTTTGAAAAAAGAACTTTTCTCCCGCCAGCATTCTGCCGAAGCCCTTTAGTATGCCCCCCTCCAGCTTTCCGTCTACATCCACCGTAGGGGCCATGGCTACCATGGCATCGGACTCAGCCTTTAGGTTTTCTCCTTTTTGCAGGTTGATTTTAATTATTGGAAATGCTTGATCGTAAAGTATTTTATATTCCATTTTTGCTCCCCCTGTTTAGCCCTTATGCCAGATTTACCCCAAAATTAGTACAAAGAGCCGCCAGCCCTCCCTGGAAGCCACTGCCAATGGCATTAAATTTCCATTCATCACCATGGCGATAAAGCTCTCCCACCACCAGGGCTGTTTCTACACTAAAGTCTTCTCCCAGGTCATATCGTATTAGTTCTTCGCCGCTGTCTTCCTTCACAACACGAATGAATGCATTGGAAACCTGTCCAAAGTTTTGTGCTCGTTGTTGTGCTTCATGAATTGTAACGGTAAAGGCAATTCGATGTACGTTTTGTGGTACCTTACTTAATTCTAGCCTTATTTGTTCATCGTCTCCTTCTCCTTCACCAGTCAGATTGTCACCCAAATGCTGAATGGCTCCTGAGGAATGAGTTAAATTGTTGTAGAAAATAAAATCTGCATCGCTCAACACCTTGCCGGAATCCCCTAAAATAAAAGCAGCGGCATCGAGGTCAAAGGCAGCACTTCCGTCATATTTGTTGACATCCCACCCTAATCCAACAATTATTTTCGATAATCCAGGATTTCCCTTGGTCAAATCAACTTTTTGTCCCTTACTTAAACTAATCGCCATAATTTTCACACCTCTCCATTTTTATCAAATATTATTAACTATTTTTATAAAGAAACTACTACGAAGCAATTTTTACTGATTTTTCTCAAGTTTATTTTGCAGCTCAAGTAGCTTTTTACGACTTTCTTCACGGCTTTGCTTGTTTTCTATTTCAATCTGTCTTGTTTCTTCGATACCTCGCATAATTGTTTCAAAGGTTTTTTCCAGGGTCTCAATCTTGATACTGGAGCCTGAAGTCAATCGTGCAATATCTACGGATTGAGCAGCAATATTTTCGGCATTTCTTAATAGCATTTCATTGGTCTTTTCATCCAGGGCCCTCATGGCATCGGCTTGAATTTTTTGTCTCTTAATGGCAATAGCTTGAATTAAGCCTGACTTAAAGACCGGTAGCGTAATGACAAAGGCACTGCCGATTTTT
>CBFGTV010000065.1:0-19248 GCA_965652145.1 uncultured Clostridiaceae bacterium
AAAATGACTTTTATATGCTGGCTTAATATCTATACTGTTCAGTTTTCAAAGACCTTAGAGGGCTTTCACCCCTGCGCCATCAAGTGGCGACTTTTATACTATATCATTATTCAAAGTCTTTGTCAATAACTTTTTTAAGTTTTTTGGATCGTTTTTTAGAATGATTTGACCCTGCTTCGAACAACATATAAGAATATAACACATAGTAATATGAAAGTCAATTGGTTTTATAAATAAAAGTTAAAAAAAATTCGGTTGAAATGTCAAAGCCCGCCATAGGCGGGCTTTGGTCTTAAAAGAAAGTTATATTATTCTACGGGCTTCATTGTTGGGAATAAAATAATATCCCGTATAGAAGGTGAATCTGTCAACAGCATAATCATTCTATCAATACCAACCCCAAGACCACCGGTAGGGGGAAGTCCTACTTCCAGGGCGTTAATAAAGTCTAAATCCATTGGATGGGCCTCATCATCACCAGCTTCTCGTTGCAGTAATTGTGCTTCAAAACGTTGTTTTTGATCAATTGGGTCGTTTAATTCAGAAAAAGCATTGGCAATTTCCCAAGTATTTGCAAAGGCCTCAAATCGATTGGTAATTAAAGGATTGTCGGGATTTCGCTTAGCCAATGGCGATACCTCAACAGGGTGATGTAATACGAAGGTAGGTTGAATTAAATCCTTCTCACAAAATTCTTCAAATGCCAAATTGACAAGGTGTCCCCTTGTAAAGTGAGGCTCTACCTCTAAATGTAATTGCTCCTTAGCAATTTTTCTGGCTTCTTCATCTGTATCAAAATCATAGAAATTAACACCTGTTTTTTCCTTGACCAAGTCATGCATTGAAACTCTTTTCCAGGGCGGCTTAAAGTCAATTTCCACCCCTTGATAGTTGACAACTGTAGAGCCGTTAACCTTTTCAGCACAATAGGCTACTAGATTTTCAGTAATTTCCATCATATCCTTGTAATCATGGTAGGCAGCATAAAGCTCCATATTGGTAAACTCTGGGTTGTGTTTAATAGATATACCTTCATTTCTAAACATTTTTCCCATTTCATACACCTTATCAAAGCCGCCAACAATTAACCTTTTTAGATATAACTCATTGGCAATTCTAAGCTGCATATCAATATCCAGGGTATTGTGATGAGTCATAAAGGGTCTAGCGGCAGCACCACCAGCAACGGATGTTAAAATGGGGGTTTCTACCTCCAGATAGCCTTTTTCATCTAAAAATTCCCTTACAGCTTTAATAATCTTATTTCTTTTTATAAAGGTTTCCTTCACCTCAGGGTTTACGATTAAATCAACATATCTTTGTCGATATCTTAAATCCTGATCCTTTAAGCCATGCCATTTTTCAGGCAGCACCTGCAATGACTTAGTTAACAGTCTTATTGATTCCGCTTTAATAGAAATTTCGCCTTTATTGGTTCGAAAGATTTCTCCGACGATCTCTACAATATCGCCAATGTCATAGGAGGTAAACTGCTTATAGACTTCTTCTCCGACCATATCCTGTCTAATATAGGCCTGTATCTGCCCTTCATAGTCTTGAACATTTATGAAACTTGCCTTTCCATGGCCCCGTTTCGTCATAATTCGGCCTGCCACCGTAGCAGCTTGTCCTTCAAGGGTTTCAAAGTTTTCCTTTACAAATTTACTATAATGGGTAATGTTCACCTTTTCAATTTTAAAAGGGTCCATGCCTGCTTCTTGAAGCTGCCTTAATTTTTCCCTTCTTATTTTAAGGAGCTCATTCAAATTTTCTTCCTGCATCATCCTTTGTTCTCCCCCAAACTATCTTTTAATTTGTAGTACTTCATATTTCGTAATACCATCTGGTATTTGAACTTCCACAACCTCTCCGATTTTTTTCCCAATCAGAGCCCGCCCTACAGGGGATTCATTTGAAATTTTTAATTCATAGGGATCTGCTTCTGCTGAGCCTACAATGGTATATTCCACTGTTTCATCAAATTCAATGTCCTTCACAGTAACAGTTGCCCCAATACTGACAACATCAATGCTGATATCATCTTCATCAATTACCCGGGCTTTTTTTAGCATGCTTTCTAATTTTAATATTCGTTCCTCAACTTGAGCCTGTTCGTTTTTAGCTTCATCGTACTCAGAGTTTTCACTTATATCTCCAAAGGCTATAGCCTGTTTAATCCGTTCAGCAACCTCTTTCCTTCTAACTGTCTTTAATTGTTCCAGTTCTTCTTCAATCTTCTTTAATCCGTTAACCGTCAATACAACATCTCTATCCATCATGCTATCCCTCTCCTTTGGCCTATTAGTTTTAACTGGAAAAACATTGATGCTGGTCTTAAACTACATTATATATATGTATGATGTTAGATAATATATGTCCCTGAGCTTATTTTATTCTTTAAAATCAAATGGAAATTATATCCTTGACAAGCCACAAGCACTGACTCAAGCAGTGCTTGTTTTGCTATATGTTGTAGATATTATAAGATAGGGTATTAAAATTGTCAAGTTAAATCGTTGATTATTCCATACTATTTTCATCAACAGGATTTAAATATTCTATTCTGGGCTGTAGGGCAAGTTCATTTAATAAGACCTCATATTGCTGTTCCACAGGAGGCAGTCCTCTTTCGGCAGCAACCACCACCAATAATGCTTCAAGTACATTTGTACCAAAGGATCTTCCTGCTACCTCAGGTGTAGTCGTGATTAGCATAGAGGCTTCTCTGTTTCTTAAAGTTTCAATATCTGCCTCTGTCACCGTATTGGTAATAATAATTTTATTCTTTAGGCTTGGCGGCATAAAACGTTTGATATAGTGAAAATCACCCGCCACAATCTCCGCCTGTTCATAATACCTAGAAACAGTATGATACTTTTCTTGCTCCTGCTTATTTCCTGTGGGATACAAGAATCTAAAGGGAAGCTGACATACGATGGGAGCCAATATACTGGCAATTCGATGAAGGCTTTTTAAAGAATATAGTGGTATTTCAAGCCCCAGTGCAAAGATTAAATCACCAATTATTAAATTTCCACCGCAGGTATCAATGGCTTCAGCCATTCCGAAGCGGTCCATGGCAGAAGGCATTAATACCTTTTTGTTATTAAACAGTACTTTTTTATCAGCATTTAAATGATATATTACCCTTCTTTCAAGGGTATTTTTAAGGCCAGCCCCATCAACAATGGGTGTCATTTTAGCAGCATTTTTAATTTTTTGGGCTTCCCGAATGATATAGCGCCTGTTCCCTCCCCATAAATAGAGGTCTATCCCCCCCATACCAAAGGCATCAACTTGTCCATCCAGCTGACGAATTAAATCAATGGCCTTGTTTAATGAGCCATCCGTTCCGATTCGCTCCAGACTATACCGTTCACCAAATGCTTCTATTATGGCAGCATGATCTCTTTTACTGCTACCCAGGCTAATACTCACAATTCTTTTCATTGTGCTTCCTCCCTTATAATTTCCCTTTGTATTATTGTCTAATTACAAAAGCTTATACGGAGGTGCGCAACAAATTATCTAACCTGATTTTCAGCCAGGTACCCATTCAGCAAATTCAGCATCTCTAAATATGAATCAACATGGTTAATCTTATTTCGTAGCTGGGCACTATTTTTAAAGCCCTTCATATACCATGCGATGTGCTTTCTCATTTCTCTTATCCCAATGTACTCCCCCTTCATGCTTATCACTAAATCCATATGCTTCTTTATAACAGCAATTCTTTCCTCAAGGCTAGGTTCCGGCATCATTTCCCCTGTTAGAGCATAATGATGAATCTGTTTGAAAATCCATGGATTTCCCTGGGAACCTCGACCAATCATTATTCCATCACAATGGGTTTTCCTTAAAAGGGCCGCCGCATCCTCCAAGGAAAATACATCACCATTTCCAATGACAGGAATCTTCACTGCTGCCTTTACCTCTTTAATAATTTCCCAATCAGCCTTACCCGAATAATATTGTTCCCGTGTTCTTCCATGAACCGTTACTGCGGAGGCACCGCTTTCTTCAATCACGCTGGCCATCTCAACGGCATTGACACTGTTATCATCCCAGCCCTTACGGATTTTTACCGTAACAGGCTTGATTGATTCCTTTACCACAGCCTTAATAATTTTTCCCGCCAGCTTCGAATTTTTCATCAAAGCACTGCCGTCTCCATTTTTAGTAATTTTAGGCGTGGGGCAGCCCATATTAATGTCTAAAATAACATTTTCCCTTTCATTTAAATAATACGCTGCCCTGGCCATTATTTCAGGCTCTGAGCCGAAAATCTGAATAGCAACGGGCTTCTCTGCTTCTTCAATGTTTAACAGGGCCTCTGTCTTTTTATCTCCATAATAAAGGGCCCTTGAACTGACCATTTCAGTATAGACCATTCCACAGCCCATCTCTTTACAAATCAAGCGAAAAGGCAGGTCCGTCACGCCAGCCATGGGTGCTAAAAAAACTGTGTTTTCCAATGTAATGTTACCAATTTTCATATGTTCACCTCTGTTATATCATGTCCAATTACCTATATATTATATCTTAGTATAGGGCTGCTTTACAGGGTATAAACCATGTTATTTAACACAGAAAATAAGTCAAGCTAGTAAGACATATTGAAGCATAAAGCTGCCCAGCCTCCACTGCTAACAGTTGGTGAGGGCTGGGCATATGACAGTCTATTCCATTTCCTTTATGGCTTTACGTTTCTCTGCTTCTTCTTTATTTCGCTCATAGATAATATTCAATCCATCCAGGGTTAGAAACTTATCAACAATGTCAATACAATCTGATTCACTGGCAATGAGGCTTGATAGCCCACCGGTGGCAATCACCTTAATATTATCATGCCTTAATTCCTTTTGCATTTTTTTAATAATATATTCCACAAGACCTACATAGCCATATATAATCCCCGCCTGGATACTGTTAACAGTGTTTTTACAGATTACCTTTCCCGGCTTAACCAATTCCACCCGGGGCAGCTTTGCTGCCTGCTGAAACAAGGCATCGCTTGATATTTTTATACCGGGAGAAATGGTTCCACCTAAATAATCACCCTTTGGGGAAATGGCACAAAATGTTGTTGCTGTGCCAAAATCGACAATAATTAGGGGGCCCCCATACTTTTCATAGGCAGCAACAGCATTCACAATTCTATCTGCCCCCACCTGCTTGGGGTTATCATACTTAATATTCATACCGGTTTTAATTCCGGGGCCTACCACTAAAGGCTCTATATTAAATAGCTTTCTGACTGTATGCTCCAGGGAATACATAATGTTGGGAACGACGGATGAAATAATGACATCATCAATTTCCTCTATGTTTACCCCGCTATGTTGGAATAATTGATTAATCAACATGGCATATTCATCGGAGGTCTTATTCTTATCAGTGGCAATTCTCCAAAAATCCACCAGCTCTCTGTCATGATAGACACCCAAAACGATGTTTGTATTACCCACATCAAATACTAAAATCATTTATTCACCTTCTATCTAGCATATGCTTTTGATTGCTTTATTTTTTTGCAGCACTTTTATAATGGCATATACAATGATAGATGAAATAATGATTTCAGCGGTACCATTGATTGATGCCGTAGCCGTTACCACCGCCAATGGCAAATAGCCCCTGAGATAAACCATTGTTAAAACTCCTATGGTATTGGTTGCCGTTCCTATAATGGCTGCCACTACCGGGCTTTTGGTCAGCTTATAGCTATAGTAGGCCGTTAAGCCGATAAAAATCCTGGGCAGAATAGAAACCAACGGGTCACTGAAAAACCCCGGTGTAGCCCGAATAAAGCTGCTGATTCCAAAGATTAGTCCCACAAACAATGCCACTTGGGGCCCTGCTAGTATCGCTGCAATAATTATCGGAATATGCATCGTAGTGACGCTTATGGTACCAATTGGAATAAATCCTAAAAAGGGTGTGACGCTTAATACAACCGTAAGGGCACCTAACACTCCGGCGATGGCCATTTTTTTCGGCGATAATGCCTTATTTTTCATTTTTATACCTCCGTTCCAACTCAGCTAAGATGTTGGACTGATTTAATAAAATTACTATATGGTGGTTAGTCCAGTTCAAAGAGATACTGGCTGTTTTACCGTACCATTTTAACAGTTTCTAATTGATTTTGCAATAATAATATTATTCAAGGCTATTCCTATTTTTTTGAATTTTTGAGAGCCTCTATTACCGCAGGAATCACTTTGTTGACATCGCCAACTATACCAACATCGGCCAGCTCAAAAATGGGGGCAGTCGCATTTTTATTGATGGCAATAATAAGCTCTGATTCCTCCATACCGGTTACGTGCTGAATAGCCCCAGAAATACCGCAGGCTATATAAAGATCGGGTCTGACGGTTTTTCCTGTTTGCCCCACCTGATAATCCCTTTCCAGCCAGCCGGCATCCACCACTGCCCTGGAGCCTGAAACCATACCGCCTAATTCCTTTGCCAATTCCTTCAATAATTCAAAGCCTTCTTTTTTGCCAATGCCCCGTCCGCCAGAAACCAACACGTTAGCCTCTTCAATTTTTACTTTTTGCTTGGTTTCTTTAACAACCTCTAAAATTTCAACATTCATATCGGCTTCCTTGAGGCTTGTGCTAAATTCAATCACTTCGCCCCTTCTAGCATCATCTCTTTTCCCTTTCACCATAACACCAGGCCGAACGGTTGACATTTGTGGCCTATGCTCTGGGCAAACTATCGTGGCCATAATATTTCCCCCGAAGGCGGGCCTGGTCATCAGTAGATTTTTCGTTTCTTCTTCAATTTCCAGGCTTGTGCAATCCGCAGTTAAACCGGTATGAATCCTGGCCGACACCCTTGGAGCCAGGTCTCTGCCTATGGCCGTAGCACCAATCAAAATTATTTCAGGTCGAGAGGCTTCAATTGCCTCACACACCACCTTAGTATAGGGCTCTGTTACATACAGCTTCAGCATTGGATCATCCACTGTAATTACCTGATCGGCCCCATAGTAGATTAATTCCTTAGACAGGTCTTTAATTTCATGCCCTAATAACACGGCCGTTAGCTGGGTTTTAAGCTGATCTGCCAGTTCCCTTCCCTTTCCCAGCAGTTCCAGAGCTACATTTTGCAATTCACCATCTCTTTGTTCTGCAAATACCCATACACCTTGATATTCTAAAGAGCTCATAGTCTTCCTCCTAACTAGATAATATATTTTTCTTTTAACTTATCAACAATGATTTCTGCTGCTTCCTTTGGATCAACCTCAAAAACCTTTCCTGCTGTTTTGGCTCCCTTGGTAAAGGATTTCTTCACCTTGGTAGGCGAGCCCTTAAGACCTATATTTTCCAAATCAACGGTGATATTGCTCAGATTCCAAACCTCGACTTCCTTAGTACGATAAGCATCATATACCCCGCCGACACTCATATATCTCGCCTCATTCATTTCCTTCAGGGTAGTAATTAAGCAAGGGGGCTTTACCTTTATTAAATGATAGCCATCTTCAAAGACCCGTTTGAGAATTAATGAATCTCCTTGAAGCTTCAAATCCTCTACATAACTTACTTGGGGAAGGCCCAAGTGCTCAGCAATTTGAGGTCCTACCTGGGCCGTATCACCGTCAATGGCCTGTCTTCCTGCAATTACAAGATCATATTCCAATTCTTTAATGGCCGCAGCCAGGGTAGTGGAAGTAGCCCAGGTATCAGCCCCTGCAAAGGCTCGATCTGTCAGTAGTATCGCCCGATCAGCCCCCATGGCCAGGGCTTCCCTAAGTGCCACATCGGCTTGAGGAGGACCCATGGTTAAAACCGTCACGTGGGCCCCGATTTCATCCTTAATTCTCAGGGCAGCTTCCAGACCACTCTTATCATCAGGATTAATAATGCTGGGCACGCCATCCCGAATCAAGGTTCCTGTCTGGGGGTCTAATCTTACTTCGGTTGTATCGGGTACTTGCTTAATACAAACAATGATTTTCATATTATTATCCTCCTCTATTTCAACAGACTAGCAGAGATTACCATCCTTTGAACCTCTGAAGTACCTTCATAGATCTCTGTAATCTTTGCATCCCGCATCATTCTTTCAACGGGGTATTCCCGTGTATAACCATAGCCACCATGAAGCTGTACCGCCTTTGTTGTAACCTCCATGGCTGTTTCAGCAGCATAAAGCTTCGCCATGGCTGCTTCCTTGGAATAGGGGAGACCTTGCTCTTTATAATAGGCGGCTTTATAGACCAGTAGCCTGGCGGCCTCGGTTTTGGTTCCCATATCTGCCAATTGGAATTGGGTATTTTGGAAATAGGAAATTGGCTTTCCAAATTGTCTTCTTTCCTTTACATAGGCGATGGTTTCATCCAATGCTCCTTGGGCAATTCCCAGGGCTTGGGCGGCAATTCCAATCCGTCCCCCATCCAGTGTTTTCATGGCTATTCCGAATCCCTTTCCTAGCTTACCCAAAAGATTCTCTTTGGGTATTTTACAATTTTCAAAAATCAACTCACAGGTGGAAGATCCCTTTATTCCCAGCTTCGCTTCTTTTTTTCCAATACTGAAGCCCGCTGTGTCGGATTCAACAATAAAGGCAGAAATACCTCGAGTGCCCTGGGATTTATCGGTCATGGCCATAATAATATAGATATCAGCATAACCCGCATTTGTTATAAAGATTTTACTGCCATTTAAAACGTAGTGGTCACCCTCAAGATGGGCTGTAGTCTGCTGAGCTGAAGCATCGGTTCCTGCATTGGGCTCAGTTAACCCAAAGGCGCCAAGCTTTTCACCCTTTGCCAGGGGGATTAAATATTTCTCTTTTTGCTCCTTGGTGCCAAATTCAAAAATAGGTGCGGCACACAAAGAAGTATGGGCTGAAACAATTACCCCTGTAGTGGCGCATACCTTGGAAAGCTCTTCAACGGCCATGGCATAGGCCAGGACATCACCCCCGGCCCCTCCGTATTCCTTTGGAAAAGGGATTCCCATAAACCCGTAACGAGCCAGCTTTTTAACGGTTTCAACAGGAAATTCCTCTTTCTCATCTACTTCCTCTGCCAAGGGCTTTACTTCTTTTTGGGCAAATTCCCTGTATAGCTGTTGAAGCATTAAATGCTCCTTTGATAAACTAAAGTTCATTTATAATTCCTCCATTCATTAATTTGCTGGATTATGAGTTTATTTTGGCGGCATTACCGTGGCTACCCCAGACAAAACAACCTCACCCCGCTGGTTTTTGCACACAGTGCTTAACTTGACCTTATTTTTTTCAGCCATAATTTCAATTACCTCTACACTGGCCTGAATTGTATCGTTAAATTTTACCGGAGCATGGAATTTCAGCTCCTGCCCAAGGTATATGGTACCCGGTCCGGGTAGCTGCATTCCCAATACTGCAGAAATCAGCCCCGCCGTCAGCATGCCATGGGCGATTCGCTCTTTAAAAAGGCTGTCTTGGGCATAGGATTCATTAATATGGGCCGGATTTAAGTCTCCGCTTATACCTGCATATAAATAGACATCTGTTTCGGTAATGGTTTTTTCAAAGAAGCCTTTGTCACCAATCTTTAATTCATTAATCTTTTTACCTACCACTGTAATGCCCCCTTACTTTATTATTTTCACTACAATTATATCGCAATATCTGTGCCAGTTTTCGTAAGATTGATATTTATTTGACATAAATATTTAAAATTTTTTATAGATCCACCTTATATCCATTATATTTTATAGATTTATAAGATTAAATAGACTCCAATCATCTTTAAAACCAAGTTCTAATTGTTATTAAAATAACTACAAAGATTCCTTTTGTAAAAGGGACTGTACATTTTTTGTACAGTCCCACCCCGGTATCTAGTCTAACTAGGCCGTCTATATGTTGTCCAGTTTATGAACACCGTTTTATTTGTTGACAGTCTATATTACAACACCGCCATCAACACTTAGGGTAGTTCCTGTAATAAAGCTGGCCTCATCGGAGGCAAGGAATGCATAGGCATTGGCAATATCCTCTGGTGTTCCAAGTCTTCCAAGGGGAGATTTGCCCTTCATCATATCAATTACCTTCTCTGGCATTTTAGCCACCATTGGTGTTGCAATAAAGCCTGGGGCTATGGCATTTACTCGAATACCCTTCTTACCTAGTTCCTTGGCCCAGGTTTTAGTCATACCAATTACGCCAAATTTGGTAGCAGCATAGTTGGTTTGGCCAAAGTTTCCGTATAGACCTACTACTGAAGAGGCATTCAAAATAACACCACCGCCATTTTCCACCATGACAGGGGCCACAAGCTGAGTACAATTGTAAACGCCCTTCAGGTTTACAGCAATCACTTTATCAAAAGCATCTTCAGTCATTTTCAGCAGCTGGCTATCGGCAGTAATACCTGCATTGTTCACCAATACATCAATTTTACCCCATTTGCCCACCACATCATCAACCATAGCTTGAATCTGCTCACGATTGACTACATTCACTTCGTAGGCCAATACTTCGGCACCCATTGCCTTAATTTCAGAAACAACCTCATCCATCATTTCCATTTTGATATCAACTACTACCACCTTGGCTCCCTCTTGGGCAAATTTTAATGCGGTGGCCTTTCCAATCCCTTGGGCAGTTCCAGTGACTACCACTACCTTGTTTTCAAATTTCATTGCTTCGCCTCCTTAAAAAATTACACCTACTTATCTTAATTATATATCAAATTACAAATTTATCCATCAGTTTTAAAAAATATTTATAGACTTTTTTTGTTTCTTCATCTTATATTGATTAGTAAAAAAATTGGGTTAATAGGTATAAAAACCCTTTCCGGATTTTCTACCCAGGAAACCGCCTCTTACCATCTTCCTCAGTAGAGGATGGGGCCGATATTTTGTATCTGCAAACTCGTTATAGAGTGTTTCCATAATGGCAAGACAGACGTCAGTACCAATTAAATCAGCCAGCGCCAAGGGTCCTATGGGATGGTTGGCTCCCAGCCTCATGGCCTCATCAATAGCTTCGGCTGTTGCTACACCGTCACTCAAGATTCCCACCGCTTCATTAACCATAGGAATTAAGATACGATTTACCACAAAGCCTGGTGCTTCTTCTACCTCCACTGGTGTTTTACCGATGGTCTTAGTTAGCTCCATAATGGTTAATTTAGTTTCCTCTGAAGTGGCAATCCCTTTGATAATTTCTACCAGCTTCATAATAAAAACCGGGTTAAAGAAATGCATGCCAATGACCTTATGGGGCCTGCTGGTGGCACTGGCTATCTCTGTAATTGACAAAGAGGATGTATTGGTAGCCAGGATGGCCTCAGGCTTACACACTTGATCCAATTCAGCAAAGATCTTCTTTTTCAATTCCATATTTTCAACTGCCGCTTCAATGACAATATCAACATTTCCTAAATCCTCTACGACTGTGGTGGCAGTAATCCTACCTAAAATCCGCTCTTTGTCGGCCTCAGTCAGCTTGCCCTTCTGAACACCTTTGTCGAGATTTTTTGTAATAATTCCCACTCCCCGCTTTACAAAGGTTTCATTAATATCCCTCATAACGACTTCATATTCATATTCAGCTAGTACCTGAGCAATTCCTGCCCCCATGGTTCCTGCACCAATAACACCAATTTTCATAGTATCCCTCCACTTTTATCTGTGAAAAACTCAGCCTTCCCTTTGCTATAGGGCAGCAGGCCTTCCTAAATAAATTGTGTTCTATGCCATGCCTGTTAAGCAATGGCCATCACACCCTGTTACAATATAAGGGCAGCCCCATTATCAATGCCCCGCAGTTGTCGCAGCTCGACCAGGGGCTGACCATCTTATTTCTTAAATTCTTAAATTAGAATAATTTCTTTATTATACAAGACCTACACTGGCTAAAATAATTGCTGTAATAACCGATAACACCGGTATGGCAGTACAAGTCATAAAGATATCAATATAGGAATCCTTGTGGGTCATGGCAGTTACAGCTAACAGGGTCAATACAGCTCCATTGTGGGGCAATGTGTCTAATCCACCACTTGATAAGGACGCAATTCGGTGGAATGCCGCCGGAGGAATACCGGTGCTGGCAGCTAATTCCATATATTTTTCACCTAGAGCAGCCAGGGCGATTCCCATTCCCCCAGAGGCAGAACCTGTTGCTCCTGCTAAAACATTGACTGCTACCGCCTCTGAAATCAATGGATTTCCTTTGATTCCCATCACTAAATTTGTTAAGCTTTCAAAGCCAGGTACTGCCCTAACCACAGCCCCAAAGCCAACCGCAGCACTGGTATTAATAATGGCCAGAACTGAACCCGAAGCGCCGCTATTGATTGTGGCAATCATTGAAGGAATACGTTTGAAATTTAATACTAAGCCCACTGCAATTCCCGCCAATAACGAAGTTACGATGTTTAAATCAAAGGCATTTAACAGGATCACCACTGTAAATAGCGGCAGGGCTGATAAAAGTGGATTTGGCAATTCTGCCGCTTCGGTTGCTTCTACCTTCTTATCAGGCTCGGTGAAAACCTCCCCTGCTGCCGTGAGTTTTTTCTCCCGGTAGGTTAACCACAGCATTCCGCCCCCAAACATAATTAGTGCAGCCACTGTACCCATAATGGGAGCAGCCATTGGTGTTGTTCCGAAATAATCTGTAGGGATTAGGTTCTGAATTTGTGGGGTACCAGGTATGGCTGTCATGGTGAAGGCAAAGGCCCCCAGGGCAATAGAACCCGGTATCAGCTTTCTGGTAATGTTGGCTTCTCTAAATAATGCAATTGCTAAAGGATAAATTGCAAATACAACAACGAATAATGAAATACCGCCATAGGTTAATGCAGCGCAGGCTACAACAACCGCCAGAATGGCTCTTTTCTTACCAATAACAGAGGTGATCCAGTGGGCAACGGAACGGGCCGCACCAGATTCATCCATTACTTTACCGAATATGGCACCCAGCATAAATACCGGAAACCATGATAATACGAAGCCTACAAAGCCTTCCATATAGGAGCCCGTATAGGCTGGCAGTAATTCCAAGCCCCCTGTAAGGGCAACCACCATGGCACAAATTGGTGCCACCCAAATAATAGACATCCCTTTATAGGCTAAAAACATTAATAAGGCCAGACCAATTATTATTCCTAACATTTTTCTCCCTCCGCTCTCTAAATTATTAATCCCATTTTTTCTGAGTTAAAAATTCTGGCGTCCATTAATTTTAGCTCTGGGCTGACTACCGGCTGAAATTCCATCTGTTCTAGGATGTCTTTCTTCAAGTCGATTCCAGGTGCAATCTCAGTTAACATCATACCTTCAGGACTTAAAGCAAATACTGCTCTTTCTGTGATATAAAGAACTGTTTGGTTCTCATCTATGGCATATTCCCCACTGAAGGTGATTTGCTCAACCTGATTAAGGAATTTTTTAACCTTACCCTCTTGGTTAATTTTAAGTTTTCCGTCTTCAATGGCAATATCGAGTCCACCTGCCGTAAAGGTACCACAGAAAACAACCTTTTTGGCATTTTGAGTGATATTGATAAATCCGCCTGCACCAGCAATTTTAGGACCAAATTTACTTACATTAATATTGCCTGTCTTATCACATTGGGCTAATCCTAAAAAGGCAACATCCAAGCCACCACCATCATAAAAGTCAAACTGATAGGGTTGATCAATAATAGCCTCTGGATTAATCGCCGCCCCAAAGCTTAATCCACCTGCAGGAATACCACCGATTGGTCCTGGCTCTACGGTTAAGACCATTTCATTTCCAATTCCTTCTTCATTGGCAACCACTGCAACCCCTTCAGGCATACCAATTCCCAGATTAACAACAGCCTGGGGCACCAGTTCCATAGCGGCCCTTCTTGCAATAACTTTTCTTTCATCCAGTGCCATGGGCTTTACAGAGTTTACAGGTACCTTTGTGGCTCCAGTATAGCTGGCATTGTAGGATTCCGCAAAGGTTTGCATATGATTTGCCATATCCTTTACTTCGACAATGGTGTCTACATAAATACCCGGGATTTTAACAAGCTTGGGATCTAAGCTGCCTGCCTTCACTACCTTTTCAACCTGGACAATGACTTTTCCGCCTGAATTTTTACACGCCTGGGCAATAGAGAGCACTTCCAGCGTACCTGCCTCTTTTTCCATGGTAACGTTTCCATTTTCATCGGCATAGGTACCTCTAATCAAGGCAAAATCAATCGGAAATGCCTTATAAAGCAAATATTCCTCTCCTAACACCTCAATAAGCTCTACCATGTCCTCTTTTGTCTTTTCGTTCAGCTTTCCTCCCTCAACCCTTGGGTCTACAAAGGTTTTTAAACCGACCTTGGTGATGGTTCCGGGCTTATTGGCTGCAATATCCCTGAAAAGATGTGAAATTGAACCCTGGGGAAAATTATAGGCTTCTATTTTGTTTTCAAAGGCCAGCTTCTGAACCTTGGGAACCAAGCCCCAATGGCCTCCGATCACTCTTTTGAGTAAGCCCTCGTGGCCTAAATGGTTTAAGCCCCTTCCTTTTCCGTCTCCTTGACCGGCAGCATATACCAAAGTTAAATTTCGAGGTTCTGCCGTCTCAAGGAACCTTCTCTCCAGGGCAATTTCTAATTCTTCTGGTACCGCGTTTCCTACAAAGCCTCCTGTCGCCAAGGTACTGTTTGAATCAATTAGCTTTACAGCCTCTTCTGCTGTCATAAATTTTACTGCCACTTAAAATCCTCCTTCCATGATTGCTCAACTTTATAGCTTGCAAGTTCCATGCCAAATATAATATTAGGATCATTCAATCATATTTAGACATTTTTTGCTATAAATTTCATGATTCAGGAGGATTTTTAAATTTTTCTTTTAGAAGTGTACAATTTTTTTACACTAATTTTCTGATTTTTCTAACTTTTTTCCCCTTTTACAAGGGCCCTTTTATTGATTTTTCAATAACTTAGTTTTACAAAAAAAATATTTCAAATGATTTTGTACTTTTTATTTACACTGTTCATTTAATTAACATTTTCTAAACCATATTTCTTAATCTTCTCGTAAAGACTCGTTCGACTAATCCCTAGCTTTTTTGCAGTTTGATACTTGTTTCCCTCATATTGCATCAATGTTTTTTGAATGGCCTTTTTCTCAATTTCTTCAAAAATATCCTTAAGGGTACCATCAAAATTTACCTCTAGGCTATCGACAGCAGTTGTTGTATCAACCTTAGCCACCTTACGGATATAGTAGGGAAAATGATCTAAGTTAATCATAGCTTCCTTTTCCACTAAATTAAGGGCTCTTTCGATCAAATTTGCCAATTCTCGAATATTCCCTGGCCAATGATAATTGGTTAAAGCCTCCAGTGCAGCAGGGGAAATTTCTGTTACATGCCGCTCCATTTCACTTGCCAGCTTTTTCATCAGATGCCGGGTTAACAGGGGAATATCCTCGATTCGATCCCTTAAGGGAGGAATATTAATACTAATAACATTTAAGCGATAATATAGATCTTCCCTAAACAACTTTTTCTTTACCATATCCTCTAAATTTCGATTGGTTGCGGCAATAATTCTTACATCCACCTTTTGGCTTTTTACACTGCCAATTCGCTCAATTTCTCGTTCTTGAATCACACGCAATATTTTCACCTGCATATTTAGAGGTAAATCACCTATTTCATCAAGGAAAATGGTACTGCGATGAGCCAGCTCAAATTTTCCTGGCTTGCCCCCCTTTTTGGCACCGGTAAAGGCTCCCTGTTCATAACCAAACAGCTCTGATTCCAACAGTTCTGATGGAATTGCCCCACAATTCACCTTAATTAAGGGGTATTCGCCCCTGGGGCTGGCATTATGAATGGAATGGGCAAATAGTTCTTTACCTGTACCGCTTTCCCCCAACAGCAATATATTTGATTTCGATAAGGCAACCTTTTGGGCTAAATCCTTGGCTCGTCTAACCGCAACACTGTTCCCTACAATATGCTCAAAGGTATAATTGCTTCCCAGCGCCTTTTTCAATTCTTTTTTATAAAACTCTAGCTGCTTTTCCATTTTTAGAATGTTCTTGACATAGACGTCAAATTCCACCAGGTCTTTAAAGATTACGGTTCCCACAGCCCCCATCAATTTACCATTCTGATAAATCGGAATTCTATCGGCAATCATTTGATTTCCCTTGATTTCTTGAATGTCTCCAATTTCTTTTTGCTCTGTCTTGACAACAATATGCATTCTGGTATTTTCAATTACTTCTGTAACATGTCTGCCAATGGCATCCTCTTGTTTGATACCAATGAATTCACAGTATTTCTTATTAATCATAATAATATAGCCCTCGGTATCTACCACCACCATCCAATTATAAATATCGTTAAAAATGTTTTTATATAGATTGAATAGTAGTGCCAGCTCCTCTGAATGGGCTTCCAGCTCAATTTTTGTGATATCCAAAAAATTCATGTCTAAATATTGTTGTTTCCTGCCTTTCACCTTTCTTCACCTCCTAGCCCAATTTTTCACTCATTATATTATTATCATACATTTAAAATTAACAAAAAAACAGCAAAAAATCCAAAGTTAATTGGATTTTTGCCGTTTTTTTAATTATCGTTTGACAATTACTGCGGTTCCCATTCCTCCGCCAATACACAATGTTGCCAGGCCATATTTCGCTGAGCTTCTTTTCATTTCATACAATAAAGTGATCAAAATTCTTGCACCGCTGGCTCCGATGGGATGGCCCAGGGCGATGGCACCCCCATTGACGTTAACCTTTTTGGGATCCCATTTTAAATCTTTACCAACAGATAATGCCTGAGCTGCAAAGGCTTCATTGGCTTCAATTAAATCCATATCTTCTATGGTAAGCCCTGCTTTTTTCAAGGCCTTTTGAGTTGCAGGAACTGGTCCGATCCCCATAATGGAAGGATCAACTCCAGCGTTACCATAGGATACCAGGGTAGCTAGAGGCTCAATTCCCAATTCATCAGCCTTTTCCTTTGTCATTAATACTAGGGCAGCAGCACCATCATTGATACCTGATGCATTTCCTGCTGTAACGGTGCCATCTTTTTTGAAAGCAGGCTTTAATTTAGCAAGCTTTTCTGCTGTTACACCAGCCTTGGGATACTCATCGGTGTCCACCACCACTGGGTCTCCTTTTCTTTGGGGAATCTCAACGGCGACAATTTCATCCTTAAACTTGCCTGCCAAGAGGGCCTTCTCTGCTTTATTTTGACTTTCAACCGCAAATTGATCCTGTTCTTCCCTGGTTAAACCATATTTTTCTGCTAAATTTTCTGCTGTAATTCCCATATGATATTGATGAAAGGCATCGGTTAATCCATCATTCACCATTGTGTCTATCATTTGATCATTACCCATTCTTGCTCCCCACCTGGCCTTTGGCAATACATAGGGGGCCCGGCTCATACTCTCAGTTCCTCCTACTACAACAATGTCATTGTCACCGGCAATAATGGTTTGGGCCGCCATTGAAACTGTCTTAAGCCCCGAACCGCACAGCATATTAATTGTTGTGGCTGGTACCTCCTGAGGAATTCCTGCTTTAACGGAAGCCTGTCGGGCTACCCCCTGTCCCAGACCTGCCTGAAGTACACAGCCCATGTATACTTCATCCACCAGCTCTGGCTTTACATTGGCTCTTTTCAAAGCCTCTTTGATAACGATCGCACCCAGATCCACTGCTGAAACATTGGCCAATGCACCACCAAAGCTGCCTATTGGTGTCCTTGCCCCACTGGCAATTACAATTTCCTTCATATTTCTTCCTCCTCGTTATATTAAATTATTTTTGTGGTCTATTTATTTTTATTGCAAAAACTATACCAAAAACTAATCAAAGAATTTTACACGTACCCCTCCTCCCCACGAACAGAAATCTCTCCTGATAACAGGGTGCTTTCCCTTCCGTCGACGTCCACCACTTTAAGCAGCCCTTCTTCAGTAATATCAATGGCCTTAACCAAGGTTACTTTTTGCCCCTGGATAACCCGAACCTTTTTTCCCAATAATGCAGAATATTGACGACAAACCTCAACGGTTTTAATCAGGGAACCATTTTCAATGTAATACTGATATAACAGCTCAAATTGATTTAAAATTTCTATAATTAACTTCGTTCTTTCAATTTTAAAGCCCAGCTCCATCCTGAGGGAAGTGGCCTTCTCCCGTAGGTCTTCTGGAAATTCCATAATATTTACATTAATACCCATTCCTACAATTAAATAAGCTACTTCGTTTAACTCGCCCGCCATCTCCGTTAAGATACCGCAAACCTTTTTCCCTCTGATGACAATATCATTGGGCCACTTTATTAAGGCATCTACATTCGCCACATGACGGATGGCAAGACAAACCGATGCGGCAGCAATTTGAGTCAGCTTGGCTCCCTCAGTAGGGGGAATTGAAGGCTTTAGTAAAAGTGACATCCAGATTCCCTGTCCCTTGGGTGATTTCCAGCCTCTCCCCAGCCTTCCTCGGCCCATCACCTGTTCTTCGGTAATTACAATCGTTCCGTGGGTAGCTTCCAGGGCAATTTTTTTAGCATAATTGTTTGTGGAATCGATTGAATCTAAATAAATCATATTTTGCCCGATCTCCTGGGTCTTTAATTTCGACAATAGCTCTGTTGGTACCATTTTTTCTTCATTTTCCAACAAACGATAACCCTTTTTATGAAGGGTCTCTATCTGATAGCCTTCTTCCTTCAGGCTGTTAATATGCTTCCAAATGGCCGTTCTTGTTACTCCAAAGCGGTTGGCTAATTCCTCACCTGAAAGATAACCATCTTTGTAATTGTATAGCTCCTTTAGTATTTGCTCCTTCAATTTTTTTCCCCCAGACCTGTTTTTTATCATCCTATTGGAAAGTTTCACTTCAAATAATTAAGTAAAAAGTCTTTCCGTACGTAGATTTCAACAAAGTCCTCCTTTGAATCTTCCTAAGGAAGGCTTTGTTCATATTTAATATTATTTTATACAAATTATCCTCTTTTAACAATTACCAGATTGATTAAGCACCATTAAAGCAGGTAAATATAAAGCCCAGAAATTAAAGGATATATTCCCTTTAATCTCTAGGCCTATGTAAACCTATTTAATTAACCGAACATCGACAGCAGTACCCCTGCCGCCACAGCAGAGCCAATGACCCCTGCCACATTGGGGCCCATGGCGTGCATCAATAAAAAGTTGCTAGGATTTTCTTTTTGTCCCACCACCTGGGAAACACGGGCGGCCATTG
>CBFGTV010000066.1:0-18823 GCA_965652145.1 uncultured Clostridiaceae bacterium
ATTACAATAAATTTTTATAAGATTATTTTGGGATTTCTTTAAGTTTATCTGAATATAAATAACCTTCTAATGAAAACAATGGATAAAATATGCTTTTTTTGAATTAATACATAATTATGGTTAAAAATGGCTAAATAATATTTTAATGCGGCTAAATATATTTAATTACTATATAGTTTGATAGTGATATGTTACAATATGAGAAATGGTGGCCACTATAATTAAATTTTAAAAAATGCAATATAAGGAGGTAATCAAATGAAAAAAGTATTATCAATGGTTATTATCTTTGGAATGTTGTTGTGTAGTATTCTGGCCAATACTGTAGTTTTTGCAGAAGAAGGTAGCGTAATCAATAAAAATCAAGATATAGAAAGTTTGCATGATTTAAAATTGAATCCAGGACAATTAAATATGGATGAAATTCCAGATAAATTAAGACTAAGACTGGAGAGAAGGATCCGGGAAATAGACAAATATTTAGAAGAACTTAGTGAGGCTAAGGTTAGAGTTGAAATCATGGAACAGAAGAAAATTAATGACGCTTATTCTGCGCATAATGAGGCTATTTTAAAAAATGCAAAAGATAGATACCTCTATTTAGATAATCATTCTTATGAAATTGCAGGAATAATAAAGATGGAGGAGAATGGACATGACGATTTAATTAGTATTTCTTCTAGTGAATTTGATGTAACTACTGACAAACCTTCTGTCTATTATGAACCAGATATGGGAATGTATGTAATGCTAGGAGGATGGAAATGGAATAAAATGTACCCTGATTCTACAGTGGGTGGTCCAGATGGTTTTGGCTTAAGAAATGAACATGAGAGAATAACAGTTATAGAAATGGGATTACGTACTTATGATGAAAGAGGAACTGTATATTACCACTCAGATTTCTCACCCGAGACTTCAGCTTATGGAGTAGGAATGAGATTTCAAGACTCATGGATAAATTATGATGCCAGAACATATAATGCGTATAGAGGTAGTGGATGGGCATATTTTACTTTTTATGATGGATATCCTAGTGGAAAAACAGTCACTTTTAATGCAACCTATGCCCATAGTTGGAAAAGCACTTCATTGACTGGATTTTCCATAGGTAAAAGTTCTTTTGGACTTTCATGGTCATCTTCAAAAGATAGATGGGACAGACCTAATTATAATAGTATTAAATTCTAAAAAGAAAAACTAAATTTTTCTTGGCCTCATGATTAGGGAGTGATTATTGTGACAATAAAAAAATCTTTTATACTGTTAGCGCTGCTTTTCTTACTCAGTGGTTGTAATTATAATAAAAGGAATGATACGGCTAAGTCAATTCAAGAGGTCCTGGGAAAAGATATTAATAGAGAAAATTTAATAGAAATTGCCTCATCTGCTAGAGATATAGCAATTTACCAGGATGAACGTAAGATTCATTATTACGTTTTTCAAGATAGCGAAATCTTAATGGGCGGAGTAGTTGACATTGATAAAGTTTGGCAAGAGTATGAATTAAGCGGCAGTCCATATTATTGGAGTACAAATAGTACAACAGATAATCGAATGAGCGTAATATGGGGAGTCGTTCTTAATACAGAGCCAGGAAATATTTTCTACCAGGGAAAGCCTCTTGAATCTAACTTGATCGTGTTGGAAGAAGTCAGTTTTTACTATAAAATTTTCAATGAACCCTTGGAGCTTCCCATAGAAATTGAATATCAAAGAATTCCTTAATATGGCCATATAACCGAGAAAAACCTTCTCGGTTTTTATTTTTGTTTTTTGGATAATTCTTTTCCTTTCAGCCAAAAATAGGATTAGTCAAATATAGGGAGGGAAACAGATGAAAAAAAGAGTTTTGATATTTATCGCTGTGTTTTCACTAGTCATGGTATCCAGCCTGTACATAGAGGGAATCTACGCCCAAAATATTGGCTGGGGCTCAAGGGGGGAAGTCGTAAGGCAGGCCCAAACCAAGCTAAGGGATTGGGGTTATCTGGATGGAACGGTAGATGGCGTATATGGATATGAGACCTATCAGGCGGTTCGATTATTTCAGCAGAGGAACGGGTTAACAGTAGATGGAATAATCGGCTCTCAAACCAGAAGTGCCCTGGGCTTGCCAGGTACGGCGCCCTCCTCCTCGACCCCGGCGGGAAGTGGTGTTTCCAGAAGCGATGATGTAAACATATTGGCTAGGGCAATCCATGCCGAAGCAAAGGGCGAGCCCTATGAAGGAAAGGTAGCTGTGGGGGCTGTCATATTGAATCGGGTACGGAATGCAGCTTTTCCCAACACCATTGCAGGGGTAATTTACCAACCCTGTGCCTTCGAGCCGGTTAAACGGGGAGCTATCAACGAAACCCCTGACGATGACTCCTACCGTGCTGCAAGGGACGCCTTAAATGGATGGGATCCCACAGGTGGGGCAATCTATTTCTGGAATCCTGCCACTGCCACCAGTCAATGGATCTGGTCAAGGAAGGTTACCTTAAGGATTGGAAAACATGTTTTTGCCCATGATTAAATAGGAGGGATCAAATGAGAAGATATATATTGCCGATTATATTGGCCATTGCCCTGGTGATTACGGGGGTCTGGGGCTATTATCAATATAACGAAAGAAATGACTACCATACTTATTTAGACATACAGTTTCAAAGACAATTTTATGATTTAATAGGCCATGTAGAAAATGTTCAGGTGGATCTTGCCAAGGCCATGGTTTCGGGGTCCAATCAAGATATGGTTAAATTTCTTAATGACACCATTCAACAGAGCTATATGGCACAGGAAAAGCTAACCCAGCTTCCCTTTTATCATGGAGCCATTCGGCAGACAGAAAAATTTCTAAGTCAGTTGGGTGACTATTGTACTGCCATGGTGAATAAGACCCTGGAGGGAATTGTACTGGAGGCAGAGGAGCTTAACACGCTTCAAGAGCTCCACAGCTATGCTAACTTTTTATCCCAGGAGCTGGTTGGATTACAGCAAGAGGTGGTAAAGGGCGGTGTAAACTTTGGAGACCTGCGACGGGAAGGCAATGAAAATTTAGAGCTTGTAAATGATAAAATGAAGGATCTTAATTTAATTAATATTGAAGAAAGAATGCAGGATTACCCGGAGCTGATCTACGATGGCCCCTTTTCAGAGCATATAAAGGATATTCAGGCTAAGCTGGAGGGAGAGCCTATCGATGAAAGGAAAGCCATACAAATACTAGAATCAGAGTTCAAGGATCAAGGCATTTCAAATGCAAGGGTAGTGGGAAAAATAGAAAATTCCAATATTAACGGCTATTATTTAAAGGCTGATAAAAATGGAAGCAATAATGGTCAGGAGGTTTCGGCGGCCATCAGCCAAATCGGTGGAAAGGTGATCTGGTACTTGAATCCCCGGGCCATAGGTGAAAGCAAATTAAGCAAGGAAGAAGCCTTTGATCGGGCTCAGAAATTTTTAGCGAATAAGGGCTACGAATCTATGACTCCTACCTATTCCATGGCAGCTGAAGGGGAAATCGTAATTAATTTTGCCTATGAAGAGGATGATGTTATTATCTACACCGACCTTATCAAGGTAAAGGTGGCCTTAGACAATGGCGAAATCATAGGCTTTGAAAGTGAGGGCTTTCTAATCAATCATCATGAACGAGAGATCCCAGCGCCTAAAATATCGGAGGAGGCGGCCAGAGAAAGACTTTCCTCCGGGGTTAAGCTAGAAAACAGCAGACTGGCTATTATTCCCATTGCAGGAAGAAAGGAATCGCTGTGCTATGAGTTTAAGGTTAAGTTCGGAGAAGATGATTATTTAATCTATATTGATGCGGCCGATGGGCAGCAAAGGGCTGTATTATTGATGATTGAACAGGAGGATGGAACCCTGGTAATCTAATATAAAGTTAAAGTTAAACAACAACCTTAAGAAGCCAATGGCTAGTTTTCAGTCGTTGGCTTCTTGATGTTGAGCCTCAGCATGAAGATACAGGGCAGATGGTACCAAAACCAGACTTAAGAATAAAAATAATATAAGAGAAAGGAAAGGGGGAAAAAAATGAGTTGGATCGAAAGGCTATCTAATGGTGTTTCGGAAACTGCAAAGAACATTGGAAAAAGGTCTACGGAAGTGGTAGAAATCAGTAAATTGAGTATGAGTATTAGAAGAAAGGAAGAAGAGATCTCGAAGCGATTTGAGGAAATGGGTCAATATATTTACGGAAGACTGAAAAAGCTAAACCTTGTTACAAGGGATGAACTATATGAAATGCTTAGAGAGGTTGAGGCTTTAGAGGAAGAAATTCGTACCTACGAGCGGCTTATTTTGAGTATTAGAAACATTGCCTACTGCGACCATTGCCAGATTGAGCTGGAGGAAGATGCACGGTATTGCCCCCTGTGTGGCCGTTCCGTCAGCAAAGGCATGAATTAAAAAAAACTATATTTTGTGCGAATCGTCACATACCAGCCAATGATTAATCAGGTAAAATAGGTTTAGAATAAAAACAAAAGGAGAGGATTAATCATGGCAATCAGAGAAATTATTGAAATAGACGAATCAAAGTGTAATGGATGTGGTCTTTGTGTACCCAATTGTGCAGAAGGGGCCATTCAAATTGTTAATGGAAAGGCAAAGCTAATTAATGATATATACTGTGACGGATTAGGGGCCTGTCTGGGTCACTGTCCCGAGGGAGCCTTAAAAATAGTAAAAAGAGATGCCGGGGAATTTGATGAAGAAGCAGTGGTGGCTCTGCTGGCAAGCCAAGGTAGAACCCTGGAGGGCCACAGTGTAGCCCCAAGTAAGCCAAATGTAGTGAAGCATCAGCACCATCCCCAGCCAGTCCATGGTCATGGCCATGGAGGCGGATGCCCCGGCAGCAGAATGATGACCTTTAATGACGAGCCGGTCAATACAACAGCTACAGCAGTGGGAAATAATGATATTGAAATCAAAATTAAATCTCAATTAAAGCAATGGCCCGTTCAGCTAAAGCTGGTGCCTGTCAATGCACCCTATTTTGAAAATGCCGATCTGCTGGTAACAGCAGACTGTGTACCCTTTGCTTATCCAAACTACCATTTAGACCTGTTAAAGGGAAAAGCAGTGGTGGTTGGATGCCCGAAGCTGGATGATATCGCATTTTATACCGATAAACTAACTGAAATGTTTAAGGCTAATCGTTTTAAATCAATTACAGTAGCCTATATGGAGGTTCCCTGTTGTATGGGAATTGTCATGGCTGTCGATCAAGCAATAAAAAATGCCCAGGTGGATGTAACTGTTAATAAGGTTAAAATTGGGCTGCAGGGACAAAGAATTTAAGGTTGAATAATAAGAGAATCCCTTCATTGGAAGGGATTCTTTTATTTTACCGTACTCTTTTGAAATTGAAATTCCTTTGAGGCCTTGAAATTCACCTTGAGTCCCCTGCCTAAAAGACTATCCTTATATTCCCGTTCATAGCTGCATTTATCAAAGGATATCTGGCAAAGCAGCTTGTGTTTGCAAGTGTTGCAGGCTAATTTTTGGAGCTTGGGAAGCTGCTTTTTAGAGAGCTTAATAAGACGAATTTCTTCCTTCTTATTTTGAAGGGTCTCTGTAATATAGGGATTAACAGCCTTAAAATAATGCCTGCAAATCAATCCCAGGGCCCTTCGGCGATCCCTGGGGCGAATCAGTTCCACAGTAAATTCATTACTTTTAATATGGCCCTTGATTGCAGGCTTGTCTATGGAAACCGATAGGGTGCTGTAGGGAATATCTAAATATTCCATTTTAGGGGTAATCCTTCCCACCAGCTTAATTTGATACAGATCATTCAAATTATAGGTCTCTTCATAGGAAATTTCAAAATAGCGATAAAAGGGCCGTAATCGATAGAGCCAAAGGCCCCCTATGACCAATCCTACAGCCGAAAATAAGTACAAATAGGGTAAAGCACCGTTCCATTCCATGGCGTCAACCTCCTAAATCTATTGTAACATAACGATCTTTAGGTGATTACTGGTGAATTTTAGATGGGAAAAATTGTTTTATATTAAATTTCACAATGATCTAAGGGAGGAATTTTTGCTTTAATCGTTAATAATATATATATAAAGAATTATATATCATAGCCAATGGCCGAGTCGACCACCCAAAGGGGTTTATTGTAAGGAGGAAATTATGAAAAGAGCGATTACCTTTGACTATTCAAAAACTGCAGGTTTTGTTGAAAAACATGAGCTGGAATATATGACACCACTGGTAAGGGCGGCCCATGAATTACTGCACCAAAAAAGTGGACCGGGCAATGATTTTTTAGGCTGGTTAGAGCTGCCCAATGAAATTGATCTCGAGCTTCTGGAAAGAATTAAAGCCACAGCCCGCCGGGTACAAGCACAATCGGATGTTTTTATTGTTATAGGGATCGGCGGCTCCTATCTAGGGGCAAGGGCTGCCATTGAAATGCTTAAGCATCAATTCTATAATCAATTGCCAAGGGGAAAAAGAAAAGCCCCTCAAATCTATTTTGCTGGTCATCATATCAGCAGTACCTATATGAAGCAGCTTTTAGAGATAATAGAAGATCAAGAGGTTACCATTAATGTCATCTCAAAATCGGGTACTACTACAGAGCCTGCCATAGCCTTTCGAGTGTTAAAGGAGTTTATGGAAAAAAAATATGGCAAAGAGGAAGCCCGTAAAAGAATTATAGCCACAACCGATGCCCAAAGGGGAGCCCTTAAGACCCTGGCTGACGAAGAAGGCTATGAAAGCTTTGTCATACCAGATGATGTAGGGGGTCGTTATTCGGTATTAACTCCCGTTGGCCTTTTACCCATAGCCGTTGCAGATATTGATATTCTAGAGCTGCTGCAGGGGGCAAAGGATGCCTGTCAAGCCTATCGGGAGCCCGATTTATTAAAGAATCCCTGCTATCAATATGCAGCCATTAGAAATATTCTATATAATAAGGGAAAAACCGTAGAAATGATGGTGAATTATGAGCCAGCCCTTTATTATATGGGGGAATGGTGGAAGCAGCTCTATGGCGAGAGCGATGGTAAGGATCAAAAAGGTGTTTTTCCTGCCTCCGCCAGCTTTTCAACCGATTTGCATTCAATGGGGCAATACATACAGCAGGGTCTAAGGATTCTGTTTGAAACTGTAATTCATGTAGAAAAGAGTACGGAAAATATCGAATTAAAGGCTGAGTCAAAGGACCTTGACGGTTTAAATTACCTGGCGGGAAAGACAATGGACTATGTGAACAAGCGTGCCTTTGAAGGCACCCTGTTGGCCCATCAGGATGGCGGTGTACCTAATTTGGTAATTGAAATTCCAGAAATTAGCCCCTATTATTTTGGATACCTGGTCTATTTCTTTGAAAAGGCCTGTGGTATTGGCGGTTATTTATTGGGGGTAAATCCCTTTGACCAACCGGGGGTAGAGGCATATAAGCGAAACATGTTTGCCCTTTTAGGAAAGCCGGGCTATGAGCTGGAAAGGGAAAGGCTGCTTCAGCGACTAAAATAGATGAATTAGGCCAATAATATTTCAGAGAATGAGCTACCGAAATGGTAGCTCATATTCATTCTTTGTGCTAATATATTAATATTAAATTTATCGAAAGAATGGTGGGAACAATGAACAAAGAACAAGTCCAACTGCCAATTGGCGTGTTTGATTCAGGTGTAGGGGGCATCAGTGTGCTGGCAGAGCTGATTCGTCGGCTGCCCAATGAAGGTTATCTTTATTACGGCGATTCAGGTAATGCCCCCTATGGAATTAAGCCTACTGAGGTCATTAAAGAAAGATCTGTAGAAATTGTCGAGCTGCTGATTAAGCAAGGTATAAAGGCCCTGGTAGTGGCATGTAATACAGCTACCAGTGCGGCTATTGAGGTGCTAAGGCAACGGTTTGCTATCCCCATTATTGGCATGGAGCCCGCCCTGAAGCCGGCCACAGAATGTCATGGGGGTGGAACCATTTTCGTCATGGCGACGCCGGTCACCCTTAAGGAGAAAAAATTTGATATATTAATCAACCAGGTAAACCGACAATGTATTACCAGGTTACCCTGCCCGGGGCTTGTGGAAATCATTGAAGCCCAAGGGGCCAGAGGGTCCGCTCTGGAAGCCTATCTGGAAAAGAAGTTTAACGAATACAGGATAACGGCCGCAGATACCATTGTATTGGGCTGTACTCACTATATATTTATTCAGGAAACCATAAAAAAATTGCTGGGAGATCAGATCAAGCTAATTGATGGAAACCATGGTACCGTAAAGCAGGTGGAGCGGTTGCTGAGGAAGGGCAACTTAATTCAGCCTCAGGAACAAGGTACTACCAAGGTTACAATGTATAATTCTTCTGGGCAGCAGGATCTCTTGAATTTAAGTAAAGAGCTTTTAATGCAAAGATTGTCTGAATTTCATTTCAGTGGGAAGTTGGAACTGAGCTTAAAAAGAGATTTAGATATCGCTGTAGATAATATTGTTTAGGCAGCTCAATAAGGGGGAGTAAATTTGAAATCCGATAAAAAAACGAAAATAATCGTTTTACTAATGATCCTGTCCTCGGTCTTCTGGGCCGGGGCCTTTATAGGGGGAAAAATAGCAGGTGAAGAATTTCCGCCCTTTTCCTTAACCTTTTTACGGTTTTTCTTTGCTTCAATATTGATGTTTGCCATTATGGTTAAATATGAAAAGAAGAATTGGCAGCTCAAGAGAGAAGATTACCCTGTCATGCTTTTTTTGGGAATCGTTGGGATGGTGGGGTACCATGTCTTGTTTTTTAAGGCCCTGCAATATACTACCGCTGTAAATGCTTCAATGATTGCTGCCATTAACCCCCTTTTAACCACGCTATTATCATCGTTTCTCTTAAAAGAGAAGCTGGGCCTTAAAAGAATCGGAGCTATTCTGATTGCCCTGATGGGGGTATTACTAACCATCAGCCGGGGGAATCCAAGGGTAATACTGGAGTTTACTGTTAATCAGGGAGATTTGCTAATGCTGGTGGCGGTTGTCTGTTGGGTTCTGTATCCTGTTGTTAGTCGCAGGGTAATGAGCAAGTATTCTCCTTTAATACTAACCAACTACAGCTTTCTTCTTTGCTGGATTTTTACGCTGCCCTTTGCCCTTTTGGAAAAACCCCTGGAATACCTGCCAAATACCAGTCTCCTGGGCTGGGGCGGTGTATTTTATATGGCCATTTTTCCTTCGACCATTGGATATTTGATACAGCAAATATCCATTAAAGAGCTTGGTGCCAGTAAAACAGCCATATTTATTAACCTTGTACCGGTCTTTTCCATGCTCCTTTCAGTGATAATATTAAAAGAGAGGGTGACCCTGTTAACCCTGCTAAGTGGCGGGCTCATTATCTTTGGCGTCTATTTGACCACAAAAATTAGAGAGCCCAAGGTATCCTTGCCCCTGAAGGGAGAGATAACGCAGCAGGAAGGCATGTAAATTTAGGATAGATCAAATACCGTCGATTTATGGTATAATACCCCTAGAAGGAAGGTGTAGCCATGATTATTATTGAAATGATACTGGCCTTAATTAATAAACTGGGAATCATTATTATACTGGCGGTTATTGTATCTAAAATCGGTATATTTCGTAAGCTGATTACCAAGAAGGATGTAGGGGTCAGGGAAAAAATTGTGCTGGCACTCTTCTTTGGCTTGGTAGGAATTATGGGTACCTATTCCAGTGTACCCATCTACGGTGCCCTGGCCAACACCCGTGTCGTGGGGGTTATGGTGGGGGCCTTACTGGGAGGTCCCCTGGTGGGGCTGCTTTCCGGGATCATAGCAGGGGGGCATCGCTATTTAATTGACATCGGAGGCTTCACTGCCTTTGCCTGTGCTGTTTCCACCATTGTAGAAGGTCTTATTGGCGGCTATGGCTATTATTATATTAAAAATAAACGAGGTAAATGGCAATATGCCTTTTTTATCGGAGTTTTTGCAGAAATCGTTCAAATGGTGATCATCCTCCTCCTTGTCAGACCCTTCTGGGATGCCCTGGAGCTGGTGAAGATCATTCTATTGCCCATGGTGCTGGTAAATTCCCTGGGAATTTCAATCTTTATCGGAATTATTGAGAATATTTATACCGAATACGAACGAATTGCTGCAAGTCAGGCAGAAAAGGCATTAAAAATTGCCAATCTAACACTGCCTTATTTGAGAAAGGGCTTGAACTACAGTGTAGCTCAGAAGGTTGTGGAAATAATATATGCATCAGTCGATGTGGCTGCGGTGGCCATTACCGATGATAAAGAAATTTTAGCCCACAAAGGGATTGGAGAAGACCATCATGCTATAGGAGCCCTGGTTCAAACCGAGGTGACGAAGGATGTTATTCAAAAGGGGAAATTTAAAATTATTGAAAATCAAAAAGATATTCAATGCAATCGAAGGGATTGTCAGTTAAAATCAGCTATCATCGTTCCCCTGAAGGATCGTGAACAGGTGGTTGGAACCCTGAAGCTGTACAAAAAGGATGAAAACAGCATTACCTCAGTAGATATAGAGCTGGCCCTGGGGCTGGCCCAGCTATTTTCCACCCAGATTGAGCTAAGTAAGCTGGATTATCAAAAAAAATTATTAATTGAATCAGAGTTGAAAACCCTGCAGGCCCAAATTAATCCTCATTTTCTTTTTAATGCCATCAATACCATTGTGTCATTTATGCAGTTCGATACCATTAAGGCAAAAAATTTGCTGATTTCCCTTGCGGACCTCTTTAGAAAAAGCCTAAAAAGTAATCAGGATATGGTAGATATTGAAACAGAGCTGGCCCATATTGCCTCCTATCTGGAAATAGAAAAGGCCCGGTTTGGAGATAGGCTCAAGGTAGCTTATGAATTAGACGAAACCATTACCTGTAAGCTTCCTCCCTTAATACTCCAGCCTATTGTTGAAAATGCAGTGATACATGGTATCCTTCCTAAAAAAAATGGAGGGTCTGTCACCATTCGCTCCAGAAAACAGGTGGATGATGTGCTTTTAGAGGTAATTGACGATGGAGTCGGAATTGAAACAGAAAAGGTTAAAGCCCTTTTAAAGGGCCGAGGAGACGACAAATCTGTAGGGCTGACCAATGTAAATAGACGACTGGTGAACCTATATGGAAAGGATTATCAGCTGGCTGTAGAAAGCATGATTAATGGTGGTACCAGTGTGAAAATTAGAATACCAAGTATTATCTCTAGGGGGTAGGCAGATGGGCTATTCAGTAGTAATTATTGATGATGAGATGCCGGCAAGATTAAATTTAAAAAATCTACTGGGTCAGTACCAGGATTTTACTATAGTAGGGGAAGCTTCAAATGGTGAAGATGCCCTGGAGCTTTGCAGAGAAAAACTGCCTGATATTGTACTATTGGATATACAGCTTCAGGACATGACTGGCTTTGAAATTGCAGCGGGATTGATAAAATTAAGGAAACCACCTAAAATTGTCTTTGTTACGGCCTATAATGAATATGCCATCGATGCCTTTGAATTTTCAGCCATTGATTATTTGCTCAAGCCAGTGGATGAAGGACGTTTTCAAAAAACCCTTCAAAAGCTGAGGGAGGAATTAAAAAATAGCCCCCAGCATACCTTAAGCTCAGTTCATCAATTGCTGGAGCGGCATCTGCAGTTGGAGCATAACAATCGAAAAATTACCCTTGAGAAGGATGGAAAGCTATTTGTTCTTTGCTTAAAGGATATTATTTATATTGAAACAGAGGAGCGTAATACCAAGGTGGTTAGTAAACGGGGCGAATATATAACCACCACCTCCATGACAGAATGGGAGGAACGGTTAGAGGCCCTGGGGTTTTTCAGGCCCCATCGTAGCTACTTGATTAATCTTGATGAAATCGATGAAATTGTACTTTGGTTTAATAATAGCCTACAGGTAAAAATGAGGGGTGTTGATAATCACCATATACCCATCAGCAGAAACAAGCTGAAGGAATTTAAAGAGCTGGTTGGTTTAGAAAATTAACCAGAATGACAAACTTAAAACAAAACATACTACAATCAAAACATTTCAAGCAGTAATTTCGACATTTCATGATGATTTTGAAAACGCTTACCTTATCTCCCTATATAATAAAGATGACCGCTATTATCTTATTATAGGGAGGTTTTTTATATGGGTTTATTTTTAATCTCTGTTGTCGTCCTGGTAGTGGGCTACTTAGTTTATGGAAAATTTGTCGAAAAAATCTTTGGAATCAGAGAAGAGAGACAAACTCCAGCCCATGCCATGAAAGATGGTGTTGATTATGTACCGATGCCCTGGCACAAGATATTCTTAATTCAATTTCTTAATATTGCAGGGCTAGGGCCAATCTATGGTGCCATTGCCGGTGCCCTTTGGGGGCCCAAGGCATTTTTCTGGATTGTCTTCGGTAGTATCTTTGCCGGTGGGGTACATGACTATTTTTCAGGTATGCTTTCCATTAGAAACAATGGTGATAGTGTTTCTGAAATCGTTGGTAAATATTTAGGAAATGGTGCTAAACAATTTATGCGGGTTTTCTCTGTGGTATTGCTGGTACTGGTAGGAACCGTATTTATGACAGGCCCAGCCAGGTTATTGGCCAACTTAAATTTCTTAGGGCTAGAAAACTATCAGATTTGGTTGGGAATCGTTTTAGTTTATTATTTCTTGGCAACCATTTTACCAGTAGATAAAATCATTGGTAAGGTTTATCCCCTTTTTGGTGCTTCCTTATTAGTTATGGCCGTTGGAATTGGTGTAATGCTAGTGGCGAAAGGATATCAACTGCCTGCCCTGGGAGTGGAAAACATTCATCCCGACAATCTGCCCATCTGGCCCTTATTGTTTATCACCATAGCCTGTGGTGCCATCAGTGGATTCCATGCAACCCAATCACCCTTAATGGCAAGATGTGTTGAGAATGAGAAATATGGAAGACCGATCTTCTATGGGTCAATGATTGCAGAAGGAATTATCGCTTTAATTTGGGCTGCCGCGGCAATGAGTTTTTATCATGGTACTGAAGGACTGGCAGCGGTAAATGGCGCCGGTGGACCAGGAGCCGTGGTACATGAAATTTCAACTGCTTTATTAGGTGGCTTTGGTGGGCTGTTGGCAATGCTTGGTGTAATTGCCTGTCCCATTACCTCTGGTGATACTGCCTTTAGAAGTGCTCGATTGGTCATTGCAGACTTTATGAAGTCAAATCAAACTAAAATTGGTAAGCGTTTAACCATTGCATTACCTCTCTTTGCCGTTGGATTCGGCTTAAGCCTCATTGATTTCAACATTATTTGGCGATATTTTGCCTGGTCTAATCAAACCCTGGCAACCTTAATGCTTTGGGCTTCAGCCATGTATTTGGTGCAGACAAAGAAATTCCATTGGATTGCCACCATTCCGGCGGTATTCATGACAGCCGTCATTACCACCTATATTCTGCAGGCGCCCGAAGGCTTTAAGCTTTCCACATCCATCTCTTACCCGGTGGGAATAGTTACGGCAGTTGTCGTATTTGGTTTCTTCCTGTACAAGGTGAAGGGCTACAAGGATAAAGAAGCGATTATTGAGGCTTAATATACAAACAAGAGAGAATCAGAAGCTAATGGAGGTTCCCCAGGGGAATCTCCATTTTTTAAGTCAGTTAATCCCATTTATGAAATCAATCCGGCCAGATTCTTGATGGGCAAGATCAGTACCCCCTGAATAAAATATTGACTTTATACAAGTTATGTTATATTATAAATAATAATTGAATATTCTAAAAATAATCACTTGTTTAATTAGATACCAATGGTATTATCGTTAACAAGGCCAGATAAATAGCACTTATTTATTTGGCCTTTTTTTTGTAAAGACCTGGGATAAGGCATACAGCTATTATTTTTGATCTAACATGATCAAATCAATATATAAAAGGGGGTTAATTTATGATTACCAATGGTTTTACCTACCTGGCTTTTTTGGTTTTTTTCGCCGCTATGGTGGTGTGGGCAGAAAAAAAGTCAACGGGGAAATTTTTTAAGTATGTACCGGCTGTTGTGGTTATTTATTTTGGAGCGATGCTGCTTTCTACCTTCGGGCTATGGCAGAAGACCGATGATGTGAATTTATATTACAGCATTTTTAGAAGTAATTTACTTCCAGCCATGATATTTTTAATGCTATTACGATGTGACCTGAGAAAAATACTTAAGCTGGGCCCAAGGATGCTGCTGGGATTCTTTGCTGCCTCCATTAGTATCGGAATAGGCTTTATTGTTACCTATGCCATCTTTAAGGGCTTCTATGAACCAGATACGTGGAAGGCCTTTGCAGCGCTGTGCGGAAGCTGGATGGGGGGAACCGGTAATATGGTTGCTGTCCAGGGAGCCCTTAATGTGCCAGACGCTAAGTTAGGGTATGCCCTTCTAATGGATTCAATAAATTATTCAGTATGGGTTATGATATTATTGGCCTTGGTTCCCTTTGCAGGTAAATTTGCAAAATGGACTGGGGCAGATACAACCGTGATTGATCAGGTTGGAGAAGAAATAGCCAGTTCTCAGGAAAATGTCAGAACTAATATTGAATTTGCCGACTTAATATTCCTTGTGGGAACCAGTATATTTGTTGCGGCCATGGCAACCTTTCTGGCCGGTAAGCTTCCCCAGTCAGATTTTCTCTCTGCTTCGACCTGGACAGTGATATTGGTAACCATTACAGGAATTTTAGGAGCCATGACTCCTTTGGCTAAGATTCCCGGCTCATCTCAAATATCCAATACGATGCTGTATATTATCGTAGCCTTAATCGCTTCAAGGGCTAATTTTTCTGAGCTTACCCAAGCGCCATTATATATTATCTCTGGGTTTATGATTTTGGGAGTACATGCATTGGTAATTGCCTTAATCGCAAAGCTGTTTAAATTAGATTTATTTACCTGTGGTGTCGCCAGCCTGGCCAACATTGGAGGGGTGGCCTCGGCTCCGATTCTGGCTGCCTCCTACAGTGAGGCATTAATCCCCATAGGGGTTTTAATGGCGATGATGGGATATGTGGTAGGTACCGGCGGCGGATTACTGGTAGGAAAGATTTTATCTTTATTATAAAAATATGTATGGAGGGCTGGGTATGAAAAATATAAAGTATATATTGAGCTGTATATTAATTTTTATGACTCTTTTTTCAACCACCTCAGCAGGTGCTGCTGCATCCGGTGAGTACAGGCAATTTGAGTCCAATATTCCGAAGGTTACTGAAGCTATGCTATATCCTGAATTTTGGATTAAAAATACCCATGCACCAAAAAAAATCATTGCTGCACCGGATGAAATTGAAGCCTATAATTTAGAGAATATACTAAGCTGTGACCCGGTGGTGGATTTAGAAAACTACCAGCAATATTTTACCAGGGAAGAATTAATAAAAAAAATTCAAGAAATCAGCAAAAAGCCTTCTGCCAAGAGATACGATCAAAGGGGAAAGCTCATGACAGATGCTGATTACGCTATTCTACTGGAAAATTTAAATCTGGATAGTCTAGAGGACAATAATGAAATCAGCTATGGCATCGTGGTAAGAAGAACAGAGATGAGGATGTTTCCTACCTACATAAGATTGTTCAGCAGCCCGGAGGACTATGAAATTGACAGGCTGATGGAGACGGCCGTCTACCCTGCTGAACCCCTAATTATATTAGCCACAAGTAAAGATGGAAAGTGGTATTTTGCACAAATGTACAATTATCTGGCTTGGATTCCCGTTGAGGATGTGGCATTAACAACGAAGGAAACGTTATTTTCCTATGTAAATAGTGAGCCCTTTATAGTGGTGACGGGGAAAAGGGTGTACTCCAATTATAATCCATTAAATGAAAAATTATCTCAAATAGGCTTTGATATGGGGGTTAAATTGCCGCTGGCAAAGTCAGGTGAAATTCCCCAGAATATATATAAACAAAATCCCGCCGGAAACTATGTGGTGAAGGTACCCACCAGAAATGATGAAGGCAAGCTGGTCATTGATTATGCTTTAATACCTCGGCTAGAGGATGTAAGCATTGGCTATTTGCCTTATAAAAAGGAAAATATAATTAAGCAGGCCTTTAAACTGCAAGGGGAACGATACGGCTGGGGCGGAATGTTTAACGGCAGAGATTGTACGGCCTTTTTAATGGATATTTTCAGAACCATGGGGATAAAGCTGCCAAGAAACTCCTCAGAGCAGGGAAGGCTTGCGGCGGGAGTATTTCATGAAATGGAAGAGGGGATGTCTATTGAAGAAAGAGAAAAAATACTTAACAAGCTTGAACCTGGTACTGGACTTTATATGAATGGCCATGCTATGCTATATTTAGGAAAATATAAGGATGAGCACTATATCATTCATGATTTTTCAGGGTTTTACGACTATGATCATGATGGAAAACTAGTTTACTATCCTACATGGGAAGTAGCGGTAACCCCCCTGAGTATCGTGCAAAATACATCAGGAAAAACATACATGGAAGCCCTATATGGGGCTCGAGGGTTCATTTTGGAAAAATAACAAATTGTAGAATGACAATAAAGGGTGATTATATGTATGATAAAAATACGGTTTATATTATTGGGCACGGAAGAACCAGTAATGACAATGCCATAACCCACCACTTCAAGATATTTTTTATCGGCTTTGTAGTC
This sequence comes from uncultured Clostridiaceae bacterium, assembly GCA_965652145.1. Taxonomy (GTDB): domain Bacteria; phylum Bacillota; class Clostridia; order Peptostreptococcales; family Natronincolaceae; genus CBFGTV01. The sequence goes on from CBFGTV010000066.1 coordinate 16,652, forward strand.
GACGTAACTACCGATGAGATTGTTGACCTGGGCTGTGCGGCTACCGTAGACACGACACGGGAGTTCATAGCCAGTATCTTCGTCGGAAAGAAGCTGGATAAATACCATGAAGGTATTGAAGAGGAAGTAATGAGAAGATATTTCGGATCATCCCAAAAGGCAATCATCATTGCCTATAAGGATGCACTGAAAAAATATTGCGAAGTTAAGGAAAAGTATTATTAAAGCTGCTTTATTCAATCGGTATGGTTGCATACGCAGGATACCATCATGAATAAAATCCAGTAAAGAGCAATTTAGATTGTGCCTTTGCTGGATTTTTTTATATTTAAGACCTGACTGGAGGAATGACAATGAAAATCACCAATATAAGCCTTGGAAAAATATCAATACCATTAAAGAGACCCTTTAAAACTGCCCTAAGGACGGTTCATAGGGTGGAGGATGTAATTGTGAAAATTGAAACAGATACAGGTCATATTGGCTATGGGGAAGCGCCTCCCACAGGGGTGATCACAGGAGATACCACGGGGGCCATCATAGGGGCCATCGAGGAGCATATTAAAAAGCATTTAATAGGGATGGATATTGCCTGCTTTGAGGAAATCATGATTAGGCTTGACCAATCAGTCGTAAAGAATACCAGTGCCAAGGCAGCCATAGATATTGCCCTATATGATCTATTTGGTCAATTATATGGGGCCCCTGTATATAAGCTCTTGGGAGGTTTTCGAAAGGAGATCGCAACGGATATTACCATCAGCGTCAATGATCCTGAAGAAATGGCCCAGGATAGTGCGGCGGCCGTAGCTGAAGGTTACAAAACACTGAAAATCAAGGTGGGAAAGGATGCTGATACTGATATAAAGAGAATGAAGGCAATCCGGAAGGCCGTGGGCTATGATATTGACCTTAGAATTGATGCCAACCAGGGATGGAAACCCAAGGAGGCGATTTATACCCTGAGAAAAATGGAGGATGCAGGACTCAAGATAGAATTGGTAGAGCAGCCCGTTGCCGCCCATGACCTGGAAGGGCTGAAGCTGGTTACAGACAATATATCAATTCCAGTTTTGGCAGATGAGAGTGTGTTTTCACCCATGGATGCCATGAAGATTATCCAGATGAGGGCTGCGGATTTAATCAATATTAAGCTGATGAAGACCGGCGGGCTTCATCATGCCTTAAAAATATGTGCCATGGCTGAGATATATGGCGTGGAATGTATGATCGGATGTATGCTGGAAAGTAAAATCAGTGTGACTGCGGCAGTACATCTTGCTGCGGCAAAAAGTATTATTACCAAAGTTGACCTGGATGGACCAGTTTTGTGCAAGGAGGATCCCATAGAGGGTGGAGCTGTATTCCAGAAGGATAAAATAATCCTTCATGATGATCCAGGGTTTGGATTTAAAGCAGTACATGGGGTAATTTATTAATCATATAGATTTCTGAATTCTTTAAATCGCCATCCTTTAAATTTATTATAGGGTGGCCTTTTTCTTTAAATTACTAGGAAGGAGACTTCTTAAAAGTGTACTGATATGTTAATCTATGAAAATCATAAGGAGCAGATACCCTTCTGTGATAAATGCGTAAAAAACAAATTGTGGATGATACTGGAAATTTATTGCTTGAAAATATAAACGTATGTTTGATATAGTTAAACTAAACCTTTCAAACTACTCTTTTAATTAAACTTTTAGGAGGTGTTTCATGACCTTAGTTAAACCTACTGCAATGCTAATCATAATTATGACTTTTATTCTTGTATTCGCCTCAATTATTCTGGTCAACAATTATCAAAGGGTAGTTGAACACCAAAGAATAAGCAATCATTATTATAGTGAAAATGCAGTCACTTTAGAGGGTGAGTTTTACATAGACAATATTGAACAATTAGATTCAAAATTTTCAAATCGAGGCTTGGTGCTATATAAATTAGTGAATCCAGTACAGGATGTTAGGGTTGTATTCTCTTCAAATGAATTTATTCACCCGCAATTGATCGAAGGCAGGTTTTTTCAAAAAGAGGATTTTTTTGGTCAATCTAATTATGCTGTAGTGGGAAGTCAGATTTTGAATCAGCTTGAATCGGAAGAAGGTACTTATTATCTAACATATGGTAATTTAACATATGAAGTGATAGGCATCATAGGGTATGATCAAGCC
>CBFGTV010000067.1:0-18820 GCA_965652145.1 uncultured Clostridiaceae bacterium
TCAAGGCTCACTGCCTTTGAATTAAATAAACTTGAAATTAATCATGAGATCGTTAAGCTAATCAATCATACAGACTTTAACCGTAACAGAAAGCAAATGAAGCAAATCGTAACACTAATTAATGGTATACTCTATTTTTATGGTGTAATGACCGAATCGGGACTATATAAAAAGGTTACGGAATTTATGCCCATTGAACCCCAGCTATTTAAAGATATTATTGAAAACAGAAAAAACCAGGATATTCTTTTTAAAAGGGCAGATAGCTTCATAGCCCGTATTGAAGTGGAAAGCCCTGGGGAAATCTACCGTGAGCAGTTGAAGCGGAATGACCTCTCATACTATCCCCTTACCATGAAGGAGGCCATGGAAGCCGGGGAAACCTTGACTGAGAGCTTTAGCCCCTATGACATAAAGCTGTTTGATTATCTGTTCAACCGCTACGAGATAGAAAGGGCTGAGCTAGAGGGCCTTATTGCCTTTAGTAAATTTATGCTGAGGAATACCCTTGACACAAAGGAAGTCTTTATTTTCTACGGTAAACAGTTTCGGTCAGACAATATTGAAGATGTTAGATACATGACAGGTCTAGTAATGGATATGTACAATAACACCCGGCAGTGGATTTTAAAGGGCTATTCACCGTCAGAAATCAGAGGCAATCAGCCCATCATCAGGAGAAGTCTTGACCCAAGCCCTGGTACAGGTGATACTACTAAAATAATCAAAATGAGTGAAAATCTGCTCTGCTCCTGCGGTAGCGGCCTCAGATATAAATGGTGCTGTGGCAGAGAAAAGGAATAACTATAAGAAATTGCTATTTGGTAAGGAAATTATTCTAAGGAAGAAGAATATGGTGTAAAATAAAATTCTACTCTAATTAAAAAAGAAGTAAAGTGAATTGTCGTCGACCCCCAATAGCGTAAAAAACCCGGGGGATCGACGACAATTCATTTTTTTTAAGGAACCTAGCTATTGGAACAGTTATAGAAATTATAAATTAAAAAATTGTTACAATATAACAGACAAATTCAGTTTTGACAAAATTTAATTACTCTGTTAAAATCAACATATGTAATGGGTTTAGAAAGTACCTATAAGGAATTGAAACCCTCCGAAAAAAAATAAATCCCCCAACTTTCGGTTTGTTTAGAAAGTACCTATAAGGAATTGAAACCCAAAGCAATTCCAGTATCTATGGAAATTACTTGTACGTTTAGAAAGTACCTATAAGGAATTGAAACCATACCCTTCTCATATTTTAACGCTAATTTACCCTAAGTTTAGAAAGTACCTATAAGGAATTGAAACAAAATAAATCTAAAGCAAAATAGAAATCTTCTTCGCGTTTAGAAAGTACCTATAAGGAATTGAAACCCTAATCTCCAAAGTATTAATACTCAGTACTGCAAAGTTTAGAAAGTACCTATAAGGAATTGAAACACATGGGTCGCCTCCCGACAGCAGGTTGACTGTATTAGTTTAGAAAGTACCTATAAGGAATTGAAACCAGTAGAACGTATGTTTTGAGATGTTAAAAGATTCTTCGTTTAGAAAGTACCTATAAGGAATTGAAACTTCCGCTATGATTTTTAACCCAGCAGGTAAAAACCTTGTTTAGAAAGTACCTATAAGGAATTGAAACTTCAGCTAGATGGACGGTTGGGGATTTCGGTCCCCGTTTAGAAAGTACCTATAAGGAATTGAAACAGCCCTCGTATGCGAATAAAGATGTTCGAGTCTATGGTTTAGAAAGTACCTATAAGGAATTGAAACATCTCACTGATCATTTGTATTTGGTACCTAGCGAGTTTAGAAAGTACCTATAAGGAATTGAAACTTTTTTCGTCATGGAGGATGTAGCAACTGCTCCTGGGTTTAGAAAGTACCTATAAGGAATTGAAACTCAATCAATTTCGGCAGGCGTTCCGCAGGATAATGTCGTTTAGAAAGTACCTATAAGGAATTGAAACGATGGAGGAGTTCTTGACGTTATTGACCCTCAAGCTGTTTAGAAAGTACCTATAAGGAATTGAAACCTAAGAAAGGAAAATACCAAGTAATTCTTGGTAGATGTTTAGAAAGTACCTATAAGGAATTGAAACCTCTAAAAGCCAATAATCTATTCGGAATAAAAGGTGTTTAGAAAGTACCTATAAGGAATTGAAACAAATACATCTGTCGCCTCCCTTTCGGCCCAAGTGGCTGGTTTAGAAAGTACCTATAAGGAATTGAAACCTGAACTCGGTGTGTCAAATGCTGTTGGGATATTCTTCGTTTAGAAAGTACCTATAAGGAATTGAAACCTTGTCATTTCTTTCATTATTTCCATTAGCTTATTTTGTTTAGAAAGTACCTATAAGGAATTGAAACTTGTAGCGGAAATGTCGATTTATCGGGGTCAACAAGTTTAGAAAGTACCTATAAGGAATTGAAACATGCGTCTCATACAGTTTCCTCCTTTTTTATGCTGGTTTAGAAAGTACCTATAAGGAATTGAAACTTTATCAATGAGGGCTGACGACGACGGTTTTATAAAGTTTAGAAAGTACCTATAAGGAATTGAAACTCTATCTTCCAGAAGATAGGAAAAATTTCGGAATTGGCGTTTAGAAAGTACCTATAAGGAATTGAAACTAAACCGCCAGGTTAGGATCATCAGGGTTAAGGGTCCGTTTAGAAAGTACCTATAAGGAATTGAAACCGGTGAAAGCAGACATCTTTTTCATAAACTCCTGGGGTTTAGAAAGTACCTATAAGGAATTGAAACCTAAAATATTCAATTCCATTTTCATCTAACACCTTCTGTGTTTAGAAAGTACCTATAAGGAAATGAAACTAGATGGGGTCAGTAATATTAGTTTCGACAAATTTTGTTTAGAAAGTACCTATAAGGAATTGAAACTCATGATCGAGATATTCTTGCACATCATAAATTGAGTTTAGAAAGTACCTATAAGGAATTGAAACACGGTGATGGTGACGGGGCATATCTCGTTATCCACGTTTAGAAAGTACCTATAAGGAATTGAAACAGGATGCAGTGGAATATTTGAAACGATACCTAGCGGAGTTTAGAAAGTCCCTATAAGGAATTGAAACTAGTTACTGTTGGAATGTCCTTGAAAGGTTGCCCTTGGTTTAGAAAGTCCCTATAAGGAATTGAAACATTTCTGTGTTTGCGCTGGTGCAGCTGTGGCTTCTGCCAGTTTAAAAAGTACCTATAAGGCATAGGAACTTGTTTTGATCTATAAATGGCCTCTCATAATGAAAAAGGTTTAGAAAGTACCTATTCAAAACCATTAACCACCATAAAATGAAATATCTCATGATCCCATTTTTCTATAAAGTCTTCCTCCCGGCCCATTAGGTAAAGTACCATTGTCACCTGCTTGGCTTCAAAATATTTCACGTAAACCTGCCCCTTGAGGGAGATTAGGGGGAAATCCTCCCCCTGCCAGTCCTGCGGTGGTAGGCCATATTGAAGATAGCCCTGTTGGTGCCCTTTGTATTGGTGAAGGGGACTATTGGTGAGAATTGTTGCATCAATTTTGGTAAAGCCATCTATTCCAGCCACAGAAACCCCCTCCTGTAGGGTGTCAATGGTGACTTCAAATAGCCGCTTTTCCTTGGGGCATCCTAGAGAGGGCAGCACCAGTTCCAATTGGTCATACTTGGGTAAAAGCTTAATTTCATCCACGTTTACTTTCTTGTTTTGGTAACCGTAGGGTTCTCCGGCGGGTTCATGATTTTCAATAAGGTATGCACCATAAAAGCTGCTGTAAAAGGGGGAATCTGGCTGGTAATAGGCAGAGCCCCCCTGCTTTAGGTCAAAATGGGGAAAGTTGTATAAAATAGTATAGGATAAATCCTTGCCTGTGTACTCAGAAAGGCCCTGGCTATCAGTAAAGGTCATTACAAAGGGATACCAGCTTTCGTCCTTAAATTCAAAACCTGCAGGCAGAGATACTGATAGATCCTTTTCCCGTAAAAGGCTTTTCTGATGATGATAAAGGCTGTAGGGGTACATCAGGGCTAAGCTTCGAAAATAATAAAGGGGCTTCCCTGCCCCAAGAAAAAGACCGATTATGACAATGACAACAATAAAATATTTTAGCTTTCTCATAAATTCGCCCCTCTCTAATAGTAATATTTTTACCAAAGGGCTTTTTTTTATTTCCAAAACAAAAAACCTCCTTCAAAAATTTGAAGGAGACTTTTTATTCTATGGGCTCATCATTTTTATGGAAATAGCTGCGGGCTAAATTAAAAAACTTGGAAATCCTGGCAACTCCGGGTTTCATAAAGAAAATCCAGATTTGAGAGAAAAGACCGCCACTACTGGGGGCTGTATAACGTAAAAGGTTAAATACGTGATTTAGCCTGAACATGGCCGCCAACCGAAAAAAACTACTAAAGGGAACAACGCAGATAATTGTAATAATGCTACTTTTAATATATTTAACCTTATCCTGGGCCAAGAAAAGGTTTACGGCCAGATCGATGGCAAAGATAGTAATGACAGCAAAATCAACCCTTCTAACAAAGGTCATAAACCCTTCGTTTAAGGGAAAAGCCAGGTCAACCAGAGAAATTAGAACAATCAGACAAGAAATAGTAATCATTGAGATTTCAAAAATTAGTAAGAGACCGTTGGTAGACATATATCTTATTTTGTTACTTAGTTTCAAGGGCCTATGACACCTCCTTTATAAATATTTTAATAGAATTATAGCATAGTTGTCAGGGAACTGTACACAGATATACAATTTTGGGAATATATCAACTCTTCAATAAAAAAACCCCGACTATTGAAGTACAGGGCTTAAACTTAATTTACGGTTAAAGCCTTTACTTGAATTAAGCTAATTTTTGGATAAAGTCATCAACCGATGCTGTAATATTCTCTAGCTCCTTTGCCAGGGATTGAATTACAGTGGTTTGCTCCTGGGTGGTATCAGCATAGGAAGCAATGCTTTGGGAAAGGGTACTGATTAATTGCTGAATATTATTAAGGACCTCATCGATCTGTTTTACCGACCTGGAAGTGTTATCGGCCAGCTTTCGAATCTCACTTGCCACTACGTTAAAGCCCTTGCCCTCAGAGCCGATTCTGGCAGCTTCAATAGAGGCATTGATGCCTAAAATGGTGGTTTGCTTTGAAATACTATTGATAAAATCAATAATTTGATTGGTTTCCATGATTTTGTCTTTGGTGACATCAACCATTTCAGTCAATTCTGAAAAGGTGCTGAATTGTTGATCAGAAGAGGCAGAAAGCTCCTCAAGGCCTGCAGAGGATTCCTGAAGGCTTTTATTGATTTCAGACGCCATTTTATTGAGATGATCCATAAAAATTTTACGTTCATATTCCAGTACAGTCATGTGGCTGGCAATCATGGCAATGGGCCTCATCTCATTGGGATTACCGGTAATGCCAATGGCACCAATACGCTGACCCTGACTATCAATACCTACACTAAAGCCAGGGCGTGCCCCCTTTAAGGTCATCGCCATTTCCTCTGTAATGGCGATGGATTCAATTTTACCTGACATAATATCCCGTGCGCCCTCATGAATATTACCCAGCCGTTCAGGCTGGGTCGTAGCAATAATTTTCCCACCCTCACCAAAGAAATGGGCATTTTGATTGGTTTCCTGTTGAATTAATTTTACAATTTGTTGAGCAAAACTGGGATCAATAGCAGACACTTCCTTACCTCCTTTAGCTTTACTATTCTTAAGAAACTGTATAGTTTTTTATATTACAAATAATTTTGAAAATTAGAAATATTTAAAAGTCCGGTACCCCATCACAGACAAAAGATATTTGACCAGGGATCGTCGTTAATTAAGCGATGCAAGATACTAAGCAGCCGAGGGTAACTTTAATCAATCTGTGTAATCCCAAAAGTTTATAAAATTCACAATAATAAGAGTACAAAGCAAGTAGCTGTAAAGACTAAAAATGACGCAATATAAAATATTATTCAACAAATCCCGATTGATTCCTTTATTTTGACCACGAATTAATTTTAGAAGGGCTATAGGCACTTTCATATAATTTTTTTTAATAAAAAATAGTTCATATTTCATGTCAATCGCAATAAAATATTGCAATCCTGCAAGTGATTGACAAATTAATAACACAAAAAAATCAGTATTTTTATATTAAATCCAACTGGTTATATTTAATTTCAATGGTTTCAAGTGGGTTGATAGACAAAAAAATAACAATCAAAACATTAAAAAATTTTCTGAAAAAAGCAGGAATAACGTTTTCAAAGTGGAATATAATTTGTTAGTGGTCTGAGGTCTGACAATCAGATATAAGACCATAGACATTTTTAAAAGGAGGGTAGGGTGCAGCTTTTTATTGAGGGAAAGTTTTGCCCCCTTGGGCAAACGTTTACAAAAAGGAGGGTTTTTATTCAATGTTTGCGTTATTAGCGTCTATCCCAATTGTTTTAACTATAGTACTCATGGTTGGATTTAACTGGCCCGCAAAAAAGGTCATGCCCTTGGCATGGGTTACTGTCGTTATATTGGCTGGGGGAGTCTGGAAGGTTAACCTTCAGTGGCTGACAGGAGCGACTATTTTTGGAGGCTTAAGTGCATTTAATATTTTAGTTATTGTGTTTGGTGCAATATTACTGATGAATACCCTACAAAATAGTGGTGCCATAAAGGTCATTAACAAGACATTCTATGGAATCAGCCCCGACAGGCGAATTCAGGCAATTATTGTAGCCTTTTTATTTGGTGCCTTTATTGAGGGGGCAGCGGGCTTTGGTACCCCGGCAGCCCTGGCAGGGCCCCTGTTGGTTGGATTAGGCTTTCCACCACTGGCGGCAGCGATGGTTGCATTAGTAGGAAACAGTACCCCCGTTAGCTTCGGTGCCGTAGGAACCCCTGTTTTAGGTGGCGTTTCTTCAGTACTGGGTTCGCCAGATATTATGGCACAAATTGAAGGGGCAGGCTTTACCTCCCAAAGCTTTTTACATCATGTGGGAATTTGGGCATCAAGACCCCATACTGTAATGGGTATACTAATGCCATTAATTATCGTTATGATGCTGACTAAGCTCTTTGGAGAAAAGAAATCCTTTAAGGATGCCTTTGAGGTGGCTCCCTTTGCAATTTTTGCTGGGCTGTCCTTTGTTATACCCTACATTTTAATCGCCTATTTCTTTGGGCCGGAGCTGCCTTCACTGGCCAGCGGACTAATCGCCCTGGCAATTGTTATTACAGCTACGAAAAAGGGATTTTTACAGCCTAAAACCACCTGGGATTTTGCAAATAAATCAAAGTGGGACAGCTCCTGGATCAGTACAGAGGAAACTGCTGCAGCGATTGATATCGATACATCTGAAATTAGCCAGTTCATGGCTTGGCTTCCCTATATTTTAGTTTCCTTAATATTGGTTATTACGAGGGTCGAGCAGTTTGGATTAAAGCAATTACTCACCAGCTCCTCGGTAACCCTTTCCTGGAATGGTATAATGGGAACCGGCTTGAACTATTCCCTGCAATATCTCTATCTACCCGGAACAGTACCATTTATTTTAGTCTCTATTTTAACTGCCTTTATGCATAAAATGAAGCCAGATCATATTAAAAAAACCTGGGCCCATTCCCTTAAACAGGTAATTCCTGCCGCCATTGCCCTAACCTTTGCCATTGCCATGGTACAGGTAATGTTGAACTCGGGTAACAATAACTCTGGTCAGGTAGGAATGATGGTGGCCCTTTCAACGGCAGCAGCAAACGTATTCCAGGGAATATGGCCTTTGGTAGCACCCTTTATTGGAATCCTGGGCGCCTTCATGTCTGGTAGTAATACCACCTCCAATGTATTGTTCTCTGGCTTCCAATATGGTGTGGCCGATCAGGTAGGGGCTTCCCGTTTGGTGATCTTAGGTCTTCAAGTGGTGGGGGGTGCCGCAGGAAACATGATCTGTGTTCATAATGTTGTGGCGGCCTGTACCACGGTGGGTGTCCTTGGCAAAGAGGGAAAGGTCATTCGTACCAATATTATCCCCTGTGTTATTTATGCCCTGACGGCGGGAATCTTTGCCTATGGGGCCATGGCCTTGTTACCAGGCTTATTCTAGCAGATACAATTTTCAAGAAAGTTATGGTATAATAGGTATAAAAAGCTAGGGGTTGTTTTCAGTGTTTAAACCAATAAAAACAAAGCGGGTTTATGAACAGATTGTAGACCAGATCAGGCAGTTGATTAAACGTGGTGACCTGAAGCCTGGTGATAAACTGATGTCGGAACGAGAACTTTCTGAGCTTTTGGGTGTAAGCCGTACCTCTGTAAGGGAAGCCCTAAGCGCCTTAGACTTTCTGGGAATACTGGAGAGCCGCCAGGGGGAGGGAACCTTTATTGCAAACGTTTCTGAGCAATCCTTAATCGAGCCCCTGGCCCTGATTATGACCATGGATCGAGAAGCCGGCCTGGAACTGTTGGAGGTAAGAAAAATGCTGGAGGTGGAGGCGGCGGAGCTGGCTGCCGTCAGGTCAACGGAAGAAAGCCTTGTACAGATGAAGGAGGCACTTCTTTTGATGGAGCAAGATTTAAAGCAGCAAAGGCTGGGAGAAGAAAGCGATGCCAAGTTCCATTATCTCATTGCAGAGGCCACCAAGAATAAGGTTCTGGTAAAGCTGATGAATACCATTTCTGATCTGTTGGTGCAAAATATGAGAACCAGCAGACAATACCTGTATACCAGTGAAGGAAACGCAGAAAAGCTGTATCAGCAGCATCTTAACATTTATCATGCTATAAAGCAGGGTGATTCGGACCTGGCGAAGCAAGAAATGTTTAATCATTTAGATTTTGTGCTGACAGAAATGACTAAATATTATGTAGAAAAGAAATAGGCAGGAACATAGGCTTATCCTGCCTTTTTGAAGGAAGGAGCCGACGGGAACCTTTCCTGGAAGGAGGAGTTTCAATGACAGTTATAAAAATACCCTATGCTAAAGGCTTTGTCGATCTTAAGGTACCCCAGGAAAATCTTCTGGGGGTATTGGAATCCAAGGCGCATCATTTTAAGGCGGAGCATGATCAGAGAACCCTGGTTAAAATGGCCTTGGAAAATCCCATTGGATCAAAGCGATTAAGGGATCTGGCTAAGGACAAGAAAAATATTGTGATTATCACCAGTGATCATACCAGACCGGTTCCCAGTAAAATAACAATGCCTATTCTGCTGGAAGAAATCAGATCGGGGAACCCCGAGGCAGAAATTTCAATATTAATTGCTACGGGCTTTCATCGACTCACAACGGAAGCGGAAATGATCGATAAGTTCGGTGAAGAAATTGTTAGGAATGAACGTCTGATAAACCATGATTCCAGAGAGGGAAAGGACCTTGTGAAGGTGGGTGTTCTGCCCTCGGGAGGAGACCTGTGGTTGAACAAACTGGCCATGGAGGCAGATCTTTTGGTGGCTGAAGGCTTTATTGAGCCCCACTTCTTTGCAGGCTTTTCGGGCGGAAGAAAGAGTGTTCTACCAGGGGTAGCCGGGGCCCAAACGGTGCTGGCCAACCATTGCTCCAAATTTATTGCCAGTGACCATGCCCGAACAGGAATATTAAAGAACAATCCAATTCATCGTGATATGCTGTATGCCGCTGAAGCGGCCAGCCTGGCCTTCATTTTAAATGTAGTGATTGACAGTGAAAAAAGGGTGATTAATGCATTCGCCGGCCATCGAGAGGAAGCCCATGAAGCCGGCTGTGAGTTCGTTATGAAATTAGCCAGTGTCGAAGCCAAACCGGCAGACATCGTCATAACCTCAAATGGCGGCTATCCGCTAGATCAAAATATTTACCAGGCAGTAAAGGGAATGACTGCTGCCGAAGCCTCTGCCAGGGAAGGGGCCGTAATTATCATAGCTGCAGCCTGTAACGACGGCCATGGCGGTGAGGATTTTTATAAAACCTTCCTGGAAAATAAAACACCCCAGGATGTAATGGATAAAATAATGGAAATTCCCATGGAAGAAACAATTCCAGACCAATGGGAATCTCAAATTTTAGCTCGGATTCTAATTAAACACCAGGTCATTATGGTGACCGACCAATGTGACCCTAAGATGATTACCGATATGCATATGCTCCATGCCTTTAATTTAGAGGAGGCCCTTGAAAAGGCCTTTGAACTAAAGGGAAGAAAGGCTTCCTTAACGGTAATACCCGATGGTGTTTCGGTGATTGTTAAAAAATAAAATATTGAGTGCCCCTTGATAAAATCAGGGGGCACTTTCATTCCAGACAATGCCATTTAAAAATCCATAGAAGGAAACTGGTGTTTTGTCTGGAATTATTATTATATGGCCCATGGAAGGCAGGGTGCCTGGCATCGTAGAATAAGCATTTCTACGGAGCAGGAAAGCCTTAACCGAGGTAAAGAGTATATGGTGTGAAGCTGAAACCCTGGTGACAGGAACCGACGATTTAAAGCGGTATGGTAAAAAGAGAGGTGTTAAAATGTTTCGGTTTATACATATAGCAGACGTTCATCTAGATACACATTTTTACTCAAAAAAGCCAGAACGGAGAAGTCAGCTTCGGGAGGGAATTAAAAAAACCTTTGGAGGCGTTATACAATGCTGTATTCAAGAAAAGGTTGATGCCCTTTTAATAGCAGGAGATCTCTTTGATCATTCACAGCTTTCCTTTCAAACGGAGCAGTTTTTAGTTAATCAGTTCCGGCTTTTGAACGATCACCAAATCCAAGTATATTATTGTACGGGAAATCACGACCCCTCCAATGAATTAGAACGAATTAATGCCATACCCTGGCCTCCGAATGTTAAAATATTTAAAGGGGATAAAATAGAGGTCGTAACGGTAATGAAGGGCAATGAAGCAGTGGCTAAAATTATCGGAGTGGGTCACAAAAACAGCCGGGAGAGCAGAAATCTGGTTACCAATTTTCCAGATAAGGAAGGGTCTCTCCCCCACATAGGACTGGTTCATACCATGGTGACCAACGCCAAGGGCTTAGAAGCCCATGACCGTTATTTACCCTGTACCAGAGAAGACCTAATACAAAAAGGCTATGATTATTGGGCCCTTGGCCATGTACACCAGTATCAGCAGATTAGCCACCATTCCATCTATTACAGCGGTAATCTGCAGGGGCGGCATCCAGGGGAGACTGGTGAAAAGGGAGGACTTCTGGTGGAAATCAAAGACAATCAAACTCCCAGAATATCCTTCAGGCCCTTTTCAGCTATTAGGTGGGAAACCATTGAAATAGAAGGACTTGAAAATGTTAACCACTATCAGCAGCTGCTTGAAAAAATAAACCATTATATACAGAGTCAATTAGATGCCTGGGAAATATCAGGAGAACAGCTGTTTTTAAGAATTGAACTCCAGGGTCGCTGCCCCCTGAAGAAGGCCCTGGCAGTAGAGGAAAATAGACAACAGCTGGAGGAGGACCTGATGGACCACTGGGGGCTGATGGACATCGAGGTAAAAGCCCATGGGCTAAAGCGGGCCCTCTCCCAGGAGGACTTTGAGGAGGGGCACCATGTTTTAAGCCGAGCCTTGAAGCTATTGAAAGAGGCAGAGGAAAATGAAGAGATACTTAAAGCCCTGTCAAGCTTGCCCTTTGTTAACCCCAATGCCGGGGAAGGAGAAGAAAAAAGAGCCTATATAAGAACCCTCCTTAAGGGCCTTAGAGAGGAAGCAATGGACAGAATGGCAGGTGATGAATTTGAGAATTAAGTCTTTATCAATTATTGATTTTGGTAAGTTTCACCAGGGCTTAACCTTTAAAGATTTAAACAATAAAATGGTCGTGTTTTGTGGAAACAATGAGGCCGGAAAAACCACCCTGTTTCATTTGATTAAGACCCTGTTATATGGCTTTTCGCCTGCCAAGGCCCAGCAGCATCCCTATGCATCATGGAAAAATGAAAGAATTGAATTTTCAGCTGAAATAGAGGTGAAGGGGCAGATACTTCAGCTCTATCGACGGCTCTTAAGTACCCCCAAAGGAGCGTTAACTACGAAGGATCGGATTATCGATTTAAAAAATCAGCCCGCACCCTTTGCAAATCACATTTCCTCGGAAATATACAATCGCATCTACTCCCTCAGGATAGAAGATTTAACGGCTCTTGAGGGAAAGGCCTGGGATGAGGTTCAAGATCAGCTTTTGGCCAATTACGGCAGTACTCGGCTAAGGGACACCAAAACAGTATTAAAGGAAATTCATGAAGAGCTCAATCAGCTTTATCGAGTCAGCGGCAGGGGAAAATATCGGGTGAAGGAGCTGGAGGAGGCCATCAGGGAATTAAAAAAGGAAAGATCGGCTGCCCAGGAAAGACAGGCCCTTCTACGGGACCATCAGAAAAAAATGTGGCAAATAAAGGAACAGCTTCAGCTTCTTGCTGAGGAGCAGAAAAAAGCAAAGGTGCTTATTAAAAAAACAGATCAGGTTAAGGAACTGTACCGTCTTGTAAAGGAAAAGGAATTGCTTGAAAAGACCTTGGAAAATCCAACAGCCTTTGAAGCCCTTCCAGGGGATTGTATACAGCTTCTGAGGGAGCAGGAGCAGCGACTTAAGGATTTGGAGCAAAGCCTTAGTCGAAGAATAGAGACCCAAAGGGCCCTGTTTCAGAAGCAATATACCCTTTCTAAGGGGGAACAGCAAATTTTAGACAGTCAAGCGGCAATTGATAGCTATTACGAAGAAGCCATTATGCTTGAAGGAGCAGCACAGGAACTGGAGCAGCTTGAGCAGGAGATTTTACGCCTTCAGGAGCGGAAAAAGAATGAAGAAAAAAATATCTTTTCAGAAGCCTTGCCGGCCCATGCCTATGATCAGATTCGGGGGCTTAATATACCTTCTGTAAGGATTTTGGGAGCCAATATACAAAAAATAAAGGGGCAGCTTCAAAGTCTTGAAATTAGAATGATGCAGCAAACCCCACCAGCCAACGGGCAACCAGGCACAAAGGCCTATATTGGAATCTTAATAATGGCCCTTGGCTTTTTAGCCATAGGAATTTATGATCAAAGTATGTCTATTATCCTGGGGGCAGTCGTGACCTGCCTATATGGAGTGGGAAGCCTTATTTACCACCGTCGGGGCACGAAGAAGGCCCTACATCGACAGAATGAGGGTTATCAAGGACTAGCTGAAGAAAGGGAAAGTCGGTTGGTTGAATTAAAAAAAGCCCTTCAGGAGCTGAAAATGATCTTTGAAGGTATACCAATTTCCCAGGTGCTTCTGGAAAACATAGACGAAGCCTTGATTAGCCAGCTGATGCGGTTACGAGATTATTTAATGGAGCTGGATCAAAAAAGCCATATACTTGACGAGAAAAAGCAAGGATATCATAATAAAAAATTAGCAATACAAGAATTTCTTAAGGCATTTGCTGTTGATAGCAGAGGGACTCTTAAAGAGCAGATGGAAACCCTACGCCAGCATTGTCAAAGGCTCATTCAAATTCAGAACAGCAACGACCGCATAGAAGAATTGCTTCATGAAAACGAAAGGGAGAGGGCCCTTTTGCAGGAAGAGAAGGAAGGGCTGGAGCAGGATATTAAGAATTTGAAGGAAGGCCTTAGTTTCCTGGGAGATGGAGATATACAACTGGGTGAGAAGCGTTTTATCGACAATAAAAGCATAAAAATGAAAATCCAGTCAATAGATGAAAAGCTTCAAGCCATTCACGACCTTAATCTGAGATTTTTGGAATTGGAGGAAATACAGCGGATAAACCCAAGTCTGTTGACAGAAGAAGGTCAGGAATCCTTGGCCCTAGAGCTGGAAACCCTTGGAGAGAGATTACTTGAATTAAAGGATCAGGAAAGGGAGCTAACCATAAAAAGCCAGGAGCTGCAGGGAAAAATGTCCCTGGACGAAATCGGCAGCCGCCTAATGACCTTGGAGGTAGAAAAGCAGCAGGCTATTTTGAGAAGAGATCAGCTGATGCTTCTAGGAGAAATTATCAAAAGGGCGGATGAAAGCTTTCGGGAGGAAAACCAGCCCGATGTCTTGAAAACTGCCAGCAGCTACTTAAGCCGCATAACAGGTGGACGCTATAGCCACATTTTTCTTGAGGAGGAAGAGGGAGAGACCTATATTCGCCTAAAGGGCCTGCACGACCCAGCTCCCAGGCGGGTTGGAGAAAGCTTCAGTAAGGGTACCTTAAATCAGCTCTATATTGCGCTGCGGCTTTCCTTGATCGACCACCTGGATCAGCGGGGGGAAGCCCTGCCCATTTGTTTTGATGAACTGTTGATTAATTTTGATGAAGAAAGACTGGATCAATACCTGGCACTTCTAAAGGAGGTAAGTGAGAAAAGACAAATCTTTATCTTTACCTGTCACCAGTGGTTTGCCGGGAAACTAAAGGAAACCTTCAACGTAGACCCCATATTGCTTTAAAAAATCATAAACAGGAGTGACAGCTATGCCCTACACCTATATATTGGAATGTAGCGATGGAACCTATTATACAGGCTGGACAGTTGATCTTGAGGCCCGTTTAAAATCCCATAACTCAGGCGCTGGAGCCAAATATACCCGGGCCCGATTGCCCGTTGAAATGGTCTACTGGGAAATACAGCCAGACCGGAGCCATGCCCAAAAAAGAGAAGCGGTCCTCAGAAAGCTATCCAGGGCCAGGAAGGAAGGCCTGATTAAGGAATTTAGGCTGAAGCATGGCTCCAAGGCCTATCAATCATCGAACCCCTGATATATTTTTATTCAGGGGGTTTTTTAATGACAGAAGACTAACAACCAATTGAAAACCGCCATAATAATTCCTTAATAATATTTTGATTGCAGGGAAAAGTAAAGTGTGTTAAAATTTTTCGTATGGCAAAAAAAGAGAAGGATCTGACAGCTGGATGATTACAATGTTTAAATAAATTAAGGAAGAAGAGGAATGAAGATGCAAAGAAGTGATATAAGAAATGTCGCAATTATTGCCCACGTAGACCATGGAAAGACTACACTGGTGGATCAAATGCTGAAGCAAAGCGGAACCTTTCGATCCAATGAAGTGGTAGAGGAACGGGTAATGGATTCCAATTCCCTGGAAAGGGAAAGGGGGATTACCATTTTGTCGAAAAATACCTCTGTGAGCTATAATGGCGTAAAAATTAATATTGTCGATACCCCAGGTCATGCAGACTTTGGGGGAGAGGTGGAGCGAATCATGGGAATGGTGGACGGTGTACTACTGTTGGTGGATGCCAAGGAAGGCCCTATGCCCCAAACCAGATTTGTACTTCAAAAAGCCCTGAAGGAGGGCTTAAAACCTATTGTGGTGGTAAATAAAATTGACCGGCCTGATGAAAGAATTGTTGAGGTATTAGATGAGGTACTGGACCTGTTTATTTCCCTGGATGCCGATGATGATCAGTTGGAGTTTCCTGTGGTCTACGCCTCTGCCAAGAATGGTGTGGCGGCCCTTACCCTGGAGGAAGAGCGGGTAGATTTAAAACCACTTTTTGAATCAATTCTTAAAAATATTCCCTGCCCCCAGGGAGAGCCTGAGGAAGGCTTACAGCTTTTAATTTCTAATATTGATTACGATAAATATATTGGACGAATCGGCATTGGTAAAGTAACCCGAGGGAGCTTGAAAAAGGGCTTAAGTGCTGTATTGGCAAAATCCAATGATCAACAGGTTAATGTGAAGGTAAGTAATCTGTATCATTTTCAAGGTCTCAACCGAGTTGAAATTGAACAGGCATCGGTGGGGGAAATTGTTGCAGTTTCAGGAATAGCTGATATTAATATTGGTGATACCCTGTGTGATATAGATCGAGTAGATCCCATTCCCTTTATCAAAATTGACGACCCCACCATCTCTATGAATTTCTTGGTAAACGACTCTCCCTTTGCTGGCAAAGAGGGCAGCTATGTAACAAGCCGCCATCTAAAGGATCGGCTGGAACGGGAGATGCTGTCCAATGTCGCCATGAAGATGGAGGAAGTTTCTGCTGATTGCTTTAAGGTTTTAGGAAGGGGAGAGCTGCACCTTTCAATCCTAATTGAAACCATGCGCCGTGAGGGCTATGAATTTGCCGTTTCTCGGCCCGAGGTTATTATGAAAAAAACCGAGTCTGGAACCCTAGAGCCCATGGAGCACCTTTTTGTGGAAGTTCCAGAGGAAAGTGTCAGTGCAGTGATTGAAAAGCTTGGTCAGCGAAAGGGCGAAATGCTTGATATGGTTCCAACGGGGAATGGTACTATTAAATTGGAATTTAGAATTCCTGCCAGGGGACTGATTGGGTACCGGTCAGAATTTTTAACCGATACCAAGGGCTATGGAACCTTTCATCATCTATTTGATGGATATGATGCGTATCGTGGTGACATACGAGTCAGAACCCGAGGGTCCCTGGTGGCCTTTGAGACAGGTGCTGCTGTCGCCTATGGTATCTACCATGCCCAGGAAAGGGGAATTATGTTCATTGAACCAGGGATAGATGTTTATGAAGGTATGGTGGTGGGAGAAAGCTCCCGGCTAGAGGATATTGCAGTAAATGTGTGTAAGAAAAAGCAATTAACCAATATTCGATCTGCCGGGGCCGACGATGCCCTTCGATTAACACCGCCAACGGTATTTTCGCTGGAGCAGTCACTGGAGTTCATTGCAGACGATGAATTGGTAGAAATAACTCCGAAAAGTATTCGAATCCGAAAGAAGATTTTAGATAAGGTTATGAGAGAAAGAATGCAAAGAAGAGCATAAAAATGGATATCAGAATCCCCCCGGGGCGGCAAGTATAGGCCCTGGGGGCTTTTTTATGTAAAATTATTCCTATTCCATTGTACAATGCCTCGGGTTAAGATAAAATAAAAGCATGGCAAAATCTATGTAAATAGGAAGGGGAAATTTTTTAATAAATGGCTATATAATGGGAAAACCAAATTATAAGGAAAATTAAACATATCTATTAAAGGAGTGAGTAGGAAATGTATATGGCAGGATTTTTTCAATTATTAAATCTGTTGGTCTTGGTTCTGATTATTTATGTAATCTATGTTATAGCCTTTAAGGTACCTAAAATTATCGAATCCATGGATGAAAGGCTGGGTCGGTTAGAAAAGCTGATCAGTGAACAAAATAAAAAAAATTAGACCCGTAGATCTGAAAAGGGTATGATGTTGGACGAAGGAAGGCTGATATGGTACAATTGTTAGGTAACAAAATCTTCCTTTTACAGATCAATCCTTTCTACAACAAGAGGTGATAAAATGAACGAACGAAGTTTAAGGGTTTTAGAATATAAAAAAATAACAGAAGATTTAAAGGAACGCTGCAGTTCAGATCTGGGTAGAGCCCTGGCGGAAGAATTGAAGCCCATTAGTCAATTAGAGAAAATCCTTCCGCTGTTAAAGGAAACCAGTGAAGCCCAGGCAATTTTAATTCAAATAGGTAATGTTCCCCTGGGAGGAATCCATGATTTGCTGGCCTTTGTCAGAAGAACTGAAATTGGCGCCTATCTCGATCCCGGTCAGCTTTTAACCCTGAAGGAAACCCTGACGGCAGCCAGGCGATTAAAGTCTGCCCTGAAATTCGACGAGGTGAAGTTTCCCATTATTCAAGGTCTTGCCCAGGGTTTATATTCCCTACGGGAATTAGAGGATAGAATCAGCGACTGTATCATTAGTGAAACTGAAATAGCCGATAATGCCAGCCCAGAGCTAAGACACATCAGAAGGCAAATCCAGCTGAAAAATGAGGGGATTCGCAGTAAGCTAAACAGCATTATATCTTCTACCAATAATCAAAAATATTTACAGGATCCCATCATTACCATGCGACAGGACCGTTATGTAGTACCTGTCAAGCAGGAGCACCGGGGAAATATTCCAGGCTTAATCCATGACCAATCCTCCAGCGGAGCGACCCTCTTTATTGAGCCCATGGCAGTAGTAGAGCTGAATAATCAGCTTAGAGAGCTAAAATTAAAGGAACGGGCAGAAATAGAGCGAATTTTGATGGAAATCGCCGGAATGATCGCCCAAAGGGCCGCTGAAATCAGAGGAAACCAGGCAATTTTAAAGCAATTGGACTTTATCTTTGCCAAGGGTAAGCTTTCCCTGGCTATGCGGGCAGTAGAACCAACTTTAAATAATCAGGGTAAAATTCATATTAAAAACGGACGACACCCCCTGTTAAAGGCCCAGGAGGTGGTGCCGATTACCATCTGGCTTGGCGAAAAGTTCCGTACCCTGATGATAACTGGCCCTAATACTGGCGGTAAAACCGTAACCTTAAAAACCGTAGGATTATTTTCCTTAATGGCCCAGAGCGGTCTCCATGTGCCGGCAGACTATGGCACTGTTTTAGCCGTATTTGATCATATTTTCGCCGATATTGGCGACGAGCAGAGCATTGAGCAGAGCCTCAGTACCTTTTCATCCCATATGACCAATATTGTTAAAATACTACAGGAGGTTACCCAAAACTCACTGGTGCTTTTTGATGAATTGGGAGCGGGAACAGACCCCACCGAAGGAGCGGCTTTAGCCATGGCCATTATCAATTATTTGCGTGGGCTGGGGGCCACCGTTTTGGCCACCACCCACTACAGTGAACTGAAGCAGTTTGCCCTCACTCACGAGGATATCGAAAATGCTTCGGTGGAATTTGATGTGGCCACCCTTCGGCCTACCTATCGCTTGTTAATTGGTGTACCTGGTAAATCCAACGCCTTTGAAATATCTCGAAAGCTGGGACTGACAGAAAATATCATTGAAGCTGCCAAAGGATTTTTATCTACTGAAAACATCCATTTTGAAGACCTGCTTCAAAAT
>CBFGTV010000068.1:0-18587 GCA_965652145.1 uncultured Clostridiaceae bacterium
TTTTTTACTATTATGGATTACTTCCTGCAATCCAATGCTGATTGTTCCCATAGAAAAAAATATCTCCAACCATTTAGAAATGGTTGGAGATACAAAAGCTTTTATGTTTAATCTGTCTATTTGACAAGGCCAGTTAATAATAACGCTCCTCTTTAGGTTACAGATAGCATATTGTATAATTTCAACAATCGTACGTCATCTTTAGATACTTTGAGTTGATTAATCAGAGCAGAATCTTCTATCAAACGAGTTTTTGATAACAGCATTTTAGTGGCAATAGGCATCATTGGCCTAGATGAAAATCCGTTAAACAGTCCCCATTTTGTGTCAGAATCCAAATATGAGGCAAGTATCTGAATACTGGCCTTTTCCATAGGTGTGTCCTTGTTATTAAGGGAGATATGGGTAAGTGCATCATAATGTTCAATAAATCCCCAATAAGTATTTTCACAGTTCTGATAGTTTGCAAAATCTTTATAGTTCATATACATCATAATTTTATATTGATGATTTTCTGTTTCAGAGAGTACATCGAATACACAACGTATAATATTGTTGCTTCGTCCATCATAAAGATAGGAGTAGAATTGCGATGCCCCACTGAAAAAGGCAGGATTATTATTCTGAGAAGAGATAACAGTACGTTTCGGTGGACAATAGAGCAATTGTTCAACATGAATTTGCAGAGCATCAGCAATTTCATATAGTGTTGCTATATCAACGGAGATTTCTCCTCTTTCATATTTGGAGATTGTAGATTTACTTTTGTAAAGCACATTGGATAATTGATCCAATGTTAATTTTCTCATTCTTCTAAAAGTCCTAATTTGCTTGCCAATCTGTATATTAATCTCAGACATCATTTTTCCCACCTTTATTTAAAAGTTTCGTATAAATACACAAAAGTTCGAGATTTGGATAGTTTTTACTGTATACAAGGATTTTAACATAGGAGAAGAAAAAAATCTATTTTAAATAGAAAAATCATAAAAAAAATCCACTTACAAGAAACTTCAACCCTTTTGACTGTAAAAATTTTGATTGTTAAAATGAGTTATGCGGTAGAATGACTTACGAATGAATGTCATTTAATTACGTAAGTACAGATAAAATATAAGGTTTTTAAGTAATGAACAGGAGTGATAAAAACATGTATAATTTCGACGAAATTATTGACCGTAGACATACAAATGCTATGAATACGGATGGGTTCCGCAATTATATTTTCAATGCAGATGAGACAATGACATTTCCTTATAAAGATGAAGAATTTATAAGGATGTGGGTTGCAGATATGGAATTTGCAACACCAGATGTTGTAATCGATGGTATTAAAAAACGTTTGGAAAAACGTATTTTCGGATATACCAGAGTATTCGAAAACAGCTATTATGAGGCCTTTGCGAATTGGTGTATGAAACGTTATGGATGGACATTTGATAAAAAGGAGCTAGTTATGTCAAATGGTATTATACCGGCATTGTTTGAGTTAGTAGATTATATTTGTAAAGAGGATGAAAAAGTTCTGTTTTTAACTCCGTCCTACGCATATTTCAAGTATGCGGCTGATTTTAATCATAGAGAGTGTGTATGCTCAAATCTAATTAATGAGGATGGATATTATACAATAGATTTCGAGGACTTGGAAAGAAAAGCTGCAGATGATAAAACAACACTCTTTATCCTTTGCAATCCTCACAATCCTACCGGGCGTGTGTGGAAAGAGGATGATCTGAAGAAAATCGGAAGAATTATAGAAAAGCATCAGCTTTGGGTTATTACTGATGAAATCCATTGCGACTTAATTCGCCTTAATCAAGTACACATTCCCCTAGGGAAGATTATGCCAGATTATAAAAAACTGATTACATGCATGGCACCTAGCAAGACATTTAATATAGCTGGCCTGATGCTTTCACATATTATTATTCGTGAAGAAAGTCTTAGAGAAATATGGCTTAATAGACATTATAATTTTGATAATCCTCTGAGTATTGCGGCTGCACAGGCAGCATATGAAAATGGAGAAATATGGCTTGAGGATTTACGAGCTTATCTGGATGAAAATTTTAGATTCACACAAGAGTATCTTTCTCAAAATTTACCAAATTCAAAATTTAGAGTATCTGAAGCCACTTATCTTGCATGGGTGGATTTAAGTACTTATTTTGAGAAGGATGAGAATTTGCCTTTGTTTTTTGCATATAGAGCAGGGGTTCTACTTGAGGGTGGAGATATGTTCGTTCAGAATTCTGATGGTTTTATCCGATTAAACCTGGCATGTCCAAAGTCTGTGCTGGTAGAAGGTTTGAAACGAATATGTGAGGCAGTCAATACAAAGCATAATGAAAAATTCACAGGGGTTTAAGTTGCACCAGCTTATGCCCCATGGGGAGATTTACAGAACAAATAGCTGTTTTTCAGGCCATTTTTTGTTCCATAATACCTAATCTTAACAAAAAATGAGGTGCTATCTCTTAAAACTCTAAGATATAGCACCCCTACTTTATTCAATAACAAATCTCTTTAATCATTGGTATATAATGCTTTTAGCCCTATTTATTTCTTATTTTGTAATGCCAGCTGATTGGTCTTTGTTGATAATGGCCGCCTGGGCCGCAGCCAATCGGGCTATGGGTACCCTGAAGGGTGAACAGGAGACATAATCTAATCCTAATAAATGGCAGAATTCGATGGAGCTGGGTTCGCCCCCATGTTCCCCACAAATTCCAAGCTTTATTTCTGGCTTAGTCTTTCTTCCCAGCTCTACCGCCAGCTTCATCAGCTTACCCACTCCATTGCGGTCAATCCGTTGAAAGGGGTCCTTCTCTAAAAGCCCCTTATCTAAATATTCCTTAATAAAGGCCCCTGCATCATCCCTTGAAAAGCCATAGGTCATCTGGGTTAGGTCATTGGTTCCAAAGGAAAAGAAGGCAGCTTCAGTGGCAATTTCATCGGCTGAAATGGCTGCCCTGGGTACCTCAATCATGGTTCCTACCTGGTAATCGACCCTAAAGCCAGCTTCAACAAACACTTCTTCAACTGTACGTTCTATTATATCCTTAATATACTTCAGTTCCTTTAAATCCCCCACCAAGGGTACCATAATTTCAGGCTTTACAGTGATCCCCCTTTTGGTCTGCATATGAACCGCTGCCTCTATAATGGCTTGAACCTGCATTTGATAAATCTCTGGGTAGGTGATGGCTAGCCTACAGCCCCGATGCCCCAGCATGGGGTTAAATTCATGAAGGTCATTTACAACGTCCTTCAGCTCATGATAGGAGACACCCATTTCCTTTGACAATTCCAATATATCTTCCTCTTCATGGGGTAAAAATTCATGAAGGGGTGGGTCCAGTAGCCTGATGGTCACCGGTAAGGGCCCCATTACTTCAAATATATTGATAAAATCCTGTCTTTGCATGGGTAATAGCTTCTCTAATGCCTTTTTCCGCTGTTTCAGGGTTCTGGCTAAAATCATTTGACGAACTACTGGAATTCTGCTTTCTTCAAAAAACATATGCTCTGTTCGGCATAGCCCTACTCCCTCAGCACCAAACTCCTTAGCCTGACTGGTGTCTCGTGGCGTATCAGCGTTGGCCCTTACCTTTAATTTTCGATACTGGTCTGCCCAATCCATAAAGACTTCAAAATTACCTGTCAGTTGTGGGTCCTTGGTTTTAATTTCACCTGCATAGACCTCTCCTGTATTTCCATTTAAGGAAACATAATCCCCTTCCCGTAGGGTTAGTTCCCTTACTCTGACAATTTTCTGGGCTTCATCTATTTTTAATTCACCGGCACCGGCAACACAGCATTTACCCATTCCTCTGGCCACCACCGCAGCATGGGAGGTCATGCCACCCCTGGCAGTTAAAATTCCCACAGATGCTACCATTCCTTCGATGTCCTCTGGGGAGGTTTCATGTCTAACCAAGATCACACTTTCTCCGGAATTACTGGCCTTTACCGCATCCTCTGGGGTAAAGTATAGCCTTCCCGAGGCAGCCCCTGATGATGCCGGCAGTCCCCGGGTAATCACCTCTGCCTTTTTTAATTCAACCTCATCAAAGGCTGGGTGCAGCAATTGATTTAACTGCTGAGGTTCAACCCTCAGGATGGCGTCTTTTTGATCGATTAGACCCTCTGAAACCATATCTACTGCAATATTAATGGCAGCCAGGGTAGTTCGTTTTCCATTTCTTGTTTGAAGAATATAGAGCGCTCCTCGTTCAATGGTAAATTCAATATCCTGCATATCCCGATAATGGTTTTCTAGCAGATGGGTTACTTCAATAAAACGTTGATAGGCCTGGGGCATTTTTTCCTTCAAGGCTTCAATGGGCTGGGGAGTTCTAATACCTGCTACCACATCTTCCCCCTGAGCATTCATTAAAAACTCACCAAAAAGCTTCTTTTCTCCATTGGATGGATTTCTGGTGAAGGCCACACCTGTTCCAGAGGTATCCCCCATATTACCAAAGACCATTGATTGTATATTGACTGCCGTACCTAAATGTTCAGGAATTTCATGGATTTTACGATATACCTTGGCCCTTGGATTATTCCATGACTTAAATACCGCTTCTACGGCCATCAATAGCTGTTCTCTGACATCCTGGGGAAATTCTATGCCCGCTTCCCTGGCAATAATCTTTTTGAATTCTTCCACCAGAAACTTTAAATCCTCTGTTGTTAAATCAACGTCTTGATTCACATTTTGATCTAGTTTTCTCTTTTCCAAAATGGTATCAAATTTATATTTTTTTACCTCCAGCACCACATCCCCAAACATTTGAATGAACCTGCGATAGCTGTCATAGGCAAAACGTTCATTGTTGGTGGCCTCTGCCAGGCCCGCAACCGATTCATCATTTAAGCCTAAATTCAATATGGTGTCCATCATACCAGGCATGGAAAAAACTGCGCCGGATCGGACCGATACCAGCAAGGGATTGGATATATCGCCAAAGCGTTTTCCGGTATTTTCCTCAAGCCTGCTTAAATGTTCAAAAATTTCAAGCTTCAATGCCTCCCAGAGCTTTGAGCCCTGTTGATAATATTCATTACAGGCCTCTGTTGTGACTGTAAACCCTGGTGGAACCGGTAAGCCAATCCGGGTCATTTCTGCAAGGTTGGCACCCTTTCCCCCCAGTAGGGACTTCATTGACATATTTCCTTCACTAAAGCCGTATACAAATTTTTTCATCTTTTTAAACCT
This sequence comes from uncultured Clostridiaceae bacterium, assembly GCA_965652145.1. Lineage (GTDB taxonomy): Bacteria > Bacillota > Clostridia > Peptostreptococcales > Natronincolaceae > CBFGTV01. Next base: position 5,225 of record CBFGTV010000068.1, read on the forward strand.
CCGATTTTATCTATCTACCATTATTGAATTTATATCCAATTTCTTTGAAGATTTCTAAAATAATACTGGCGCTTTCCTCCACTGCCTTTGAAGAAACATCAATAACGGGGCAGCCTACCTTTTTCATGATAGCCTCAGCATAGTCAAGCTCCTCTAAAACCCTTTCCATACTGGCATAGTTGGCTTCATGCTTAAGGCCCAGGGCCTTTAGCCTTTCCTGTCTAATTTCAATTAGCTTTAAGGGATTGGTCGTTAAGCCAATAATCTTCCGATTGTCTACCTCGAATAGCTCCTTAGGAGGATTAACCTCTGGCACCAGGGGTACATTGGCCACCTTTAAATTCTTATGGGCTAAATACATACTCAAGGGGGTCTTGGAGGTTCTTGAAATGCCTACCAAAATAATGTCAGCCTTTTTCAAGCCCCTTGGGTCCTTGCCATCATCATATTTAACAGCAAATTCAATGGCCTCTACCTTTTTAAAGTACTTTTCATCCAGCCTTCTGATCAGCCCCGGCTCCCTCTTAGGCATATTTTTAAAAACCTGCTCCATAGCTCCAATAACGGGAGACATAATGTCAATATAGGGAATTTGATATTTTTCAGCCTCCACCATTAAGTCATTTTTTAGCTCCTCCACCACCATGGTAAATAGAATAACGGCCTGTTCTTCCTTGGCTTCGGTAATTACCTCATCTATTTGCTGCTTCTCAGTTATAAAAGGAAATCGTCTGATTTCGTAATCTTCAATATTAAATTGACTAATGGCAGCCTTCGCCACTTGTTCACCTGTTTCACCAATTGAGTCAGATAGCACGTAGATTACACAATTATTCTCTTCCATCTTCTACCTCCTATTCTCTGCACAGCTCAACCAATAGCTTGGTGACGCTGCTCTTAGAAATCTTTCCCACAACCTTAAGCCTTTCTTTTCCTTCAATTCTTTCCTTCTCTACCACTGGCAAGCTGTCTACCTCATGATCAATAATTTTAATTGCCGCCTGCAGGGCATTTTCATCCGGCATCACTGTAACAATATTGGGCCATCTGGTCATAATCATCCCCACGGGAACCTTATTGATATCGGTACCGCCAATGGCGCTTTTTAAAAAATCCTTTCTGGATACTACACCAGCCAGATATCCTTTAGCTGAAATCACGAAAACTGTACCAACATCCTCTAAAAAAAGAGTTACAATGGCTTCGTAGACAGAGGTTTCTTCGGTGACAAAGGCAGGAACAGACATAATGTCAGACACCTTAATATTTTTCACCTGTTGGGAAAACAGATTAATATCCGACTTGCCCGAATAAAAATACCCTACCTTTGGTCTGGCATCTAAAATACCTGACATGGTTAGAATGGCCAGGTCTGGTCTGAGGGTGGCCCTGGTCACCTTTAGCATAGCTGCAATTTGTTCACTGGTGATGGGCTCCCTTTCCTTGACAATCTCAACTATTTTTTGCTGACGATTTGATAATTCGATATCACTCACCCCTTTGTGCTACTCTATATGTTATTATGTTATATTATATAAATAATGTATCACATAAAGTGCTTATTTGCTATACTTTTTTATCATAGAAAGTTCTGCAACTCATAAGAATTCTGTAACTCATTGAAATACCAGGCTTTTTTATGCCCAATCTCAGTATATTCTGTTATTCCTAAATATAGTTTTTTTCCAAACCACTTAATTCGAATATCACATGACTAGACCTACTGGCCAATCATTCAAAAGTACTGTAAAGTATTAAAAATACAAATCTTACGTTCGACTTCTTATTATTTTGCAGTTTCTGGATAAACTTTTTCTCTACTTCTTTGCTTCACATTATTATTTCACTGAGCAAATGGCTAGTTTTAATACCTTAACATTTGTAATTAAGCTGTAATATTTCGACATCAAAATTTGACATGTTAAGACATTCTACTATATTATAATAGTTAATAATTGGAAAAGAGGGGGAAAAATCTATATGTATTTTAAAATTTTAGATAAATTCGGGAAGTGATTTTCCCGCAGTTATTCTGATTTGTATTTTACAACAAGAGTCCGAAATTATTTATAACAGTTTATACAATTGAAATTTCAAGCAAGCTACAATTATTATTTTGCCAAAATTTTAAATTTGAAAAATATTACTGTATGGAGGAAGTGTTATGACGATAATTAATGATATGGTCACTTTCGGAGCTAAATTTATCTACTATACCATTCCTATTGCAACGGTTATTATTGTAATTGTTCTTATAAAGAAAAATATTGAACAAAGAACAAGAATTGCTAATGATTTAATTTGTTTATCTTCTCCCGATAGCTTTAAATTAGTTTTTGCATTCATAATTTCAAGTTTCTATTTAATTGTATTAACGAAACTTTTTATTCCTTCATTTACTAAAGTTTTTGAAATAACAATACCACAGTATTTTGATGGATGGTATCAATTACTTTGGGTAGCTAATATAAGAAGCTTATCCTATCGACTTCTTGTTAATGATATGTTGCGAGAAGCATCAATTCTAATTGGTTATGATGTAGATTTAGTTTTTTTCATAATAATCTCTTCATTATTATTTGTCATTCCTTATTTAATTTATCAGGGATTACAGAAAAGTATGATTTGTCAAAGTGGTGTGCTTGTATCAAATAAGCTGATCAAATGGGAAGATTTTCAATGTGCTAAATGGGAGGGGCCTATAGAAAAAAATAATAAAGCGCATTATTTTTTATGGCTATATATTGGAGATTCTAGAAGATCTAAAAATTGGGATGATCCATTTAATACGCTAAAATTAAAGGTTAAAGCAGAAGATAGAGAAAGAATAAACAGTTTGATAGAAGCAAATAATCAGTAGGTTTACGCTAGTTTCTATCATATCTTCAAAAAAACAGCAGGAAATTAATTCCTGCTGTCAGTATTTGACCTGCTTTAATTGATGTTAATATTTTAATTTTTCTTCTAAATAGGTATTTAAATCAGCAATGGCAATTCGCTCCTGCTCCATGGTATCACGATGCCTGATGGTGACGCTTCGATCCTCCAGGGATTCGTAGTCAAAGGTGATACAGAAGGGGGTACCAATTTCATCATGACGTCGATAGCGCTTACCAATACTGCCGGCATCATCATAATCCACCATGTATTTTTCAGACAGCATTTCGTAGATTTTTCCCGCCTCACCCTTAAGCTTTTTGGTCAATGGAAAGACAGCTGCCTTAAAGGGAGCCAAAGCCGAATGAAGCTTCAATACTACCCTGGTATCATTTTCGTCTACCTGTTCTTCATGGTAGGCGTCTACCAAAAATGCCAGAGTGACCCGATCTGCCCCCAGGGATGGTTCAATACAATAGGGAACATATTTTTCATTGGTTACCGGGTCTTGATAATTGAATTCTACCCCTGAATGTTCACTGTGCCTTTTTAAATCAAAATCTGTACGGTCTGCAATGCCCCAAAGCTCACCCCAGCCAAAGGGAAAGCGATATTCAATATCGGTGGTGGCATTACTGTAGTGGGAAAGCTCTTCAGGAGAATGCTCCCTCAATCGAATATTTTCTTCCTGCATATTTAGGTTTAATAACCAGTTTTTACAGAAATCCGACCAATATTGGAACCATTCTAAATCCTCTCCTGGCTTACAGAAAAACTCCAGCTCCATTTGCTCAAATTCCCTGGTTCTAAAGGTGAAGTTACCTGGCGTAATTTCATTTCTAAAGGATTTACCAATTTGGCCAATACCAAAGGGAACCTTCTTTCTGGAGGAACGCAATACATTTTTAAAGTTTACAAAGATTCCCTGGGCAGTTTCTGGCCGCAGAAAGATTTCTGTACTGGAGTCTTCTGTTACACCCTGGTAGGTCTTAAACATTAGATTAAACTGTCTTATATCAGTATAGTCCATGGCACCACAGGCAGGGCATGCAATCTGATTATCTTCGATAAATTTCTTCATCCGCTGATTGTCCCAACCATCAACAATAATCTCTTCATCGCCTTTAGCCGCATAATCTTCTATTAGCTTATCGGCACGATAGCGGCTTTTACACTTTTTACAATCCATTAAAGGGTCATTAAAGCCCCCTACGTGGCCCGAAGCCACCCATACCTGAGGATTCATTAAAATGGCTGAATCCAGTCCGACATTATAGGGGTTTTGCTGAATAAACTTTTTCCACCATGCCTTCTTTACATTATTTTTTAATTCAACCCCCAGGGGCCCATAATCCCAGGTATTGGCCAACCCTCCGTAGACCTCTGAGCCTGGAAAAATAAAGCCCCTTGATTTTGCCAAAGATACAATTTTGTCCATTGACACTTCCATATCATTCCCTCCTAAAAATAATAAAAAAATAAAAGCCCTCCATCCCCTTAGGGACGAAAGGCTTTTCTTCCGCGGTTCCACCCTAGTTGGTACATTACTGTACCCACTTTCTATGCTGGCTCAAAAGCGCCCTTCATGAAAGCGCTGTATTGGGCTTGCACCATCCCCAACTCGCTTAAAACAGTCCTTTTCATTACTCCTCTTTTTCACAGCCAATCTATTCATTAATTGCTATTAAATTTACCAAATTATCGTTTACTTGTCAATGGTTTTTACGATTTTTTATGCTGCTATTCTTCTTCATCATCTTTGTCGTCACCTAAAATGTTATCGATCTCTTCCTTCTTTGTACTTTTATCGGACCGCATCATGTTCCTGAGCTCATTGACCTTATCTTCGGCCATGTCATTTAAATCAACTACTTCGCCATTTGACTTCACAATTTCTATGGTGGCCCGGCTGGCCAGGGCTGTAGACACCCCTAAAATAGAAACCAAGGGAGATAATACCACACCAACGGCCCCCGCAGTAACAGGAATGTTTAGAAGTACCTCTCCATCCTTCTTTAAAATAATTTTAGTGACATTACCCTTTTTAATAATGGCCTTCAGCTTTTCAATTACTTCATTTCCTGCAATTCCCATGGTTTCAGTCCAGTTTCGGCCAGTTTTGTCCTCTAGCTCTATAAGGGCCTCCACCACATTTCCATCGTACTTTTCCAATACCTCTTTGGCTTCCCGATAGGATACCCCTGTCCGCTCTCTTATAATGTCAATTTTTTCGAGATTAATTTCCATTTTCCTCAACTCCTTAAGATAATTTATCAAGCATTTCTAAACTTTTGAATTGATATTTATTAATATGCACCATCATATACTTTTTTAACAGTTGATTCAGCTCATTCATTAAACTTTTTTTAATCTTTAGGGTGCTTATTTCTGATAATTCCTTTTCCATTAAATAATTGGCCAGCCGAATAGTGGTTTCCGACACACCTATGGCAAAGGGGTCTTCATGAAAGCAATGGGGACATAGAATTCCTCCAGCTTCTATGCTAAAACGTACTGTATTAAATTGAGTACGCCCACAGCCCACACAACCCCTTAAATGGGGTTTAAAACCGGAATAGGCCAAAAGCTTCAATTCAAAGGCCCTGACAATGGTTTCTGGTACGATATCCCTTTCCAGGAGTACCGTTAATGTTTTTTCCAACAGGTTGAAAAGTCGATTATTGGTCTGCCCTTCATTGGTAACCACCTCGATTAGCTCCAGTACATAGGCGCCGTAGGTCAGCTTATCCAGGTCTTCTCTAATGCCATAAAATATTTTTTTAGATTCACACTGATTAACTGTATAGAGGCTTTTTCCCTTAAATAGAATAAAATCACTGTAGCCAAAGGGTTGAATACCAGCTAGCAGATTGCTCTTGGGCCTTCTTGCCCCCTTGGCAATGGCATTTACCTTGCCCAGCTTTCTAGTAAAAAGGGTTAACATGCTGTCAGTTTCTCCATATTTTCTATTCTTTAATACAAAGGCTTCTGTATTGATCAGCATGAATCATTCCCCCGTTTAAATTATTTTACAGCTCGATTTTTGCTTTCCTCTTCTATTCTATGCATTTCCTCTTTTTTTGCCGGATAACTTTTATAACATAAGTAGGCCTCCAGGCTCCCGGTTTTTTCAAAGACATTCCAGAAAATTTGATCAAGCATTTGTCAGGTCCCCTTTCATATTTATGTATCCTGAATTTATTTTCTGTAATCTGGGACCGACTATACATTGTAAATTTTGTTATTGGAATGCTATCTTATTCATACCCAAAACCCTTTAATATACTATCACGATTTCGCCAATCTTCTTTAATTTTAACCCAAAGCTCCAGATAGACCTTTGAACCTAATAAAGCTTCGATGTCCTCCCGGGCACTTTTCCCAATTCCCTTTAATTTTCGCCCATTTTTTCCGATAATGATCCCTTTGTGGGATTTACGTTCACAATAGATGGTACTGTGTATATCAATAATCCCCTGATCCTCTCGCTTTTTCATCATTGAAACCTCCACAGCCACCCCGTGGGGAATTTCCTGCTCGGTATAATGGAGTATTTTTTCCCTGATAATCTCCGCCACGATTACCCTTTCTGGCTGATCAGTCACCATATCTGCCGGGAAATACTGTGGGCCCTCGGGTAAATAGCCTACTATTTTTGTAATTAGTGAATGTAGATTGGCTCCTTCAAGGGCAGAAATACCAATAATATCTTGAAAAAGTCCAGTGGCCTCATAGGCATCGTATAGCTTACGAAAGGTTTCTTGGTTCATCTTATCTATTTTATTCATGACCAATATAACCGGTGTCTCTACCCCCTGCAGCTGTTCCATAATAAATCGATCTCCAGGGCCAATCGACTCCCCCTCATCCACTACAAACAAGATAACATCCACCTCTCGAAGGGTTTCCTTGGCCACCTTAACCATGTATTGTCCTAGCTTATGCTTAGGCTTATGGATTCCAGGGGTATCTAAAAAGACAATTTGGTGATTTTCTCCTGTATGAATGCACTGTATTTTGTTTCTGGTGGTTTGGGGCTTATCAGAGATAATGGCTATCTTTTCACCGATAAGCTGATTCATTAAGGTTGATTTGCCCACATTGGGCCTTCCGATAATTGTAACAAAGCCTGATTTATATTTCATTTTCTCCTCCTGCCTTAAGCTGAATTTCACGGTTATTAGGGAAAATAATGACCCATGTATTTCCCTTATTGACTAAAAGTCTTTGTCCATTTTCATCACGATATTCCGTAGGAGATCGGTGGGAATCCTTACGCCAGGTAATGGGAACGGCCTTGCCATTAGTAATATAAACACCATTTCCTTGACTTATCAGCTTCATATCCCTTCTTCCCTCGGTGTCACCGGGTATATGCTTAATCTCTGTATATTGAACAATAATATTTTTGGTTGTCAGCTGGTTTTGATTATTTTCGTCTATGTGGGGCCCGCCGTACTGAAAGCGATTATATAGACCAGATTCTTCGTTGTATTCAAAGCTGGTGGTTATTCGATTGGTAAAGGGCAGATCCACTTTATTAGCCTCTACACCCTGGGGTGTGGTGTCTTCATCGTAAAAATTCAGCATTGGCTGAAGATTTTCAGTGATCTCCGTTCTATATTTTTCACGTTCCCAACCCAACATAATCTTTTCAGCGCTGGTATAAACGCTATGCTCGTACATTCCCTTTTTCTTCCTTCGTTCCGCATCACGCCAGAACATAATGGTATCTAAATAGGATAGCCCATTTAAATTATCTACCTTTAGATTGGCTATTTCAGCATAGGCCTGGTTGCTGCCGCCATAATGAACAAATATGGCATCGTGGTTAAAGGCAAAATCTAGGTAATAGTGTCTGGCACTACGGACAGGGCCTATTTTTTCAGCATCAAAGTCTTGAAACACCGCCAATAGTCTTGTAATATCGCCTTCAGCCAGGGTTTCATAAATAATATCGGCCTGGGATATACCGCTCTGGGGCAGGGCCGCCCGAAGGTTATTAATCATTACTGCTACAGGTCTGCGTTTAGCAGCAGCCTCATCTATGTACAGTCCTGTTAAAGGATTGACAGCCATTCCCTCGGGAATACCCTCTTCCTCAGGGATCACCACCTCTACAATGGGGGGCTCTTCTGCAATATCCTGATCTTTATTGCAGCCATTAATTGAAATTAACAAAATAGCTGTCAGTATAAATAGAGTGGTTTTTTTGATCATCCGCCGCATTTCATCATTCCTTTCAGTACTTTATTCAGGCTTATCTTGACATTAGGTTGGTATTTATTTAATCGCCTTGATAGAGTTAATTTAACCAAATAGCTGAAACAGTATAATTGTTATTATTGTACCCAATGCTGCTCCCCCGATTACTTCGGCAAAATTATGTATTTTCCCCTCTATTCTGCTCTGGCATACCAATAGGGCCATTAGAATGGAGAGGGTTGCAATAAAGGTGTTTTCTGAAATGAAGGTAATGGCCGTAGCCAGGGAAAAGGCCACAGCCGCATGACCACTGGGCATTCCGCCCTGTAGTGGAGTTCCCCGGCCAAAATAGGCCTTCATACTGATTACAGCAATAATAACGATAATAAAAACGATAAAGGTAATATGTATGGGCGACTGCCTGACCCGATGGAGTACCATCAAGGTATAGGGATTAATTCTTTGAAAAAAGATGAAGTAGGCAACAAAGATAGAATTAATGGCAGCAATTAAAACTGCACCAGCCGCAACATTTTTGGCGATTTTGGCGAAGATATGGTATTGATCTGTAATTAAATCAATGGCCGCTTCGATGGCTGTATTAATCATTTCAGCAATAATAACCAGTGAAATGGTCAGTAGAAGAATTAAAAATTCAAAGCGACTCAGCTCGAAAAACAAGCTGAAAATCAAAATAGCAATTGAAACAAAAAAGTGAATTTTCATATTCCGCTGGGTCTTTAAGGCATAAAGAATCCCTTCAATTGCATAGTTAAAGCTGTCGATTAATTTTCTTACCTTCATTCCCCTAACCCCATTATTCACGTATTTGACCAATTAATTTCAATACTGCCTCTTCCTTACTTCTCATCTGGGCCTGACTGCTTTCATCCTGATGGTCATAGCCCATTAAATGAAACATACTGTGGACAACTAAAAATGCCATTTCCCGCTGAAAGCTATGGCCGTACTCCTCTGCCTGCTCCAGGGCCCTTTCCACAGAAATAACAATGTCTCCTAATAGCTTCTCTTCTCCCTGGGGGAAATCATCCTCCACCAGGGGAAAGGAAAGGACATCTGTTGCATAGTCCTTTCCTCTGTACTGTTTATTTAATTCCTGTATTTCCTGGTTTCCTACCAAAGACAAGCTTACCTCATAATCTGAATCCCAGCCTTCATAGGCAAGGCTTTGGGCCACTGCCTCCTCCAATAGTTTTTCCAAGCTTTTATCGATCTCTTTGTTTTGACGATTATCAATGACCAGACTCAATGGCCTTCCTCCCCTTTGCTTCCTTCATATCCAAATCAGGATATTCAATTCGTTCATGGAATATACCTAGAATAACATTGATGAATGCCTGCTTGATACTTTCCAGCTCCTTTAAGGTTAAATCACAATCCTCTAACTGGCCATCCTCAAGCTTATCCTTAATTATCTTTTCAATCATTTTTTGAATTTTATCTCGATTGGGAGCCGACAGACTTCGAACCGCCGCCTCTACAGAATCGGCCAGCATAACAATGGCGGTTTCCTTTGTCTGGGGCTTTTTCCCCTTGTATCGAAAGCTTTCCTCATCAACCTTTTCACCATTTTCACCATTCAGCGCCTTGTGGTAAAAATAAGCCACCAGCGTATTGCCATGGTGTTCATTAATAAAAGCAGTGATTTCACCCGGCAGCTTATGTTTTTTAGCCAGTTCAAGACCATCCTTCACATGATTGGTAATAATCAGACTGCTGAGGGACGGACTGATTTTATCATGGGGATTTTCAGACGTCAGCTGATTTTCCTTAAAGAAGTAGGGCCTTGAGGTTTTCCCAATGTCATGATAAAAGGCACCGGTTCGGGCTAACAGGGAATTGGCTCCAACGGCATTGGCAGCAGCTTCGCTGAGATTTCCCACAATAATACTATGATGATAGGTGCCAGGGGCTTCTATTAATAGCTTTTTTAATAATGGATGATTGGGGTTTGACAGCTCTAAAAGTTTTAGCGGGGTGACTACCCCAAATACTGATTCCCACAGGGGCAGAGAACCTACCGTCAGCACTGCACAGAAAATACCGTTTAATGCTCCATAAAACCCATTGGTTAAAACACTACTCACCTCATGGCTGTTGATAAAGCCAATACCAATTACCGTTACAATATGGGCTAGACTGACCAAAATCCCCGATAAAAAAATGCTCCCCCGCTGCTGGGAATTCAATACACTAAAAATCCCTACAGTTCCCCCCACCAGGGTCATGAAAATTAAACTAATATTATTCCCCGTAATCAATGCCACCAATAGGCTTAAAACGAGGTTTACCAAAAATGAAAAACGAGCATCAGTCAGAATGGCTAAAAGCATAGCCCCTGCTGCCACAGGCATGACATAAATCGAAATAATGGAGCTGGCCTTTGAAACAATTAATATTGTAATAAAAATGATCATAATCATCATAAGGGTGCCTGGTTTTTCCAGTAATTGCTTATTAAACACCATAAGATAAGCCATAATCAAAAGCTCCACCATCAGCACAATCAAAGCGATTCCAGTATAGAGCATAAAGTCGATTCGGCTGTATTCCGTTAGCAGCCCCAGCTCCCGCAGCAGGTTTAAGCGGTCATAGGTGATGGTTTCACCCTCTCTTAATATGATGTCACCCTTACGAATCATTACTTTTTCTACGTTTTCTCTGGCCTCTTGACGTTTTTGTTCAGTGGCCTCAATATCCATAAATTGATTAGGCCGAATGGTTGCATTAATCAGAGAGATAGATAACTCCTGCAGCCCTTCGTCAAAATCTGTCAAAGTTAACACATATTCTTTAATATTATTCTTTACTTTTTGCAGATCTTCTATTTTGATGCCATTTTCCATGTTTTGTGCCACAATATCATAAATATAATTTTCCAGGTATTTCAGCTTTTCTATTGGCGTATTAAGGGCAACAGTGATATTGCTGCCGGATATACCCAGGTCGTTTTCATCGATTGCCTGCCTTTTTTCCAGCAGGGTCAGCTCCTCATTGTCCCGCACAACGTAAACTAAATTAAAAAATCGCTCCAGATCCTTTTTTACCTCAATATGAACCGACGAATCGAGCTTGTACAATATTTCCTCTTCAGCGGCGGCGGCTTCCTTTAGTTTATCTGTTTCCCATCGATCTTCAATTTCTTTAGGAGACCGAATATCGGCATGGGCCCGCTGACCTACAGCCAAATCATATTTAGTGGGCTTCAGGCTGGCCACCAAGATTAAAAACAAGCTCAAGAAAAACAACAATGCCAGAAAAAGCTGTTTAATTCCCTTATGGTTTACATCTTTTTTACGGGATAGCCTGGAGAACTTCTTTTTTATATTCCCTATCATGCCCATCGGATTTCCTCCTTATGACCTTATTTTATCTACTTCCCCTTGACGGGGGTTGCTTTGCTTCGCTTGTTTTCATCTATTTCATAGGCTTTAATGATCCTCTGTACCAGAGCATGTCTGACCACATCCTTGTCTGATAAAAAGCTTATGCCAATTTCCTCTACATCCTTTAAAACATCAATGGCATGCTTTAATCCTGAAGATTTTCCCCTTGGCAGGTCTACCTGGGTAATATCCCCTGTGACCACTGCCTTGGAGCCAAAGCCTAATCTGGTAAGAAACATCTTCATCTGTTCCCTGGTAGTGTTTTGGGCTTCATCCAGTATAATAAAGGAGTAATCTAAGGTTCTTCCCCTCATATAGGCCAGGGGAGCCACCTCAATCATACCTCGTTCCATATATTTTTGAAATTTTTCAACACCTAAAATATCATAAAGGGCGTCATACAAGGGCCGTAAATAGGGGTCCACCTTGTCCTTCAGGTCCCCCGGAAGAAAGCCCAGACTTTCCCCCGCCTCTACAGCAGGTCTTGTTAAGATGATACGATTCACCTGTTCATTTCTAAAGGCCTTAACGGCCATTGCCACGGCCAGATAGGTTTTACCTGTTCCGGCAGGGCCTATTCCAAAGGTTAAGTCTTTCTTTTCAATCTTTTCGAGGTATTTTTTTTGGCCCAGGGTCTTTGGCTTAATGGGTTTTCCCTTATCGGTAACAAAGACCACATCCCCTGCCAGCTCCTGAACTCCCTCAGATTTTCCTTCTAATAGTAAACTTGCCGTATAGCTTATGTTTTGGCTGGTTAAGCCTTCCCCCTTCTGGTAAAGGGATAACAGTTCGGAAACCAGTTTTTCAGCCACATCTACTTTTTGATCACTGCCAATAATGACAATTTCATCCTCCCTAAGGACCACATCGACTCCCAGAAGCTTTTGAATTAGCTTTATATTTTCATCAAAGTTACCAAACAGTTCCCGGGTAAAATCCGTATTTTCTACTTTAATTCTCTTCTGTAATGAATTGATCAAAGATTAATCCTCCTTAATATCTATTTTGACCTGCTCTGCTATATTTTCTCGAACCTCAATGATAATATCCCCATGCAGCAGATCCCCTTCCTGGTTAAAATTTACAGTGGTATTTAAGATCTCTGCTTCCAGAGGGATTTGTTCCAATAGCTCAGTTAAAGCCTCCTCATGGATTAACTGCTTAACGACTTCAATATCCAGAAGCTCCTCCTCTTCAATGATTTCTTCATAGGTAATTACCTTAATTTCGACAGGAAGCTTAATATTCCTCCACAGGGTAGGTTTACTATTGTCCTCCTCCACCAAATATTTGTCGAAGGGGATTTCATTATTTCCTAACGTCAGATTCAGCTTTCCGATCCGAAGGCTTCTCTGTTTATAAGTTTCTCCAGTTTTGATTTGATTAATGACTGTTAAGTTCTTTGATTTAGTCGCCTCATAATAGGTTTTTGCATAAACCTCCCCATAGGCATGAACATAAAGGGGGCTTTCCATGTGCTGTCTGGTGACAATTCCAGTGATTAGCAAATCTCCTTCTGTAACAATATCCCCTTCCTTCACCAGGGCATCACCATTTTTAGCAATAACCTTTTCAATCAAACCATTTTTAACGGCTACTACGTTACAGGGGGTCTCTTTATCAATTTTTTCAGGCGGCGTAACCTTTTCCACCACCTCTACCTTGGCATAGATCCCCCTTATTTCTATTCCTACCCAAGCCAGACCATTAAATTCAAGCATTAATTCACTTTCTATTTCTCTTAAATCGATAAAGTGTCGATTGCTTCCAACCTTGAGACCAACCTTCTCTAAATGGGTCATTAGGGCTGCTGTTTCAATTTGTTCATTCCCCACAACCTCAATCTTGTAAATAAAGCTGGAGGCAACGATCAA
>CBFGTV010000069.1:0-17230 GCA_965652145.1 uncultured Clostridiaceae bacterium
CTATGATCGCCTTCCCAGACAAAGACCAAACCATTTTAACCCAAATAGGCCAAGGGAAACCTTTGAAGATTTACGGGCTGCCTTTACGCACCAGCAGGTAATGGAGGAAACAAAGCGCTGCCTGGGCTGTGGTGTTACAGTTGTAGATGAGCATCTATGTGTGGGTTGCGGGACTTGTGTCATTAAATGCAGGTTTGATGCTATTTCATTGGTAAGGAAATATGATGCCGCCGGCGTGGAATTAAGGGAATTAAGACCAATTATTATGAAACATGCCATCAGAAGAAAACTAAGAGTCAAAGCTAAAAACGTAAGGAACCTCTTTGATCGTTTTTTTAACAAGGCTTAGGCTGGGCAATGATTATTCTGAAAGAAGTGATGTTATATGTTCTTTTTTGATCCAATTCCTTGGTACAGTGTCATAATGTGGTTTGTTGTTTTAGGGGCTTTAATTGCTTTAAATGAATTGGTTCGTGCCAGCAAAAGGGCAAGTATTATTATGTTTATGGTTTTACCGGTGATACTGACTGTTATTTGGCTTGTGAGGGGAGGAAATGAAATAACCTCCTGGTTTACCTGGGTAAAGGTCTATTCAGCCCTGGCTGGCAGTATCATTTATATGGTTGTCAGATTTACAGATTATCACAAGGGGCATAAAGGTTATTTAATTCTTATTCCAGCTATTCTAGCCCTGAATATTTTAGAAGCCACCATACGGGAATTTCAGGTTGGGATCGTTGGTTTTAACGGAATGGTTGACGGAATGTATTATATTTCTGGTGGCTGGAACTACGTGAATGGATTTTCAGGTATTCTCAATATGGTATTAATCAGTGGCTGGGTGGGTATATACGGAACCACCGGTAAGCGTAGGGATATGATATGGCCTGATCAAACTCTGCTGTATATCATAGCCTATGCCCTTTGGAATATTGCATATGTATACTCCTGTGCTCCGGGAAATGCCTTCTATTCTGGTGTGGCACTGAATATTGCCCCCATTATACCGGCCTTATTCTGGGCTAAAGGAACCTGGATGCAAAACCGGGCCCATACCCTGTCTTTCTGGATGATGTGGGTCATGACCTTTCCTTATTTCTTTGCAACAGGCAGCACCTTTAATGTAAGGGTGAGCTATAACCCTGCTGCCAACTGGACCCTGGCATTAATCACCTTAGCCCTTCATATTGTCCTGGCTGTTTGGCAGGTCTATCGAATTGTAAAATATAAGCTCAATCCATTTAAGGATGAAATTTGGTCCAATACAAAGGGAGTAGAAGGTCAATCAATAGGCTGATGAACAAATTAACTTTGACCCCTGGGAGGTGGGCAGATGTGCATGAATTAGGTGTGGTGATAGAGGTAATTAAAAGGGTCGAACAAATTGCAACGGCAAATAACTTAACAAAAATCGACACCCTGGTTCTTCAAATTGGCGAGCTTTCATCCATCATACCCAGATACGTAGAGGCCTGCTACCCTGCTGCGGTTGATGGTACACTAATGCAAGAAACAAAGCTCAAAATAGAGATTGTGCCTGGTAATGTCATGTGTCAATCGTGTCATCAGGTATTTAATTATCTTGAACACCATAAAAAATGCCCTGGCTGTGAAAGTACAAAGCTAGATCTACTTAGCGGAAGAGAATTTCTAATTAAAGAAATCATTGCATTTTAGAAATTAAAATAGGTAAATCCTAAAGGAATGGCTATGTTTACTGAATATAGTACATTCCTTTTCTCAATATTCTAAGGAACGAGCAAAGCACCGCAGAAAAAACTGTATCCTATATATAAATATTTGCTGGGTACCTTTATAGACTGTTTTCTGCCTTTGGGTATTAACTTAATAAACTGGATATTATTCTCTTTTTTTGCTAGTAGTGGGTTTTGAAAAAAACAAAAGGTATATGCCAAATCCAATTTTGATAATCCCATCACTAAACGCGAAGGCGATAAATGGAACTTCAGGCAAGAACATACCCAAAAGTGCGTTAGCAGTAGATAAAATAGCAATTCCTATCATGGAAATTCCATGCACAAAATAGAATGGGAAAAAGTGTAATCCAACAGCGAGAAAGGCACTTAACCATATCATCCTCCAATTTTGCGATGGAAAAAATGGGCCAGCTAAAATAAACATAAGCGGAAATAGAATTATGACGGAAAAAGTATCCATATTTTTTTGAAATTTTGAGGACGCTCCCCATGACAGCTTCAACATCACTTTTTTATTAATTCCGGAAATATAAAATCCGATTAAAAAACCTATCGTAAAAATAATGGGATTTATTTTTTGCTCTCTACCAAAAATAGCAGCAATAATTATTACGACACCAATAATCAGAAACCATAAACCACAACGTCGCTTATCGTTATACTCTCGAACTTCATTTTTTTTATAACCTAAAAATCCCACTCCAACACCAACCTTTTAATTTAGATTATTTCACTAGATTTAACATTTGATAATTTTTCTATACCTTCATTATATCATTGCCCTTGCCTATCTGTCATTGTTCCTTCGTCTTACTGGAACCGTTCCGATTTATCATAGCTGCTACAACCTGATCAAGGGCTTGGTCAATGTTGCTATAGCAAAGGTATATCAATAAATCTGAGTATATTTCTAATTATTTACCATAAAATTATAATATTGATAAAAAATGTTAATTACGAGGTTGCTATGATATAATTAACGTAGTGTTACTGACGGATTTACGATGTGCGTTTATTTTTAAAAACAGAGGGGCTAATGGAATCGTTGGTATTATAACAATTGCTTTACCACTATACTAGAGGGGTGAAAAAATGAAGCAAATGAGTGATAATATGTGGAAGCGTCATGCAAATCCATGGAGTGTATGGACTCGATTTGCAGCCATTCCGGCTTTTATACTGGCAGTTTGGAGCAGAGCCTGGTGGGGATGGCTATCCTTAATCCCGATTGGCTTGGTTTTGGTTTGGTTGGTTCTCAATGTACTCGTTTTTTCGCCTGTTGCTTCACCCCAAAGCTGGGCTTCCAAGGGCATATATGGCGAGCAGCTATGGCTGAAAAAGAGAGACGAAATACCGAAACATTATGCGGTCGTTCAACGCTGGCTGATTATTCTTGGGATCGCAGGAATGCTATTGATTGCTTGGGGATTATATCAATTTCATTTATGGGTCTGCCTTTTGGGGGCTGTTATCTTAATTTTAGCTCAATTATGGCGTATCGATCGTTTCAGTACACTTTATGAATTGTATAGTATTCAGGATCATCAATAAAATGAATGTGTTATTATCTTAAAATATCATATCAACCTCAGAATTAGTGTGTATTAACACCAACTTAAACTATGTTGAGCTTTTTTTATTATGATAGGTTTAAAATTAAATACTTCTCTAATTTTAAGGATTTTATAAAATACTTATGATAAAATATTACTAATAGCAAAACAAGGTATGTGTAAGCCTATCGACCTAATTCACTTTGGTTGATTATATATAATCGGAGGGATTGATTTGAACAATAATAATGATAATAGCCATTCTAAATACCTTGTCATTGGAATGATGATTGGTATGTTTGTGGGTGCTGTTTTTTCGATAATTATGAGAAAAAACACATTCCTCTCAATAAGTGGGACAGGCTTCGGTCTATCACTTGGCCTACTAATTGCAAATATTATATGGTGTTTAAAGAAGGGGACGAGTTAATCTGTGATAAAATCATAGGTATAGGTGGAAGTTTAGATCCTAAATGTTTATATCGAATGAAACCGTAATTCTAACATGGAATTATGGTTTTTTTCATTGATAACCAAACCAGGATGTTATTAAAAAGGTATGATGACGGTATTAAATCCTTAAAAAATAAAAAGAGCATAGAGAGTCAAGTGAGCTTAATGACCTCATGGTATCCTATTTAAAAAGGAGGTGCATAATATGCACGCATGGGAACAAATACAGAAAACAGTAGATTATATTGAGGAACACATTTCAGAGGAAATTAGAATTGAAACCCTGGCAAAAATTGCAGCGTTGTCACCATTTTATTATCAAAGGCTCTTTAGCCGACTGGTTCATAAGCCTGTCAATGAGTATATCAAGCTTCGTCGTCTTGCAAGGGCATCAGAAGCCCTGGTTAATCAAGACAAACGGATTATCGATGTTGCTTTAGATTTTGGTTTTTCCTCCCATGGGCTTTTTACAAGGACATTTAAGGCTTGCTTTGGTATAACCCCCGAGGAATTCCGCCAAAGCCCTGTACGGCTGAACCATTTTATCAAACCTCAATTGCATCTAAATTATACCCTGGTAAATGAGAATGTTCCGCTGATTGCGGATGGGATCATTCTTGAGATGACCCGTAAACAAATTTCTTCAACACAATATTTTATTGGACTTACAACAGAAGAACCCATCGATCAAATGCCAGGTGGGGGAGAAACAGGAGTAGATACCCTGGGAATTTTGTGGGATACCTTCCATGAGAAAAAGCCAACTATTGAGGGAATAAAGCCTGATGGGGATGAACTAGGTGTTGCCTTTTCTGGAACAAAGGAAGGGCATTATTGCTACTTTGCCGGGGCAGAGGCTTTTTCAAAGGGGACCATAGCAGACTATGATACATGGGAACTGCCAGCGGGGGAATATATAGTCTGTAGCTTTGAGGCAGAGAACTTTGAACAGCTTATTATGGATGCCGTCTATAAGGCACATCAATATCTTTTTGAAACATGGCTGCCAGAGCATAAGCTGATGACAACGCCCTTTGCTGCTGAACGATATGCTAGTCATGGGCCTGACACAACCACAATGGAAATATGGGTTATGCTGGTTTCAATGGAAGGGCAAGGGGATTAAAAAGTCTTGACCTAAACAATCAAAAATAAAATGAATCAGATTGATTGCTTCAATGCAGGGCGGGTACATTAAAAAAAATGCACCGGCCTTTTTATTCTGCTATTAATCGTTCCTCTCCTGGAAAACGGGTATATTAGACAGATAGGTATATTAAATTGATGGAAGCAGAAACTAAGATCAATTTTAAAAGTACTAAAGGATTTTTAATGAAATGATATAAAGAGTGAAGGAGAAGGAGAATTATGATCAAAAAAGTAATGGAAGTTGGATGGAATCTCGATCACAGCTATGCTCGTCTTCCAAAATCCTTTTATTCCAAGATTAATCCAACACCGGTGAACTCACCTGAATTGGTTATTCTCAACGATTCTTTAGCCAGGGAACTGGGGTTGAATCCCCAGACCCTTAAGGAACCAGAAGGTGTGGCGGTCTTGGCCGGTAATCAAGTTCCCCAGGGGGCTGAACCCGTCGCCCAGGCCTATGGAGGGCACCAATTCGGATATTTTACCATGCTGGGAGACGGAAGGACCGTACTATTGGGGGAACAGATTACCCTTGAAGGAAAACGAGTAGATATTCAATTGAAGGGGTCAGGCAGAACGCCTTATTCACGGGGCGGAGATGGGCGAGCAGTCCTTGGGCCCATGCTAAGGGAGTATATCATCAGTGAGGCGATGGCGGGTCTAGGTATTCCCACCACCCGAAGTCTGGCGGTGGCCAAAACAGGGCAGTCAGTGATGCGGGAAACAGCTCTGCCTGGAGCAGTGCTAACCAGAGTAGCTTCCAGCCATATAAGGGTTGGTACCTTCCAATATGCCTCAGTCTGGGGGAAGGTTGAAGAGCTTCGAGCCCTGGCAGATTATACACTAAAACGGCATTTTCCAGAGGCAGAGGCTGACGAAAATCCATACCTTTCGTTATTGAAGGAGGCAATAAAAGTTCAGGCGGCCCTCATTGCCAAATGGCAGCTGGTGGGCTTTGTTCACGGAGTGATGAACACAGACAATATGACCCTCAGTGGAGAAACAATAGACTATGGGCCCTGTGCCTTTATGGACACCTACGACCCCAAAACAGTATTCAGCTCCATTGATACCCAGGGACGATATGCCTATGGTAATCAGCCCGGTATTGGGCTATGGAACCTGGCCAGATTAGCCGATGCCCTGTTGCCGTTGCTGCACACTGATCAGGAAGAGGCCCTTCAGCTGGCCCAGGAAGCACTTGCAGAATATGAAGACGTGTATCGAAACAATTGGCTGACAGGGATGGCGGCAAAGCTGGGAATTTTTAATTATGAACCCCAGGATAAGGGACTGATTGAAGGTCTGCTGGGTATGATGGAGAAGCACAGGGCCGACTACACCAATACTTTCCTAGCCTTAACCTTTGATCGCTTAGAGGAGACACCCTTCTTTAACACCCAGGATTTCCACCAATGGCATGAGGCCTGGCAGGCAAGATTAAATCAGCAGCCACAATCAAAGGAACAATTTCATCAATTAATGAAGGACAATAACCCTGCCCTGATTCCCCGGAATCATCGGGTGGAGGAGGCACTGGAAGCTGCTGAGAAGAGGGAGGATTATAGTGTAATGAATCGGCTGTTAAATGCCCTTTCCAATCCCTACGATCATCGTCCTGATCAGCGTGAATACGCTTCACCACCGGCCCCTTCTGCTTGTCCCTATCGAACCTTTTGTGGTACCTAATAAGCCTGTATATATTAACTTAAATAATCCCAGTTAGTATTATGATTGCTACTGGGATTTATTTTTCTATTTAAGCTTGGCATGGCTATAATTAAAGGGAATGCTAGTACCTACCACCACATCCTCGATTTTCTCCAATATAAGCCAGTCATCCATATTCCGTTGATGGTCAAATTTTAAGGGATCAATTTCCTTCACATCGGTAAATTCTACCAAACACAGGCACTTTTTATGCCATCGGGCCCGCTGTTTATCTGTTAAATTCAGCTTATTCTGATTGGTATCAAGTACCTTGACAATTTCCTCATCGGTAAGCTTAATGTAATTTTGAACATCTGTCACCGTAGCCATGGCGGTAATAATTCCTGATCCCTTTTTAATAAAGTACAGCAATTCCCCCTTCAGAACCCTGCTATGGGGAATTTTTCTTCCCGCTGCCCCCCGTACAACCATTGTCTTAGTTCCTTCCGTTATTTTTTCCAAAACCTTTTCTTTATCATCACAATAGACTAAATGAACCATGGTAAAGCCTCCTTTGGCATAAATTTAATGCAGGTGGGCCAGCTAGACCCCTCTCTAAGGATAACACAGCCTTTAATAAAGCCTCCTCTTATTCCTTGCACATAAAAGAGAGGTAAGTTTTTCCTAAAAAGAAAATGTTCTTGAACATACCCTTTAAAGAATTATAGAATTGGGTATAAGGCATAATAATTATAACAAGTAAAGGAGTGAAAGGCTAATGAAAAAGCTGCTGCTAGTGTTAAGTACAATATTATTGTTAACAGCCTGTACCAAGGAGCCGGCACCAAATAATCCGGTAGAGGAGCCTACGGAATACACCGTTGAGGATTATTTTCCCTTTATAGAAAACACACGATTGGTTTATGAGGGAGAAGGCAATGAATATGCTGCAAAGGAAGTTTACTTTGACTTTATTGAAGGCAGCAGAGCTCAGCTTCGTATAAGTAATCCTGGAACCACAGTGGCCCAGGTATATGAGGTTAGAAATGGCGAGGTTCGGTTACTCAGTTCTCAGGAAGAAATGTATATATTTCATAATATGATAGAGGATTTATCAGCCAATACTTCATCGGCTGAGGTGGTATTAAAGGAGCCCCTTGTCAAAGGAACCAGCTGGACCCTCACCGATGGTCGAGTTAGAGAAATTACTGGGGAACAGGTACCGGTCAAGACTCCCCATGGGGATTATGAGGCCCTTGAGGTGACCACCATAGTCGATGAGGAAGTTAAAACCGTAGACTACTATGCAGTGGATAGAGGGTTAATTAAGACGGTTTATACCAGCGGTGACATTGAAATAGTGACAGCCTTGGCACAGGTAGAGGAAAATGCAGCCGTTAATCAGCAAATTCGCTTTTATTATCCAGATTTCCATAATGAAACCATTGTCTATGTAGAGGAAATGGTAGAATTTCAAACCAATGATGACATTAAGAGAATTTTTCAAGAAAGACTAAAGGAAGGGCCAGGAGAAGAAATCAGGCATGTAATTGATAAAAATGTAGAGATAAAGGAAGTTTTGTATCAACCAAAGGATGAATCGGTGCTTGTAGATTTCAATAGCAATTTAATTACCGAAATGAATGCCGGTGCTTTTCTGGAGGGACAGATTTTAAAGAGCCTAGCCAATAGCTTTGGGGACTATTTCAATGTACCAAAGGTCTTTCTCCGAATTGAAGGAGAAACCTATGGGTCTGGGCACTTCTTTTTGGAAGAGGATGAATATTTGACCCCTGCCCTGGAAGAAGCCCAACCCTATCATCAGTGATAGCTGAAAAAATCTAGTACAGAGGTTAAAAATCCTGCTTAAATAGTAAAACTTGAATTATTCAACGAGATAAATTAATGTTATAAAAGAGGGCTGTCTCTAAATGATTAATTAATCATTGGAAAAGGCAGCTCTTTCTTCATTTATTAAGGAAAAAACTCCTCTATATGGAAGTAAAAAGGATATGTAAAAGCTTTCTTTTTTTTAGTAGGATCTTTTTCAAAAATAATGAAAACCATTGAAAATTAAGGTTTATAACAAAAAAAGGAGTGTTAGATTTGACTCTACTAAAAAAATTAAGAAGGATATTTTTATTAAAAATATAATTATAATTTAAGGCAAAAATACAGTAAAGGTCAGGTGATTCAATGAAGCTGAAGGATTTTGAATTGGAGGTATACTTTGATAAACACGAGTTTTCTGCTCCTTATTTGCTTGCCCAGTCAGACTGTGAAGCCATGACAATAGGGGAGCTTTTAACCTACGAGCCAGGGGCCCAGGAGGCCCTGCTAAATGGCTGGTTAGGCTACACTGAGGTGGCCGGGAATCCAGCCCTTAGGGAGGCCATAGCAGGGCTTTATCAGGGGATAAAAGAAGATGAGGTAATTGTCCATGTGGGAGCCCAGGAGGCAATCTTTAACTTTATGAATGTCTGCCTGAACAAAGGTGATCACATTATTAGCCAATTCCCAGTTTACCAATCCCTTTATGGGGTAGCCGAAGCCCTGGGCTGTCAGGTGTCAAAATGGCATCTTAAGCAGACAGCTGATGGGTGGGCCATGGATTTTGACGAGCTGGAAAAATTAATTAAGCCCAATACCAGACTAATTTGCGTCAATAGCCCCAATAACCCCACAGGTTATATTTTTAGCCCCGAGGAAATGAAAAAAATTGCAGATATTGCTGCTAGGCACAACCTTTATGTATTTTATGATGAGGTCTATAAGGGGAGTGAATTCGATGAAATAGAGCGGCCCTGGTTTGCAGACCTCTATGAAAAGGGCGTGTCTTTGGGAGTTATGTCTAAGTCCTATGGCCTAGCTGGTTTGAGAATTGGCTGGATTGCCACCAAGGATAAGGATATTAGAGAAAAGATGAAACGGTTTAAGCACTATACCAGCATATGCAGCAGCGCTCCGGCTGAAGAGCTGGCCCTGATTGCCCTGCGTCATGGTGATAAGATACTAAAAAGGAATCGAAAAATCATAGAAGATAATCTCAAGATTGCAGATGCCTTCTTTAAAAAATATAGTCAGTTATTTCAGTATAATCGTCCCATGGCGGGCCCCATCGGATTCCACCGGATCAACATTGAAATTCCCATCAGACAATTTTGTGATCAGTTGGTGGCTAAAAAGGGGGTTTTACTGCTGCCAGCAGATACTTATTTCTATGACGGACCCTATTTTAGAATGGGCTTTGGAAGAAGAAGCTTTGATGCCAATCTAAAGATTTTTGAAGCATATTTAATTGAAAAGAAATTGGTTTAAGATTGAAATCCTGAATACTTAAAAGGCAGTTCAACCTATCTTTTTTGTTAGGAGGATGATTATTTAAGTGTGGTTTCAGATATGCTGGGCCATGCTCTAGGCAAGTAGCGTAAGATAAAAAGATACTAGATTTAGGGGGACTCAGGTGATGCATGGGATCAAGCAAGCCCTATGGGAAGAATACAGCTTAAGAATCAATCGGGTTCAAGATTATATAGAGACCAATCTTTCAGAAGCACTTTCCCTCAAGGAGCTCTCTCGAATTGCTAATTTTTCATCCTTTCACTTTCATCGAATATTTCTGCTTTTAACTGGTGAAAGGTTATTTGAATATATACAAAGAGTTCGCCTGGAAAAGGCGGCTTTTTTTCTGATTGCTAACCCCGCCATGGAGATTGTACAAATTGCCCTGGCCTGTGGCTTTTCAAATCAAGCCTCCTTTGCCAAGGCCTTTAAAAAATATTATGGTGTCAATGCCAGTCAATTCCGTATACAGCAGGGGGTTAAAAGACAAGGTGTTACAACAGAAAGCAATATGAGAAAAGTATCGTCCAATCAGTTTCATTATAATAATCATATAGACCATAGACCCAGGGCTTCATTCATTACCGATACAGGTATGGCCTATCAGGTAGAGGTTAAACAAGTGCCGGCCATGAAGGTAATCTACCTGCGACACAGGGGGGCTTATAAAGAAAATGCTGAATTATTTAAAGGTCTTTTCAATCAGCTGTTTCAGTGGGCCCATGAAAGGGGGCTGATGAGCGAGGAAACAAAGTGGCTTACCCTATTTCATGACAATTTAGATTTAACCGAAGAGGATAAATTGCGTATAAGCCTGTGTATGGCCGTTTCGGAGGAGGTAGAAGCAGAAGGGGAAATCGGAAGCCGGATCATTGCTGAAGGCAAATATGCCGTTGGCCGATTCCTATTGAAGGATGATCAATATCAAGAGGCCTGGGATGCCATGTATGGACACTGGCTTCCAGGAAGCGGTTATCAGCCCGATGACAGGTTAAGCTTTGAACATTACCCAGAAAACCTTTTGGAAACAAGCCGTAAAGTAGAAATTTACATACCTGTGAAGCCCCTGTGGTAAGAAGGGTAGAATGGAGGATTTAAATTGGACGATAAAAAAATGGAGCTCTTTCCGGTGGGGAGATTAATCACCCGGGAGACTTGTTCAGTTGTGCAAATTATGCCGGACTATCGTCCGGCATTAAAGTATTTAGATGAATTTAGTCATGGGATATTATTTGTAGAGGGTAATCAGCCGGAAAATTTTCCAGGCCAGCATTTTCAAGATGACAAAGATCAGCAGGAGGAAATCAGGTCGGCCTATTCTTTAAGGAAGGGGAAAGTGCTTACTCCCGTGGTGAAAATAATTAAGGTGGATCAGCAGCAGGGAATGGTGGTTGTAGACCGGGTGCCAGCCTGTAGCAACAGCAGGGTCTATGATATAAAGCCCTATTTTCCCTGTGAAGACCGTGTAAGGCATTGCAGCCTGCCAGGGCCAATGGAGGAATGGCAGAAGTGGCGGAATGAAGAAGCAGAAATATATAAAAATATTGAAATAAAGGCCTTAGGGCCCGATTTCCCTCTGGGAGAAAAACATACTTTAAAGCCCCTGGGTCAAATCAGAAAAATACAGGGTACCTGCTTCCTTCGGCTTTTCAAGGTAAAGGATGATCTTCTGGTACAATTGAAGGGCTTTTCACATCTTAAGCTAATATGGTGGTTTAACAGGTTTGATCGGGCCATGTATCGGCGGGCCACCCAGTGTAATCCTCCCTATGAAAATGCCCCCAGAACAGGGATATTTGCTTCCAGGTCTCCTGTCAGGCCCAACCCAATTGCCATGACCACCGTTAGAATTGTAAGCATAGATCTACGAAATCAAACGATAGAGGTTTCAGGATTGGATGCCTTTGATAAAACCCCTGTCATAGATGTGATTCCCTATGTTCCAGCCCTTGACAGGGTAAAGGAGTATACAGTTCCCAAATGGCTGAATCATTGGCCGGAGTGGCTGGAGGATCAAGGGCTTAAGCTAAATGCCCAGGGCATTAAAATAGGAAAAGGGCCCCTGGAGCAATTAAAACCCTATATGGCTCTGGAAAAACAAAATTTAGAAGGTACCGATAACCTGTTTCAGAATCAACCGCAACGAATCGATTCGCCCACGAATGAAATTATAATAAGGGGTGTAAGGCAACATAATTTGAAAAATATTAGTACAACGATTCCTAAAAATAAAATGACAGTCATTACGGGGGTCAGCGGCAGCGGAAAATCCAGCCTGGCCTTTGATACCCTGTATGCCGAAAGCCAAAGGCGTTTTATAGACAGTATGTCTGCCTTAGGCAGGGGGGCCCTGGAGCCAATGGATAAACCAGATTTCGATCAAATTCTTGGCCTTCCACCAGCCATTGCTGTAGAGCAAAAAAACCAGGGCAGAAACCCACGATCCACCGTTGGTACCTTTACAGAAATTTACGATTTCCTGCGTCTGCTTTTTTCCAGTCTGGGGGTACGGCATTGTCCTGAATGCGGAAGGACGGTTAAGGCCCTGGAAGTCGGCGAAATTCCTCAATTACTGTTTAAATTGCTGGCGGGAACCCAGCTTACCATAAGCCCCCTTTACCACCCCGAAAAGAAGGAAGCCTTTATCGTACCAAACCCAAAGGATGAGAAATGGAAGCAGTATAAGAAAAGGTTAGAAAATTGTATTCCACATTTTCTAACCCTGGGGAAGGGGGCCATAGAGGTGTTGATTAATCAATCAGAGAGGGTTTTGCTTCAAACCAGGGAAATATGCTATCATTGTAACCACATTTTCTTTGCCCTGACAACCTCCACCTTTAGCTTTAATCATCCCGAAAGTATGTGCCCGGTATGCAGGGGGTTAGGGGTTAATCTTGAGGTGAATACCGATTTAATCGTTTCTAAGCCCAACCTATCAATATTAGACGGAGCTTCGAAATGGTGGGGAAACTTAGGGAAGTTTAGTAAAAAGCCCAATGCCAATTGGATGAAGGGCGAAGTTCTGGCCCTGGCAGAGGACATGAAGGTTGATTTGGCTTTGCCATGGAAGGAGTTACCGCCGGAATTTAGGGAGCAGGCCCTTTACGGTTCCAATGGCAGGGTGGTGAAGCTTAGCTACGAGACCGGAGGCAGAAGGGGAGAAATTGCAAGACCTGTTGAGGGAGCTGTGCCCACCATTGAAAGGCTTTTCAAAGAGGGCGGTGGAGCGGGGGCAAGCCCCGTGGCTATGGAATTTATGCAGGAAAAAACCTGTCCCCACTGTAATGGTGAAGGGCTTAATGCAGAAGCCAGACATGTTTCCATTGCTTCAACCAGGTTTCCTGAAGCTGCTATGATGACAGTTGAAGAGCTTAGGAGATGGATTGAAGCCCTGCCCCAACAGCTAAGGGGAGCGGAATTAAAAATTGTCCATGATCTATTAATAAGTATCCATAGGCGCCTAGACAATTTATTGAAATTAGGGCTTTCCTATTTAACCCTTGATCGAAGAATTCCCACCCTTTCGGGTGGCGAATTGCAGCGATTAAGGCTGGCATCCCTCTTGAGTAGCGGTATTACCAATATATTATATGTACTGGATGAACCTTCTACAGGGCTTCATCCCAGGGATCACAAGCCACTAATTGAAATGCTTCAGCAAATTACAGAGGAAGGTAATACAGTGGTAATCGTGGAGCATGACCGTGAAACAATGCTGGCTGCCGATAAAATAATTGATATGGGCCCCGGTGCTGGAACACAGGGAGGGATGATTGTGGCAGCAGGTTCTCCCCAAGAGGTTATGCAGAATTCAGCCTCTGAAACGGGGAAATATCTTGCTGGTATGGAAGCTAGTAAAGAGATTGTAAGGAAAATACCTCGCCGGTGGATTAAGATTAAGGGAGCAAAGACTAATAATCTAAAAAATATAGATGTAAATTTCCCTCTGGGGGTTCTTACCTGTATTACCGGGGTCAGTGGGTCAGGTAAAAGCAGCCTGGCAATGAAAACCCTATACCCGGCAGTGACGGGCTATGTTAATCACGAAGATTCCCTTTATCTAAATTGTAAAACAGTAGAAGGACTAGAGGGAATAGATGGGGTCGTATGTGTTACGCAGCAGCCCATCGGCCGAACACCTCGATCTAATCCGGCAACCTATACGGGCGTTTTTGATCACATTAGAAGGCTGTTTGCTTCAACGGAAGGGGCTAAGAAGAAAGGCTTAAAGCAGAATAGCTTTAGCTTTAACAGTGGAACAGGTCAATGTCAGACCTGTCATGGAGAAGGCAGAAGACGGATAGAAATGCACTATATGCCTGATATTTGGGTAGAATGTCCAGTTTGCCGGGGAAAGCGATTTAACGCTGATGTTCTGGAAGTTAAATATCACAATCGCTCCATAGCCGAGGTATTAGCTATGAACGTTGAGGAGGCCCTGGCTTTTTTTAAAGAGCATAAAAGCATCAGTGATATTTTGCAAACCCTTTACGATGTGGGCCTTGGGTATATTAAGTTGGGGCAAAGCGCCTTGACCTTGTCTGGTGGAGAGGCTCAACGGATTAAGCTGGCAAAGGAGCTTGCGAAGGCCCATAGGGGAAAAAATATCTACTTATTGGATGAACCAACAACAGGCCTTCATTTTTCAGATGTTGATAAGCTTCTGAGCATTCTTCAACATTTAACGAAAATGGGGAATACAGTGATCATCGTTACTCATCATATCAAGGTAATTAATCAAGCTGATTATGTGATTGATATGGGGCCGGAGGGGGGGCTGGGCGGCGGCTATATTGTTGCCCAGGGTACTCCGGAAGAAATTGCGTCAATAGAAGGCAGCCACACAGGGAGGTTATTAAAGAAAATCAAAACCCCTAGTTAAACTGATGGTATTCATCAGCCCTAGAAGGGCATTGTACCAGCATAGCGTCTTAAGGTGCACTAAATAGTTCCGCCAACCATTACGGGCAGCTGCTAAAGCAGCTGTTTTTTTGTATAATGAAAACCGTTAGTCATTTTGTTAGCCAATTTTAAAAGGAAATAACTTTAATAGATTCTCATTCAATTTATTGCTTTTCTTCATACTTGACTCTATTTCCATTGTATATATTTTTATCAGACCTTACAACTACGGGTTCAAGAAGTTGCAATCCTTCAATTGCAGAATATTTTTCATCACTTTCTAACAGTTCAACAGCTACCCTTTTTATAGTATATTTTTTCTTTAAGCGATCCTTTTCTTCCTTCAGTACAAAAATATAATATCCCTCTGAATCCTTTCTAACCGCAGCATTATCCACTAAGATATGATATATTTCACTGGTGTTTTCAATTGTAACCTTACACGATTGTCCAGAAAGCTTCTGTTCAGATTTAATACCAATTTTCACCTCAAAAATATCCGTACCATCGATTTTGTCTATGGATAAAATTTCCCCTTTGATTTCTGAGCTTATTCCTGTAATTCTTATCTTTACTGTACTATCTTGATTTATTTTTTCTCTTTCTTTGCTATCTATATTCAGTTCACAAATATAATTATCAGATATGATAGCAATTGTACCAATGGGAGAGGAAGTTGAAATCATACTTTTTCTTTCTAATTTGTTCAAATTGATGATACCGCTGTAATCAGCATAGATAACATTATCCTTATAATCATTCATAGTCTTCTTTAAGTTTTCCAGATCCAGCTTTCCAGCATTGATCGATAACTCAAGTTCCATTATTTGCAGCGAAATATCTTTCATATACATTTCATATTCGGTTATTAAAGATTCAATTAAGTTTTCCTGAGCTAAAAGTTTACTATAAGGCTCTGCTCCCATTTCATATAATTTTTTAATCTTTTCATATTCCTCTTTTGCATTTTCAATCTTATCTTTATGCAGCTTTGCCTCACCTTTTTTTTGAAAATTTAATTCCTTCATATTTTTGTTTGAAGCTTCCGCTTCATCAATAAATTTTTTTTCTTCATATAAATCGTTTAATTTTAATACTGCCAAAGAGATTTCATTTTCTTTTCTAATTATATCTTGCTGTAAATTATTAACCTTTGATTCATCGGGAATAATTTTCATAATAGCATCACCTTTATTGATAGCTTGATTTCTGCTTACATATATTTCATCAATCCTTCCTTCTATAGGGGAATAAATCTTGTAAGAATCCTCATAAGAAATTTCAGAATTCGCTGTTACTCTATGAACAAGCTTGCCCTTACCCGGCATTATTACAGTAACTAAAGGTAAATTATGATTATAGAGTGTATTGGAAAAAAAGGTCAGTATTAAAGCTATAAAGAAAAATATTCCTAATGATATAGAGAGTCTCTTTGTTTGATTCAAAAAATATCACCCCTTTAACCCAGATGTTTGAATACCATTTTTAAGGTAATCATGGCAATAAAAAAGTACAATTAAAATTGGTATTACATAAAAGCTAGATCCCGCAAATGAAATTCCCAATTGGGTCTCCTCTATGCCAGCTAAAAACAATGAAAGGGGCTGTTTACCCCTATCCGTTATGAATATTATCCCTTGGTCAATTAGATTCCAATATTCTACAAATGTTAATGTTGCAATGGAAGCAATACCTCCAATAACATTTGGAAGCACCACATGAAAAAATATTTCAAGATGGTTTGCACCATCTATTTGTGCAGCTTCTAAATAAGACTTCGGAATAAGTTTCATATGCTGATAAAGTAGAAAAACACCTAGAGGATTAAAAATAGCAGGAAGAATAATTGCCAAATAACTATCTTTTATATTAAAAAAATCAGCGACTATATAATTGGGTAATAAAGTAACCTGAAGTGGAAGCAACATTACAACAATGTACATAAAAAACAGTATTTTTTTAAACCTGAATTCCAAAACAGTAAATCCATATGCCCCAAATGCTGATATGATAACTTGTCCAATTATGATTGGTAGGGTAATGCCCACCGAATTCCAAAAAGCCTTAAGAAAAACAGGTGTCTCAATCAATAATTTTCTATATTGCTCCAGACTTACGGGATTTGGTATTAGTCTTATGTCAACAAATCTCTTATCGGGTTCAAAAATTGTCTTGACTAAGGCAAAATTTTCGCTGATTTCTCTTTGGGTCATAAAGGAATTTAGGATAGTAATAATCAGCGGCGAAATATAAATTA
The DNA here is from genome assembly GCA_965652145.1 of uncultured Clostridiaceae bacterium. Classification (GTDB taxonomy): domain Bacteria; phylum Bacillota; class Clostridia; order Peptostreptococcales; family Natronincolaceae; genus CBFGTV01. The sequence goes on from CBFGTV010000069.1 coordinate 17,025, forward strand.
AAGCGGCAGCAAAAAAAATCGTAACTAAAATTCTATGTATTATTTTTCTGATACTAATTTTCATCATACCTTTGCTCCTATTCAGATAAATTGTTAGAGGCTCTACCTTCAAATACAAATATGATAGTAATCAAACTTACTATAACTGTAATAAGAACTGATATTGAACTAACTAATTTAGGATAATTAAGAGACATAAACATATT
>CBFGTV010000070.1:0-17226 GCA_965652145.1 uncultured Clostridiaceae bacterium
TATGACTTTTGGAATCAGAAACAACCCAAGCTTTAACTGCCATTGAAAGATCATTTTTAACTGATTTTTAACATAATGATAATCATGCTATTATTTTAAATGAGATAAGATTAAATAAAGGTCATTACATTTTTGATAATGGAGGGCTGTCAATGTTAAATGGATTGAAAATTAGGGAGATGAGAAATTCTAAGGGATATACCGCCGGCGATATGGCTCGTTTTACTAAAATATCCAAGAGCTATATAGAAGAGCTGGAAAGGGGCGATAAGTTAAATCCTTCCCTCGACAAGGTCGTTACCATTGCCAGATTTCTAGGAATAAAGGTGGATGAAATAATTATAGATGTTGAGTAAAAAGCTTCAGGCGACAGATAAAGGTCTGCCGCCTGAAGCTATTTTTAATTAAATAAATTCATGTTGTGAAATTGGGCCTGAAGCATTTCCCGATGAATACGGGCATGCTCTAGCCTTTCTTCTCGACGGTAGGCTTTTTCCCTGTTTTCCATACGGTGCTTCACCTTGTCGATACTAACATTTATATTAAAATGACTCAGTTTTACCGAAAAATTAAATATTGACATTCTTATAATAACCTCCTGAATTTGTTAATTCATAAATAACAATCCTCAAAAATTTCCTTTAACCTTAAATATACATTCATGCTAATAACCTCCTCTTTAGTATTTGGTAAAAAATTCAAAATTATACTCCCTAGATATGATATTCCCACCAAAGCATAATATGCCCTCCTTTTTATTTTTGACACAAAAAAACCACAGAGATTTCCCTATGGCATGAAAAAAACATGGAGTCAGCAAAAAAAGACATACTGCATCCTGTATTTGTACATAATAATAGCCATAGGAAGCTTACACAACCTATGGCTCATCAAACGTAATAAATAGTTTTAAAAACATATTTAAACTGAGACATAGGCCGTGTAAAAATAAACATTGAATTTTTTTCTATAACAGTGCCTGCATTTTTAATCATTTCACACGACCTCCTTTTCTTAAAGAATAATTTGTGGGTTTTTACCTACAAAGGTATTATATTCTAAAATAGGAAATAATACAACCAAAAGTTGGAATTGTCATAAAATTGTAATATTCAATCTTAAAAATGCAGCAGCAGGTCCGTTTATAAAAAGTTAAAAAGAGGGAAAAATAAAAGCTCTATCCTGTATAATGAGGTGATTTATGGAACCATTGGTTGCTGTGACCCGAAATCAATTAATTGAAAGTATCCACAGGGGTATGATTTGTGTTTTGGACCAGGATAAAAATTTAAAGTTTCATTTGGGCAACCCTGAAACCCTAATCTATATCCGTTCAACCGCAAAGCCCTTTCAAGCCCTACCCCTGGCCATGTCGGGGGCAATGGATAAATACGACGTTACCCTAAAGGAGCTGGCCATAGCCTGTGGTTCCCATAGCGGTCAGCCCTTTCATTGCGAAACAGTTCGGTTATTTCTTAAAAAACTTTCCCTTACAGAGGATGACCTGGACTGCGGCAGTGCCCAGCCCTACAATGAACAGGAAGAAAAGGCCCTGATCAAGCAGGGAAATGACCCTTTACCAATACACAATTGCTGTTCGGGAAAGCATGCAGCCATGCTGGCCCTGTGCAAGTATTATGACTTTCCTACAAAGGGCTATATTGAGGCACAGCATCCCGTTCAGCAGCTTATTCATGAAACCCTGGCTGATTTGCTGATGGTTCAAAAAGAAACAATTCCCGTGGGGATTGATGGCTGCGGTGTTCCTGCCTTTGTCATGACCCTGCGGCAGCTGGCCTTTCTCTATGCCAGACTGGCCGATGAGCAAAGTACAGATCGGTATGGTTCGGGTTTAAGGCTGATTAGAAGGGCTATGCTGACTCATCCGGAAATGGTTAGCGGTGAAGGGGAATTCTGTACCGAGCTGATGAAACATGGAAAGGGAAGGGTGTTGGGAAAAATAGGCGGTGAAGGAGTTTATGCCGTTGCCTTGCCGGAATCTGGACTGGGAATTGCCATCAAGGTGGCCGATGGCAACGAACGGGCCCTGTATCCTGCCGTGGTGGGGCTGTTAAAGAAATTAAATGTACTGGATGAAGCCATGGTAAATGGCTTAAGGGAATGGGCTTATTCTCCAGTAAAAAACCACAGGGGTACAGTGACTGGTTATGCTTCAGCTATTTTTCAACCAGACGTTAGGCTAGGGCAGGAATTCCCGTGGGAAAAGGGAAAGTAATAGAAGATGAGCTTCTGTATGGCAGGGCCATTTCCAGAAGCTCATTTTTTAAATGAATAGCTGCATATTAGACTGTAGCGCATCCTTTAAATATTCCTTGGCATCAACGACCTGTAATTCAGGAATAAACTCATCCTCCTTTAACCCCATTATTTCAACGGAAAGTTTACACCCGTAGAATTTCACCTCTTTTTTTCGGGCACCCTTTAAAAAGGCCGACAAACTGGGGGCATCATCCTCATCCATCATCTCCTTGAGCATTTCCTTGCCGATTCCAGCAAAGTTCATCTTTGATAGAGGCAGTTCTTCAGGCCCCTTGGGTGTCATCATACCAAAGAGTTTTTCAAAGGTGCTTTTGTCCTCCAGGGTATATTTTTCAGGGTCCCTTACCAGAAAAAGGCCCCAGAAGGCAAAGAACATGGTAACCTCAACCCCCATTTCACGGGCGGTATTTGCCAAAATCAATGCAGCCATGGCCTTATCATAATCCCCACTGAACATGATTAAATTCATCTTCTGTGACAAAATAAACAGCTCCTCCTTCAACTGGTATAACCCATTGAGGCTAAATAACCTATGGGCCACCTGTATTTATTTAAATCTAGTGTGCCCCAGGAGCTTAAAAATATTTAAATAATGCAGGGTTCTGGCGGGAAAAATTCTAAAAATAGTCGGGAATACCCTGGTAATGGGCAAAATAATAGGATGAAAAGGTGGAAATATGTTTTAGCAAATAGACGAGCCGGTCTATTTCTTCATAGGTATTGTAGCAGCCGAAGCTAATACGAACCATGCCTGGATGATACAGAGTAGGATCTTTAATTCTTAAATCAATTTCCTCCTGGCTAATTCCCATAAGGGTCTGTATATAGGGCTGGGCACAGAAACAGCCGTTTCGCAGGGCAATTCCTCCCTCCATTGAGAGGATTTTAGCCAATAGATCATGGGGAAAGCCCTCAAGATTAAAGGGGATAATTGAAACCCGCTGATCAAGATTCTCCACATCACCATAGAGTCTCAGGCCCGGAATATCCTTGAGGCCTTCCATAGCATAGGCCATTAGACGTTTTTCATGGGAATCAATATTTTCTAGCCCCATTTCTCTAAGACAGGTAATGGCTGCCTTAAGGGCGGCCACCCCCATTAAATTGGGGGTTCCGGCCTCCTCCCGCTGGGGAAGCTCGCTCCAGTAAACACTGTGGGGAGTCACCAAAGAAACCGTGCCGCCACCGGGCATATGGGGGGCCTTATTTGACAGTTGGTGCTTAGGGCCCACCAAGACTCCCGTTCCGAAGGGAGCATACATTTTATGGGCGGAGAAGGCCAAATAGTCTATGTGTTCTGGAGTATGATGGGGTTTCATGTCAAATGGCGAGTGGGGAATCAATTGTGCGCCATCGACGAAAATCTCTGCACCATATTGATGGGCAAGGGCGGCAATCCTATGTATGGGGTTCTTATAGCCGCTTACATTGGAGGCTCCTGTTATGGCCACTAGCCTTAGGCTGGTGTTATACTTTTTCAGCTTCAGCTCCAAATCATCCATTGATAATCTTCCCTTGGCATCGGTAGCAATATGATCCACCTGAAAGAATCGACGCCAGGGCAAATCATTAGAGTGATGCTCCATGGCCGAGGTTAATACCACCTTCCTTTGATTATCTGAAGCTAGCAAATAGGCAGCCTTGTTAATGGCCTCGGTGGTATTTTTAACAAATAAAATCGTATCTCGCTTTAAATCAGCCTTAATAAAGTGGCCTACTGTTTCTCTGACAGACTCATAATATCGAGAAACAAATTGAGACTTATAGCCAGATCCCCGGTGAACAGAGGCATACCATGGAGCAAGACTGATAATTTCCTCCATTACCCTTAAAAAGGGTGGTGTTGTGGCGGCATTATCAAAATTGACTGCCTTTACATATTGACCATTTCTTAGGGGAACCATTGTTTCATTACCTAAAACCAGGTGCTGATAGGGCAGATTTTCCTTTTTATAGACCATTCCTGTCACCTACTCAAAATTTTCTTTCTAATCATTTTATGTAGCAGTCATTTTTATGTGATACGTAATGATATACTTTTCATTGGTACCTTACTACTGAATCAAAAAAGATCAGTACACCGATTAAATGTTAGGCGTACCGATCTGGTAAAGCTCTATACAATTCTGCTAAGGATAAGGATGGCTTCTTATAGTTTAAATTTACTGATCAGCCCATTAAGATCCTGGGCCATCTGGGCAAGCTCTTGGCTGGCATTGGCCACCTCTTCAATGGCTGCCGTTTGTTCTTCGGTAGAAGCTGAGGCTTCCTCTGTTCCTGCGGCATTTTCCTCTGCAATGGCAGACAGGCTTTGTATAACCTGTAGCATTTGATCCTTCATGTCATTCATACCTTCACTCGAAAGGTTTAGCTTATTGATAATATCCTTGGTGACTTCTACAGCTTCAGTAATTCCCTCAAATTTTTCCTTGGCCTCCTTAACGCTGACCGACTGAGTGTGCATGATATCTGTTTTAAGCTGCTGCATGGTGGAAACAGCATTGTTTGTTTTCAGAATTAAATCTGAAACGATTTGTTTAATTTCATCGGTAAATTTGCTTGATTGCTCGGCCAGCTTTCTTATTTCATCAGCTACCACCGCAAAGCCCCTGCCGGCTTCGCCTGCCCGGGCGGCTTCAATGGCGGCATTTAGTGCCAATAGGTTAGTCTGATCAGCAATACTTTGAATCATTTGACTTGCTGCCACAATTTGTTGGGCCCCTTCGTCAGTATCGGTAATGACCCCGTAGATTTCGGCTACAGCTTGATTGCTTTCATCGGTCTTTTCCACCAATACTCTGATGGTTTCCATTCCCTCATTCTTGAGCTGAATAACCTGATCCGATGAAGCATTTAAATCCATCATATAGCTTTGATTTTGTTCTAAGGACTGGCCCATTTCCAGCATGGCCGTCGCCCCATTTTCAGTATCTCTGGCCTGGTCAGATGCTCCCCTGGCGATCTCCTCAATCGTTGTAGCAACTTCATTTGCAGCCATTGCCGATTGCTGGCTGGTTGCGGTCAATTCCTGGGAAGCTACAGAAACCTCCTTTGAAACCCGTTCCACATTTTGTATCAGATCCACAAAATTTCGCTGCATAATATCCAGGGCTCTGGTGACCCTTCCAATTTCATCCTTACGGCTTAAATAAGCCTTGTCAGCCTGGCTTTCATCAGCGGTTAAATCAAAGTCAGAAAGCTTCTCTATATGCTTGGTTAATAAAACAATAGGACGACTGATACTGCTACTGGCAAAATAGGTAATCGTAATCCCTAATATAATGATAAGGGTTACACTGACTAATAGAATTATAATTAGTTGATTAATTCTTCCCAGCACTTCGCTGCTTTCTACACTTAAAACAACCATCCAGTTGCTTCCTTCAATAGGGGCATAGCCCACAAAACGCTGCACTTCATTATAGGTGTATTCGCCAATGCCCAGCTCTCCCTTGAGGATTTTATTTTCCAGCAGGTCGACAAAGGCTGCATGATCAGGATTGTCACGGTTTGCCTCCAGCATATTGGTTTGTTCAATAACCAGATTATAATCGGGGTGGCCCTCAATCGTACCATCACTGTTTAAAACATAAGCGTAGCCCGTTTCACCGTAGCTTATTTCCGAAGCAAACTCACTGATGGAATTTCCATCCCTTCGGCCGTAAAGTACACCGACAATATTGCCGTTTTGCCTGACGGGAACAGCAAAGACTACGATAACCTCGCCAGAAATACGACTGACCAGCAAATCTGAAACAGCAGGCTTCCCAGATATCGCTTCAATAAAATAGGGGCGGTCGCTAACATCAGCTTTAGTACCTTCAGCATCAAAGTTGATTGATTGGCCATTCTGATCGGCAAAGGCAAAGCTAATATAGCCGCTTCGATTAGCTTCCCCTTCAAAGTAGGCAACCTTGTCCTCCCAGGCCATATTATTATCTAATATAATATCCTGTGCAGCTATGGCCTCCATGTAAAAAAGCTGTTCATCTAATTGAGAGCGGAGCAGCCTGGCAGCGCTCGCAATTCCCAATTCGATGCCTCGCTCTGCCTCGGCCCTTACGGCCTTTGACCCATAGCCAATAGAAACAAATCCTAAAACCAGCGATGTAATACCAAGTAGTACCGTAAAGGTTACAATCAATTTATTTTTAATGGATTTCATGATAAGTCACTCCTTTTGATTTTATATTTTATTGCAACTTTTTCAAGGGATAAAGCAGAAATTATGGAAAAATTAATCATAATTAAATGTAATTACCATATGTATTGTGAAGAATAACCAGCTGAGGGTAAAATATTTTGCTACCTTCTATTTTTGTAATGACATTTTAATTTGAACGTTCAATTAAACAATTGTTTTTAATCATATACCATATTTCGACCTAAACAAACATGTTTCTACAGCACCAGAAAAAAATAGGACTTTAAACATAAAAACCCCACTGAACATTTGAATGTTCAGTGGGGTCAAGAAGACCTATATTAATTATGAAGGATTTATTTCCACCTGATATTGGTTTTTGAGCTCCTCTACCCGGTCATAATAAACCTGTTGCTGCTTTAGGGCCAGCAAATGCTGATTCAACTGGGGTTCAACGGCATCAAAGGGTGTTGTTTCAGCGGGTTTCTTTTCCAGTACCTTAATGATATGGCTACCGAACTGGGTTTTAACAGCCCCCGTCATTTCACCGGGAGCCATTGAAAAAGCCGCCTCCTCAAATTCTGGAACCATTTTGCCCCTGGTGAAAAAACCAAGGTCACCGCCCTTGGCATTAGAAGGACACTTAGAATATTTTTTAGCAGCCTCCTCAAAGGACAGCCCTTCGTTTATTTCTGCAATTACGGCTTCGGCAGCGGCATCATCGGCCACAAGAATATGACTTGCTCGAACTGATTCAGGATTAACAAATCGCTCAGTATTCTCCTCATAGTAGGCTCGAACTTCATCCTGGCTAATGCTGACATCCTTTAAAATCAGATTAAGGGCATATTGCTTCAAAAAGTTTTCCTTCAAAGCCTCAACTTCCTTTAAAAAGTCCTCCTGCTCATCAAGCTGATTGGCCTTGGCATCAAGATAAAACAACTCCTGGCAAATTAATTCATCAACTAACTTCTTTTTCCCCTCTTCTGAAGAGAACTGCAAGGCCCTTTGGGAATCAAGACTCCTCAATACCCTTTCTACGTCTGCCTGGGTAATTTTCCTTCCGCCGACTGTGGCCAGTACCTGGTTTTTTTCCATTAATAACGCTCCTTTTTAATAGATTTCTATGCCATCATATCAAAAAAAGCCCGTCGTGTAAAATAACATAAACCAATAAAGGCCCTCTGCTTTCAATTTCCTTGCGATATTGAAAGTAGGCGCCTAAAAAAATAACTATGAAGGTATTAATTTACCCTGGGAAGTTAATGATACAAAATAAGAAAATATGAATTGTTATTATGATCAAGTAATAATATCAGATAATAATGCTATGTGCATTGAAATAAGCTGGGTACAAGACATTAATTGTTGACAGTTTCAGTATATTTTCTTGACGTGACAGATAGAAGTCGATATACTTGATACAAGACAAAATTAATGGGACAGTAAAGACAGACCTGCTAAAAAATATTCTTAGTGAGGAGAAGATTGAATGAAACTACCGGCATTACGAATTGGTGAGCTAATAGCAAGTGTTCCTATTCTGCAAGGGGGAATGGGCATTGGTGTTTCCCTATCCAGGCTGGCTTCGGCCGTTGCCAACGAGGGGGCTGTCGGAATTATATCGGGGGTTCAGATAGGCTTTCGGGAGCCTGATTTTGAAAGCAATTGCAATGAAGCCAATATACGGGGACTAAAAAAAGAAATTCAAAGGGCAAGGGAATTGAGTCCTGAGGGAATTCTGGGGGTAAATCTAATGGTGGCACTTAACAACTACAAAGAGATGGTTAAGGCTGCTGTTGAGGAAAAAATAGATCTAATTATTTCAGGTGCAGGCTTGCCAACAGATCTACCTGCCCTGGTCAGGGGTTCTAAAACAAAAATTGCCCCCATTGTTTCATCGGGCAAGGCTACAGCCCTCATTACTAAGCTCTGGGAAAAGAGGTTTGATTATATTCCAGATTTAGTGATTGTAGAGGGGCCAGAGGCGGGGGGCCATTTAGGCTTTACCATGGAGTCCCTTAAGAATAAGGAGCATCAAAGCCTTACAGAAATAATTAAGGATGTCATAGAGGCCTTAAGGCCCTATCGGGAAGGCAGTGGTAAGGAAATTCCTGTGATTGCTGCCGGTGGAATTTACAGCGGGAGTGATGTAGCACAATACCTGAGGTTAGGGGCAGCCGGTGTACAGATGGGAACCCGCTTTGTTGCCACCGAGGAATGTGATGCCAGCCAGGCCTATAAGGACTGCTATTTAAGGGCAGAAAAGGAAAACATTCAGCTGGTGAAGAGCCCTGTTGGTATGCCAGGAAGGGCTATTCAAAACGAATTTATCAAACGAGTGTCGGTGGATAAGGAGCCTATCAATAAATGCTATCAATGCTTACGTCCCTGTAAGCCCGCTGAAAGCCTCTATTGTATTTCAACGGCGTTAATTAAGGCCGTTGAAGGAGATACAGATAATGGGTTGATTTTTACAGGCAGTAATGCCTATCGACTAAAGAAAATAGTAAAGGTAAAGGAGCTGCTTAGGGAGCTTGTCCAGGAAGCTGAGCTAGCTCTTATATAAAAGCCCCTATTTAAAAAGCCAGCCCTTCGGTATACCTGAAGGGCTGGCTTTTTAATCGGAACAATATGCTATTAAGGGAATCTTAATCTATTAACCGTGGTATAATAGCAGTGTAAAAAACTGCCATCAATAAATGAAAATTGAAGGATAAAAATAAAATATTTCATATGATTAAAAAAATTGCAAAGGGAAAAAGATTTAATGTGAATTTTTAATAATGAAAAAAGTGGAAGACGCCAATGTTGAATTGATAAAATATGATTGAAACAATAGGAATTTTATTATATAATTTATCTTAATATTAGTTCAGATAAATATGAATACAAGCGAATAAAAATACATTATAGTATTATAAAATTTAAAAATTTGAAGGATTAGGAGTGTTAGGAGTCATGGCTATTCAAAAATTTAAGCGAGTGCTGGTTGCCAATCGTGGCGAAATTGCCATACGTATATTTAGAGCCTGCAAAGAGTTGAGTATTCGTACTGTTGCAATTTATTCAAATGAAGACAAGACTTCCCTTTTCAGGACCAAGGCTGATGAATCTTACCTGATTGGAAAAAACAAAGGCCCGGTGGAGGCCTATTTAAGCATTGACGAAATCATTAACCTGGCGTTAAAGAAGGGAGTTGACGCCATTCATCCGGGCTACGGTTTTTTGGCGGAAAATCCTGAATTTGCAAGGAAGTGTAAGGAAGCAGGAATTGTTTTTATTGGCCCGGATTATGGCATGATTGAAAAGCTGGGAGATAAAATTCAGTCTAAGCTGGTGGCTAAGGAAGCCAGGGTTCCTGTTATACCGGGAGTAGAAAGGCCCATCACTACTGAAAGGGAGGCCAGGGAATTTGCAGCTTTTTGCGGCTATCCTGTCATGATTAAGGCGGCTGCCGGGGGTGGCGGTCGAGGAATGAGAATCGTTCATCGGGAGGAAAGTTTGATTGAGGCCTTCTATAGCGCACGAAATGAGGCTAAAAAGGCCTTTGGTGTAGAAGATATTTTTATCGAAAAATATTTAGAAAAGCCCAAGCACATTGAGGTTCAAATTTTAGGTGACCAGTATGGCAATATTGTACACCTTTATGAAAGAGACTGTTCAATTCAACGAAGACATCAAAAAGTCATCGAATTTACCCCGGCCATTACCTTGACAGACCAAAAACGAGAAGAAATCTGCCAGGATGCAATCAAAATTGCAAAGGCTGTTAACTATAGCAACGCTGGAACAGTGGAGTTCCTGGTAGATAAACATGGAAACCACTATTTCATCGAAATGAACCCCAGAATTCAGGTGGAGCATACCGTGACCGAAATGGTTACAGGCATTGACCTGGTTCAGAGTCAAATTTTAATTGCCCAGGGATACCCCCTACATTCCAATGAGGTGGGAATTGACTCCCAGGCCGCAGTTCAGCCCAGGGGCTATGCCATTCAGTGTCGTGTTACCACGGAAGACCCAATGAACCAGTTTGCCCCTGATACTGGAAAAATAGATGTATACCGAAGCGGCTCAGGCTTTGGTATTAGACTTGATGGGGGGAATGGCTTCACCGGAGCTGTTATTAGTCCCTATTATGACAGTCTGCTGGTAAAGGTAACCTCCTGGGCAAGAACCTTTGAAGATGCCGTCAGAAAATCAACCCGTTCCATCAAGGAATTATCGATTTCAGGAGTAAAAACCAATACCGGATTCTTAATTAATGTACTAAATCATGAGGATTTTTTGAGAGGAGCATGTCATACAAATTTTATAGCAGAAAATCCCTCGTTGTTTGATATAGCAGCTAAATCTGATAAAGAACTGAAGGTATTAAAATATTTGGGCAATAAAATTGTCAATGAAACCCTTGGTGTAAAAAGGGAATTTGATGTGCCTGTGGTACCCAGGGTGGTTCGGCCGGAAGATTTAAGGGGAACCAAGCAGATTCTGGATGAAGAAGGGCCCCAGGGATTGATTGAATGGATTAAACAGCAGGAAAGCCTGTTATTGACCGATACCACCATGAGGGATGCCCATCAGTCTTTAATGGCCACCAGGGTAAGAAGCAGAGATATGATTAAAATTGCCAAGGCCACCTCGGTATTGGCTAAGGAGCTTTTCTCCATTGAAATGTGGGGAGGTGCCACCTTTGATGTGGCCTACCGCTTTTTAAAGGAATCTCCTTGGGAGCGATTGGAGGAGCTAAGAAGAAAGATTCCCAACATACTATTTCAAATGCTCCTGAGGGGCAGCAATGGGGTTGGCTATAAGAACTATCCTGATAATGTAATCCGTGAATTTATCAAGCAATCTGCCAATTCAGGCATAGATATCTTTAGAATTTTTGATTCCCTCAACTGGTTAAAGGGAATGGAGGTAGCCATTGAGGAGGTTATTCAAAACGGGAAGGTTGCAGAGGCCTGTATTTGTTATACAGGAGACATTTTAGATAACACCCGAGATAAATATTCATTAAAATATTATGTAGATATGGCTAAGGAAATTGAAAAAACAGGAGCCCACATTTTAGGAATTAAGGACATGGCTGCCCTGCTTAAGCCCTACGCAGCCCAAAAGCTCATTAAGGCCCTGAAGCAGGAAATCAGTATTCCAATTCACCTTCATACCCACGATACCAGCGGCAACGGTGTGGCAACTCTGTTAATGGCTGCCGAAGCTGGGGTGGATATAGTTGACACCGCCTTTAACAGCATGTCGGGCCTAACCAGCCAGCCAGCCCTCAATTCCATTGTGGCTGCCCTGGAAAATACCTCCAGAGACACCCTGATTAATCTGGAAGCCGTAGAGGAAATATCCAACTATTGGAGTGCAGTAAGGCCAGTCTATAGTCAATTTGAATCAGAGCTAAAATCGGGTACCACCGAAGTGTATAAATATGAAATTCCCGGGGGGCAATATTCTAACCTGAAGCCCCAGGTTGAGAGCTTCGGGCTGGGTCATCGCTTTAAAGAAGTGAAGGAAATGTACAAAACAGTCAATGAAATGGTGGGCGATATTGTCAAGGTTACCCCTTCCTCCAAAATGGTGGGAGACATGGCCATTTTCATGGTTCAAAATGATCTAACCCCCGACAATATTTTAGAAAAGGCAAAGGACTTACCCTTCCCCGATTCTGCTGTGGCCTATTTCAAAGGAATGATGGGCCAGCCAATGGGAGGCTTCCCAAGTGAGCTTCAGCAATTGGTATTAAAGGGGGAAACACCCATAACCTGTCGGCCTGGTGAGCTGCTTGAGCCTGAGGATTTTGAAGGGATTAATCAGCATCTTAAAAATAACTTTGACATGACACCTGATATGAAGGATATTTTAAGCTACGCCCTTTATCCAAAGGTATTTGAAGATTATCTAAACTATAGAAAAGAGTATGGAGATTTAAGCCGGATGGGAAGCGATGTATTTTTTCATGGTCTCCATGAGGGTGAAACCTGTGAAGTAGAGATTGCAGAAGGGAAAATACTCATTATTAAACTGCAGGAGATCGGAAAGGTAGACCTGGATGGATACCGCAGGCTGGTCTTTGAGGTAAACGGAAACCGCAGAGAAATTAAGATCCACGATAAGGCCAGTGGAGTTGAAAAGCAACAGAGCTTTATTCAATTGGCAGACCCGGAAAACAAGCTTGAAGTCGGGGCCAGCATACCCGGAACCGTACTAAAGATATTGGTAAAGGAAGGCGATACCGTTAAGGAAGGTCAAAGCCTGATGATCATTGAAGCCATGAAAATGGAAACCAACGTTCAGTCCACTATAGGCGGGATCGTAGATTCGGTGATTGTTAAAGAGAACCAGCAGGTGCAGGCAGGAGAACTGCTCTTAAAGCTAAGGGAATAATTTCGCTGTATGCACCTAAATTAAAGGAGTCAGAAAGGCCGGTCAACCCAAATGTTAATTAAACTAAAGGTTGCCGGCTTTTTTATGTTTTTAAAATGGGGGTATATGCTTGTTCTGTTTGGGCCGATTAAACCAACAATTTATGCAAAAAAGCTTAGTATTATGCTAAAAATTTAGAGGGAAATAGGGCTCGGCAATAGAATAGGTAAACTGCGTATAATATTAAATAGAAAAGAACGAAGTATTCCTTTAGAAAATTTAAATGACAGCATAATTTTTGATTATTGGTATTAATGCCCTAAAAGAGTGAAATTCAAAATTAAAACAATTATAAAGATAAAGGGTGAGAATAAAAGTTGTTTATGCTATAGTATTAATATGCAAATATAATGTTGGTAATACAGGAAAAAATTTACTATAATATACTAGATAAAATTTTTAATAATTGGAAATGAGGGTAAGCTTTAATGGAAAATGTAAATGATGAAATAAAAATGCTCAAGATAAAAATAGAGGAGGTAAGGGCTGAGCTAAATCAAATGATCAGGGGCAACGACAAGCATGCATTTAATGAAGAGATTATTAAATTAAGTCAGACATTGGATGACCTGCTGATGGAATACATCAAAAAGTCTGCAAAAAAATAAGCCTTTTAGTGAAATACAGTTCGATATAAATTCTTGGGTACACTACCCTTTGTTCATTTCTCATAATACGTATTATAATAAAATTCTCTTTCTTCCCTGACTTTAAATTAAATAGTAATAGGAAGAAAATAAAATAAAGAAGGTAGTAAAATATATAGGGCTAAAGCTATCTTTTCAATTATATAACGAGGTCTGTGTGAATAGACTACATTATAGATTTGAAAAGGGGTTGGGAGCTTGTATCATAAAAATATTTTTATTGTTATGAAGTTACATTGGAAGAGAATTGGAGTTATTTCTACGATTATTATTTTTCTGATGGCAGCAATAGCGATATTGTTTAGCAAAACTTCACAATATTGGCCGATTTTTAATAATACTTCAACAGGGGCCGTAGTCATTGATCCTGGACATGGAGGGATTGACGGAGGTTCTAGCCATGGTGACCTGTTGGAAAAGGATATTAATCTTGAAGTTGCGTTAAAGCTTGAGGCCATATTGAAGGAGATTAATGTAGAAACGGTTATGACTAGGGATGAAGATATTTCCCTGGAATCGAAAAGTGAGCTTAGGGCCTCTCGATATAAAAGAGATTTGCATGCCAGAAAGGAAATAATAGATAACGACGGCGCACTTTTTGTCAGTATCCACGTGAATGCCCATAAAAATTCCAATTCAAGGGGAATCTATATTTTTCATTATCCTAATGCTACAGCCAGCAGACAATTGGCTGAAGCAATCCAGGTTTCCATTGAGGAGCAGGTTGTTAATCAGTATCTAAAAACTGATCAAATTAAAGTTCAAATCAGTGGAGCAGACTATTATGTATTAAGGGAGTCAAAGATTCCAGGGGTAATTGTAGAAATAGGCTTTATTACCAATAGTTTAGATCGAGAGCTAATTCAAAGTGAAGAATATCAATATCAAATGGCCCGTGCCATGGCCCAGGGAATAATCAATTATTTAACAGAAAAAAAATGAAACCATATAGCAATAACAGAAAAAAGGGTAGCCATTGATCATAAAGATTGAATGGCTATTTCTAATACCCCAAAATATGTTGTATTACTGATATAACGATATTATTCTTTGTTGTAGTTGTTTTTCAATCCTGACGATGGTACATTTTTGTTTTCATCAGCATAAAATAACCTCAAGTATGACGTTTATTTCTATACTAATAGGATACCTTTCAATGCCTTTGAATTCAATAAAAAAGTAAGAAATTGATTAATGATAAAGTTTATTAAAGGAGAGGAAGGATACATGCGTGTGATGGATATTGAGTTTAAAAATGATCGTGATTATTTTGGAGGCTCCCGCCGTAGAGAAATTAAGAGAAGCAGTACCTTATACAGTAAATATTCTAAACCCTGGTGGAATACAGAACAGGTGGAGCTAGACAAGATGAAGGGCTACGGAATAATGATTTTTAAGGGACAGGGATCAATGAAACTTACAGAATCGGCGAAGCCTCCCGAAACAGTAGAGGAGTCTGTACCAAAGGCCTCGTTGGAATCAGCACAGCCTACAGCTGCTTCATTAGAAAAAACTGCTGGCTTTGCTGCCAATAGTAATGGAGCAACCATCGCTGTAATTTTAACCGGAACCGCCGTACCCTTCCCCGATTCCCAGAGCTTTTCCCACGATATTACCATTAACCAAGATAATACTGTATTCAGTGTTCAGTCAACCGGAAGATACTATATTAGCTATAGCATTAACCTGGTTGAAGCACAAATGTTAGGAGCAAGACTAATGGTTAATGGGGAGGCTGTTAAGGCCTCAACCATCGAACCAATTAACGCTATGAACACCTTCAGGGCCGAGGTGATGCTGGAATTAACAGAAGAAAGCAGCATATCCCTAGAGATATTCGGTATACTGGGAGTAGCCATTTTACAAAGCGGTGTCGGGGCAACCATCACCCTTCTGAAATTAGATTAAATAATTATTAGAACACCATATTAATTAAATTCTAGGTTATCCCTGGTAATAGAAGGCCTGCTTTAACAGGTCTTCTAAGTCTTTTTGACCATTAATGGAATAATTACTTCATATAAATAAAGAATTAAGCAGGAATATTAAAGAATATGAAGAAATTAATGAGTAAATTAGATCGTCTTTATATTGTATTGTTTTATCGGCCCTAGTACCTAATTGCCAGGGGCTGACAAAATTTTTACATCTGGGCTTGAATATATTTATATATTTGATACAATGAAAGAGAAAAAGTAAAATCGACCAGTAAATTTAAAATACTGTATTCCAGAGTAATTACTAATAATAATTTTTCTGGAAGAAAAAGAAAATTTGTTGTCGGAATGGGAAGGAAAACGTTTTCCGTAAAAAAATATAGAACTGTTCCAAAAATTTCACTATAAATCATTCAAATTTTTTTATATAATAGAAGAGGTATACAAGATACACATTATTTAATTTTTGATGCAATGTTAAGACAACAAACAGCCTTTACTGGTCTGACAACATACACGTCAAAAATTATTTAATAATTTTTTACTATTTAATCCAATGTTTTTTGGCATAATTAAAATTAAAGGAGGAAACAAAATGGCAAGAAAGATGAAAACCATGGATGGTAATGCTGCTGCTGCCTATTGTGCTTACGCATTTACTGATGTTGCAGCAATTTACCCTATTACTCCTTCATCAAACATGGCAGAAAATGTAGATGAATGGAGCTCCTTTGGTCAAAAAAATATTTTTGGTCAAACAGTTAAAGTAACTGAAATGCAGTCAGAGGCTGGTGCAGCCGGTGCCGTACATGGTTCTTTAGCGGCCGGTGCATTAACAACCACCTTTACAGCTTCTCAGGGGCTTTTATTAATGATTCCCAATATGTATAAAATTGCAGGGGAATTATTACCCGGTGTATTCCATGTAAGTGCTCGTGCCATAGCAGGACATGCCCTTTCAATTTTCGGTGATCATTCCGACGTAATGGCTGCAAGACAAACCGGATGTGCAATGCTGGCCTCTGGTAGTGTTCAAGAGGTTATGGATTTAGGAAGTATTGCCCATTTATCAGCAATCAAGGGTAGAGTTCCCTTTGTACACTTCTTTGATGGATTTAGAACCTCCCATGAGGTACAAAAAATTGAAGTGCTGGGCTACGATGAGCTGGAAAAGCTTCTTGATTGGGAGGCACTAAAGGCCTTTAGAAATAACGCTTTAAATCCAAATAACCCTGTATTAAGGGGAACAGCTCAAAATCCTGATATCTTCTTCCAGGCAAAGGAAGCATCTAACAAGTTCTATGACGCAATACCCGACATTGTAAATGATTACATGAAAGAGATTTCCAAATTAACCGGTAGACACTACGCACCATTCAACTACTATGGCGCACCCGATGCAGAAAATATTATAGTTGCTATGGGCTCTGTTACCGATGCCATTGAAGAAACCGTTGACTATTTACTGGAAAAGGGTGAAAAGGTGGGGGTTGTTAAAGTACACCTATACAGACCTTTCTCAGAAAAATACTTCTTCGATGTATTACCAAAAACAGTGAAGAGAATTGCAGTTTTAGATAGAACCAAGGAGCCAGGTGCCCTTGCTGAACCATTGCACCTAGACGTTAAATCAATGTTCTACGGAAAGGAAAATGCTCCTTTAATCGTAGGCGGAAGATATGGCTTAGGCTCTAAGGACACCACACCATCACAAATTATTGAGGTATACAACAACCTTAAGGCAGATAAGCCTAAGGATCGTTTCACCATCGGTATTGTT
>CBFGTV010000071.1:0-16724 GCA_965652145.1 uncultured Clostridiaceae bacterium
GGACAAAAAACCGGTGAAAGATGCCCTTGAGTGGGTTTTCAGACACGCCCTAATATAAATATTCAATACTTTATTGTCGTAAATTAATTCCCCAATAAAATTAGGAGGCAGATCATATTTATGTCTACCTCCTGGTTTGAAAAAAAACATTCATTTACTGATATTCATTTACTGAGAGTACCCGACCAATATAAAGTTGGTCTATTATGACATTACCATATTTGCTTCCATCACCTTTGGGAATATTAAAATACTCTTCATTATAGCTGATTCCATTGGTAGAGCCCTGGCTGGACCAATATTTTAAGCCTACAATCTTTCCGTTATCCCGTATCCAATTAATAAAAATAACAGTGTGGCCCGTATGGTTCTCTCTGCTAAAGTCAATGATATCACCTGCTTTAACCTCTTCTAAATTGGTAACAACTTTACCTAACCCATATTTTTCAATTACACGGGCCGCATTGTTTTGAGCCTTATTGCCATTGGCTACAAACCACCCAAGGGCAAAATCATAAAGTTCATTCCATGTCATGCCGTTAAAATCATCCTTTGGCAAGCCTAATTTTTCATTTCGATTCATCATGGCCTTAAAGAATACCTCGAAGGTAATTCCCACACAATGGCTGGCTTTGCTGCCGTTGGGATGGGCCTTTAAAAGTAATTGATCCTGATAATACAGGTTGGTTGTCACCCCATTATAATTTGCATAGTCATTATTCAATAGATAAGGATAATTGCCAGAAGAATAGGTTTTAATAACATCTAATATGTAGGAATTTAAATCCTGTTTTAAAAGCTTATCCCTTTCTACCTCACCACGATTTACTGGCTCCACTGCTTTAGGCGGTATTTCCTTTTCAGGTGCTTTGTTTCCACTATCTGTTGACGGCGGTACCTGAATATCTTCCTTTCCCTGAGGATCTTTTTCAGAATCCTTCTTTTCTTCCTCCTCTTTATTTTCCTCAAGGTCTTCTTCCTCTTCCCCAAGGTCTGATGCTTCTTCTTCCTCTTGTTCAGGATTTTCTTCAGCAGTTTCAAATTTACCATTTTGAAATTGATTTTGTTCTATGTAGCCTACTTCATCCATCTCTAGTAGATAACTGGCCACCATAGGCTTTTCCAGGAACTGATGGTGCATACCATAAACTGCTATAGCTGATCCCAGCAGTGTACCACATATCGGTATCATCCATTTAAGATGCTTATTGATATTCATTTTTCCATTCCTTTCACTGCTTTTTAATGGTTCCAATCAACAAATCCCTAGCCCTATTATACAAAATTCAGAGGATGGTTTACATAAGAAATAATTAGTAACCTTAGATATAATTACCACCAATGAATAAAAAGCATACAAATAAGATAACATAAGAATAATTTTATATATTTCCCTTGAATTTGGTATCATGATATGGTAAGCTATGTTAAATATAAAATATATGGCAATGAAGGGTTTTAGTAGTCCCCATGGTTACTAATTAGAGAGTAGATCGGCTGGTGAAAGATCTATAGCACATGAAGGGATGAATTACAGCCTGGAGCTTCGAGGTGAAAAGCCTCGACGGTTTCCCATCCGTTATGATGGGCTAGAGGCATTTATTTAAACAATGCGAATTAAGGTGGTACCACGGGTCTTTCTCGTCCTTTTTGGAGAGAAGGGCCCTTTTTTATAATCTAGTTGGAAAGTGCTCCTTAAAATTAAAAGAGACTTTCCCCAAACGCTATAGGAGGTTGAGTCAATGGAAAATGTATTTGATATTTTAAAGGAAAGAGGCTTTATTCAGCAAACCACCCATGAGGAAGAAATCAAAGACCTTTTGGGAAAAGGGCCTGTCACCTTTTATATTGGCTTTGATCCCACTGCCGACAGCCTGCATGTAGGACATTTTCTTCAGGTAGTTGCCATGGCCCACTTACAAAGGGCAGGACATAAACCGATCTTTTTAATTGGCGGCGGTACAGCCATGGTGGGTGACCCGTCGGGCCGAACTGATATGAGAAAAATGCTAACCCCCGAAGAAATACAGCATAATGGGCAATGTTTTGTGGAGCAAACCAGTAACTTTTTGGACTTTTCAGAGGGTAAGGCGGTTTTAGCCAATAATGCTGATTGGCTGTCAGGCTTAAATTATGTTTCCTTTTTACGAGAAATTGGAAGGCACTTTTCCGTTAACCGTATGCTGACGGCTGAATGCTTTAAAAGCAGAATGGAAAAGGGGCTGTCCTTCCTGGAATTTAACTATATGATTATGCAGGCCTACGATTTCCTGGAGCTTCATAGAAGATACGGCTGCCGCCTGCAATTGGGCGGCGACGACCAATGGTCAAACATTATTGCGGGGGCTGACTTAATCAGGCGAGTAGAGGGTGAAGCTGCCTATGGTATGACCTTTACCCTTCTAACCACCAGTGAAGGCAAAAAAATGGGTAAAACCCAATCCGGGGCCATTTGGCTAAATCCAGAAAAAACATCGCCCTTTGAATTCTACCAATACTGGAGAAATGTAGACGACAGGGATGTTGAACGGTGTTTGGCCCTGTTGACCTTTATTCCAATGGACGAGGTTCGCCGCCTAAGTGCTTTGGAAGGGGCAGAAATTAATCAAGCCAAAGAAATTCTAGCCTTTGAGGTCACTAAACTGGTACACGGAGAAGAAGAAGCCACCAAGGCCCAGGAGGCAGCCAGAGGTTTATTTGGAAGGGGTTCTCTGGGAGGCTCTGTACCCACCACTGAAATTTCCTCCGCCGAATTTTCTGAAGGAATAGATATTTTAAACCTGTTAATCAAAACAGGTCTGGCCTCCTCCCGGGGAGAAGGCCGAAGGCTCATTCAGCAGGGTGGCCTCACCATAGATGATGAAAAGATAGATGATTTTAATTTGGTTTTAGGATTAAAGGACTTTAAGGATGGCTCAATAATGCTTAAAAAGGGGAAAAAGGGCTACCATCAGGTAAAGCTAGTCTAGATTTTATATTATAAAGAAACCACAGCAAAAAAGATATTCTGCTGTGGTTTTTTGTAAAAAAATTATTGATTCCCATGTATACCTTTTAATTGATTGTTTTTATCTATTGTAATTGCTTCCCCATAGGCCGCCACGGTGAAAATTCGCTCTGCTTCCTCAAGGGCTATACCCTTAATTTCCATTTTTTTTGGGTCTACCTCACCTTGAGCCTGCTGATACAGTTCGTAGAGGTAGTGAATGGCCTGGGGTAAAAATCCCATGAGCCTGGCCCCAATGGCATCTGCCGCCAGGGCATCGGTGGAGGCTATCACTAGACCATTGGTATTAACAGCCTTTCCTTCCGATGGTCCTGTACCAATCATGGCCTTATCTACACTAACTATGGCCAAATCTGCGGGGATTTTTTTAGTCATGGCAGCGATGAAGCCATGGAGGTCTTCATGGATTCCCAGTTGCTTTTTAGGAAAACCATGGACACTGGCAGGGGGCCAGGCCAGGGCTATATTTTTAATAGCAGCACTGATGGTTGCTTCCTCGTGCTGCTTTAATTGCGTAAAGCTAATCAGCACATCACATTCTGTTACTAATTGATGAATGGGTGTTTCCTGAATAATATGATGCTCCAGCTTAAGGGGCACAAAGGGGCCATAGTTTAAATCTACAAATTCCACAGCTTCTTCCTGTATTATCCGGTCATAGCCAACGCTTTTAAAAACATTTGAAGTTTCTTCTCCTCCTGAGCCCACCGCCACAGTAATTTTCTTTGGCTGCCGCTTCTTCACAAATTGAATCAGCTCCCGAAGGGTTTCCGGCCCCACCACAACCGCCTGTTGAGGGGCCATTGACTTAACCCAGTTGGGGGTAATGACCACTCGATCCCCCGGCTTAAAGATTTCTTCCAGGGGTAAAAGCTCAAGGGCCTCCCTTAGAGATTGCTGTTCCTCCTGGGCCTTTATGATACTCACCACGGGCCGATTTACACGTCTTGTTTTCATATGATTCCCTCCTCTTTTTATTAATATTTTCCAGGAAGAGGGCATACCATACACAAACCCCGGAAAAGTTCTTCCGGGGCCTGTAGACAATTGGCCTTTATTTGATTGGAATCAGGATTTCCTGACCGGGGAAAATTAAGTTTGGATTGGCCAATTGATTAATTTCCTGTAGTTCTTCCCAGGTTAAACCATATCGAGGGGCAATTTTTGATAGCCAGTCCCCCGGCTGTACGATATAAATAATCCTATCGTTTTTCTCCTCTAATTTCACCGGAAGGTTAATTTCTATTTCCTGGGAAACTGCCTTAATTCGTCCCTCTGTTTGGGGCGATACGACACCTTTTTTCTGAATATACTCAATCAAGGCTTCATCCATGGCCATATATTTTCTAACGGTAGGTGCTTTCGCCAGCCAGCTATAGCCATCGCCGCCGGCGGCCAGAAAATCATTAGTGGCCAATAAGTACTCCCGCTCAAGGTCGAGGGCCTCACCATTTACTTGGATATTTGTGATTCTGTCTCCAGCCGGCCTGCTCAAATCAATAATGAAGGTCATTCCTGCCACATGGGGAAAGGCTCCCTTTAACTCTGGGTAGGCATCGGTTCCATGCTCTAGCATTGCTTTAAGATCGGCACCCTTAACCCTTTTCGTTTCGATGGAATTTCCAAAGGGAAATACAGAGATAATGTCACCCCTTGTAATATCCCCCGCTGCAATGGAGCCCCTGATTCCGCCGCCATTGGTCAGGGCAATTTCTGCTCCTGTCACCTCTAAAAATACATCTGTCAACAGATTCCCTAAATTGGTTTCCCCCTTACGTACCAGCTCCCTTTCACCATCCAGGTGAAAACTGGCTTTTCCAATGATCTCTGACAGAATTTTTTCCTGCTCCGTTTCAATCTCACTGATTTTAGCCATCACTTCGGCTTTTTCTGCTACACCTGCTGCATCTTCCTTGGAAATTAATCTAGCCTGCCGATCAACGACTTTTCCATTTTCCACCGTTATATCTACTATGCCCAGGTATTTCCCATATTCTCCAGCACTGACAATTAGGCTGTTTCCTGTTTGAAGCCCCTTTTCCAAAATGGAATGGCTGTGGCCGTCTATAAACAGGTCAATTCCATCCACTGCCTCAAGTACCTTAATACTGGTATCAACACTTTCCTTATCAATTCCCAGGTGGCCCAGGGCAATAATAATGTCACTTTGATCCTTAAGGGTATCTACCATGGTCTTGGCCGTTTCCACCGGGTCTACAAAGGTTAAACCCTCTACTCCCTTTGGATGGGACTTCACTAAGGTTTCTGGGGTAGCCAGACCAAAGATTGCAATTTTAATACCCGCTATTTCTTTAATCGTGTAGGGTGGTAATAGATTTGATCCATCTGCCTTTAGTACATTGGCGGCCAAAATAGGAAACTGCGCCATTTGTTCCAGTTCAACCAGCCGCTCCTGTCCATAATTGAAATCATGATTTCCGGCAGTCATGGCATCATAGCCAATTAAATTCATTAATTGAAGGATGCTTTCCCCCTCTACCATGGTGGCGACGGGCAAGCCATGAACTGTATCACCGGCATCCAATAAAAGGGTGTTGGGATTGGCCTCTTTTAATTCGTCTACCAGGGCTGCAATTTTACCAAAGCCCATTCCGTCAAAATCTGCTTCCACCACACGACCGTGAAGGTCGTTAGTATGGACGATGGTAATATGGACGGTTTCTTCCCCAGCCCCAAAAACCATTACAGAACCAAGGCTTGTTAAAAGCAAAGTTAAAACTAAAAATACCGATAGTATCCCGAGCTTTGAATATTCTCTCCTCATGTTATTTCCTCCTCACCTATAAATTTTTGACACATAATACCTATTCTTTACAAGGGTCTACTATCCTGCCAAGTTTACAAAAATTTTACATGTCGTTAAAATATTAACTAACTAAAAAGAGCCTGGTATATTATTTAGTATTACCAGACTCTTTTACTGTTACTGTTGTTTTTATTCGGTAGCATTTAAAACATACTTTTCAATACCAAGGGCTACTCCATCCAGATCATTGTTAGCCGTTACATAGGTGGCCCTTTGTTTAATGGCTTCATCACTGTTTCCCATGGCCACAAAGGTACCAGCAAATTCTGCCATAGATAAATCGTTATAGTTATCGCCAAAGGCAATCACTTGATCAAGACCAATACCATAAATGTCAGCCATCTGTTTAAGGGCCTGTCCCTTTGAAACCCCTAGGTTCATAATTTCAAGGTTATTATACCAGGATTTATTCAGCTCGATGGTTTTAATCTGCTGAAACAAGGGTTTGAGGGCTTCAAGCCTTTCCTGACGATGATCAACAATTACGAACTTTAATACATCAATGGGATTTTCCTTTAAATACTCACCGGCATCTTTAATTTTTTCGAATTGCAGGGTACTATCTATTCTTTCTCGGCTCCCCCAATAGTATTCCTCAAGATAAGTGGCCCAGCCCTGTTCAACGTACAGCTTTTCTTGATCATAAAAATGAAAATAGACCTGTTCCTGTTGACAGATATTGATGACTTCAAGGGAATCCTTTAAATTAATGGTGTCTTGAAACAAGACCTCATTGGTTATATGATTACGGATTAAAGCCCCATTGCACGCTATAATAGGTGTTTCGATTCCCAATAGCTCTGCATAGACCCTGGCAGAGGTAAAAACCCGGCCAGTGGCAATTACAACCTTTACACCCTTTTCTATGGCCTGCTTTAGAGCCCTTTGATTCCTTTCACTTACTTCATTTTGGCTGTTAAGTAAGGTTCCATCCATGTCTACGGCAATTAATTGATATTTCATGAAACTCCTCCTTGTAAAATTGGATTTAAAAAATTATTTTAAATTTTTCTTTTCGGTATGGATTGACAATTTCTTAACATTGTCTTATAATGTAAACAGAATCGTAAATAATAATATTTATTTTTTAGGCGGTGAATAAATGGAGACCCTAGTTAGAGCATTAAAGGAAAACAACTGTAAGATTACCCCCCAACGATTAGCTGTTTACAATATTCTAAAAGATAGCTATGATCACCCTAACGCAGAAAGTATCTACAATAAGCTGGCGCCCACCTATCCCACCATTAGTTTGGCAACGGTGTACAAATCCTTAGAGCTTTTCGCCCAGCTTGGATTAATTCAAGTCATTAATATCGGAGAAAACAGCTTTCGTTATGATTACAATTCAACTAACCATCCCCATGTGGTGTGCGTAAAATGCCACAAGGTGGAAGATTTAGACAGCCAGCTTTTTCAGAATTTATCAACTAAGGTAGAAGATCTGGTTAATTATCAAATCACAAAGCAACAGCTTTGCTTCTATGGTGTATGTGCCGATTGCGCTACTGATTAAGACACTTGCACGTCAAGTGTTTTCTTTTCTATTATACCCCTTTAAGGGCTGCTTCTAAAGCATTAATTAAAATGTTATTCTGGGAGCTGTCTTTTATGGCGATTCTTACAAACTGAGAATTTAAGCCCTTAAAGGTATCGGCCTCCCGAATCAATAGTTTGTATTTTAACATTCTTTCCTTAAGAATTCTCCCATCTATATTTTTATCCAGCAGCTTTAACAATATAAAATTGACGGCAGGCTCATATACCTTAAGGCCTTCTATTCCTTTTAGTACCTTTGTAATACGGCCTTTTTCCTGCTGAAGCCACTGATAGGTTTTCAGCTCATAATTGGCTTCTCTGGCTAACACCCTGCCAAAGGCCCCTGCAAAATAATTAAGGCTCCAGGGGATTTTTATTTCCTCCAATCTTGCCTTAATCAATTGACTGCTGGTGGAGCCAAAGCCCAGCCTTAGACCCGGTACGCTGTAAAACTTTGTAAAGGAACGGGTAACCAGCAGGTTTGGAAACTCACTACATAGTGGCAGCATGCTAATAGAGTAATGGGGATCAAGGAAATCCATAAAGGCTTCATCAATCATTAAATAGATTTTTCTTTCGTAGCAGGCCTTTAGCAGCTTAATGAGATCTTCCCGTGGAAGGTAGGTACCGGTGGGATTGTTTGGATTACATAGCACTACCATTTCGACGGAAGAATCAAGGGCTCCAATGACCCCTTCCACATTTAGTCTAAAGTCTTTCTCCTCTGGCAGAAAATAATCAATTATTTTGGACCCCACAGCCCTTAAAGCCCTTTCATATTCAATAAAGGTAGGCTGCAATACCAATGCAGCAGCAGGTCTGACACATCGAATAAAATCAAAAATCACCTGGGCTCCCCCATTGCCCAGGTAAATATTTTCTACGCTTAAAGTATATTTTTGACTGATGGCATCCTTCAACTCAGAATAATGGATATCTGGATAAGTTGTCAAATGAGGGATTCCCTCCTGAATCATCTCTTTTAGGGTCTGGGGAATCCCTAGGGGATTTATATTGGCACTAAAATCAATTATTTCAGATTCAGTTAAATTATATTGTTGTGCAATTTCATATATATTGCCGCCATGCTTCATACAAAAAACCTCCCTAACCATTGAATAAAAGCAAAAAATATGACTGCCATCAGGGCTGTAGCATATAGCAGCCGTATCATTTTAAAAATATGGTTTCTAGACAGAACCTCTGTGCCTGTACCAATTATAGGCTTGACAACCGCTTGATTAAAGTAGTAGTTAGTGCCCCCCAATTGAATGGAAAGGGCGCCGGCGGCGGCGGCCTCCGGATACCCCGCATTGGGGCTATTATGCTTTCTGCCGTCCCTGAGGGCAGATTTCAGGGCTTCCATCGGCTTAAGGCCCAAAGGAATTGACGCCAAGGCGATCAAGACAGCAGTCAGCCTGGCAGGAATATAGTTTACCACATCGTCTAGTCGGGCAGCAGCCCTGCCAAAATATAAATATTGTTCGTTGCGATAGCCCACCATGGAATCAAGGGTGTTGATGGCTTTATAGGCCATGGCCATGGGCACTCCCCCTATGAAAAGGTAAAACAGAGGTGCAATTACTCCGTCTGAAATATTTTCCGCAATGGTTTCAAGGGTTCCCCTGACAATTTCCTTTTCATCCAGATTGGCCGTATCTCGGCTGACCAGATAGGAAAGCTCCCTTCGGGCCTTTTCTAAATCATTTTCCCTGAGGGCCTTCAATACCTTATTACTTTCTTGATGAAGGCTTTTCGTGGCTAAGACCGTATAGGCCAATATGACAGCAGCTGCTTTTCCTACCCAGGAATGGATAAAGGTTGCAGACCAAATCACACCCCTGGCAGCAAAAAAAGTAAGACTGACTACAATAAAGGTCATGACGGCACCCAGCAGTAATTTCACCCTGGGGGACTGGCGACGGTTTAATATTTTATCCAGGTGGGCAATCAGCCAGCCGATCCATCTTACAGGATGGGGAAAGCCCTGGGGGTCCCCCAGCAGCAGATCTAAAAGGAATGCTCCAAAAATCAACTTCATTCCTGCTCCTCCATTAATTGATAGATTTTCTCCATATTCACATGTCTTCTGAATATTTCAGCCAACTTTTCGTATTCCTGCTCCTTATAGGCCTCTAATGAGATTTGTTTCTGTACCTTAGCCGTAAGCCCCTTTTTCTGAAGTAGATATGTAATTAATTGCCCTGTAAACTCAGCCTCATCAAAAATACCATGAAGATATGTACCAAATACTTGCTGATTTTCATCGACTGCTCCCTCCTGATAATGAACAGGCCTTCCCAGGCTTTCCGTAATGGTTATAAAAGGTCTGGCGCCCTTACCTAAAGTAGTTCGGCCCATATGGATTTCATAGCCCTTTACAGAAATCGGTTGGCTTGCCTGACAGAAGGGGAGCCCCTGGGCTTCGATTTTTCCATTTACCTGGGTCGTTACCTTTTCAGGCTCAAAAATGGTTTCAATATCTAATAGACCCAGCCCATTGATTTTTTCAGTGCTTCCCTCCACTCCCAAGGGGTCATAAAGGGTTTTTCCTAACATTTGAAAGCCCCCACAAATTCCAAAAATTAGCTTACCTTCCCTGGAAGCCTTTAATATCTCTTGATCAAGACCACTCTTTCTCAAATAGGTTAAATCTGCAATCGTACTTTTGGAGCCTGGTAATATAATGATATCAGGATCAGCAAAGCCTTCTCCTTCCTTCACATACCGAAGGCTTACTTCTGGGTAGGCATCAAAAATATGAAAATCAGTAAAGTTTGAGATGTGGGGCAGGCGTACCACTTCTATTTTAACTTGACCTTCATGTCTGGTACCTCTGTTGAAGCGTTCTGTAACGCTGTCTTCATCCTCTAAATTAATGTGACTATAGGGAATAACCCCTAGAACCGGTATATCGATTAGCTCCTCCAGCATTTTTAAACCTGGCTCCAGTATTTTAATATCCCCTCTAAACTTATTGATGATTACTCCCTTAATACGTTTTCGCTGGGCCTCGGGCAGTAGCATAACGGTTCCATAAATCGAGGCAAAAACCCCTCCCCGGTCTATGTCCCCCACTAATATTACAGGGCAATCGGCTATTTCTGCCATACCCATATTGACTAGATCATGCTCCTGCAAATTAATCTCTGCCGGGCTGCCTGCCCCTTCAATGACGACAATATCATATTCTTGGCTAAATTCGTTGAATATATCCCCTACCCTTTCCTTTAGCTGGGGCTTTAATTTTTGGTAGTCGGCCGCCTTCATATGTTCCATGGCCTTACCCATAATGATTACCTGGGCTGCCTGGTCAGTGGAGGGCTTTAATAAAATGGGATTCATGGCGATTCTGGGTTTTATTTTGGCCGCCTCTGCCTGCATTACCTGGGCTCGACCCATCTCAAGCCCTTCCTCTGTAATAAAGGAATTTAAAGCCATGTTTTGAGATTTAAAGGGGGCAACTCTGTATCCATCCTGATACAATACTCTGCACAGGGCCGCAACTAGAAGACTCTTTCCCACCGAAGAAGCGGTTCCCTGGATCATGATGCTTTTTCCATTACCTGTCATTGATGATCAGCTCCTTTATGAGGGCTTCCATGGTGAGACATGATTTAAGCCCCATTTTTCTTAATTCTGCAAGTTTACTGTCTCCCTGACCCTGGGTATAATCGTATAGCTCCTTCTGATGATACTGATCCAAAAGATAAGCCCTTTTCCCCTGCTTCAACTGATCCTCCACAAGGGTTAAATTTTTTATATTACCCCAGCCAAGGGGAATACTGGTCATGACAATGACATCTTGGGCCTGGGCCAGGATCGCTGCCTGCTTCAAGGATTCCTGACTGATTTGAGAAAAGGGGGCCTCTGCCGCCATTTCAAGCCTTAGCTGTACGCCCAATTCCCAGTCACTGTCACCTTGATTAATGACCCCCATGGTAATATGGCTGCAATACTTCATTAAAACAGGCAGCAGCTCCCTTCCGCTGCCCCCTCCGCAAACCAGATGAACGCTGGGGCCCCTTTGGGAAAAATCCTTAGATTTAACACCTAAAGGGTAGATCATTAGCCTGTTGGTATAGGGATTTTTTTCAATCATCATCTCCATATTGTAGGCCAGCTGTAGGTTTTCAACGGTTAATACGGTCTCGGTCTTGCCCATGGTTATTTTTTGACCCCTATGAAGCAGCAATATTTGCTGACTATAGCGGGCCGCCAGATTTAGATCGTGCAGCACCGCAATAATGGTTACACCCTGCTCCTCATTAAGCTCCTTTAAAAGCTCCAGCACCTCAAGCTGATGATGTATATCTAAAGAGGCTGTGGGCTCGTCTAGTAAAATTACCTGGGGCTCCTGGGCAAGGGCCCTGGCCAAAATAACCCGCTGCCCTTCTCCCCCACTTAGCTCATTAACCCTTCGATCCCGAAGATGCCATGTATTAGTTCTTTCCATGGCCCCTCTAACAACCCGATGATCCTGT
The DNA here is from genome assembly GCA_965652145.1 of uncultured Clostridiaceae bacterium. GTDB lineage: Bacteria > Bacillota > Clostridia > Peptostreptococcales > Natronincolaceae > CBFGTV01. The sequence goes on from CBFGTV010000071.1 coordinate 11,858, forward strand.
TGGGTTTCCCGCCTAAATCGGCTTTGGTGGGGATACCGGCCCATCAGTACAATCTCGTAGACACGAAAATCATAATCAATACCAGTATCCTGGGGCACCACAGCCATATCCTTTGATAGTGCTTTTTTCCCATAGCTCTTTAAATTTTCACCATTTAAATAAATTGTACCTTCTCTGGGGGAAATATTGGCTGCTAAAAGCTTTAGCAGGGTTGATTTTCCCGAACCATTGGGCCCAATGATTGTGACAAATTCCCCCTGATTAATTGATAGACTGAGGGAATCAATCACCGTTTTTTCATTATACTGGAAGGTAATTCCTTCAATGTCAATCGATTTACCCATCCTTTGGCCTCCTGTACTGAAATTTCTTTATATAACTTGCCTTTTGCTTTTTCTAAGCAAATGAATAAAAAAAGGTGCGCCCAAAAGGGCCGTTATAATTCCTACCGGAATTTCTGTTGGTGCAATGAGGGTTCGGGCAGCAGTATCGGCCAACATTAAAAAACTACCTCCTAGGATGCCGCTGACCGGCAACAATACCCGATGATCTGGCCCTATTAAAATTCTAACGATATGAGGAACGATTAAACCTATAAAGCCGATGATTCCGCTGACTGAGACGGCAAAGGCAGTCACCAGGGCACTTAAAACCAAAATAATTACCTTCACTCGTTCCACTTCTACTCCTGTATTTTCTGCAGTTTCTTCACCTAACAGCATAATATTCAAATCCTGTGAAAAAACATAGATTAAAATACTCCCCAAAAGGATAGGCCCGGCGGCCATTCGCACATGATTCCAGCCTCTGGATGAAAAGCTGCCCAGGGTCCAATAAACGATATTAGCCACATCCTTTGAAAAAATCACCATTAAAAAGGACATAAGGGCAGTAAACAGCTGACCAATGGCAATACCGGCCAGCAATAAGGTATTGACAGGTACCCTTCCTCTAATTCGGGCCATTTGGTAGACAATTACCGTAGCCATTAAAGACCCCACAAAGGCGAAAACAGATACCATTCCCATTCCCAAAACACTGTGATTTAGCTTCAGGATGATGGCAATGGCCGCCCCCAAGGCTGCCCCAGAGGAGGTACCTACAATAAAGGGATCTGCCATGGGGTTTTTCATAATCCCCTGCATGGCAGCTCCTACCACCGACAATCCATAACCCACCAAAAAGGCTAAAAAAATCCTGGGAAGTCGTATATTCCAAATAATCGCCTGCTGGGCCCCAGAAATATCAGATGTGTCAATGTAGTTTCTAATTACAGGCAGCTTACTTCCAATTACCTTAATGATATTTTGAAGTGTAATGTTGGCTGCCCCTACAATGGTTGATATTAAAATAATCACCACCGGCAGCACCAAAAGCAGTATTAGTATTTTTCCTTTATGCTTCTTTTCCATTGCTTGGCCCTCCATAGAAGAATCCCGCCTATTACAGGCGGGTAACTATTCAAATGCCTCCGGATGTATGGCCCTGGCAATTAATTCAAGTGCATCAATAATTCTTGTTCCCGGCCTGGAAACAATATTAGGCTCCAATAAATGTATTTCATTGTTTTGAATGGCTGTTATTTCCCCATAGCCTGGCCTGGACTTAATTTGATTAATAAGCTGGGTTTTTTCTTCCTCTGATAAATTCATTGCCTCCTCCATATGGGCGGGAGCCAGAAAAATTTCAGGATCTCTTTCCACCAAGGTCTCTGTACTAAACTGTGGATAGGCCCCTGATCCATCGGCAGCAATATTCTCTCCCCCTGCTAATTGGATCAGCTCATCAATAAAGGAGCCTGTACCGGCAGTCATCAAGGGTTCATCCCATACTTGATAAAAGACCCGTTTAACGGGCTGCCCCTTGACTTTCTCTAAAATATTGTCCCTTCGAGCTGTCATGGTATCAATCAATTCCTGAGCCATTTCTGACGTATTGGTCAGCTTGCCTGTGTCCTCGATCAATGAAAAAATTTCTTCAATTGATTCAGGCATATATTTAACTACAGTAATTCCGGCAGCCTCCATTTGGGCAACTGCCTCTAAGTCTCCCTCTCCATAGACAAAGACCAGATCGGGCTCCAATTCTATTACCCTTTCAATATTGATACCCCATGAGCTGCCTACCTTTTCCTTTGTCAGCGCCTCCGCTGGATAATCGCAGCTATCTGAAACAGCCACCAGCTTATGCTGTATTCCTAGGGCATAAATAATTTCTGTTTGACTGGGTGCAATGGAAATAATCCGCTCCGGCAGCCTGTCTATGGTAACTTCGCTACCCAGTCCATCAACGACAGTGGCTGAAAAATCATCATTATATTCATCTTCAATGGAAGGGCCTTGAACAGTAGGACCTTGACTTTGACAGCCCCCTAAAAATACGACTAAAAGAACTAGTCCAAGGATTACATAATTCATTTTATTCTTCTTCAACGTGATTCCTCCCTTAACAGTTGTATAATTGGTTTAACTTTGATAATATACAGAAATCTTCTTGAAATTCCAGCAGCGTAATACTGCAATGGTCTATTTTAAAGTGCCAGTGTTTATGAATATCACCGGAAATGTAATGGGCCACAATTGAACGAATGACTCCGGCATGGGTAACCAACACCAAATTTTTATTTTTCGATGACTGAATTAATTCATCGGCGGCTTTGATCACTCTATGGTGCATTTCGTAAAGGCTTTCTCCCTGGGGAAATTGAAAATGAACTGCATCCTCTATAAGGGCATTATATTCATCGGGGAACACCGCCTCCATATGCTGCATGGTTTTTCCCTCTAAAGCGCCAAAATTGATTTCCCGAAGGCCATTGATGGCTACCGATTCCAGACCTCTGCCACCTTGAATTATTTGTGCCGTCTCTTCCGTCCTTTTTAAGCCGCTGTGATAAATACTATGGATTTCAACAGAGGTCAAGGCCTTGGCGGCATCCTGGGCCTGCTTTCGCCCTTTTTCATTCAAAGGAGGATCAGCCCAACCACATAATCGTTTGTGAAGATTATGGTCAGTTTCACCATGGCGAATTAAATAAAGGCTTGTTGACACCATCTCACCCCTATCTCAATTGAATTAGTAAAAATAACAGATACAATACCTCAGACAGCTCGCAAAGGGCCCCCAGGGTATCCCCCGTCATGCCTCCAATAACCTGTGCTGCATGGAATTTATAGAGACTTGAAAAGCCATATAGTATGCCGATGAAAATCAGACTTCTGGGATAATAGAAGGTCATTAAGGTTCCCATGGCCACCACCAGGAGCAGCATGGGGTTGGAGACCTTTCCGATAAATGCATTACCTAATCCACTTTTTCTTCCATAGACTGCACCATGGCACCCGAAGGCCAGGGCCAGTCTTCCCATGATGGGCATATGAACAAGGGCTATCATCAAGTCTGACCCCTTAAGCAATATCAAGGCCGCAGCCTTAAGGATCAGCACCATCACAATGGCCAGTAATCCATTGGTACCCAGCCTGCTGTCCTTCATAATATCCAAAATCTGCTCCCGGGGGCGATTGCTGTAAAAACCGTCGAAGGTATCACCCAGACCATCTAAATGAAGGCCACCGGTCAAGACGATATAAAGGCTTAGGGTTAACAATATCCCAAGGGCCGATGGAAAGAGGTATGAAAACACGCTGTAGGCCAACAGATTGATCGCTCCCAGCAGCAGGCCCACCCAGGGAAAAAAAATAATTCCCCGATGAAAGGATTCATCTAAAGGAAGGTCCTTGACAATGGTGATTCGGGTCAAAAATTGCAAAATCCCAATGAAACGGCCCATCAGCTTTCAATTCCCTTCCTGGCGTAAATGCCCTGTTGAAAGGGGTGCTTAATCAGCTTCATCTCGGTTACATAATCAGCCCTTTCCACCAGCTCTGGGGGCGCATTTCGGCCTGTTAGAATTAATTCTACATGATGAGGCTTCGACTCAATCAAGTCTAAAATGACATCAACAGTAAGGATTTTATGATTAAGTACAGCCATAATTTCATCTAATATGATTAAATTATAGTGCTCTTCCTTCAAATGGCCTTCTATGATCTTCATTCCCTCCATAATTCCCTGCTGAACCTGTTTTTTTTCTATCTCGTTCATCTGAAAATAAAATTTGTTTGCCTTAATAAAGCGAATGATATCAAAATTAGGTATTTTTTCAATACTGTATAGCTCACCTGTATCATCACCCTTAAGAAATTGAGCCATTAATACCCGAAAGCCCGATCCCGAGGTTCTGATCCCCTGCCCCAGGGCAGCAGTCGTTTTTCCCTTTCCATCGCCGGTGTAAATATGAATTAAGCCCTTTTCCAATTTTTTTGTAAGCATATATTTCACTCCTCATTTTATTTTTAATGGGAGACCACAAACCGTTAAATAAACCTCATGGGCCTGGGAAGCCAGGTATTGATTTACTCTGCCTGCTATATCCCGAAAGGCCCTGGCCATAGGGTAGCCCGGTACGATGCCGAAGCCCACCTCGTTGGTAACCAGCACGACAGTGGCATCAGTATTTTTTGTATATTCAACAACCCTTACAAATTGATCCATTATTTTTCCTTCTATTTCATTGATCCTTAAGGGCTTTACCTTATCCCAATGGGGTTCATAATCCATCATTAGGTTTGTAATCATAATGGTCACACAATCCAATATGATTCCCTTCATGCAGGTTCCACTGAGGGCCAGCGCCCGATCCAATTCCCTATAGGCCTCCAGCGTTTGCCACCCCTGGGGACGGCTGGCTTGATGTTTTTTGATTCGATCCTGCATTTCCTGATCGAAGGCCTTGGCTGTGGCAACATAGAGTACCTTGTCCCCCAGCTCCCTTAAGAGACCTTCTGCACAGGTACTTTTGCCGCTC
>CBFGTV010000072.1:0-16637 GCA_965652145.1 uncultured Clostridiaceae bacterium
CAAGGGGTTAAACGGCCAGGCCATGGCAAATCTAATGATTGAACTGGGAAGCCATGAGGCCATTATGATGGATGGCGGCGGTTCAACAGGAATGGTTACCAGGGGCTTGGGTGAATTTAAAACCAGTCTGGTGACAACCCCTTCAGATGGTTCGGAACGTAGAATTATTAACAGTCTTGCAGTTGTTACCACTGCTCCCACAGGGAATGTAAATGGTCTTAAGGCCGAATTGGAAAACGACTATGCCTTTTTAAATGCACCCAAAAAGATAACTGCTAAGGCCTACGATAGTAACTTTAACCCCGTTGCAGTTGACAATACCAAGCTCAATTATCGATTAGTTCAGGGCAGCGGCAGCTTTTTAAACAATAGCTTTATTCCCACCGCAACAGGAGAAGCAATTGTTGAGGTGGAATACATGGGGGCCACAACCGAGGTTAAGCTCAATGTGATGGGTGAACCGGCATACCTGGAAATCACCCCCAGTGCCATTCAGCTGGCCCAGGGTAGAAGCACCAATCTATCGGTTGTGGGAGTAAGTGCCCTGGGACACCGAGCTAAGATAGCCGCCGAGGCTATACAATGGACCGATATAAAGGGACTTGGAACCGTAGTCAATGGTGTATATACTGCCGGTAACACCACTGGTGAATCAACCCTACAGGCTAAATTAGGCAATACCGTTGTTTCAGTACCAGTAGCCATTGGTACCCAGGATAAAGTAGTAGATTTCTTTGAGGAATTAAAGCTGACCTTCAGCGGTTACCCAGAAGGGGTAACGGGTAGCGTTAGTTTAACCGATCAAGGGAGAAACGGCACCAAAGCCCTTCAATTGCAATATGACTTTACCAGTTCAGATGGAACTAGAGCGGCCTATATGAACTATGCCAATGGTGGGCTGACGCTTCCGGGAGCACCAAACAAAATAGGCGTGTGGGTATATGCTGATCAGAAGTCAACCCAATGGATTCGGGGAAGAATTACCGATGCCAAGGGAGCTCAACACATTATAGACTTTAGAAAGGGTGTTGATTGGACAGGGTGGAAGTACCTGGAGGCTACAGTGCCTTCTGGAGTAGCTGCACCAGCTAAACTTGACAGAATTTATGTGGCCGAGCCCGATACCAACCAAAAAGTAAAGGGAACCTTGATTTTTGACGATCTGCAGGTAAGCTATGCAGGAGGTAGTACAAATAGTACATCCAATAAAGAAATTAAAGACCCACTATATCGCCCCTATGAAGAACAAGGAAAAACCATTATGGTTCACAATGGGCTCCAGGCACCAAAGGAAACACTGTATGACAGATTAGCCATTAATAATCTGATCGAAAAGGCCAATCGTCAAAAGACCCATGTGCTATTTACCGGTACGGCAGATCAAAAAGCCACCAGCAAAATTACCAATACAATGATTACAGCCAATGGAGGCTATTCAAAGCAGGAAATAGATGATTTATTAATTGTCAAAATGGATAACAGTAAAAATGGCTTTAGGGCAACAGATTTCAATCAATGGCCTTGGTTTAAGGATCTGATTGAAAAAACCTCAAAAAATAATGTGATGATCCTGCTGCCTAAACCAATCAGGGGTGAAAATGGCTTTGCCGATTCCCTGGAGGCTGACCTGTTTGAAGAAATTTTAACCCAGCAGGCAAAGGCAGGAAAGAACATTTTCGTGCTTTATGGAGGTAAGGAGCTGAAGGTTGAGCCAAAGGACGGTGTACGTTATATCTCAACTGGCACCTATCAAAGCAATACCACTGAAATGCCCTCTGAAACAAATCAATATATCGAATTCAATCTAAACGGGTCGACTCTGACCTATCAAATTAAATCGCTTTTTAACTAAAATACAACAAAAACCGCTCCGGCTGCCAAGGGGCGGTATTTGTTGACTTCAAATCCCCCCCTTTAGACATAAAATTATAAAAAACATAAATATTAGGCACAAAAAAGAATACTAAAGCGAAAAAATAGGAAAGAAAAAATATTGTTAATTTGCTGAAAAATAGGTATAAATAAGATAAAGCGATAGGGGGGAAGAAAATGATCAAGGAAAAAAGCCGATTAGCAGGAGCTCAACTGACCAGTCCCTGTAGAATCGAAGATATTAATTTTTACACTACGGCAGATTTATCACCATTAAATGACATAATCGGCCAGGAAAGGGCTGTAGAGGCCCTGGCCTTTGGCCTTAGAATGAAGAAAAAGGGCTACAATATTTATATTTCAGGAATCAGCGGAACAGGCCGCAGCAGCTATTCCAATTCCATTACAGAAAAATTGGCGGCCGAAATGCCTGTGCCCAACGATTGGGTTTATGTGTATAATTTCAAAAATCCTGATCGGCCCAGGGCTTTAAGCATGGAGGCAGGGCTGGCAATCCAGTTTAAAAAAGATATTGAAGGAATGATAGAGCAGTTGAGGGAGCAGGTTCCCTCTATTTTTGAAGGTACAGAATATGAAACCAGGAAAAATGAAATTTATCAATCCTTTCAAAGGGAAAATCATAAAATTGTTGAGGAATTAAATCAAATTGCCCAAAATTACGGATTTATTTTCAGAGAGTCGGAGCATGGCCTGGTGACCATTCCTGTGATGGAAGGAAGGCCCATGAAGCAGGAGGAGTATTCCAGCTTACCCCCGGCGGAAATAGAGCGAATCAGAGAAAATTCCAATCAGCTTAACCTAAGTACCGTAGAAACCTTTAATCGGCTCAAGGCCATTGAAGAAGACTTTCAAGAAGGCTTAAGAAAGCTAGATGAGGAGATGGGCTACAAGGTTATTAATTTCTGTATTAATCGATTGGTTCAGCGATACGGTCATCGTGAGGAAATCGTAAGCTATATTAATCAGTTAGAGCAGGATATTGTGGAGCATATAGGGCAATTTAAGGGTAAAAATCCTCCCCAGGGGGAGCTTTCCCAAATGATGATGCAAATGAAGGATGAAGAGAGCTTTTTTACCCGTTATAAGGTGAATCTCTTTATTAATAATTCAGAGCTTAAGCATGCCCCCATTATTAACGAAAGTAACCCCACCTTCAATAATATTATGGGAACCATTGAATATAAAAATGAAATGGGGATTTTAAAGACTGATTTTACCCAAATAAAGCCTGGAGCCCTTCATATGGCCAATGGCGGCTTCCTCATATTAAATGTAAAAGAAGTCTTAACCCAGCCCTATGGATGGGAAACATTAAAGCGGGCCCTCAAGACAGGAGAAATTAATATTGAGTCCCTCAATAAGGTCACAGGGTATGTAGTCACTTCAACCCTAAAGCCAGAGCCTATTCCGCTGGATATTAAGGTTATTTTGATCGGGGACGACAGTATTTATCATGCCCTCTATAGTATGGACGAAGACTTCAGGAAGCTCTTTAAAATTATGGCGGATTTTGATGTAGAAATGAAAAAGAACGAAGAAAATATTTACAAAATGGCTAGATTCATTGCCAGCCATTGTGAAAAGGAAGGCCTAAAGCATTTTGATAAAAATGCCGTTGCCCGGATTATGGAATACAGCTCCAGGCTGGCAGACCATCAGGAAAAGCTTAGCTCAAGGTTTAATCAAATAGTAGAAATACTCTATGAAGCAGATGCCTGGGCCCAGATTGATGAAGTTCCCCTCGTATCGAAGGAACATGTTGAGAAGGCCATTCAGCAAAAAATCTATCGCAATAGTAAATATGAAGAAAAGCTAAATGAAATGTTCAAGGATGGCTCTCTTCTAATTGATGTATCGGGATATAGGATAGGCCAAATCAATGGCTTGGCAGTTATGGGAACCGGCGAATACAGCTTTGGAAAACCAAGTCGAATAACGGTTTCCACCTATAAGGGTAAAACAGGAATTATTAATATAGAAAGGGAAGTGAAAAAAAGCGGTAGTATTCACGACAAAGGAGTTTTAATTTTGAGTGGTTATCTGGGGCAGAAATATGCCCAGAGGCATCCCCTTTCCCTGGGGGTCAGTATTAGCTTTGAACAGAACTATTCAATAATTGATGGTGACAGTGCCTCCAGCACAGAGCTTTATGGAATTTTATCCAGCATTGCTGGTGTTCCCATTGATCAATCAATTGCTGTGACTGGCTCAGTAAACCAAAATGGAGAAATTCAGCCCATCGGGGGAGTCAATGAAAAAATCGAGGGCTTTTACGAAGTTTGCAAGCTTCTGGGCTTTACAGGTCAACAGGGGGTTTTAATACCCAAACAAAATATAAAAAACCTCATGCTTAAACGTGAAGTAATAGAGGCAGTAGAAGCAGGAACCTTCCATATCTATGCCATCGGCCACGTAGAGGAGGGCATTGAAATACTAACAGGTGTTCCTGCAGGGCTCCAGGACGAGCGGGGAAATTATCCTCCAGGAACTATTAACTATCTGATTATGGAAAAGCTAAGGGAAGCATCGGAGGAAAAGGAAAAGTCAAATTAAACCAAGGGCTGTCCTAAATAGTGTTTACTATTTAGGACAGCCCCTTCTTATTATTTACAGAGGATCAGCCGGTCCTCCGTTACAATTTTTTCTACGGGTATATCATAGGAGTCATTGGGCACCTGTTCAATCATTTGAACCTCATGGGCCAGGCCAATGGTGGGTACCCCTGGGGTTAGGGTGGGTAAAAAGCGATCGTAGTAACCGGCACCGTAGCCAATACGGTACCCTCTGGTATCGAAGGCCACACCGGGAACCAGAACTAAATCTAATTCCTGGGCAGAAAAGGGGCGAAGGGCCTCTTTTTTTGGCTCCAACACACCAAAGTTACCAACCTCCAGGTCATCCTCGAGGCTCAATAGCTCTGAAACAATCAATTCCTTTGTTTTAGGTACTGTCACTGGAATAAATACCCGCTTCCTGTGCTGAAAAAGGTCTGAAATAATCTGTTGAGTCATAACCTCCCGTTGAAAGGATAAATAGAGCATGACATTTTTCGCCTTTAAGTATTCAGTCATGGTGACCAGTCGTTCCAATATTTGGTGACTGTTTTTGATTACAGTTTCTGGAGATAAAGCTTCACGCCTTTCAAGCACTGCCTTTCGTAGCTGTTTTTTCATGGGGAGCCTCCTTTAATTAATCTTTGTCATTATATTGTAACAAAACTTTAGGGGTTGATTCAATTGAAATATGGGTTAGAGTATTGGTATAATAATAAAGTAAAATACTGTAGCAAAATGAAAAAATACGATTGATTCCTATATATGGTATCATATCCTGAATAAATTAGGTACAATTTACCATATTTTTATGCTGATTATGGCAGGAGAACTGGGTTTGGTGTCGAAAGTATTTATGTAGAGTACAGGAGCTGATAAACTTGATCGAATTTCGGAACATAAACAAGACCTATGGAAATGGTGTTCATGCTTTGACGAATATTAATCTTAAAATAGAAAAGGGTGAATTTGCCTTCCTGGTTGGCCCCAGTGGAGCAGGAAAATCAACCTTTATAAAACTGATTTTAAAGGAAGAAGACCCTACCTCGGGGGAAATTTACATAGGAAACGAAAACATTACAAAATATTCAAGAAGAAAAGTACCCTATTTAAGAAGAAATATAGGTGTTATTTTTCAAGATTTTAGACTATTGCCCAACAAAACGGTTTTTGAAAATGTGGCCTTTGCCATGGAAATTATCGAAGCTTCCTCAAAGGAAATACGCAGGCAGGTACCGATGCTGCTGGGAATGGTAGGATTAAGTGACCGGGCTTCTCAATACCCCCACCAGCTATCGGGTGGAGAACGGCAGCGGGTTTCCATTGCCAGGGCCATCGTTAACAATCCCTCGGTCTTAATTGCCGATGAGCCTACGGGAAACCTTGATCCAGAAACCGCCTGGGAAATTATGAAGGTGCTTCGACAAATCAACAGAAGAGGGACAACTATTCTCATGGTTACCCATGCTAAAGACATTGTAGATGTAATGCAGCAACGGGTCATTGCCCTGGAAAAAGGCCGAATTATTCGAGACCAGCAGAAGGGGGCATATGGCTATGAAGATTAGAACCGTTAAATATATCTTTAGACAAGGAATTGTGGGCCTATGGCGTAATCGTGGTATGAGTATTGCCTCCATTGGCTCTGTGACGGCTTCTCTGGTATTGTTGGGAATTATCATTACCTTAGTTTTGAATATCAACAATGCTGCAAGCATGACTCAAATGCAGTTTGATACCATTCAGGTCTATTTGTACGAAGAGCTTTCCGAAATGGAAATGGCAGGGCTTAAATCTCAGCTGGAAGCCATTTCAGGAGTGCGAATTGCTGAATTTATTTCAAAGGAGCAGGCCCTACTGGATATGAAGGAAAGCTGGGGAGAGCAGGGCTATTTATTGGAATATCTTGAAGAAAACCCTTTGCCCAATTCCTATATTATTCACATGGAACAAATTGAGGCAGCCGATGGCATTGTAGAAGCACTTCGACAGTTTGAAGAAATTGAAGAGGTTAAATATTATAAGGAAATTATTGAGAATTTACTTAGAATAGCAGGCTTTATCCGTACTGTGGGGATGGTGCTGATTGTTACCCTGGTCTTAGTAGCAATGTTCATTATATCCAACACCATAAAAATTGCCTTAAATGCCAGAAGGCAAGAAATTAACATTATGAAATATGTGGGTGCAACCAACTGGTTTATCCGATGGCCCTTTATCATGGAGGGAGTTGTACTGGGGATCGTGGGTGCTGTAGTGGCGATCGTCATTGTCTATTATGGTTATCAGTCAGCCTTTGATGCCATAGCCAGCCGTTTCACCGTACTGCTTAGTGCCTATCTAATACCCATTGAGTCCATGATAAAAAAGACCATTGTTATGTTTACTGTCCTCGGCGGTGGTGTCGGGGCTCTGGGAAGTATTATATCCTTAAGAAAGCATTTAAAGGTTTAAAGGGGGGAAAATACCGGTGAAGAGAAGTAGATTGATGATTTTATGCTGTGTGCTGACATTAATGGTGATAACAGGTTTTACAGCCTATGCCAATGATGCCGGCAAATTACAGGACAAACTTAACAAAAAAATCAATACACAGAGGCAGCTTAATAATCAACTGAAAGAAAATGAGAAGGCACAGGAAAGTGTTGTGGCGCAAATTGAAAAGCTGGAAAAGGAAATTGAGCAGACACAAAATGAAATTGAGCAATTGCAAAAGGATGTAAAGGCCACAGAGACAAAAATATCGATTGTTACCGATGAGCTGGTGGCTGCTGAAGAAAACATTGGCGATAAAAAAGATCTTTTGGGCTCTCGATTGAATGTAATGTACAAAAATGGAAACATCGGTTATGCAGAGGTGTTGTTAAGCTCCAAGAACTTTTCAGAGCTATTGTCTAATTTAGACATGGTCAAGCGGATTGTTGAGCATGATGTGGATCTTTTAAAATATCTACAGGAACAAAAAGAAATTATTGAAGATAAAAAAGTACAATTGGAAACTCAAAAAAGTCACCTGCTTAGCCTGAAGAATCAAGTGGAGGGAAAGAAACAGCAGCTTGTGGTGTCAAGAGGCTTACAGGACGAAAAGCGCAGGGAGCTTCTAGCTGATAAAAAAGCCCTGGAGGAAAGCGTTGATCAATTGGCAAAGGAAGCCAAAGAGCTTGAAGGCCAGATCAGGAAGCTAACTGCTTCATCGGGAAAATATGTTGGGGGACAATTACGGTGGCCGGTGCCAGGGTATACAAGAATTTCTTCACCCTATGGCAATAGAATTCATCCCATCCTAAAAACAAACAAATTCCACTCGGGAATTGACATACCTGCTCCAAAAGGAACCACCATCATTGCAGCAGGGCCAGGTAAAGTAATACATTCTGGAAATTTAGGCGGCTATGGAAAAACAATTATTATTGACCACGGCGGGGGAATTGTAACCCTTTATGCCCATAACTCAAGGCTGATGTATTCTGTTGGAGCCGAGGTTAGCGGCGGTGACAAAATTGCTGAAGCCGGCAGTACAGGTCTGTCAACAGGGCCCCATTTACACTTTGAGGTAAGAAAAAATGGTTCCTATGTTGACCCACTTCCCTATGTCAGGGGAAATTAAATAACAGAGATAAAACCCTAAGGAAAACAAACCCTTAGGGTTTTTTTTATTGTAGGTGAAGTGGGATTTTCGTGTTATTGATATTAGTAAAACCAGTTAAGCGTAAATTGTCCTACGGAACAGTATAACGACACTAACAAGTATAGTAGATTTTCAAAATATAATGTTAAATTATGTCGAATAATGATGTTAAGTTATGCATACAACTTAATTTAATATAAAGGATTATGTAATAATTTAACGAATATTATATATAGTGTTAATTTTAAACATTAATTTTTAAGGGAGGAATATATTTGGGTATCAAATCAAGATTTAGAATGTACATATCATTAATTCTTGTGGTTTGTATTTTGATTTCGAGTACATATATAACCACGTTAGCAAGTGTTACTAATGTAGCTATCCCTTCGGATATAAAGGTAACAGTAACACCGAACAATATTCTGATTAAATGGGAAGAGGTGGAAGGAGCAACAGGCTACGAGATAGAGGCCGATGGAGAAACCATTGAATTGGGAATAGCTACAGGCTATACCCATGAAGGATTAGAGCCAGGAACCCCACATGAATATCGAGTAAGAGCTAAAGCAGGAGAAATAGTTAGCGTGTGGAGTAAAATGGTTTTTGCAGAAACCCTGGAAGAAGAGGAAGAAGAAATAACAGAAAAAATTGATATAGGAATTCCTCAAAATGTGGGAGTAGAGACATATGAAACAAAAGTAGAAATAAGCTGGGAAGAGGTGGAAGGAGCCACAGGCTACGATATAGAGGCCGATGGAGAAACCATTGAATTAGGAATGACCACAAGATATACCCATGAAGGATTAGAGCCAGGAACCCAACATGAATATCGAGTAAGAGCAAGGGTAGAAGAAGTAGTTGGTGAATGGAGTCGAAAGGTTATTGCAGAAACACTGGCAGAAGAGGAAGAAGAAATAATAGAAGAAATAGCCATAGGGATTCCTCAAAATGTGGAAGTAGAGGCATATGAAACAAAAGTAGAAATAAGCTGGGAAGAGGTGGAAGGAGCCACAGGCTACGATATAGAGGCCGATGGAGAAACCATTGAATTAGGAATGACCACAAGATATACCCATGAAGGATTAGAGCCAGGAACCCAACATGAATATCGAGTAAGAGCAAGGGTAGAAGAAGTAGTTGGTGAATGGAGTCGAAAGGTTATTGCAGAAACACTGGCAGAAGAGGAAGAAGAAATAATAGAAGAAATAGCCATAGGGATTCCTCAAAATGTGGAAGTAGAGGCATATGAAACAAAAGTAGAAATAAGCTGGGAAGAGGTGGAAGGAGCCACAGGCTACGATATAGAGGCCGATGGAGAAACCATTGAATTAGGAATGACCACAAGATATACCCATGAAGGATTAGAGCCAGGAACCCAACATGAATATCGAGTAAGAGCAAGGGTAGAAGAAGTAGTTGGTGAATGGAGTCGAAAGGTTATTGCAGAAACACTGGCAGAAGAGGAAGAAGAAATAATAGAAGAAATAGCCATAGGGATTCCTCAAAATGTGGAAGTAGAGGCATATGAAACAAAAGTAGAAATAAGCTGGGAAGAGGTGGAAGGAGCCACAGGCTACGAAATAGAGGCCGATGGAGAAATCATTGAATTGGGAATGGACACAAGCTATACCCATGAAGGGTTAGGGCCAGGAACCCCACATGAATATCGAGTAAGAGCAAGGGTAGAAGAAGCGGTTGGTGAATGGAGTCAAATAATTACAATAAAAACAACAATCTATACAATTACAATAGGAATACCTGAAAATATAAGAACAGAAATAACAAGTAATAGCGTTCTTTTAATATGGGATGAAATAGATGAAGCAACTAGCTATGATATAGAAATTAATGAAGAGATTTTAGAAAACATTAAGAGTACTAAATACTTACATGAAGGGTTAAAAGCCAGTACAACTTATTCATATCGAATAAGAGCAAAGAACGATATGGAGGTAGGTGAGTGGAGTGACTTGATAAAAGTCACAACAAGCTCTAGTTTCAGAGGAAGTGGAACAAGTGAAGATCCTTTTTTAATTTATACAAAAGAAGATCTGATTTCGATAAGTGATAACCTAGATGCTCACTATATTCTAAGAAATAACATTGACCTAGAAAACGAGGATTGGGAACCAATAGGAAGTAATAATATGCCCTTTACAGGTAGCTTTGATGGCGGAGGCTATACAATCAGTAATTTAAAAATTGATAAAGCATTAGAGAAGTATGTGGGTTTATTTTCTTATGTAGAGGATGCTACTATAAAAAATTTAAAGATGGAAAATGTAGAAATACAGGGGAAAAGAAATGTAGGTACATTAGCGGGGGCAACAGGTGCAGACACAATTATTGAAAATATTCAAATAGAGATGGGCAATGTTAATGGAGAATCATTAGTTGGTGGTCTAATAGGAAATGCTTACAATACTAATTTAAATAAAATAGTAACGAATGTGAACGTTAATTCAACAGCAACTGATAGTTATGTAGGCGGATTAGTTGGATATTCAGTAGGATTAAGAATAACTGAAATCTATACAGTGGGAACTGTGAGTGGGAAGAATTATACAGGTGGATTAATCGGAAAACTTGGATCAGGAAATATAGAAAATAGTTTTGCCTTAGGAGATGTTATAGCTAGTTCTGGAAATTGTATTGGAGGATTAGTGGGGTATATGAGTGGTGGAAGAATAGAAAATAGTTACTTCTCTGGAAATATACTAGGTAGTAGTACTGAAAAAGGTGGACTGGTAGGAAAGAAAGGTGATAGAGAAAAAATTGTAAATAGTTATTATGATGGATACAAAAGTAACATAATACAACAAGATGATTACAATGTCAGTAGATTGACAACAGGTATGAAAAATAAGGAGACATATATAAATTGGGATTTTGAGAACATTTGGGAGATTGATAATAATCAATCCTATCCTTATTTAAAAAATCTACCTAAGCCCAATGAAGTTTTTGAAAACTTACCTGAAGGAGATGTAGCAGGCGGGATAGGAAGTGTGGAGAATCCTTATTTAATAAGCACAAAGGAACTGTTCAATAATATAAGATATGAAATTAATGGTCATTTCAAACTAATAAATAATATAGATTTAGAAAGCATAGAATGGGAACCGATTGGAAGTTCAGACGCAGTATTTGAAGGTAGTTTAGATGGAAATGGATATACAATCAGTAATTTAAGCATTGATAAAGCAACAATGAATTATGTTGGATTATTCTCCTCTGTGCGAAATTCTACAATACAAAATTTAACTATTGAAGGTATTGAAGTATTAGGTGATAAACGAGTGGGAGCATTAGTAGGAAATATTATAAAAAATACAACTATCGAAAATATTCTTATAAAGAGGAACAATCTTAGTGGAAACTCCGAAATAGGAGGATTAGTCGGATATATAGATGTTGATGTAAATATAAAAAATATTCAAGTTAATGCAGGTAATATAAATGGGAAAAGACGTGTCGGTGGCTTAGTGGGTTATATGAAAAACGGCAATTTAAGTAAAATAGCAACAAATGTTAATGTATATGCAACTAGTAGCCAAGCAGGAGGGTTGGCGGGTTACGTATACAAAGGAGAAATAGCAGAAAGTTACACAGTAGGAAATGTGAGTGGATATACTGCAGGTGGATTGGTTGGAAGTTTTTATGGAGATTCTATAAAGAATAGCTTTGCCTTAGGAGATATTGAAACAGATGGAAATTATGTTGGCGGTCTTGTAGGAAGTTTATATGGACTTAGAACAATGATAGAAAACAGTTATTTCTCAGGTAAAGTACTAAAAAACGGTATGGAAAAAGGCGGATTAGTGGGAAATATGGACAGTGGAGTAATTGTAAATAGTTATTATGATGGATACAAAAGTAACATAATACAACAAGATGATTACAATGTCAGTAGATTGACAACAGGTATGAAAAATAAGGAGACATATATAAATTGGGATTTTGAGAACATTTGGGAGATTGATAATAATCAATCCTATCCTTATTTAAAAAATCTACCTAAGCCCAATGAAGTTTTTGAAAACTTACCAGAAGGAGATGTAGCAGGGGGGATAGGTAGTATAGAGGATCCTTATTTAATAAGCACAAAGGAACAATTAAATAATATAAGATTTGATTTAGAATCTTACTATGTAATAGTTAATGATATAGATTTAAATGCTGAAGAATGGTTGCCTATTGGTGGTTACAGAACTCCTTTTAAGGGTAATATAGATGGCGGAGGATTTGTGATTAAGAATCTCATGATGACTGGTGAAAGCAAATTTTCAGGATTAATTGGTTATGCCCAAAATACTGTAATCAAAAATATGAGAATAGAAAATGTAAATGTCGTAGGTGGAGACAATACTGGAGCATTAGTAGGTATGTTAAGAGGTGAAAGTATTATTGAAAATAACTGGATAATAGGCACTGGAAGTGTTAAAGGGACATCTTCGGTAGGAGGACTAATTGGGCATGCAGAAAATGGGAAAATTATAAAGTCACTTTCAACAATCGATGTTGAAGGGGGGGGCAGTTATACGGGAGGACTGATAGGGTACTCCTCTGCTGTCATTGAAGAGAGTTACGCTTCTGGAAATGTTTTTGGTAAATCACGTACTGGGGGTTTAGTTGGATACTTAAAAAACAACTATAAATTATACGAAGGAATTAAAAATACATTTGCTTTAGGAAATGTATCTGGTACTCACTATGTAGGAGGTTTAATTGGTTATTCTGATAGAAGATATTATGTTGTAAACTGCTATTATTCTGGAAAAGTTACGGGAATAGACTATATCTCTTCCTTAATTGGTTATGAGGAATATAATCTAAGTAAAGATTTATATTTCGATCAAATTTCAAGTGGGTTTGATACACCAGCTGAAAGTGCCAGAGCAACAACACATTTATTGAGAAAAGATAACTATATAGAATGGGATTTTGAAAATATATGGGATATTGATGAAAATAAGTCTTATCCATTTTTAAGGGGACTGTATATTCCAGATAATATTTCTAAGCAAATAATACCACAAAAAATAAAGGCAATACCTGGAGAAAGAAATATAGAAATCAATTGGGAAGAGATAGATGGAATAACAGGATACGATATAGAAGTTGATGGAGAAATCATCGAATTAGGAATGCAGGCCCAATATCTTCATGAAGGGCTAGAGCCAGGAACGGTCCATGAATATCGGGTTCGGGTAAAAATAGATAGTTATACTGGTGAGTGGAGTACTTTATTAAAAATAAGTACAAACCTAAGCAATGGTGAGGGAACACTAGAAAACCCATTCCTAATCTATACCGAAGCAGATTTAGATAATGTTAGGGTAAATCCCTCAGCTTATTTTAAATTGGTAAATGATATAGAAATAACTAAAGAAAATTGGGAACCAATAGGAAGTAATAATATGCCCTTTACAGGTAGCTTTGATGGCGGAGGCTATACAATCAGTAATATGAAAATTTATAGAGAAATGGACTCTGTGGGGCTATTTGGTAGTATCCAAAATGCTACCATAGAAAATTTAAAGATTGTTGATGCAGATGTTAAAGGGCTAAATCGTATCGGGATTTTAGTTGGAGAGGCAGTAGGAAACGATAACAAGATAATTGATGTAGTAGTACAAGGGTCGTCGAGTACCGAAGGTGTTCAATATACTGGAGGATTAATTGGTTATATAGAAGGTGGACAGGTTATAAGTACCTCCTCCTCTGCTTTAGTTAACTCTAGCAGTCATTACATAGGTGGATTAATTGGGCATTCACAGGCAGAAGTTATTTTAAGCTATGCAACAGGTGATGTAATTAGTACGGGGAGCTATGCAGGTGGTTTAGTAGGGGCCATGAGTAATGTTAATGGTAAGATAGAAAGAAGCTATGCTTCAGGTAATGTAACCGCAGTTTCATATGTTGGCGGATTAATTGGAAGCCTTAATGGAGGCAATAGAACAGTTAGAATACTTGATAGCTTTGCAATAGGTAATATTAGAGCGACAACCTCAAGCAGCTCCTATGTCGGCGGATTAATTGGATATTCAGCAGGAACCTCTTCGACAAATTCAATTATAATTAAAAATTGCTATGCTGTTGGTACAGTGACAGGATCAAGTAGTTACCGTGGTGGCTTAATTGGCAGAAGTAGTAATACAACAATAACCTATAGCTTCTTCGATCGTAGCACTACAGGGATAACAAGTCCCAGTGCCCAGGCAAAAACCACCGAGCTTTTAAAGTCAAAAGCTACTTATATTGGATGGGATTTTAATCAAGTCTGGCATATTGCAGAAGGTCTTTCTTATCCAATTTTAATGGAACTACCAGCGCCAAACCATGAGCATATTATTCAACCAGAGTCAGCTCCAGCAGGACTAAGCTTGGTAGAAAGAGGACGAAATTATATTTCTTTGAATTGGGAACCGGTAAATTGGGCAGATGAATATGAAATACTGGTGAATGACGAAGAAATTCTTGCTACAGATCAGGTAAGCTTCAAACATGAAGATTTGATGTCGGGTAAAGTGTATCAATATAGAGTAAGGGCTAAGGCCTCTGACAGAATAAGCTGGTGGACAGAAGCTGTCACAGTTCAGACTGTTTTTGATGTTCCTACATTAACGGCTATGCCATCTAACCAGACTATTATATTGAATTGGTCAGAAATAAACGGTGCTGTATTCTATATTTTAGAAATGAATGGAGAAGAAATAGAATTAGGATTAGTGACAACATATAATCACGAAAAACTTGAAACAGGAAAACAGTATACCTATAGAGTTAAAGCTAGCGGTGAATATGAAGATGGTGAATGGAGCGAATTAATATCAATAATGTCAGTATTGCCTGCCCCTGAAAGTATATTAACTGACATTAAGTATACAAGCGTAATACTAAGATGGAATGAAGTCCCATTAGCTGATGGTTATAACATTGAGGTAGACGGAACAGTATATGATATTGCCAATACCTTAGAATATACACATAGTGATTTATTACCTGGAACAACACACAAATACAGACTTCAAGCTAAGAATGAACAAGGAACAGGGCAATGGAGTGATGAAATCATTATTCAGACCCCTCTTTACATGGAGGGATCAGGAACCGAAGAAGATCCCTATATTATTTTAAATTCTACCCATTTAAAAGAAATGAACAATCAACTTAATGCCTATTTCCGGCTAGGCACAGACATTGATTTAAAAAATGAATTGTGGGAGCCAATCGGAAATACAACTATGCCCTTTAAAGGGAGCTTAGATGGGAATGGATATGAGATTAAAAATCTAAAAGTTGATAAAGAGGCAGTAGATTATGTTGGATTCTTTGGTGTGACCGAAAATGTAGTGGTAAAAAACCTGGAGATCGTCGGAGTTGAGGTTAGTGGAAGAAGATATGTAGGAGCCTTGGTAGGGCAAATGAAGGGGACTAACAGTAAAATTGAAGAGGTCTCCATCAAAGAAGGAACGGTAACAGGAGAGAGCTATGTAGGAGGCTTAGTAGGAACAGCGGAAGCTGGAGAAGTGAGGAAAGCAAATACTGGACTGACTGTTACAGGAAACAGTAGCACAGGGGTGAATGTTGGGGGACTAATCGGAAATGCCAGCATATTCATCATCCAGAGCTATGCAACAGGGCAGGTTCAATCATCAGGTCAAAATGCAGGGGGCTTGGTAGGTTATCTAAATGGTAATGTGGGCCGGATTACGGAGAGCTATGCAGCAGTAAATGTTAACGGAACGTTCAATGTAGGAGGACTTGTTGGTAATGTCAATAGGACTGTAACAACCTTTGTTCCAATTGAAAACAGCTTTGCCCTAGGAACAGTACAGGGAAGTAGCAGCGAAATTGGCAGATTAGTTGGACGAGTTTATGGGTCAAGTGCTAGTCACGTGGCGGTGAAAAATAGCTATGCTGGGGGAGAAGTGGTAGGTAGCGAAAATAAGATAGGAGGAATTGTAGGCTCAGCTAGTTATGCAATGATTAATAATAGTTATTATGATGGGATTGCATCAGGAATTGTGCCTACGAGATTTTTTGATAATAGTCGATTAACAAGCAGTATGAAACAGGAAAAAAACTATGAAGACTGGGACTTTGAAACTATATGGGGAATAGATGAGGGCCAATCCTACCCCTATTTAAAGAATCTTCCAATGCCGGTAGGGGTGGTGGAAGGCTTGCCAGAAAACGATGTGGCAGGAGGAAAAGGAACAGTAGGAGACCCTTACATTATTAAAAGTAAGGAGCAGCTAAATAATATAAGGTATGAGTTGACAGCCCACTATAGGCTAGGATCAAACATAGACTTGGAAAATGAACTGTGGGGGCCAATTGGAGATATGGCCGTGCCTTTTAAAGGTAGCCTAGATGGAGCAGGACATGAGATAAAGAATTTGAGAATTGATAAGGAAAATATTGATAATATTGGATTCTTTGGTGTGACCGAAAATGTAGTGGTGAAAAACCTGGAGATCAACGGAGTTGAGGTTAGTGCAAGAAGATATGTAGGAGCCTTGGTAGGGCAAATGAAGGGGACTAACAGTAAAATT
>CBFGTV010000073.1:0-16325 GCA_965652145.1 uncultured Clostridiaceae bacterium
GAAAGGGCTGTGGCGGTGGACCCATGGGAAGCTGTTACCCTGGCAGAGGCTGGAGTGGCCCTGGGAAATGTGGGGCATTTGGTTCAAATACCAAGGGGGTTAATGGCTAAAATTTTGTCCTTTCGCCCGGAGGTGGTAACTGTTTTTTCAGTGGAAAAGGCCCTGGAAGTTGGTGCCGAGGCCACAAGACAGGGGTATGTTCAAGACATTTTGCTGAAGGTGGTGGGCAAAAATGACATGATTTATGAAGGGCAGTTGGGAGGCTTTAAGGAGGAGCTGCTGCTGGATTCCGCCCGTAGAATATTGCAAATTCCGGGGGTAAGAATTGTAGGCTGTACGGTGTTTCCCTGCCTGCTGTTTAATAGTGAAACAAAAATGGTAGAAAAGACCCCTAATGCCGATACTCTGCTCCGGTCTGTGGATATTCTGCAGAAGGAGCTGGATATTCAAATTCTCCAGATTAATGGACCCAGTGCCACTTCTGCAAACTCCATTCCGCTATTAAAGCAGTTGGGCGTAACCCATGGGGAACCGGGTCATGCCCTGACAGGTACCACCCCACTTCATGCCTATGAAAAACAGCCCGAGATTCCTTCTATGGTCTATGTCAGTGAGGTGTCACATATTTATGACGGCAGGGCCTACGTCTATGGCGGCGGACATTACAGAAGATCCAGGGCCGAGGGGGCTCTGGTGGGCTCCAGCTTTGATTCAATGGTTGAAAATGTACTTGAAATTGATCCCATTTCACCAGAAAATATTGACTATTACGGAGCCCTGGTGATGAAAAATAGACCTGCCGCCATTGGTGATACGGCAATTTTTAGTTATCGAACTCAAATTTTTGTCACCAGAAGCCACGTAGCCCTGGTGGAGGGAATTCAAAATGGAAAGCCGAGGCTGGTTGGCGTTTATGACAGCCTGGGCAAAAAACTAAGATAGGGGTGAATACCATGGCAAAAAGAGTTATTCTATTGGTGTTAGACAGCCTGGGGGTAGGGGCCATGGAGGATACGGCCCTGGTCAGGCCCCAGGACCAAGAAGCCAATACCTTTTACCACATTATTGATACGACAAATGTAAACCTGCCTGTGCTGGAGTCCTTAGGTGTTAATCATATCCTAGGGCATCCTGCCCTTAAAACCATAGCACCCATGGCCAGTTATGGCAAACTCAACCTAATGCACTACGGTGCCGACAGCTATGCCGGGCATCAGGAAATCATGGGAACCAGACCCATGAAGCCCCTGATGGAGCCCTTTATTCAGTCCATTGATAGGGTAAAAAAGGCCTTGATGGAGGCAGGCTATGGGGTTACCATTCCCCATGGGGATACGCCCTATTTGCTAGTCAATGATTGTGTGATAGTGGGTGACAATATTGAAACGGATTATGGCCAGATTTATAATGTATCAGGAGCCCTGGATGTGATTTCCTTTGAACAGGTTTTGGAAATTGCCAGGGTAGTGAGGGAAAATGTCAAGGTAAATCGTGTGATTGCCCTGGGGGGCCAAGATGTCAGCCCCCGGCAGCTTATCGACAGTGTTGAGCGGCGACAGGACGGCCTGATCGGTGTCAATTCTCCCAAATCAGGAGTTTATAAAAAGGGGTATCGTGCCATACACCTGGGCTATGGGGTCTCACCCGACCAACAAATCAGCACGATATTAGCCCGAAGTCAAAGGGAGGTTTCACTGATTGGTAAGATGCAGGATGTGATTCATTGTGATGGGGCTAAAAAGGTTCCCGCCGTTGAAACAGCCCTGGTGATGGAACATGTTCTAAGGGAAATGGATCAGCTTAAAGAGGGACTGATAGCCGCCACTGTTCAAGAAACCGATCTGGCAGGTCACAGTCAGGACCCAGCAAAATACGCACGAATCCTTCAGATAGTAGATCAATCACTGGTTGAAGTGTTACAAAAAATGACTGAGGAGGACTTGCTTATTGTTACAGCAGATCATGGCAACGACCCGACCATCGGCCATAGTCAGCATACTAGGGAAAAAACCCTGCTGTTGGCTTACGGGAAAGGACTTCGGGCTGTGGATCTGGGGGAAAGGGCTACCCTTTCAGATATTGCTTCAACCATTGCCCAATACTTTGGAGTTCAGACTCCAGAAAACGGTACAGGCTTTTTTGAATTAATGAGGTAGGTGAATAAAGTGAAAATCGTGGTAGCAGAGAATTATCAGGAATTAAGTAAATTGGCGGCAAGGATTATTGCTGAAGCAGTTCAATCGAAGCCCGATGGGGTCCTTGGGCTGGCTACGGGCAGTACCCCCCTGGGTACCTATCAGGAGCTGATTAGAATTCATCAGGAGGAGGGACTGGATTTTTCTCGAATTGTTACCTTTAACCTGGACGAATATTATGGGCTTCATTCCCTTCATCCCCAAAGCTACGGGTATTTTATGAGGGAAAATCTATTTAAGCATATCAACATAGACCTTAAAAATACCCATATTCCCAATGGAACCCCCGAAGACCTTGAGGCTGAATGCAGGGCCTATGATGAGCTTTTGACGGCCCACGGAGGAATTGACTTACAGCTCCTGGGGATTGGGGAAAACGGTCATGTTGGCTTTAATGAGCCCTCTGCCAATTTAAATGTTTATACCCATCTGGTCCAATTAAAGGAGGAGACGATCAGGGCCAACAGCCGCTTTTTCTCATCCCTTAAGGAAGTTCCCACCCAAGCTATAACTATGGGCTTAGGGGGAATATTGAAGGCTAAAAAAATACTATTATTAGCTGCTGGAAAGGCTAAGGCCCCGGTGATTGCCAAGCTATTGGAGGGTAAGCTGAGTACCCAGGTGCCTGCTTCGATTCTACAGGTTCATCCCCAGGTGGTTGTAATCGTAGACCAGGAGATCGGTCATGAATTAAAGCTAAAGAAGCATTACGGGGCAGAAGCAATAAATGTTTAAACTTAAATAGTCTACAAAAATGTAGAGGCCTTGGCCACTATTTTTTATGGAGATTTATTTTGTTAAAAGAATTATAACATATTCATAACAATTTTCGACACATGCATTTCACTATTCATGATAATATAAATAAAAATTAACTATATTATTAAGAAAATGTATTCTTTATTGAGGTTATATGCTGTCACAGGTTTTGCAGAGGACTATTCCCAAAGCTCCACTGCAATTAAACCTTTTGATGGGAGAAAAGGTACCTGACAGAAATATAATATTGACAGCCAAGCTGATCATTAGAGGGAATCGAGAATATTTGAAAGAATGAAAGGGGTATTGCTTATGAAAAAAGGAATCTGTATTGTCTGCTGCTTTGTGCTCATCCTTACCTTTACCTTCACCACCTGGGCCCATCAGGAAGAAAGCATCTATTTGGGTCCCTATGCCAACACAATTGTATATGATGAAACAGGGAAAGTTGACGCTAAATACTATGAAGACCTACAGTACAGGCTCATTAAAGAGTTTGAAGAAAAGCTTCAAAAAACCGATAAAATGACGAAGCAATCGGTTGTTTTGCCAGCCTCCCTCAGTAGTGTTGCTCCCGGCGATGTTTTTGTTTCCTTTACTGGAACCACCTCAGGAATTGATTTTGCCCTGGTGGGACATGCTTCTCTGGCAGAAACCAGTGGAGGGGTATGGGCTATTTCATCCTGGCCGGAAAGCAAGAGTCCTTCGGGAGTAAATGGTGTTCAGTATGAATATCGCTATTGGGACAACTTAAGTAAAATCTACGCACTGCGGGTCAAGGGCAGCACCAGTACCACACGGAATAATGCGGTGAATAATGCCAGGGCCATTGCTTCAAGAAATCCAAGGCCCCCTTACAACTGGTTCTTTTTAAACAAATTTACCACCTCTAGCTTTTATTGCTCACAGCTGGTGTGGCGGGCCTGGTATGATGCAGGTGTCAATATCGATCGGTTCCCCTATGATACAGTTGTATCGCCGGCAGAATTAACGGGTGACCATATGCAGGTTCTGTATTACAGGAACTAATACTAACCTTGATAAGTGCGGTGATTTTGCCGCACTTATCAATTAAACTCCTGGGGTGAAGAGGATGAAACAGAGAAATAATATTCAAATCTTGTGTCTAATAATACTATTTTGTCTCTTGATTATTAATGTAGGCTGTACCCGTAGAGAAACAGATGAGAATTTTATCAAGACTGAAAATGGAAAATACCTTTTTGCCTTTAGCACAGGTTTAAGGGAAGAATCCATTAATTCCTTTTCTGTTTTATATCAGGATGGTACTGTTAACGAGCATCCAGTCAATCGTTCCATTGTTATTGTCAACTCCCTTAGGATAGGTGAAGCTCTCATGTTCTTTTCCAGACAAAAAAATACTCATTTTGTAATAGAGAATAATCGATTACAGGAGTTCTCCTTTTTAGAAGAAAGATATGGCGATTCCTATGTGGGGGTACTGTTTGCATCAGAGAATAACGGCTATATACTCACCGGAATGAATGTGGGCTTTTCTGATGAAGGGTATATCTCAGAACTTCTATATAAAGAAGAAAGTGAAGGTGGTTATCATAATATAACCTTTTATGATAAAATCCTTTGCTCAGCCGTTTATTCAGGCGGAATCATCTATTTACAATACTTAGACTTAAATAAACGGGATGACAATGATTTCTTTAGAAAATCAGGTATTTTAGAGATTGATGTATATAGTCAAGAAATAATCAGCGATATTTTACTGGACAGTAAATATGAGGGTGAGCCTGATCGTCCCCTGGTATTGTCTAATAATGAAGTCATTTTGTTCAGACCCGAATTAAATGAAGAGGCAATTCCCACCGGGAGATCCCACTTGGCTGTCTATTCCCAGGGGGAGATAAAAAAGGAATTAACCCTGGAGGATTTTATCGTAATTCATATTCATGCCTTCAATGGAAAGCTCTATCTGGTGGATTTATTTGGCTCAGTTAGGGTATTGGATGACGAATATAAGCTGTTAGATATTTATGAGCTTGATCAATTTCAAGGCAGCATTAGGGATCTATACACCAACGAGGGAGAACTTTATGTTGCTTTGATGGATGAAAAAAAACTGATGAAAATTAACCGGTACAACTTAGGTAATGGCCGGTTGATGGAATCAGATCCTATTATTTACCCAAAGACAATCGACTGGAACAAGGAAAGCTTTACATTTTTACCGATAAAATAAAAAGAGGTCTGACTATTTCCCCTGGGGGAATAACCAGACCTCTTTCTTATTTTTGAGATGTATTAAATTCTTGAAAATAACGCAGTACCCGGGCCACATAGCTTTGGGTTTCCTTAAATGGGGGGATGCCCCCATAACCGTCAACATTGCCAGGACCAGCATTATAGGCGGCCAAGGCCAACGATAGATCACCATTATAGCGATCCAGCATTTGCTTAAGATACCTGGCCCCCCCATTGATATTTTCCTGGGGATCCCAGGGATTATTAACCCCCAGGGCTGCGGCGGTTTCAGGCATAAGCTGCATTAATCCCTGGGCCCCAGCGCTGGAAAGGGCAGTGGGATTGAATCCTGATTCAGCCTTCATAACAGCCTTAACTAAGTTGGCAGAAACCTGGTATCTTCTGGCGGCATTCATTATCATAGAATCATAGGCTGATGAAGGGGTTGATTCTTCACTGGAATAGGTATTTAATACCTCTTGAAAGTTTTTTTGATTAGGCATGGGAATATTTAATTTTATTGGTATACGACTTTGAATTTCACTAATTTTTTCATAAAAAATATTCTGGATTAAGTTCTTCATCCGATGCTACCTCCCAATCGAAGGAATAATTTTTCTAATTACTATTATATATATAATATGACCTGTAGACAACTTTTCTAAAAAATATGGTGTAAAAGTCTTAGTTATTTCTGGGCTTTTGGGTGGAGCCGTATATTCGCTTTAGAATGGAGGGATTGATTTGAGACCGGTTCGTAGAATGGTAAAGAAAAAAAATCGCCGAATTAATTTATTGCTGTTGCTTTTTATTGGTATGATTATTCCTGCCACTGCCATCTATGTAGGCTTAAGAATTACAGAAAGATGGGTGTCACCAGTTTTAAATTCCGACGATCTCGATTATGATTTTGTAATGGATCAGGAGGAATTGGAATCAAAAGAGGAATCCAATGGTAATTCGTCAGAAGAAGAAAAATCATCCGAGGAGGTATCTGGTCAGGAAAATGTAATGGAGGCAGAAATAAAGCCCCTTTCAGTCTATGTCATTCAAATTGCCAGTTTAGGCGATACAACCAATATTGATGCAATGATTAATCAGCTTAATGAAAACAAGCTACCCTATTTAGTATACCAAATGGATAACAGCTACAAGGTATTTGTCATGGGAGCTACCCGCAGAGATCAGATTGAAGGTGAATTGGAGCACGTAAGGTCGTTATATCCAGATGCCTATATTAATGAAGTTTTATTGCCCAAAACGGTTGTTTCCTTTAGTGAAAAGGAGGATGGCAAAATCCCTCAATTGATTGTAAATATAAATAATACCATTGATATTATGGATAGCCAGGGGGCAGAATGGTATAATTTTTTCGAAAAAGAAGGAGATTTGAATCAATATAGCGAATTGTTAAAAAAACAACATGAAATATTGGCTGAAATAACAGATATACTCAATAGTGGGTCATTACCTGCTAGCTTTGCGAAGGGTGATGCCCTGGAGAAAATGGTACATTACCAAGAAAGTAATATTAATCGTTCCCTAGAGCTAATAGATGAAAATAACAGTGAAAATCTTCACAAGCTTCATAGCCTATACCTTGATAGTCTATTTCGGATTGTAGAGGTAATCAAATGACGAATTTAATGGAGGGATAGAATGAATTTAAAGGAAATTCAAGAGCTATTAGAAGCAGAGGTGATAACTGGTTCGGAATTCCTGGATAGAGAGATTAAGACGGTTTTTGCCTGTGATTTGATGAGTGATGTATTGGCTTTTGTGGAAAATAAAACGCTTTTGTTAACAGGGCTGGTTAATCCCCATACAATTCGTACGGCAGAAATGATGGATATTAATGCAATTGTTTTTGTCAGAGGTAAAATGCCCGATGAAGAGACGATTAAGCTGGCCCAGGAAAATAAGATTGTATTAATTTGCACCAAGCATATTTTATATACAAGCTGCGGAATCCTATTTCAAAATGGCTTAATGGGGGCTGAAATTGCACAAAAATAGATAAAGAGGAGCGTGGGGGATATTTTATTAAGCTATGAAGTAGCCAAGCATGATTTCTCAAAGGCAGGAGAAGCCTCAAGCGGCATTAAAAAGGTTTTGAGGCAATTGGGAATCCCGGACAGTATTATCAGGCGGGTTGCTGTGGCCACCTATGAGGCAGAGATGAATATCGTTATCCATTCAGAAGGGGGACAAATTACCCTGTCCATCATACCAGAGAAGCTTGTGATTACCGCCAAGGATTTAGGGCCGGGAATTGAAAATATAGAAATTGCCATGAAGGAAGGCTATTCAACGGCCTCCCGGGAGATTCGGGAGCTGGGCTTCGGGGCTGGAATGGGATTGCCCAATATGAAGCGATGCGCCGATGAGTTTCATATTGAATCTGCCCTGGGACGACCAACAGAAATCACCATTACCTTCTATATTAAGTAAGGGGTTTTTCTAAACTAAAGGGGAAAGGGAGGAGTTTTGATGCTTGTCAGTGAGTTGGTAGAGGCCTTAGGTCTGGAGGTACTTGCAGGTCAACAAGGGTTAAACTCTGAAATGAAGGGTGTATATGTTTGTGATCTGTTAAGTTGGGTCATGTCAAAGTTAGAGAAAGGAAATTGCTGGATCACCATACAAACCCATATCAATATTGTAGCTGTGGCATTGCTGGGAGAGGCTGCCTGTATCTTAATACCCGAAAATGCCAAGGTGGACGATAATACAATCGAAAAGGCAAACGAAGAACAGATTCCGTTATTAAGAAGTCCTTTAAATGCTTATCAATTGATCAAAAAAATTGGGGAATTGGAAGATGTACAATGAAGCTGGCCTATGACCTCCATATTCATAGTGGTTTATCACCCTGTAGTGACGATGACATGACGCCCAATAATGTGGTGACCATGGCCAGACTCAAGGGCTTAGATGTAATTGCTATTACAGATCATAATGCCACAGGAAATTTAGCCTCTTTTAACAGGGTAGCGAAAAAGCAGGGTTTATTAATGATTCCTGGGGTTGAGGTAACAACAAGGGAAGAGGTACATATATTGGGGTTGTTTCCAAGGGTCATGGATGCTTTCAACTTTCAGCAGGTAATTGATGAGGCACTACCTAAAATAAAAAATCACCATGAAATTTTTGGGAAACAGTTAATTTATGATGATATGGATAATATCATTGACCAAAAAGAACACCTCTTGTTAAGTGCGCTTCAACTTTCCATTGAAGATACGATAAAGGCCATAAGGGCCTTTAAAGGAGTGCCAATTCCTGCCCATATTAACCGGGAGGCCTATAGTATTTTGACCAGCCTCGGCTTTATTCCCCCTGATTTAGCTCTGAAGACGGTGGAAATAACCTCAAATTGCCAGTATGAGGAATTGGAAAAGAGACATTCTTATCTTAAGGGCTATTTCAAAATTTATAATTCCGATGCACATCAGTTAGGCAGCATTTCTGAAAGGGAACATTATATAGAAGTGAAGGAAAAAACCAGTAGCGCTGTTTTAATGGGGCTGGCGCAGCAGAGGGGTTACTATTGAAAAAGAGGATTGAGGTGATTTGCTAGATGAAGGAATTGTCACTACATATATTAGATATTGCAGAAAATGGGATTCGTGCCAAGGCAACTCAAATTAAAATTACGATCGTAGAAAATTTAAAAACCGATCGTTTACATATTACCATTGAAGATAATGGCTACGGTATGGAAGAAGATTTTTTAGATAAGGTATTGGACCCCTTTACCACCACAAGGACAACTCGAAGGGTGGGATTGGGGCTTCCTTTTTTTAAAAGGGCAACAGAGGAATGTAACGGACAGATGAGAATCAGCTCTAATCCGGGGCAGGGTACAATTGTTGAAGCTACCTTTCAACATAGTCATATAGACCGGGTTCCCCTGGGAAATATGGCGGAGACCTTAACGACTTTAATTTTAGCAAATGATTCCATTGACTATATTTATGAGCATTTCTACAATGAAAATAAATTTTTTTTTAGTACAATAGAAATTAAAAAAAGGCTCCAAGATATTTCAATCAGCGAGGTAGAAGTGGTTTTGTGGATAAAAGAATATATTGAAGAAGGACTAAAAGAACTTGTGAAAAATTAGATTTTATAATAATATAATATTTGATATACAATTTTATTCTAGAATGTTAATTAATAAAGAATAATTCATTAACATTCTAAAAATTCTACAAACACAGGTCTTTTACAGTAGTTGGAATATGCTGGCAATATACGGTATACAGTATTTTGCTTGTGTACTTTTCTAATTATAATGAAGGAACTTGTATTTTTATGTAGAATAAAGGTATAGTTAACAAATTGACAAAATTAAATTTTATGTAAGGGGTGAAATAACAATGAAGTATTTAACCTTTAAAGCAGGTATTCATCCACCTGAGTATAAGGAATCAACAGAACACTTGGCAATTGAGCAGGCAATTAAGCCGAGTGTTGTTACAATTCCGCTCCAGCAGCATATCGGAGCACCGGCTGAGGCGTTGGTTAAGGTTGGTGACAGAGTATTGGTTGGAGAAAAAATTGGAGAAGCAAAGGGCTTTGTTTCTGCACCTGTCCATTCAAGTGTTTCTGGAACTGTAAAGGCCATTGTGTCAAAGCCTGCAGTTGGTGGAAATGAAGTTCTTTCTATTGTAATTGAATCTGACGGAGAAGAAGAGGTACATCCCTCCGTAAAGCCTAAGGGTGAAATCGAAAAGCTTCAACCTAAGGAAATTATTGAAATTATTAAGGAAGCAGGCATTGTTGGTATGGGTGGTGCAACCTTTCCAACCCATGTAAAGCTATCGCCTCCCCCTGATAAGAAAATTGACACTATTATCTTAAATGGTGCCGAATGTGAGCCCTATTTAACCGCTGATCATCGATTAATGCTTGAAACACCTGAACTTGTTATTGATGGACTAAGGGCCATGATGAAGGCTGTTGGTGTTGATAAAGGCTTTATTGGTATTGAGTCAAATAAGCCTGATGCCATTGAAGTAATGAAGAAGGCTGCCGAAAAGTTTAGTAACATTGAAGTTGTAACTTTACAGACCAAATATCCCCAAGGGGCTGAAAAGCAATTGATTGTTGCCTGTACAAGTCGTGAGGTTCCCTCTGGGGGATTACCAATGGATGCCGGTGTAATCGTTAACAATGTTGGAACTGCTGCACAGGTGGCAATTGCCATTAAAACGGGTATGCCTTTAATTGAAAGAATCACCACCGTAGCAGGCAAAGGAATTAAAACACCTAAAAATTTGAAGATCAAAATTGGTGTTTCAATTAAGGAAGTAATTGAACAATGCGGTGGATACGAAGGTAAACCAGGTAAAATTATTTCAGGTGGACCAATGATGGGACTGGCTCAGCATTCTGAAGAGGTGGTCATATCAAAGGGTAGCTCAGGAATCCTGGTATTTACTGAGGAAGAAGCAAAACTGCCGGAAGAAGGACCCTGTATTCGATGTGGAAAGTGTGTAGAAGTTTGCCCTGCCTTCATACAGCCTTTGCATATTAGTAATTATTCACGAAACAATATGATGGAGCATGCGGAAAAATATAGGGCCCTGGATTGTATTGAATGTGGCTCCTGTTCCTATGTATGTCCTGCAAAAATACAATTATTACAGTCGATTCGAGTTGCAAAACGCAGTATCATAGCTAAAAAAAGAAAGCAAGCTTAAGTTTGATGGGAGGGAAAGGAAATAATGGAAGAAAAATTAATTGTATCTTCTTCTCCGCATATACGTTCTGAAAATACAACCTCTAAAATTATGCTGGACGTTGTAATTGCATTGTTACCTGCGGTTGTAGGAGCAGTATACTTCTTTAGATTAAATGCAGCATTGATTATTGCTTTAGCCGTAATCACTGCGATAGCCTCGGAGTGGGGCATTCAAAAAATTAGAAACAGACCCAGCACTATTTCTGACATGAGTGCAGTTGTAACAGGATTATTGGTTGCTTTAAACATTCCTGCTTCAGCACCCTGGTGGATTCCTGTTGTAGGTTCAGCCTTTGCTATTATTATTGTTAAACAATTATTCGGAGGTTTGGGGCAAAACTTCATGAATCCTGCCCTGGCTGCTAGAATTATGATGACAATTTCCTGGACTGATCTAATGACGGGGTGGGTAAAGCCCGGTGTCGATGCAGTTTCAACAGCGACCCCTTTAAGCTATGTCAAAGGAGTCACTGCGGTACCCGGTAACGCTCCCCAATTATTTGACACCATTATAGGAAATATCGGAGGCTGTATTGGTGAAACCTCTGCAATCCTTCTGATTTTAGGCGGCCTGTATTTAATTTACAGGGGAGTAATCGCTATTGAAATCCCAGTAATTTACATCTCTACTGTGGCCGTTTTAACTTTCATTAATGGCGGATTTGACGTAAACTATATGTTATATCATATTTTTTCTGGTGGTTTAATGCTGGGGGCTATTTTTATGGCAACCGACTATGCCTCTTCACCAGTCACTAAGCGTGGCAGAATGATTTTTGCCCTGGGCTGTGGTATTTTAACCAGTGTAATTCGTATTTTCGGTTCTTACCCAGAGGGTGTAGGCTTTTCAATTCTATTAATGAACATTGCAGCACCGTTAATTGAAAAATATACTAGCCCTAGAGTGTTTGGGGAGGTGAAGCAAAATGCGTGATATAATTAAAATGGGACTAATCCTATTAATCATTACTTCCATCGCCGCATTTGTTTTAGGAATAACCAATGATGTAACCCAGGCGATTATTCAAGAAAGATTAGAACAAGAAAACATTGAATCAATCAGAGCCCTGTTGCCTGAGGCATCAGAGTTTAACCGAGTAGAGGATGTCGATGCCACTGCAGGTGTTGTAGAAGTATATGAAGGCTCGAAGGATGGTACCGTGGTCGGCTACACTGTAAAAACAGAGCAAAATGGATACGGTGGTAACGTGGTTATCCTAATTGGTATGTCTATCGATGGTGAAATTGTTGGGGTGAAAATTGCCGAGCATTCTGAAACTCCGGGTTTAGGCTCTAAAATCACCGATGCTTCCTTTGTTAATCAATACGTAGGCAAAGGTACTGCAAATCAGTTCAATGTTACCAAGGATCAGCCTGCCAAGGACGAAGATATTCAGGCAATTTCTGGAGCAACTGTTTCCAGTAGGGCTGTTACCGATGGCGTAAACAGTGCCACAGAGCTTTTTGAAAGTACATTGAAGAATCGATAGATTATTGGAGGTGAAAGTATGAGTTTAGGTCGTATATTTTCCAAGGGAATTGTTTATGATAACCCTACGTTTGTTCAGCTATTAGGAATGTGTCCAACCCTTGCGGTAACCAACTCTGCCATGAACGGTTTGGGGATGGGCTTAGCAACAACGGCTGTTTTAATTGGCTCTAATGCCGTTATCTCGTTAATTAAAAACTTTATACCCAGTAAAATTAGAATTCCTGCTTTTGTTGTAGTAATTGCAACCTTTGTAACCATGGTAGGAATGATGCTTAAGGCCTTCATGCCAGCTCTGGATCAGGCCCTGGGTATTTTTATACCATTGATTGTTGTTAACTGCTTAATCCTTGCAAGGGCTGAAGCCTTTGCTTCCAAGAGCTCAGCCGTATCGTCAATAGTAGATGGTGTCGGCATGGGATTAGGCTTTGCCCTGGCCTTAACTATTTTAGGAATTATTCGTGAGCTTTTAGGAGCAGGAACAATTTTTGGTGCAGCTGTTATGCCAAGCTTCTATGAGCCAGCAAGGTTTATGACCCAAGCTCCTGGTGCATTCCTTGCATTGGGGCTGTTATTGGCATTATATAACAGAATGACTGCAAAAAAATTAAATGAGCTATAAGGAGGTGTAGGATTTGTCAGTTTCTTCAATATTTATTCTATTGGTCAGTTCAATTTTAGTTAATAACTTTGTTTTATCAAGATTTTTAGGAATATGTCCTTTTTTAGGGGTTTCAAAACAGGTTGAAACCGCCTTCGGAATGGGTATGGCGGTAACCTTTGTTATGGCTCTGGCCTCTATGATCACTTATCTTGTTTATAATTTAATGCTGGTGCCCTTAAATTTGGTTTATCTGCAAACTATTGCCTTTATTTTGGTAATTGCAGCTTTAGTGCAATTAGTTGAAATGGTTATTGAAAAAACCAGTCCTACGCTATACCAATCATTGGGAGTTTATCTGCCTTTGATTACAACCAATTGCGCTGTTCTTGGGGTTGCATTAATTAATATTCAAATGGAATATAATTTCATAGAGGTATTAATCAGCGGTATTGGTGCCGCCATTGGATTTTCTCTGGCAATTATTCTTTTTGCAGCTATAAGAGAAAGACTGGAGCTATTTGATGTACCAGAGGTATTTAAAGGATTTCCAATAGCTTTGATTACTGCCAGCCTGATGTCATTAGCCTTTATGGGCTTTGCCGGTTTGGTGTAAAGGAGTGGTCATAATGAACTTAGAAGTTGTACTTTATCCGGTTTTAAGCTTAGGTGGTCTGGGCCTTTTATTTGGCGCAGGACTTGCCTATGCTTCTCAAAAATTTGCCATAGAGGTTGATCCAAAATTTATGGCAATTCGTGATGTGCTTCCTGGGGCCAATTGCGGGGGCTGTGGTTATCCTGGTTGTGATAGCTTTGCCAAGGCTGTTGCAGAGGGAAAGGCACCTACCAATGGTTGCCCTGTAGGCGGAGCCTCTTGTGCCGCTGCTGTGGCCGAAATTATGGGGGTAGAGGCCAAGGAAGAAGTTAAAAAGGTAGCAAAGGTAATCTGTAACGGAGATACCACTAAGTGTAAGGAAAAGTTTGAATATGAGGGAATTAGGGATTGTGTTGCTGCCACAATGATTGCTGGTGGAAGCAAATCCTGTCAATATGGTTGTTTAGGCTATGGTACCTGTGTAAAGGCTTGTCAATTTGATGCCATCGAAATTGTAGATGGAAGGATTGCGAAAATCATTCCTGAAAAATGTACGGCCTGTGGTAAATGTATTGAGGCATGCCCCAAGGATGTAATCGATATGGTGCCCTATGAACAGGATGTCGTTATTACCTGCAATAACAAAGAAACAGGTAAAGAAGTCAGACAAAAATGCAGCGTAGGCTGTATCGCATGCAAAATTTGTGTGAAAAATTGCCCCCATGAGGCAATCGACTTTGAAAACAACCTTGCCTTCATTAACTATGAAAAATGTACCAACTGCTTTGTATGTGTTGAGAAATGTCCTACAAAGGCCATTGAAGGAAATTTTGAAAGAAGAAATATTGACCAAAGAGATGCCATGTAAAGTCCATTTCTTAAGGTACTGTCATAAGAAAAAAGAGTTTCAAAATAGAAGCTCTTTTTTCTTTTTTTGTCGAAACAGCAGATTTATCCATTCCCACAAAAATTGGATGGCAATAGTTGATAATTACCCCTTGTAAGTTGAAAATAATAATGATAAACTTTTAATGATTCCCTGTTCAATTCAAGAAATTTCAGGTAAGAAAAGAAATAAAGCCTGATAATAAATTTCAATGTATTTCCAGTCTTTTAATCCCCCTAAAGAATAAATTTGTATCGAAAACTGTAGAATGGACAGGAAATTTTCTTAAATCTTGAAGATACTTTATGTTATTTTTAAAACATGTGTTAAAATAGAAGTTAGTACGAAAACTAACAAACTAGAGAGAGTGATTATCATGAACATTAAAAAGATTACCCAACTGGCAATGTTAACCTCCCTTGGGTTAGCTATGCATATTATAGAATCCTTTATTCCGAATCCCTTTGTTGGCATGGCTCCTGGAGCCAAGCTGGGACTGGCTAATATTATTGGGTTAATAACCCTGGTATTGTTTGGATTGAAATATGCACTGGGAGTCAATTTATTAAGGTGTTTTTTAGGTACCCTTGCCACCGGAGCAGTTACTTCAATGATATACAGTATGTCAGGGGCATTGGTTAGTACCCTTTTAATGTATCTTGTTTTTCGATATTTTAACAAGACCTTTAGTTTAGTAGGTGTCAGTATATTTGGTGCCCTGGGCCATAATATCGCCCAGATGACTGTGGCCAGTGCCATGATTAGCAATGTTCGTATTTTTTCCTATTTACCCTTTATGATGCTGGCAAGTATCATAACCGGAATTTTTATCGGAATTACTGCCAACTTCACCATGTCCAAAACCAAAGCCCATTTTACTCAAATTATGGGAATTTAATATCAATATATAAGCAATAAGGGGGAAGTCTATTTATGAGCAGATACCGTAATCCTTGGTTACTAATTTTATTATTGATTACTGGTGTTGTATTGGGGAGTTTAATTGGTACCTCTTTGGGAAAGACAATCCCATTGTTGTCCTATGGCCCTGGCCCCCTGGGCTTAAATCAATTTGAAGTAAATCTAGGTGTTATATATTTTAATTTATCGCTGCTGATTGAAATTAATCTATCTAGCTTAATTGGGCTATTATTGGCAATTTTAATTTTTAACAGATTGTAGGTGAAGAAATGACAAAGTTAGTTTTAGCTTCCCAATCTCCAAGAAGAAAGGAATTGTTGGAGAACCTGGGAATTGCTTTTGAGGTAATGGTTAGGGAAACCCAGGAAGACATGACCAGTAATATAGATCCTGTTCAGTTGGCTGTTGGCAATGCGGTTCAAAAAGCCAGGGCATTGCTGCCTTTACTAAACCAAGAGGCAATTATATTGGCTGCCGATACCATCGTTTTTAAGGAAGGAATTATGGGAAAACCCAAAAATGAAACCATTGCTTTGGATATGCTACGGTTATTATCTGGTGAGAAGCATGAGGTCATTACCGCCATAGCCATGATTGACTGGCCCGGTGGAAAGGAAGTTACAGCCGCTGCTACCACTGAGGTGTTTTTTAAAAAACTTAATGAAGCAACGATTAAGGACTATATCGACAGCGGTGAGCCCATGGATAAGGCTGGTGCCTATGGTATTCAGGGGCGGGCTGCTTTATTTGTTGAGAAAATAATAGGTGATTACTACAATGTAGTTGGTCTACCTCTTTTCAAAATAGAAGAAATGCTAAATCACCATTTTCATAAAAGCCTATTGACTGATTTTCGAAAATAGTGGAGGTTCAAAGGATGACAAAGGAAATGACCACAATTAAGATGTTACCTCAG
>CBFGTV010000074.1:0-16256 GCA_965652145.1 uncultured Clostridiaceae bacterium
CTATCATTAAAAACTATTTTTATGAAGAGGATAAAAGAATACTAACCATCTGTGGGGCAGCCGGTACAGTTGGTGCCATCTTTAGATCCCCCTTAGGGGGTGGTATATTCGTAGTTGAGGTGTTGTTTCGTTCATCTTTACACTATGCAGACCTCTTTCCAGCACTGCTATCTTCAACCATGGGGTTTGTAATTTACAGCATGCTGTCGAGCTCTGTACCTTTGTTTATTATCCCCGATTATCTGCCCAATGTTTACAATATCCCCTTTTTTATTTTAGCCGGAATATTAGCAGGACTGCTATCATTAGTATTTATGGCAATCTTTAGATGGGCTCAAAATATTTTTAAAGGCTTACCATATCAAAAAAATCCACCCGCTCTTGGGAGGTGTTCTAACAGGACTGATTGTCTATGTAATGCCCAGGGTAGGTGGAACCGGAAATCATGTAATCCAGGAAATGATTGATTTTAATCTGTCCTTTGGTATTTTGCTCCTATTACTGTTTGGTAAAATGCTGTCAACCTCCTTTACAGTGGCCTCTGGTGGTAGCGGCGGCCTTGTCATACCAGCTCTATACATAGGTGCCATCGCTGGTAATATGATATCCTCCATTGCCGCCAATGGAGATATTGGCTTATCAGCTTCACTGGTAATAGCCGGAATGGCTGCCAGTCTGGCCAGTATTGCCAATGTTCCTATTGCTGCAACAATCATGTTGGTGGAAATGGTAGGCTTAAGACTGGGGGTTCCTGCCACCATTGGCAGCATAGTTGGTTATGCCCTTGGCCATAGCCAGGTAATTTATGGTGTTACTAAGCCTGATCAATGGCAGTATGAGGAGATGGAGAAGTGGAGAAGGCATGACGCAAAGGATGACAGCCATTAACATTAAGTTAAGCTGCTTAATTTCTATTTTGAAGTATATAGTTATTAAATAAAAGAAATGGTGATTCTTCAAGGTAATATTGAGGAATTCATCCCGTACTCCACAAGAAAAACAGTATATGCTATAATTAATGAAGGAATTATAGTAATCTATTAAACTGATTGATATAAAATAGCGGTGGAGGATTTAAGACCAATGGCGAAAATAACTTTTCCTAATGAAAAAATCAGTGGCAGAGTTAATCATAAAAAAATCAATAAAATTAAGCGTGAGGCAATTTTACTGGAAAATCGATTTGTATGCCCCTTATGTTTTGAAGCAGACTATGATGTAATAAAATGTGAATTTGAAAAGAATTCAAATAAACCTATGCGATATACTGGAAAATGCAAAAAATGCAGTACAATCATACAATATAATAAAGAAACTCCAAGAATCAATCTATGAAGCCTGTGAATTAACATTCAAGGCTTCTTTTTTTGACACAAATTTGGATTTTTCTCTAAGTTTTTAGAGGATAACTAAAATAAATGTAGAATTAAAGTAAATATTAGGTTATTGTGGAGATATTATGTAAATGTACTTTAAGTTATTAGCAGCATAGATTGATCTATTAATCAACAACAATTTATACATATTCGTGATTTCAAGGTTAAAAAATGTAAAACGAATGTGGGGGAATAAGAAATGAAGCTGCTTATAAACCGGATAAAGGCATGTATAAAGGGTCAAAAGAGGGATTTTATTCATCAGAATAGTAGGGTGATTGATTTTAATGCTCATTATACGGCATCCAGAATAACAATTATCTATTTTGTTTTAGGAGTCTCATGGATACTTCTCTCAGATAAAATATTATTGTTAATTTTCCCTGATAGCATACGCAGAATTGCCCTCTATCAAACCCTAAAGGGATGGAGCTACATGTTCCTTACTGCTGCTATATTATATTTTATTATAAAACAAAATATTAAAATATTTGAAACTGCCAGAATAGAGCTTAAGGAAAGCTACGAAGAGCTGGAGACAACCCATGAAGAATTAATTGCTACAGAAGAGGAGCTTCGGGAAAAGCTAAAGGCCCTTAACCAGAGCCAAAGTGATTTAAAGCAGATAGAGGAACGATATCGACTGGCAATAGAGGGCTCGAATGATGGAATTTGGGATTGGGATTTAAAAAATAACACATTTGTATTTGATCGAACCAAGGTAATGCTTGGCTATAAACCCGATGAGATTGAAAATGTCCAAAGCCAATGGTTTAACTTAGTTCATCCTAGTGATCTACAAAATATTGAACGGGAATTAAAAAATCACTTTGAGAAAAAAATTTCCCATTATCGAAGTGAGTACAGGGTATTGGCAAAGAACGGAGAATATCGATGGATATTAAGCCGGGGACAGTCAATTTGGGACCAAGAGGGAAATCTAGTTCGTATGGCAGGTTCCCATACCGATATTACTGAAACGAAAGGAACCCAGGAAAGAATAAGACACCTGGCCTATATTGATCCCGTAACAGGTCTATATAATCGTTTTTATTTTATAGAGCAGTTGGAGCAGGAATTAATAAACTGCAGGAAAAATGGCAAAAACATTGCCGTTCTTCTACTTGATTTGGATGATTTTAAAAAAACCATTGACACCTTGGGGCATAGCTATGGAGATTTACTATTACATCGTGTAGGAGAGCAAATTAAGGCCTGTTTAGACGACACCGGGACCCTGTGCCGTTTTGGCGGCGATGAATTTGTTATATTAAAACCCATTGAGGGAATTCGTGATGCTGTTTCACTAGCCGATAAAATCTTAGAATCCTTTAAAATGGGACTGTTAATTAAAGATTATGAGAGCTTTGTCAGTACCAGTATTGGTCTTGCTGTGTCACCTTTTCATGGAACAGATGCCGAAGGGCTACTGAAAAATGTTGAAGTAGCCATGTATGAAGCAAAGGAAAAAGGTAAAAACTGCTATTATGTTTTTAATGACAGACTTAAAACTGATTTTATGGAAAAAGCTAAATTAGAAACAGATTTACGCCATGCTATCGATAAAAAAGAACTAATTGTTTACTATCAGCCCAAAATTGATCTGAGGACAAATGAAGTTGTTGGCGGTGAAGCTCTAATTCGATGGTTGCACCCGCTAAAGGGGTTGATCGGCCCTTCTCATTTTATTTCATTGGCAGAGGAAAATGGTATGATACGTGCCCTGGGAGAATGGGTATTAAGGGAGGTCTGTCGGCAAAATAAGAAATGGCAAGAAAGTGGATTAAAGCTAATCCCCCTGGCAGTCAATATTTCTGCCAGACAATTTCAGCAAAAAGACCTTGTTAAAACCATAAGGCAAATTCTGACGGAGGTAAACTTAGAACCCCATTGGCTGGAATTAGAGGTAACAGAAACAGTAGCCATGCAGGATTTAAAATATACCATTAGAATACTAAATGAATTAAGAAAAATGAACATATCCATCGCCCTTGATGACTTTGGAACAGGGTATTCCTCACTAAACTACCTGAAGCATCTGCCGATTAATACGGTTAAAATTGACAAGTCCTTTGTCCATGATATTCATGAAGATTCCAATGAAGCCATTATTGCCGATGCAATTATCTCAATGGCCCATGGTATGCGGCTAACAGTTACGGCGGAGGGGGTTGAAACCAGGGAACAATTAATTCAGTTAAAGAAAAAGCATTGCGACTTTGCCCAGGGATATTATTTCTATAAGCCTATTCCCCCTGAGGACTTTGAAATACTATTGAGAAAGAGTTGAATTGATCCTGGAAGGAAGAATGACAAAAGGGATTGTTCTGACACAACATCTTTAGTACAATATATAGTGATTCTAAAGATGAAAGCAGAGGAGAATAAAATGAGTGTATTGACAGTGACTGACATGAGTCATGGATTTGGAGCCAGAACTATTTTTCAAGAAGTATCCTTTCGACTGCTGAAGGGAGAGCATGTAGGTCTGGTGGGAGCCAATGGAGAAGGAAAATCTACCTTTTTAGACATCATCACAGGAAAGCTGATGCCGGATGCAGGAACGGTAGAATGGTCCAATCGTGTAACGGTGGGTTATTTAGATCAGCATTCGGTATTAACCAAGGGAAAAACCATTCGAGAAGCCCTAAGGGAGGCCTTTCAGGGAATGTTCGATTTAGAAGCTGAAATGCTTGAAATATATGAAAGAATGGCAGATGCTTCAGAGTCAGAGCTTACGAAGATGATGGAAGATGTAAGTGAAATACAAGCCATATTAGAAGGAAACAGCTTCTATATGATTGATTCAAAGATAGAGGAAATTGCCAATGGTCTTGGTCTTAGGGAAATCGGGCTGGATCGTGACGTTTCCGATCTCAGCGGAGGACAAAGAACCAAGGTGCTTTTAACAAAGCTCTTACTCCAAAATCCAACTATTCTCATTCTTGATGAGCCCACAAACTATCTGGATGTAGAACATATTGAATGGTTAAAGCGTTATTTAAAAAATTATGAGAACAGCTTCATACTGGTCTCCCATGATGTTCCTTTTATGAATGAAGTGGTAAATGTTATCTATCACGTGGAAAATGCCACCCTGACCCGCTATTCAGGTGATTATGACCAGTTTATGAAACTCTATGAAATCAAAAAACAACAGCAGCAATATGCCTATGAGCGTCAACAGCAGGAGGTTGAACGCCTGGAGGATTTTATTGCCAGAAACAAGGCTCGCATTTCCACCACCGGCAGAGCCAAGAGCCGACAAAAACAGCTGGATAAAATGGAAAGGATCGAGCGGCCCAGAGAAAAGATTAAGCCTACTTTTCAATTTATAGAGGCCCGTACACCGGGAAAAATCATTTTTTCAGCTGAAAATCTTGTAATTGGGTACGATGAACCCTTAACTAAGCCTTTAAATGTAAGCCTTGAACGTGGAAAGAAAGTCGCCATTAGAGGAGTAAATGGATTGGGTAAATCAACTCTGTTAAAGACCCTATTGGGACAATTAAAACCAGTTTCGGGGAAGGTAGAGCTTGGTGATTATTTGTATCCTGGATATTTTGAACAGGAGAGCAGTCGTGATAACAATCAAACTGCCATGGAGGAAATATGGAACGAGTACCCTGGCTTGACAAACTTTGAGGTGCGACAGGCCCTGGCCAAATGCGGTTTAAGCAATGAACATATAACAAGTCAAATGATGGTGTTAAGTGGTGGTGAAAATGCCAAGGTTAGATTATGTAAGCTGATGCTTAGGGAAATCAATTGGCTGGTACTGGACGAACCCACCAACCATCTTGATGTAGATGCAAAGGATGAGCTTAAAAGAGCTTTGAAGGAGTTTAAGGGGACTATTCTTTTGGTTTCCCATGAACCGGATTTCTATGAGGATTGGGTAACAGATGTCTGGAATGTGGAAGATTGGACAACTAAAATTGTATAAAAAAACGACTCAAATGAGGCAGTACTTTAGCCAATTTGAGTCGTTTTTTTATATATTTCATCTACGACAACCGGTTACACCTCATTATGGCCATTGTTAACAAAAATTTTTTAAAAAAATTATTTATTTTTATTGTATTTATTTCTGATTGAATTCGTCGGTCTTATTGGCTCATATAATTAACAATGCATAATATCAATAGTTACAAGTCGTAAACATGAGAAAAGGGAAGCAAATGGGCTTTTTTGGGCTAATAGTATAATATTTGAAATAATTTGAATTTTGCGCAATATAAATTTGTAGTGTAAATTTATGGTAAGGGACTAGCCACCTACAACGATTTTTGCTAGTCAAACCATAAGGAGGTGGAGGTGTGCGCTACATAAGAGAACCAACCGACTTGATAGTAACGATTAACCTTTGAATTGCCGACCAGAGCAAAATAGAAAAGGAGGAAGACAAATGAAAAGACTTTTATCAATTATGCTAATTTTAGTATTATCCTTTGGGTTACTGATCCCTTCGGCGGTGTATGGAAATGAACAGGGTACCCAGGAATATCTTGTACAGTTCAAAGGTTCATCAGGGGTATCAGCCAGAGGCATGGCTACATCCTATGGTATTCAGGCGAAGCAGGTCAAACAAACTCTAGACATATTACCCGTACAGGTTCTTGAATTAACACCAAGCCAAGCAAAGGCATTGGCCAGCAATCCCAATGTCGTAGCAGTAGAACCCAATGCAGAGGTTACCGCCTATGCTCAAACAGTCCCCTGGGGCATAACTCGAGTACAGGCTCCTCAAGCCCATGCAGCAGGATACAGAGGCGCAGGCGTTAAAGTTGCCGTTCTTGATACTGGAATTGACCGTTCTCATCCTGATTTAAACGTTAGGGGTGGATACTCAGTATTTACTGATAGCGCCAATTCTAACCCTTTCTATGATGGAGACGGTCATGGAACCCATGTAGCTGGAACAATTGCAGCCTTAAATAATACGATAGGTGTTCTTGGAGTAGCCTATAACGTAGATTTGTATGCCGTAAAGGTATTAAATAATAATGGAGGCGGTACCTATGCCGGTATTGCCCAAGGTATTCAATGGGCAGTCAACAATGGAATGCATATCGTTAATATGAGCCTGGGGGGCCCTTCAAGCTCAACAATTTTACAAAACATTTGCGATGCTGCCAATCAAGCAGGGGTTCTATTAATCGCTGCTGCAGGAAACAGTGGAAATGCCAGTGGAACGGGGAATTCCGTAGGCTATCCTGCAAGATACGCTTCAGTAATGGCCGTAGCTTCTACCAATTCTAACAACGTTAGAGGCTCTTCTTCCAGTACAGGGCCAGCAGTTGAAATTTCAGCTCCTGGTGTCAGCATTTTAAGTACCGTTCCCGGTAATGGTTAT
Source organism: uncultured Clostridiaceae bacterium (assembly GCA_965652145.1). Classification (GTDB taxonomy): domain Bacteria; phylum Bacillota; class Clostridia; order Peptostreptococcales; family Natronincolaceae; genus CBFGTV01. The sequence continues at coordinate 6,733 of CBFGTV010000074.1, forward strand.
GCAACTTATACCGGAACTTCCATGGCTTCACCCCACGTGGCGGGAGTAGCCGCCCTTGTAAAGGGTGCAAGACCTAACTTAAGCAATACCCAAATCAGACAGATTCTTAACAGCACTGCAACACCTTTAGGAAATTCAAATCATTATGGAAACGGTCTTGTGCAGGCTGTACCTGCCATTAATGCAGCATTAGCTTATTAAAAAATATAGACAATTAAGCCTTTAAGAGAGAAAGGGCAGAAGGGGAAGATGATTTCCCTTCTGCTCTTTTTATACTATGCTATAAAATGTACAAAGTGCTGTTAAAATGCTGATAATAACAAAGGTCGAAGTATACTATATAATTGTACCCATACAAACATGTTACCTTAATAATAAAAAAATATTGGTAAAATAATACAATGTAAAACCATAGACCTATTGAAAAACCTAAATTCTTTAAAGATTAATAGAATAAAATATTTTATTGCAAAAAAATATTATATAATTTCTTTAGACAAGAACAAAAAAATTTGTTAATATAATTAAAAGTAAGCTAGTACTACGTCGTAGTTAAAGTCTGAGTGGTTTCCTGAGGAGAATTTTCATAGAATATGACAGATAAGGAAACCATATGGAGCAATATGACGTCTGACGACAACGAAGTTATATGTTTATTACGACGGGATACTAGTATCCTGCGTCACTTAAAATTAAGCTTAACCCTGGCAAATCTTTTATATGACGCAAGGTACTAGTAAAAGACACAATAGAATAATTATCTTGAAATTGGATAATACTTGAAAAATAACACTGACAAAGAGTTATTTCATTATGTTCAACACTTCAAGGGTATTTGAACTACCCTTTGAGTGCAATATATAATAGTATTTAAGGAGGGAGGGAAATATATGGAAATATTAAGCCCTGGAAAAAAAATTAAACTTCTTAGAAAAAAAATTGGTCTACGCCAAGACCAACTAACAGATGATAAAATTACCCGCAGCCTGATTAGTATGATTGAAAATGGTAAAAGACGACTTAATAGAAAAACTGCAACGATCATTGCCTATAAGCTGAATCAATTTTATAAAAATCTTGGTAAAGAAGTAACGCCAGAGTACTTATTGGAGTCTGAGGAAGAACAGGCCAGAAAAATAATCAATTATTATTTGGAAGGTTTAACGCCAATTATTGAAAATAAAAACGAATCAGATTATCAACATGTCCATGAAATTTTTAATAAAATGCTAACCCTATCTAAGGAATGGAAATTAAGGGATAAAGAATCAGAGGTACTTTTAACCAGAGGGACCTATTACTTCGATTGTAATAAATATAATTTAGCAATGGTTGATTACTTTAATTCCCTTGAATACTATTTAGAAGTCAGGGAAAACAGTCCTATTGCTCTTCTTTACATCAAAATTGCCAATTGCTATATAAAAATGGGCCTTTTGGAACAGGCATTGTTTTATAGTGACAAGGCCTTTAATCTATCTGTAGAGGTTAAGCTGATAAATGGCAATGATATTAAGGCACAAGCATTGTATAACAAAATGCGGTGTTATATTAATGAAAAACGATATGATTTAGCACTTCAAGAGATAGACAAGTATAAGGAATTAAAGGGTATTAGTGATAAAAAGCTTGATGAAGTTCTACTTATGGAAGCCAATACCTACTTAGCCTTAAGAAATTATGAAAAGGCTAAGAAAATTTATGACAAGCTCATCAATAGAGAAAGTGGTTTAACGGTTGAAAATTTAGCAAGAATGTACTGTGAAACCGCTAATCTATATCAATTGTTGGGCAATCCTGAAGAGGCTTTAGATCAAGTAAAAAAAGCAGTTTCTCTTAAAAATAAAATTAGCAATAACGATCTTCCTCAATATTTCCTATCTGTTTCTAAGGGCTATCAAGCCATTAAAGAAGTAGAAACCGCCAAAAACTATTTAGAGGAGGCTATTGAGGCTGCTAAGCTGGAAAAGGACGAAACAACATTAATTACAGGTTTAATGACATTAGCAGCAATCTATAAATCACAGGATAAATTGGAGCTGGCAGAGATTAAGCTATTGCAAGCAGAATCTCAATTAGAACTAAGGAACAGTAAGCTCAAACTCAGAGAAATATTTACCCTTTTAGGGGAACTATATTGTGAAATGGGCTCCTTAGAAAAAAGCAAGTTGTACTTTAAAAAGATTAGAAATATTTAAAGGCTATTTTTTGAATCGAAAAAAGTCAGCAAGACACCTATATCTGGTACCCTTGCTGACTTTTTAAAGTTCTAAAAAAGTCTCATCCACCTTTAAATTGCCGACCAGAGCAAAATTTACAGGAGACAAAACTTTCCTTAAGTATTTTAACACAATTTACTTTTCTTGAAAAGTATGTAAATAAATATATTTTAATTAATATATTATCAATTAAAATGGATATGCTGACCGATCAATTGTGAAGGAAAAAGGTTAAGATATGTAGAAATATTAATAGATAAATATACTGTTTTAGGGGAGAAGAAAATGATTTTATCAGGAAAAGCAATCAAAAATAAAATAGGCAAGGAAATTGTCATAGAACCATTTTGTGAATCTCAATTAAATCCTAATAGCTATAACCTGAGATTACACCATGAATTATTGGTATATGACAATAAATGTCTTGATATGAAATGTGAAAACAAGGCCAGTAAATTAATTATTCCTGACGAAGGTCTAATTTTGCAGACCGGCAGATTATATTTAGGCAGAACTTTGGAATATACAAAAACCGACTGTTATGTTCCCATGCTGGAAGGCCGATCTTCCATAGGCCGTCTGGGTCTATTTGTTCATATTACAGCAGGCTTTGGTGATGTCGGCTTTAATGGCTATTGGACACTGGAAATGTTTTGCGTACAGCCAATCAAAATTTATCCTGGCGTAGAAATTTGTCAAATATTTTATCATGCCATAGAGGGTGAATATGATAAATATAAAAGTGGTAAATATCAGAATAATAAGGGGATACAGCCCAGCCTACTCTATCGGGACTTTAAAAATGATAAGAAATAGAATAACAAAATTTATCATTTCTTTATGAAATAAACTGAAAAATAGGAATATTGAATCATTGCATTCTTTCGCTAAAAGCAGTTATGCTTAAAAAGCGAAGAAAATATTGAAGGGGAAGCGAATCAAATGAAGACAATTAAAATCGATGAAAAACAGTGCTATATCGGTAGGGTTCCGTTTGGCGCTGATTTATACGAATTTTTAATGGATTTTGTAAAGGATAAAAGGATCAGGGCAGGTCAGCTTACTGCCTCAGGATCAGCAAGCAAAGCAACTGTAGCCTTTTATAATCAAAACAAAGGCGAATATATTGAAAGACATTTTCCAAATCAGATGGAAATTCTAAATGTAACAGGCAGTATATCCTCCACAGAGGAATCACCTTTTATTCAATTGCATATACTTTTATCTGATGAAGAAGGAAATGCCTATGGGGGTCAACTGGTCAAGGGAACAGAGGTTTTTGCCTGTGAATTTGTTATTAAAGAGTTTATACCAGCATAGCGTCAATTTAAAAAGTAAAAAATGTTGCCTGAGCATATCCCTGATGTAAATGATTTAAACCCAGTGTTTTGGTAAGTAGACCCGATCCTGAAATAAAAAGGGTTACTCCTAAAAAGCATAGGGTTTTTTTCTCAATTAGATAGTGATCGAATGAACTTGGCATAATGCTGCTGAAAAAGTGACATCCTAATAATTATATAGTAATGTATTATATCCATATATATACTCTCTTTCCCAATGTAGCTTAACATTTGTGGATATATCAAGTATAATGGAATTCTAGGAAAACTGTAATTACAATCGGGGGTTAATGAACTATGAAGGTAAGGGAAACTGTTGAAAGAATAAAACACTCCGCTCAAATTTACTTTGAAGAGAAGGGCTACGAGGCCACAACATTAAGGGAAATTGCTAAAAGAGTAGGAATTAATGCCGCTTCCCTTTACTATTATTATCCCTCAAAGGAGGATCTTTATATTGACCTTTTAAAGGATAGTCAGGCCCACCAAAATCATGCCATTGAAAAATTAGTCAAGGAAAACGATTCAGGGTCAGTAGAGGAAAAGTTAAATCTGTTTTTTATTGGATTGATTAAAATCCATATCGATAATCAAAGTCTGAGCAGGTTTTTACTGCGAAATGTCTTCTTTCCGCCCACCCAGTTAAAAGATCGTCTAAAAAATGAGACCATATCCTGGATGGAATCCTGCATTCCTTATTTAAAGAAACTATTTACAGAAGGTATTGAAAAGGGCGTTATCAGGAATATACCAATTCAACAGCTAATCCATTCCTTTATTGCAATTCAGAGTGGTTATATTTTATATTGGATGAGCTTGGAAACAGACCCCAGTGATGATGAAATATATCATTCTTGGTGTTTTTATTGGAATGGAATTCAAAATTGTCAAGACCTTTAATAATCAGTTTGACATCAAGCCTTAAAAGATTGGAAGAGAAATAATCTCTTCTTTTTTTATTTAATTTAAACTCTGAATTATTGAAAAATACATTACTTTTTCAATTAATTCAAATCTATTATGATAAATACGAGATAAAGGCCTTAACTTTTTTTCTAATATAATTTATAATTAACCTAACAAACGTTTGATTAATTTATGAAGGTATGGAGAATGATAATATGATTGATCAAGTAAAGCTTGCCATCCTGTGCTTTGAAGAAAAAGGCTACCATAATAGCACCCTAACTGAATTAGCTCAAAGGACAGGCCTTTCCTTACAAGAAATTGAGCGAAAATATCGTACAAAAGGGGATTTATATATGGAGCTCTTTTTATACTGCAGAGACAGTCTATTGGCCTACATGAAGCAGTCCTATTATCAAACAAGTCAAAATCCCTTAGAAAAGAAGCTTTACCATATTTTTAAATCATTGATATATTTTTTAGAAAAAGAAAAGCTTATATTTTGTTTTTTTATGAGGAACTACCTTTACCCTCCGGCCTGCCTTGAAATGGAGATCAAGGCATCTATTCAGCCATGGAAGGAAAAGTACATAAATCAGTTAAGGCAGCTGTTAGCAGAAAGTATGAAATCAAAAAAATTCAATGAAGTTTCTATCGAAGCCTTCGTACATTCCTATATTGCCTTTATAAAAGGGAATATCCTCCTCTTTATTAATAGTCAAACGACACCGAGGGATGAGGAGATTTATTGCCTATGGACAACCTATTGGTTAAGTAGAAATAAAAACAAATTAGAGGGGAATGAAAAATGCAAAACAGAGAAAATGGGCATCCTTTAGTTATTACATGTATATTAGATTCATCTAAAAAATTAATTTATAGTAATACTAATGAAGAATATGCCTTAAGATTATTAAAGGACCTTGATCTAGTTAAAATTTCCCCTTCTACAGAGTTAATTAAAGGGGAATGGTTTATTTCAATAGAAAGTGTTCATTTATGCTGTAAGACGTATGAGCTTATCGTTTTGCAGCAGTGGAAAAGCCGGTATTCATTTTATGAGGAAGCCTTTCTTGATAAGGCTACAATGCTTTATAACCGAAATTTGTGGGAAAAAATAACCACTAACAAAATGCTGATAAAGTTTCGCCGTTACGGCCTCATTATATTAGACATTGATAACCTTAAAGCAATCAATGATAAGTTTGGTCATTTAGTTGGCGATCAAGCAATCAAAAACGTGGCAGACGCCATTATGGAATCAATCAGAGAAATCGACCTGGCCTTTCGATATGGTGGCGATGAGTTTTTAATCATATTGCCCGAAATAGATAATAAAAAGCTTGACGAGACAATACTCGAAATTAGAAGACAAATAGAGGAAAAAGAAAAACAGCTTCCCTTTATTTTAGAAGTAAGTATCGGGAGTATTTGTACAGAAGGGGTTAAAAAAGAAGTGAAGGAGCTGTTTAAAGAAGCTGATCAGGCCATGTATCAGGAAAAAAATAAAAAAGAAGGCCGAATCAAAAAAGGTCCACATAAGTAGAGCCCCTTTATCTAGTACTATAGAAGGAATTAGCTGAAATCAAGAAAATAACTGAAATCCTTTACAGCGTAATATGATATAATGAACATACTAATAGGAATATGATAATGAGATAATAGACAAGGAAGGTACCTCTATGAAAAAGAAAAATTACTCTATAAAGGTTAAGACCTGTAGAAGGTGTAAAAAAATTATACATGAAAATTCTCTACAGGATTTTTGTTCAAGCTGTCTAAAGCACGTGGAAGAAATTTTTGACCAAATCAGAGAGTATTTAAGGGAATACCCAGGTGCCACAGCCTTCGAAATTGAACAACGCCTTGGAATTCCTATTCATGTAGTGAATAACTTCGTCAAGGATGGAAGGTTAATCGAAGTTCCCAATGAATTTCTAAATGTAGAATGTCAGCGTTGTGGGTGTCTATTACTTTCATCTCACCATAAATATTGCCCTAAGTGTGAATATGAAATGCTAAAGGATCTTGAAAAAGCTAAGTCCGACATGGGTGATGTGGAAATTAAAGTAAAGGGAAAAATGCGGTTTAGAACCTACCGTGAATAAAAAAATATTGTTTTTTGACTAAAAGGGCCATACTATAGTAATATATAGTAAAAATAAAGAGGTGGCCTATGCTAGAATTATTAACTCCTGATTTATATGTAGAATCTATTTTTCACTTGAATCTAGATCTATTAAAAGAAAAAAATATCAAGGGGCTCATCATCGATATCGACAATACCCTAGTGGCCTGGGATAAAAAGTCGGCCAGTGAAGAAACAAAAGAATGGCTGCTGGGCCTTAAAACAGCTGGTTTTGAGGTTTGTTTGGTGTCTAATAATACCGAAGACCGAGTTGTAAAATTTAATGAAGTACTTAAGCTGCAGGCAATACATCGAGCAACTAAACCCCGAAGGGGAGCATTCCGGAAAGCCATGAGAATGATGGGAACCGACATAACCAATACTGCCATTATAGGAGACCAAATATTTACTGATATACTGGGAGGAAACCGAATGGGGATTATGACAATCCTGGTGATACCTATTAAGAGTAAAGAATTTTGGTGGACTACCCTGGTAAGAAGGGTAGAAAGACATGTTTTAAAAGTTGTACTACCCGACAGGCAGGGCAATTAATATTACTGCCAGAGGTCTTATTTAGAGCTAATAATTTTTATATTATTAGCTTTTATTTATTATTTAGCTGACAAAATAAATGGAAAATTATATTCAAAAAATGACTTAATATTTCTTATATACACAAACTATAATCTATTCAAAGAACAGAAAATGTGTTATGATTAAATAGGATTTTTTATAGGAAGGGTTTGGTACTGGTGGTAAAATATCTGACAGCATAAAGCATTTCTGTATTGCCAGAACAACCTACCCTGGAAATAATAAAATCACTATTTAAAGCTGAAACTTTTATTGTTCAGTTGGATATAATACAAGGTAATAGCTGCTTATTAGCTATTTTAGAAGTTCTTGCCGTATTATAGTGATCCTTTCATCCCAGGACATTGTATCGGCCATATGGAATAGGGGGGAAAAATTTGGAGACAAGGATTAAACAAATCCGAAATCTATTACACCAAAATAGTCTTGATGGAATTTTAATTGAGAAACCGGAAAACAGAAGATATGTAGCGGGTTTCACAGGCACTACCGGTTCTGTACTGATCACCCGACAAGAAGCACTATTTTTTACTGATTTTAGGTATACTGTTCAAGCCAAGCAGCAATGCAATGGCTACAAAATCATTGAAATCAGTCGTACCTATCCTTTAACCGATGCCTTAAAAGAACTGGATATAAATCGTTTGGGAATCGAAGAGGATTATATGACCTATGGCAAATACATAGATTATAAAGAAAAGCTGACAGCAATAGAGCTTGTTCCCCTTAAAGGTGCCTTAATTAAACTGCGTTCCATCAAATCCCAGGAGGAAATTGAACTGATACAAAGGGCCGCCTCCATTGCCGATGACTGCTTTTCCCATATTTTATCCTACATTAAGCCAGGTATGAGGGAATTAGAGATTGCTTTAGAAATTGAGTATTTCATGAAAAAAAGAGGGGCCTCCGGCCTCAGCTTTGAATCCATCGTGGCTTCAGGCCAACGTTCATCCTTACCCCACGGAGTCGCATCAGATAAAATAGTCGAAGCTGGAGATTTAATCACCCTGGATTTCGGTTGTATTTTTAATGGATATTGTTCTGATATGACTCGAAGCTTTGTACTGGGCCAAGCAACAGAAAAACAAAAAGAAATTTATCATATAGTTTTAGAAGCCCAAGAAGCCGCTCTTAAAGCAGTGGCTCCCGGTATTAAGGGTAAAGAACTGGATCAAATTGCCCGTGACATTATCAAGCAAAAAGGCTATGGCGAATTCTTTGGTCATGGCTTAGGCCATGGTGTCGGCCTTGAAATCCACGAGCTGCCCCATGTAAATTCATTAGGAGAGATAGATATGGAGCCCGGTATGGTTATCACAATTGAGCCAGGTATCTATATTCCAGAGTTTGGCGGCGTTAGAATAGAGGATCTGGTTGTCGTCACAGAAAGTGGATTTAGGGTCTTGTCAAAATCCAAAAAAAATCTACTGGAGCTGCAGGTATAAAATTATTTATTGTCTGTTCATCATTAACTAATAGTAGTTATTAAACTATTGTTAATAGCTATTAATTTATACATTAAAACGATAACTAGTATCCTGCGTCATTTAAATGACGAGATAAGGCCTGGGAATTTCCCAAAAGTAAGGTGGAAAAAGAAGCCATATCGGGCTATAAACCAGGGTACCTAGCATTTAATTGCGACAGGTACTAACCACACTAGTTATGAATGATTAATGATTATATGGAGGGATACAATGATTTCAGCAGGAGATTTTAGAAAAGGAAATACATTTGAGTTAAATGGAGAGCCCTATGTAGTACTGGATTTTCAACATGTAAAGCCAGGTAAAGGGGCTGCCTTCGTAAGAACCAAATACAAGAATTTAAAAACCGGTGCTATTCGTGAGGAGGCCTTTAATCCCAGTGACAAATTCCCCAAGGCCCATATTGACACAAAGGAAATGCAATATCTATATAATGATGGTGAATTTTATTATTTCATGGACAATGAAACCTACGAACAAATTCCTTTAACCTTTGATCAGGTGGAGGATGCAATTAAATTTTTAAAGGAAAATGATTCAGCAACAATTAAATTTTATCAAGGCAAGGCCTTCCAGGTTGATCCACCGAACTTTGTTGTTCTGGTTGTAACAGAGACTGAGCCTGGAATCAAGGGAGACACTGCATCAAATGTTACCAAGTCTGCTACCCTTGAAACCGGTGCTATAATCCAGGTGCCCTTGTTTGTAAACGAAGGTGATTCTGTTCGAGTAGACACCCGAACCGGCGAGTATATGTCGAGGGCATAAAATTAAGCGAAATTAGGAAAAATAACTAGGGTGTGTCTGAATACTCCGAAGGGTGCAGATTTTACTGAATTTTTGTTCC
>CBFGTV010000075.1:0-16218 GCA_965652145.1 uncultured Clostridiaceae bacterium
TCCAGTAAATCAGTAGGGGATAAACGGTTGGAACCCACCATAGAGGATGGGTATATGTGCATAATGAAGGGTATTTAGCTCATGAATATACGACTAATATATCTATCTTTTAAAAATTTAAAGGTTTATTATTTCATCCCTTTATTTATATTATATATTTTCTTACCTGTTTTAAATATTGGTATGGTATCTATGTCAGGCAGTATAGAAAATTCCTACATCTTGATATTCAGAGAAGCGGAAAAATATATACCGCTTCTATCCTTCTGGTGGATTACACTAATATTCAAAGAATATATATCAGGAGACGGAAATGAAGTTCTCTATTGTATTGATAGCTCAGGAAAGGTGAAGCTCACTCAAATCCTCCTAATATTTCTTTGGTACATTATACATGTTGGGGTTCTATTTCTAGGCTATTGTGTATTTTGGGACAATGTGTTTTGGGAATTTATTAAGACCGTTATACAATGCTTCTTTTTTGTTTCATTAGGTTACATGCTTATGTATATTTTAGAATCGCCTATAATTAGCTTTATGCTCTTATTAATTTATGAATTATTGGCAATCTTTATAAATTCCGAGATAGCTACTTATATTAGTATTTTTGAAAATGGCAACAGGATAACTATTGATTCCATAGCTAATAAATATCTAGGGATTCTTTTGATATCAATTGTATTACTCTTAGTTGGTGTATATAGAAATAAGAGGTTCTATTATTGAGTTTGTTGAAATTGTCAAGAAAAGCGTACACCCAAGAAACTAGAAAAAATTTTTATTCCTTTGTCGGGGCCCATCTTTCAGCATGCTTTTACCCATTGTGTAAAAGGCGGTTTTGCCGTTTATCTTTACTTGAGACAATCGGTAAAGCATGCTAGGCTCCTTATGCCGACAAATGAAATATTTTTAATTGGTGATACTTGTACTTGTTGTGGTAATGAATCATGTGTTGATGACGATATAATAACAAGTTTATTAAAAGAGGATTTTTTATGAGTACAGTATTAAGGGAATTTTTAATTTAATCCGTTGACAAGAAAATTAAAAAGCCTTATAATATTACCAATTCCATATTGACAATTACGATTGATTCAGGAGGAGTAGATAGGTTACCCGTGGCAGCGAGTCGAGGAGGGTGAAAGCTCGATACGAAGGAACATATTGAAGACACCTGATGAGTAGATTACCTGTCCTATAGATTGCCAGGGAATCCGTGAACCTGCGTTAAGGTATTAAGTGGGATTTTATCCAATTAGGGTGGCACCGCGGGAACAAGCTCTCGTCCCTTTACAGGGATTGGGAGTTTTTTTAATGTAAAAATATTGATAAATATAAATTGAAAGGGAGGTAACTAAATTGGAAAAAAACAAGCTAAAAAGAAGCTATATGGCTGGAAACTTGAGGAAGGAACATGTCGATGAAGAAGTAACTTTAATGGGCTGGGTACAAAAACGCCGGGACCTGGGCGGACTTATTTTTGTCGATTTAAGGGACCGTACAGGGTTGGCTCAGGTAGTTTTTGATATAGATATTTCAAAGGAAGCCTTTGAAAAGGCAGGAAAATTGGGTTCGGAATATGTCATTGCCGTAAAGGGCAGGGTAAAGCCCCGACAATCGATTAACCCCAATCTTCCCACAGGGGAAATTGAGGTTTTTGCAGAAAAGCTGGAGATCCTTAATAGCGCAGAAACGCCCCCCATTTATATCAGGGACGATGACGAGGTTTCAGAAAATCTAAGGCTTAAATACCGTTATCTTGATTTAAGAAAGCCAGGTATGCAAAAAAACCTGATCATAAGACATCAAACTGCCATCACGGTTAGAAATTTTTTAAATCGGGAAGGGTTCTTAGAAATTGAAACCCCAGTTTTAACCAAAACGACCCCAGAAGGGGCCAGGGACTATTTAGTACCCAGTCGAGTTAATCCCGGTAAATTTTTTGCCCTTCCCCAGTCTCCCCAGCTATTTAAGCAGCTTTTGATGGTTTCAGGAATGGATCGTTATTTTCAAATCGTCAAATGCTTTAGAGATGAAGATTTACGGGCTGATCGCCAGCCGGAATTCACCCAGATTGACTGTGAAATGTCCTTTGTCGATATAGATGATGTGATTGAAATTAATGAAAGACTTATTCAAGAGGTATTTCATCAAGTAATTAATGTAGATATTCCCTTGCCCATTCCAAGGATCACCTACCAGGAGGCAATGGAACGCTTTGGGTCAGACAAGCCGGACATTCGCTTTGGCTTTGAATTGGTGAATGTATCTTCAATTGTGAAGGATCTAGAATTTAAGGTTTTTACTTCAGCAATTGAAAATGGAGGCTCTGTCAGGCTGATAAATGTGAAGGGGCACGCTGAAGCCTTTAGCCGCAAAGATATTACCTCTCTTGAGGAATATGTCAAGACCTATGGAGCAAAGGGCCTCGCTTGGATTAAGGTAACAGAAGAAGGGGTTTCATCACCTATTGCAAAATTCTTCGATGAAGCTGCCACCGCAGCATTATTAAAGACAGCCCAGGCGACACCTGGGGATTTACTGCTTTTCGTTGCCGATAAAGACTCTATTGTCTTGGATTCCTTGGGACACCTGAGGGTTGAGGTGGCAAAGCGCCTGGGAATTTTAAATAAAGAGGAATATCGAGCCCTGTGGGTGACAGAGTTTCCGCAATTTGAATTTGATGAACAGGAAAATCGCTATGTTGCAAAGCATCACCCCTTTACTGCCCCCATGGATGAAGATCGTCACCTGCTGTTGACTGAGCCCCAAAAAGTAAGGGCAAAGGCCTACGATTTGGTCATTAATGGGTACGAGGTTGGGGGAGGTAGTATACGAATTCATTCCTCCCAGCTTCAGCAGGATATGTTTAAGGCATTGGGCTTTAGTGAAGAAGAGGCCTGGGAAAAATTTGGCTTCTTATTAGAGGCCTTCAAATATGGTACACCACCCCATGGTGGAATTGCCTTTGGCCTAGACAGGTTGGTTATGCTATTAACTAAGGAAGACAATATCAGACAGGTTATTGCCTTCCCTAAGACACAAAATGCTACTTGCCCGTTAACCAATGCTCCTTCTGTGGCAGAGGAGAAACAGCTTAAGGAATTAAGTATTGCTGCCCTACTGGAATAGATGAAGGTGCTTCGAAACAGGTTAAAAACTGCTTCGAAGCACTTTTTTTCAACCCTCAAAATGGCTGGCGGCTAAAACCTTCTTTAATAATAAAGAAAGAAACAAATAAAATCAAAAAAAGAAATAAAAATAAAAATATTTTAGATTAGTTAGAGAAAAACAGGGTATAGTAATTAAAGTTATCAGAATATTTCATCTAACCAAAAAATTGATATTGACAACGTATAAGATTCCATATATAATATTGATAATAATAATCATTTTCATAAATAGAATTTTGGTAAATAGAAATCAGTTGTAATTTAGGGGGTATTAATTATGAAGGCATTAATTGTAGGGGCAGATCGTTTGGGGAATATACCAGAAACCTTAGTCAGTCATGGCATTAAAGATTACATACATTGGACAGGCAGGAAAAAGGGAATGAGAAGGCTGGAAATTCCCAATGAGGTAGACATGATTATTGTTTTTTATGACTTTATCGAGCATAATATTACCGAAATTGTAAAACAAAAAGCCAAGCAAAGCAATATTCCATGTATTTTTTCCCGAAGGGCCTGTAGTGATTTAAGCAAAAGATTAAATGATTGTAGAGAATGTAAGATTTGCACCATTTCCAATAATTAAGTTTGAAAAAATACAAAAGATATGATATTATACTATTAAATCCTGCTGTGTGCGTAGACTCGACATAGTTTTGACCAACACTATATAAACGGGAATCTGGCGTTTGTTGTTGGAAGAAAGGCCCCCATTGAGGGGAATTCTGAATACAGCAACAGGATACCCACCTGCGAGGCAGGTCTCAAAACAATCGATAAAACGGCACAGCGGGGAACCAAGTAAAAGCTTCTGATTGCAGAAGTTTTTTTGTTTGTTTTTGATTGAATTAAGAATGGATTTATTTTTAGATAAGGTTGACAGAGATTAGCTTTTTCGTTACTATTAATTTTAGCGTCATATTAAAAGGAGGATTAGGATGGCATTACATGCTTTTTCAAGAAGTGAGCTTTTGCTTGGCCCGGAGGGGTTGGAAAAATTGCAAAAAAGCAAAGTGGCTATTTTTGGTATTGGCGGGGTAGGAACCTTTGCTGTAGAGGCCTTGGCCAGAACGGGAATTGGTCACTTTGTTCTGATAGATGATGATGATATATGCTTAACTAATATTAATCGACAGCTCCATGCCACCAGAAAGACCGTAGGAAGAGCGAAGGTTGAAGTAATGAGGGAGCGAATTTTGGAAATTAACCCAAAGGCCCAGGTGACGATCCATCAGGAGCTTTATAACAGCCAGAGTGCAGAAAGGCTTCTTCTTGAAGATTACGATTATGTTATTGATGCGATTGATATGGTTACGGCAAAGCTGGATTTAATTGAAAGAAGCAAGAAAATGGGGCTGAAGATTATTAGCAGTATGGGAGCAGGAAACAAGCTTGATCCCACCCGGTTTGAAGTGACAGACATACACAAAACCTCCATATGCCCCCTGGCAAAGGTGATTCGTAAGGAATTGAAGAAGCGAGGTATAAAGGATGTAAAGGTGGTTTATTCTAAAGAACCGCCCATCACCCCCAAGATCATTGACAGTGATTGTAAAAGCCATTGTATTTGTCCTAATAAGGATCGAACCTGTACAGTAAGGCACCAAATCCCGGGAAGCGTTGCCTTTGTACCGTCGGTGGTAGGGCTAATTATGGCTGGAGAGGTCGTGAGGGATTTAATAAGTGATTAAAACCATGGTTATTGGTGTAATGATAAAATAGAAGGATAAAAAAGGAGGTCATGGCCATGAAACAATGTGGTGTTGTTACAGGAATAGACGGTAATTATGCCAAGGTTGTGATGCAGCGTCATTCCAGCTGCGGTAACTGTAATGCCTGTAAAATGGGACAAAGTAATGAACAGCTGGAAATAAGGGTTTTAAATGAACTGAATGCCAAGGTAGGTGAGCGGGTATCGGTAGATATGAATGATACCGATGTATTGACAGCGGCCTTTCTTGTTTACGTAATTCCCTTGCTTACCTTACTGGTCAGTATATTTATTGCCAATGGGGTCTTACATGCCATGGGGGTGGAAGCCTATCGGGATATCTATTTGGCCGCTACTGGTTTTATTATGACGGCCCTTTCCTTTTTATTGTTGAAGAAACGAGAGGGAAAGCTTAAAAATAACCAAAGGTTTATCCCGGTTATTGAAGAAATATTAAAGAAAGAATAACGCTTGGAAAATTTGTCTCAGGCCTTATCTCGTCATTTAAAGGGTACTAGGGGGTTAATGATTGGAAGCAATGATTAACCTCTATTTTTATCAAAAAAGGAAAATATTAAGAAATAATTAAGATCGTGCTTAAGCTATTGACCTCTGCCAGGTGAAAAATATAAAATAAGGGAAAATGCAGCATTTTTTGTGGAGGGAAATTAACTTGAAGGGGAAATATATGATTGCCTTAGTCGTTATGGTATTAAGCTTTACCATTACAATACAGGCTAAAAATAATTCTGTTTTGGGGACAGCTGCCACCGATCCCCACAAAAGGATCAGCAATGCCAGGGAGCTAAGACGTGCCAGAAATGAATACGATCAACTGATGGAAAAGCTCAATCAATTGGAGGCCAGGTTAAGGGACTATCAATTCCAGGATGCCAGTGATTTGAGTGCTGCCAATAATCTGTCGGCAGATCTATATCAATATCAAATACTATCAGGCTTTAGGGCTGTCGAAGGGCCGGGGGTAACGGTAACCCTCAGGGAATCACCCTATTATCTAGAAACAGGGGAGGCCAGCAGCTTTATTATGTATAACTATGATTTAATTGTTGCCCTGGTAAATGAATTGAATTCTGCCGGTGCCGAAGCAATTGCCATCAACGGTTTGAGATACACCGCCAATACAGAAATATATTATACCTCAAATCAACTTTTGGTAGACAATACGCCTATTAGTGGGCCTATTGTCATTGATGCCATCGGAAACCCCCAAACTATGGAATCGGTTCTAAACATGAGATTTCGTGTAGCTTGGCATCTTAAGGAAAATAAAAATATACATTTAGAAATCACAACCAGAGATCAACTCCTTATCCCTGGGAAGGAGGATTTACCCGATTATCAATATCAATATGCAAAACCCTTGATGGAGTCAGAGGGTATCGAATAAAAAACATAAAAGATTGCTGAAATACTTTAGTATTTTGCAATCTTTTTTCTTTGAGAATTTATTTTGTTAAAAGCCGCCTTTGGGTATATTTCCTTCTAAGGGAGTTTAAAGATAATACAATGGTCAGGGCCCCTGCGATGACAACGGCAATCATCAGGGCTTCACTGCCGTGATTGGCTGCCCCCGTGTAATCCTTCTCTATAATTGTAAGCATCGTGTAGTATAGCTTATAGCCCGGTACCAGGGGAATGATCGCTGGTATAATATAGACTGTAATGGGATTTTTATAATAAATTGCCAATACCTCGCTGATTAAGCCAACACATAGGGAGGCAAAAAAAGTTGAAAGCACTGATGAATTTGAAAGCTGGAAGCTAATTATATATACAGACCACCCAAGGCCCCCTGCCAAGGCCGATTTAAAGAGAGATGAACGGGGAGCGTTGAATAATACCGCAAAGCCAAGGGCACACATAAAAGCATAAACAAAATGCTTAAAAACCAGAATCATAATAATGTTCCTCCTGTCAAGTAAATCCAGGTCTGTAGTGTAAAACCTACACCAAAGGCAATGGAAACCGCAATCAGTAAAGCCTCTGTTCCCCTTGCCAGACCTGAAACTAAATCTCCAGCTATAGTATCACGCAGTGCATTGGTAATGGCTACCCCGGGTACCATGGTCATAATTGCACCGATTATGACCATATCAACGCTGATCTGGGGATGAATATAGGAAAATAATATGGCACATGCAGCCGCTATGAAACCCCCGATAATGTTTGTTAGAAATAAATTTAAATCAGCCTTTACAAGTTTTAAAGTAACCAGGGTAGTTAAAACACTGGTAATTAGGGCAGCAGAAAATTCAAAGAGATTTGCTTCAAAAAGCAATGCAATAAAGGCACTGGCAATGCCGCCAAAAATTGCCTTGGTTTTCATTGGGAAGGGGGGAAGGTTTTCTATGGCCTTAAGCTGCATCATGGCCTCCTCCAATGACATAGATGATCCCACAAACTTCCTGGAAAAGTTATTAACCTCAGCAATCTTGTTTAAATTAATGCTTCTTGAGGTAATACGCTTTACATAAGAGATCATTTCATTATGATCTTCCCCCTCGTTATCAACGGAAATAATAATTCCAGTAGGGGTTACGTAGGACTCCACATAGGAGAAATTTCTTGATTTACATAATCTTATTATTGTATCCTCAACCCGATAGGTTTCAGCACCATTTTTTAACATAATTTCTCCGGCATAAAGGGCCATCACCAATAGACGTTTACGATTTACCTGTATCATGATATAACACCTCCAAAATAGTATTATTATACCAAATTTAAGAGGATATAGTAAGGGATAAATCAAAAATTAATTGTTTCATTTTTGATAACCTTTGGCATCAAAGAGAAAACGACTTTATCTTGTAAAATACTATCATTAATTTTATAATTAAATTGTATATAAAAATCGGTAAGCTGAAGGGAGAAATGCAAATGAACTTCGAAATGTTAAAAGAGACCGACCCAGAAATTTACGAGACAATTTTAAGAGAAACAAGGCGTCAGCGGGAAAAAATTGAGCTGATAGCTTCAGAAAATTTTGTCTCTGAAGCAGTGATGGAGGCCATGGGAAGTCAATTAACAAATAAATATGCAGAGGGGTACCCAGGAAAAAGGTACTATGGTGGATGTGAAGAGGTGGATGTGGCAGAGGATCTCGCCCGGGATCGACTTAAACAGCTATTTAAGGCTGACCATGCCAATGTACAGCCCCATTCCGGTGCTAATGCAAATTTAGGTGTGTATTTTGCAATCCTTCAGCCAGGAGATACGGTTCTGGGAATGAATTTATCCCATGGAGGCCACTTAACCCATGGAAGTCCGGTCAATATTTCTGGCACCTATTATAACTTCGTAGCCTATGGAGTTGATGAAAAAACCCATACAATTAACTATGAAGAGGTAAGACGAATCGCTAAAGAAACCAAACCAAAGCTGATTGTGGCTGGGGCCAGTGCTTATCCTAGAACCATAGACTTTAAACGCTTTAGAGAAATTGCCGATGAGGTCGGAGCCTATTTAATGGTTGATATGGCCCATATTGCCGGGTTGGTGGCAACAGGCCTGCATCCAAACCCCTGTGAATGGGCCGACTTCGTTACCACAACAACCCATAAAACCCTTAGGGGGCCAAGGGGCGGCGCTATTCTCTGTAAAGAAAAATATGCTAAGATGATTGATAAGGCCATTTTCCCAGGAATACAAGGAGGGCCATTAATGCATGTCATCGCGGCCAAGGCCGTTTCCTTTAAGGAAGCCCTAAGCCCGGAATTTAAGGAATATCAACAACAGGTAGTAAAAAATGCAAAAAGACTGGGAGAAGAATTAACTAAAAGAGGCTTTAATCTGGTTTCTGAAGGAACAGACAACCATTTGCTATTAATTGATTTGAGGAATAAGAATATTACCGGAAAGGATGCAGAACGGCTATTGGATGATATTGGAATCACAGTCAATAAAAATACGATTCCCTTTGATCCCCAAAGCCCTTTTGTGACCAGCGGTATCAGAATAGGAACCCCTGCAGTTACCACCAGGGGAATGAAAGAGGAGGATATGGCCAGTATTGCCACAATTATCGCCACAATTATTGATCATCCCGATAAAACCCAAGAGGCAAGGGCCATGGTAAAGGGGCTTTGCAAGCAATTCAAACTATACGAATAATAAGCAGTAATATTATCATTGATCCTTATTTAAAAGAGAGGGCCGGCACCTATTCTATGATTCCTTTGGTGCCGGCACTGCTGGTTTTTATGAGCTATGGCTTCAATCCCTCCTTAAAAGCTGATATACTGTAAATAAAACACGGTTTGGAGGTATGATACCTTGATTTCCAAGAAAATGACAATGGCAATACTGCAAAGTATTTTGCACTACCTTGAGGAAGGAATTCATGTGATTGATGCCGAGGGCCGAACAATTTATTATAATCAAGCGATGGCCGAATTAGAGGGCATGGAAATACATGATGTTATGGGAAAAAGGATGCTAGATGTTTTCCCTTCCTTAAATCATAATACCAGTACCTTGATTCGGGCCCTGGCATCAGATCAAATTATAGAAAATCAAAGTCAGACCTATTTAAATAATCGTGGCAAGGAAGTCACCACCTTAAATACCACCATCCCCCTTATCGACAGGGGAGAGCATATTGGGGCCCTTGAAATCGCTAAAAACGTAACGGAAATAAAAAATCTTTCAGATGAAATTTTAAAGCTTAGACAGCGATTAGCTCCACCAAGCTCCTCTGGCAGAGGGGAAATTAAAAAATATACCTTTGAAACATTAAAGGGAAAAAGTCCTTCCTTTATGAAGGCCCTTAGGCAGGCTAGAAGTGCTGCTGCCACCAGTTCCAGCGTTCTAATTTATGGTGAAACCGGTACAGGAAAGGAGCTTTTTGCTCAAGGTATTCATTATAGTGGGGTAAGAAAGGGTAGACCCTTCTTGGCTCAAAATTGTGCCGCTCTGCCTGAAACACTCCTGGAAGGGATATTGTTTGGTACTGCAAAGGGAGGCTTTACAGGGGCCATAGATAGACCAGGAATTTTTGAGCAGGCCCATGGCGGTACCATATTACTGGATGAAATTAATTCCATGGGGCTACAGCTTCAGGCAAAGCTGCTAAGGGTGCTGCAGGAGGGATACGTAAGAAGGGTAGGCGGATTAAAGGATATTCCCATTGATGTACGGATTATCGCCACCACCAATGAAGCGCCTTTGAGGGCCATTGAAAGGGGAAACCTAAGAAAAGATCTGTATTATAGGCTTAATGTGGTGAATATTACCATACCAAGTTTAAGAGAGCGTACAGAGGATATTTTACTACTGGCCGACTATTTCATCAATCGATATAATAAGAGTTTGGGCAAGGAGGTTTGGATGCTTTCTACCGAAGCCAGTGAGTGTTTTTTAAGCTATTCCTGGCCAGGAAATGTGAGGGAGCTGGAAAATGTAATAGAGGGTGCCATGAACATGATTCATGAAGAGCACATTATTAAACCAGAACATCTGCCGGAGCAAATTTTGGCCGAATCCATTGAATGCCAAAACGCTGACATACAGCAGCTATTTAATCAATTGGGGACAATTGGTTTAGATGAGGCGCTTGAGGCATTGGAACAAAAAATGATAGAATCGGCCCTTGAAAAAAATAAAGGAAATATTTCCCGTGCAGCGAAGGAGCTTGGAATTAAGCGTCAAACTCTACAGCACAAGATTAAAAAATATAATTAAAGTGCAAAAATATTTGCCTATAATGCAAATGTTTTTGCACTTTTTTACTTTTTTAAAATCTAATCAAAAGTAGCAAGGAATAACTATACATTTAAAGGAAAATTTGTATGATTACAAGTTTTTTAATGATGCTGGTATTTATTCAACAACCTGATTGAAATTAACTGACAAAACAAATGAATAATTAGAAAAGATAAATTAATGAATATTAGAAGCAATCAAACGATAATTGTGGCAAGATAATTGCAGTAGAAATAAATAACTTTAAATAAAATGGAGGGAATAAAATGGAAAATGTTAAGGTTATTATTTGGGGCTTTGGTGCCATGGGCAGTGGAATGGCCAAAATGCTGTTAAAAAAGAAGGGAGTGGAAATTGTAGGGGTCTGTGATCGTGCAGAAGCCCGTATCGGAAAGGATATTTATGAGGTATTGGAGGTGGAAAGGTTAGATAGGAAGCCCGTAATCGTTACTGACAACATAGATGAAATTGCCAAACCAGGCTTTGCAGATATCGCCCTGGTGGCGACGGATTCCTTTACACGTCATACCTTTGACAAAATTAAAAAGTTGGTGGAGCAAAAAATAAATGTGATCTCTACAGCCGAAGAAATGGCCTTTCCCCAGGCCCAGGAGCCTGAGCTGGCAAAGGAGATGGATCAGCTGGCCAGGGAAAATGGTGTATCAATCCTTGGAACAGGTATTAATCCCGGTTTTGTCTTAGACTTACTTATTCTAGCCCTCACAGGAACCTGTGAGGAGGTTGATTTTATTAAAGCCGCCAGAATTAACGACCTATCTCCCTTTGGTCATGCGGTTATGGAAGAACAGGGAGTGGGTCTATCGGTTGAAGCCTTTAAGGATGGAGTAGCCAATGGTAAGGTAGCTGGTCACGTGGGCTTTCCTGAATCCATTGGAATGATCGCCCAGGGAATCGGCTGGAAGATCGATAAAATCCAGCAAACCAGGGAGCCTATCGTGACAAATGTCCCCCGTCAAACCCAGTATGCCAAGGTGGAGGCCGGTAATGTGGCGGGCTGCCGTCAATGCGGCTATGGTTATCAGGGCGAGGAAGTTAAAATTGATATGGAACATCCACAGCAGATCCTGCCAGAAAAGGAAGGGGTCGATACGGGGGATTACATCTGGATTAAGGGGACACCGAACATAAATCTTCAAATTAAACCTGAAATCCCCGGAGGTATCGGAACTATAGCCATGTGTGTCAATATGATTCCCCATGTGATCAATGCGACACCAGGGTTGAAAACGATGCTTGATTTACCAGTACCAAGGGCAATTATGGGGGATATGAGAGAGTTAATACAAAGGCAGGGATAAAAAATGATGATAAAAAAGGGTGCGTGGGTAAGAATCCATGAAATTATATTAAAGCCAGAGGAGAGATCAGGTAACCTTCCCCAGGATACAAAGCAGGTTCCACTGGAAATGTGGGTGAAGGGATTTTTGGAGGAGCCGGCCGCCGTGGGGGACTTAGTGAAGGTTAGAACGATTACAGGCCGGCAGGTGGCTGGTAGACTCATTGAAGTAAATCCCTTTTATGACCATGACTTTGGTAAATTTGTACCTGAATTGCTTGAAATCGGAATTCAATTAAGGGGAATGCTATGGGAAGGTGACCAAAATGAGTAAAGAGATAAGCTATGAAGCCGTCATGGGAAGACGGGGAGATATAATGAAAAGGGCTGTGGGAATCGACTTCAGTGTTTTTGAATATGACACCATTGCCTTTGATTATGAAAGAATGATGCGAGAAACCGGCTATACTCTTCAGGAAATGCAAAAAATTCAAGGAGAAACGGGAGTGGGCAATACACCGCTACTGGAGCTGAAAAATTTAACCCAGTTGGCCAGAAGGCTCTCCCCCAAGGGAAGGGGAGCCAGAATCTTTATTAAAGATGAAGCGGCCAATCCTTCCGGTAGCTTTAAAGCTCGTCGAGCCGCCAATGCTGTTTATCATGCTAAAAAACTGGGGTATAAAGGGGTAATTGCTGCCACCAGCGGTAATTACGGTGCAGCGGTGGCCAGTCAGGCTGCCATGCATGGCTTAAGATGCATTATTGTTCAGGAGTGCTATGACAGTCATGGTAAGGGACAGCCTGAAATTATTGAAAAAGCCAGAAAATGTGAGGCCTATGGGGCCGAAGTGGTTCAGTTAACCGTAGGTCCTGAGCTATTTTACGTATTTTTAAGGCTTTTGGAGGAAACTGGGTTTTTCAATGCCTCCCTCTATACACCCTTTGGCATTGCCGGAGTAGAAACCCTAGGGTACGAATTGGCCGTGCAGCTTAGGGAGCGAGAGGGAAGGGACCCCGATGTGGTGGTCTGTACCAATGCAGGGGGCGGAAACCTGACGGGAACTGCCAGGGGACTTCTAAAGGCTGGAGCAGAAAAGACAGAAATCGTCGGGGCCAGCGTAAATCTAAAGGGGCTTCATATGGCCAGTGATTACGATTTCAATCGAAAATCCTTTACAACAGGCCATACGGGCTTTGGAATTCCTTTCTCCACATGGCCCGATCGGTCAGACGTACCCCGATCTGCCGCAAGGCCCCTGCGGTATATGGATCGATACCTGCTGGTGAACCAAGGGGAGGTCTTTTATATGACAGAAGCCCTGGCCCAATTGGAAGGGCTGGAACGTGGACCCGCAGGCAACACCTCCTTGGCAGCGGCCTTTAGCCTGGCCCAGGAGCTTGACCAGGATCAGATTATTGTGGTTCAGGAAACAGAATATACGGGGGCGGGGAAACATATACAGCCTCAACTGTCCTTTGCCAGAGAGAATGGTGTTGAAATCAGCCTTGGTAACCCTGAAGAGGAAGTACCGGGTAAAAGTATTATTTTACCGGCCCATCCAGGTTTGCTAAAGGCCCGGGAGCTGGATATGAATCAGCTTAGAAAATCCTATCTTAAAAACTGTATAGAACAAAATCAGCTCAAAGAGATAACCAAAGGGGATCTTGACTTTTTGATTATTGACAGTAAATCAGATGAAGCTTTGGTATTGGAAGTGTTGTCGAAGAATGAAGTGGTGGTTAAATAAACCAGAATAACAACGGAGGTGTCGTAATGAAGCGAGGGGATGACTTTCAAAGCAGAAGAAGCCATCTGGCAAATCTCAGTGAAGCGGAGCTGGAAAAGAGGTTTTGGCAGCTGGCAGAGGAAATTGTAAATCCAATGATTGAACTGGCCTATCGGCATACCAGTCCTTCCATTGAACGTTCTATTTTAATGAGAATGGGCTTTTCCAGTATAGAAGCCAAGGCCATTGTAGAGGGCGTTATGGATCGGGGCCTGATGGGAAAGGGAGCAGGTCATGTGGTGTATCGGCTGGCCAGGGAAAAGGCCATGGAAATTCGAGCTGCAGGCCTGGAATTGGCCCAGGGAAGATTGTGGGATGAAGCCTGCGCCCTATTTAAAGGAGGTGCCCGGTAATGGAGCTAAAGCACAATGAGAAGCTTGATATAAAAAATCTACTGAAGGATTTAGAAAACTACCGACCCAAACGAAGGGGCTGGGTATGGCGAAAGCATGAAACAAATCAAGAAATGGGGCCCTTTGTCTACCAAAATACCTCAGAGCCTTTAAAAAGTAGTGTCCCGCTGCCGTCAGCCAAATATTTTGGTGATATTGACCCTCAGCCCGATGAGGTCATTACAACCGAGATAGCTTCAGGACGTTTTGAGGATGATATTAGGAGAATGAGGATGGCCGCATGGCATGGGGCTGATCATATTATGGTAATTCGAACCGCCGGCCAAAGCCATTTTGATGGTTTAATAGAGGGTACTCCCCAGGGAATCGGAGGAATTCCCATTACCAGAAAGCAGGTTCGTGCCCAGCGAAAGGCCCTGGATTTGATTGAAGAGGAGGTTGGCAGGCCCATTAACTATCATTCCTATATCAGTGGTGTGGCTGGCCCAGAGATTGCTGTCATGTTTGCAGAAGAAGGGGTTAATGGCGCCCATCAAGACCCACAGTACAATGTACTGTATCGTAATATCAATATGATACGATCCTTTGTTGATGCCGCTGAGGCTAAAAGGGTAATGGTCTGGGCAGATATAGCTCAAATAGATGGGGCCCATAACGCCAATGCCACCGCCCGTGAAGCCTGGAAGGTAATGCCTGAGCTAATGGTGCAGCATGCGATTAACTCGGTATATTCAGCCAAGGTGGGTATGAAAAAGGAAAATATCTGTTTATCGACTGTACCCCCGACAGCCCCCCCGGCTCCATGCTTAACCCTTGATCTTCCCTATGCTGTTGCCCTGAGGGAACTCTTTAGGGAATACAAAATGCGGGCTCAAATGAATACTAAATATATGGAATCATCGACTCGAGAAGCCACTGTAACCCATGTTTTGAATCTTCTGGTATCAAGGCTGACCAGGGCCGATATTCAGTCCACCATTACTCCCGATGAAGGAAGAAATGTACCATGGCATATTTACAACATGGAGGCCATCGATACAGCCAAGCAGGCCCTGGTGGGGATGGATGGTCTGATGGAAATGATTTCTCTGAAGGAGGCCGGACCCCTGCGGGAAAAGGCCAGAGAATTAAAGGAAAGGGCAGTGCTTTTTATGGAAGAGGTTCTGGCCGCCGGAGGCTATTTTAAGGCGGTTGAAGAGGGCTTTTTTGTAGATTCCGGCCATTACCCCGAAAGAAACGGTGACGGGATCGCAAGAAAAATCGATGCTGGAATAGGAGCGGGAACAATTTATGAGCGGGATGAAGATTATTTTGCCCCGGTATCGGCCCACTTTGGATACAATAATAAAGCCCAGTATGGATTAACAGAACAGGATGAGCCGTCAAAGGTAATTGATGGCTGTACCTTTGAGCGACCGGAAAAAATTCCTTATATTGATGAGCTGGATGACAGTGATAATGTAAATGTCAGATTAGAAGAAACCAGAGAATTAAGGGAATCCAGCAAAATAAAGCCAGAGGTAGAATGGGCAGGGGACGGCTATGTGATGTTAAACCTCTTTTTACCAGTGGAAAAACGAACTGCTGAATTTGCCGCCATAGAAATGGCTAAAAAAATGGGACTGGAGGATGTAGAGGTCATTCACCGTGAGGTAATGCACCCTTCAGAAGGGACCCGGATTGAATTGAAGGGAAGGGTGCCCTTTACCATTGATACAGCCAGCCTGGTGATTCCCCCTGAGCCTGTTGAAATGTCAGAGGATGAAATACGGACAGCTATTGAAAATGAACCGATGAAGGTTGTGGCGGGAACCGTTGGCGAGGATGAACATTCCGTAGGCTTAAGGGAGATTATTGATATTAAGCATGGTGGAATTGAAAAATATGGAATTGAATGTCATTACTTAGGTACCTCGGTTCCAATTGAAAAGCTGGTGGATGCAGCCATTGAATTAAATGCCGATGCAATATTGGCTTCTACCATCATTAGTCATGACGATGTTCACTATAAAAACATGAAAAAAATCCATGAATTGGCCATTGAAAAGGGGATTCGAGAAAGGATTATTATTGCCTGCGGCGGTACCCAGGTAACTCCGGAGCTGGCTGTTGAGCAGGGGGTTGACGGAGGCTTTGGTCGAGGAACGAAGGGGAGCCACGTGGCCAGTTTCCT
>CBFGTV010000076.1:0-15786 GCA_965652145.1 uncultured Clostridiaceae bacterium
AATAATTCTAAAGGACATTCGTTCAGCCCTTTTTGCTGCCAGGGATTTAGGCGTAATTTCGGCAAAAACTAAAATCAGCACCGTCATGATTCCGGTGGCAATGGCGACTCCGCCACTGCCAAAAAAGTTTAAGGCAAGGGATGTGGCCAGGGCTGAGGCACCAATATTGACTGCATTATTAGCTACTAGAATGGTACTGAGAAGCCTTCCCGGCTTTTCAGTCAATTGATATACCAGAGAAGCCCCCTCCACTTCTTCCTCCATCAGATGCCTGATTCTAATTTTACTGATAGACATTAGGGCGGTTTCTGAAGCAGAAAAAAAAGCAGAAATAATTAATAAAAGCAATAAAACAATGGTTTGAATGATAGCGCTGTAGTTCAAAATTTATTTCACCCTTCCAATATGCCATTTTAAATCCCTTTTAAAATTAGCATTTACATTATAGTATAGCTCTATAACTGAAAAATAATAATGGAAAAAATAAAAACCCATAAAAGGGATTTGTACATCATATAAAAACACTTGTCTTTTTAACGAGGATTGTATACAATATAGACTATATATTAATTTAGAAGGAGGAAGTCCGATGAAAACTATTGGTATTGGGTTAATGGGCCTGGGGAATGTCGCCTCGGGTGTCTGGAAGATCATTGAAATGAATCAAAAGAAATTCGTGGAGGAAACAGGTCATCAGGTGAAGGTACAACGGATTCTGGTACGGGATATGGCTAAGATAAGGTCTGTTGAAGTACCGAAGGAGCTGATTACCAGCGACCTGAAGGATATAACTGAGGAGCCTTCTATTGATATCGTAATTGAACTGATTGGAGGTATTCACCCTGCTAAAGAGTACATTGAAGAAGTACTGAAAAATCAAAAGCATGTGGTTACTGCCAATAAAGCCGTTATTGCCCACTATGGTGACGAATTGCTTAAGCTGGCCGATGTAAATGGTGTTTATCTTCATTTTGAAGGCAGTGTTGCGGGGGGAATTCCAATTATTGAAACGATTAAGGAAAGCCTGACCGCCAATGAAATTGATGAAATTAAAGGAATTGTCAATGGTACCACCAATTATATTTTAACTAAAATGACCCTTGAAGGAGATGATTTTCAAATTGCCCTTCAGGAGGCCCAGTCAAAGGGCTACGCTGAGGCAGATCCAACGGCGGATGTAGACGGCTTTGATGCAGCCTATAAGCTCTCTATTTTATCTTCCCTGGCCTTTCAAACCCCATTGCCTATTAATGGAATTCATCGTGAGGGAATACGGAAAATTACTCCCCTTGATATTGAGTATGCCCGGGAGCTGGGCTATACAATTAAATTACTGGCCATTGGAAAACGCAAGGAGCAGGGTCTGGAGCTAAGGGTTCACCCTACACTAATTCCGTCAAATCATCCCCTTTCATCGGTTAACAATTCTTTTAACGCTATTTACTTAAAGGGCAATGCCGTTGGAGAACTGATGCTTTATGGTCGGGGGGCCGGCGACCTGCCCACGGGCAGCGCTGTGTTGGGGGATCTAATTTCCATCATCAAAAAATTATCATGTCAGTATTTTCAAAGGCCAAGATTAACTTCTTGCCCTTCTGAGGGTTTGCTTAAATCAATGGATGAAACCATCAGTGATTACTATATTCGGATTGTCGTAAAGGATATACCGGGTGTATTAGGTCAAATCGCCTCTCTTTTCGGTCAAAACCAGGTCAGCCTTTCCACAGTCATCCAAAAGGGATTGGGAGAACCAGAGGTTTCTCTGGTATTTATTACCCATTCCAGCAGGGAATCTAATGTACAAAAGACATTACAGGAGGTTGTTACCATACCGCAGGTAAAGGAAATTGCTAATTTAATCAGAGTAGAAGGATAATAGATTCTTATGACAAAAAAAACCGGTAAACCCTGATAATGATTTTGTCTATTCAAGGTTTACCGGTTTTTTTATCAAAGTTTTTCTGGTCAATATATCCCTTTTAGGTTACTTCATCTATTAAAACATGATATTTTTGATCCTTAAGTGTTATCCTCATTTCCCTTGTTTGAATAATCCGATGCTTTCCCCTGCTGAAGGCTTCCATTAATTGCAGCATTCCCTTTTCCCTTTCTCTAAATAGTTTTTGAGCTTCTTCCACAGTCAGTGCTTTAAAGGAAATTTTGTCACCGGGTTTTAATTGGGCCAAATAGGGAAGATCGACCGAAATAACATTGGCAATTTTAGTGTAACCGCCGGTGGTTTGACGGTCAGCCAGCATAATGATGGGGTTCCCTTCACCAGGTATCTGAATCGCTCCCATGTTTATGCCTCCTGAAATGATATCGGCACCATTGCTGTGCTCAATTTTCGGCCCCATCAATCGATAACCCATTCTGTCAGATTGTGATGTTACCTCATATTGCCCCCGAAGAAATGTCTCGATTCCTGCCGCGGTAAAACCCTCCTCCTCAGGGCCCAGAATGACACGAAGGGTTACATTATTGCCATAATCAGGTATGAGACTGGGGGGAATCATTCTTTTCCAATCTTCACCCTGACTTTGAGCCGAATTCAACGGAATTTCATCCCCTGACCTCAAGGCCCTTCCCCTGTAGCCTCCAAAGCCGCCCCTAAGATAGGTGGACTTACTTCCCATAACACTTTCAATGGCAAATCCACCTTGAATGGCTAAATACCCACGGCAGCCCCTAAGGGCATGGGTAAATTCTAACACATCTCCTTCCTGGGCCATATAGGACTGATAATTTCTTAGGGGTCTTCCATTCAGCCTGGCGTCTAAATCAGCCCCTGTTATCGCAAAAATACGCCTGTCATGAAAGGAAATTGCAGGTCCCACCAGGGTAAGCTCCAGGCCGGCTTCATAACGGGGGTTTCCCACCAGTAAATTTGCCAGCTCCAAGGAATATAAATCCATGGCGCCGGATTGGGGTACCCCATATTGTTGGTGGCCTATTCTGCCCTGGTCCTGGATAGTTGTCAAAAGCCCGGGCTTTAATATGGTTATTTTAGACACGGATCCTCCCCTCCCCTAAGATAGTGGTTTTAACTTCATATTGATTATTTTCCACCAGTAATTTGATTTCATTGTATCGTCCTTCATCAATGGCTTCAAAACGAATATAATCCCCGGCCCTTAATAGGGAAGCGGGCTGCCGATTCAAGTCAAATAACTTAAGGGGGGTGCTGCCAATTAACTGCCAGCCCCCTGGGCTTTCTATAGGATAAATTCCTGTTTGGTTCCCTGCAATTCCAACGGAACCGGTAGGAATCCGCTGTCTAGGCACCTTAAGCCGAGGCGTGGCAATTTTCTCAGACATCCCTCCTAAATAGGGAAAGCCAGGGGTAAAACCAATCATATAAATCAGATAATTATTTCCGCTATGAATTTCAATAACTTCTTCTGTGGTTAATTTATTGTGTTCTGCTACATTGGAGAGATCAGGGCCATATTCCCTGCCATAAATAACAGGAATATGAAGCACCCTGGCTTCGGGTATTTCCCCCTCCCTGAGCTTGAGCATTAACGACTTGAGCTTATCCTCCAGGGAATTGTAGGAACAAATTAAAGGATTATATAAAATTAGTAGCGTGGTATAGGCCGGAATTTGTTCGATAATTTCCGGTAAGGATTCTCCTTCAGCCATCAAAAGCGATTGAAAATTTCGGATTCGACCATTAATTTCAGGCGAAATTTCCTTCCCGAACTCTATTATAATTCCATTATCACCGGCCGGACGATAAGTCACCATTCGATCCATATGCCACCTCCATCCCGTACTTCAAAGGAACCAGTTTGATTCCCGCCTTTATCAAAGCCTCCTTCAGGGCCCTGGCAAAATCAAGGGCCTCAGGATGATCGCCATGTAAACAGACGGTATCGGCCTGAATCAATATTTCTTTACCATCCACTGCCGCCACTGTTTTTTCCTTTACCATTTTTACAACCCGCTGAATACAATGGTTCTTATGGTGTATAACAGCATTAGGCTGATCTCTTGGTACAAGCAATCCATTTGATAAGTAATTACGGTCTGCAAATATTTCTTCAGCAGTAACCAGGCCGATTGCCTTTGCTGCCTTAATCATCTGGGACCCTGCCAGCCCAACAAAAATAATTTCTTCGTCTACAGCCTGTACTGCCTCAGCCAGGGCTTTTGCTAAATCTTCATCTGATGCTGCCATATTATACAGGGCACCGTGGGGCTTAACGTGCTGCAGTTTGCCGCCATGGGCCTTGATAAAGCCCTGCAGTGCTCCAATTTGGTAGATTAAATAAGCCCTGGCCTCCTCTAAAGAAACCTTCATATATCGCCTGCCAAATCCCAAAAGGTCAGGCAAACCAGGATGAGCTCCCAGGGCTACCCCCTTCTCAAGGGCGGCTTTGACAGTACGATCCATCACAAGCGGGTCCCCCCCATGGAAGCCGCAGGCAATGTTAACAGATGTGACATAATCTAATATTACCATATCATTTCCCATTTGATAGGCACCAAAGGCTTCACCCAAATCACAATTTAAATCTACTGAAACCATCAACTGATCCTCTCCTTTGATTTTTCCGGTATTTCATCCTTTATTAAATTTAAAAGGTCCTCTAAAACCTGAAGATTCTCTTCCAAACTGAGGCCATCCACTGTACAGGTCCTTAGCCTGCTGCAGCCATCAACGCCGCCACGGGCAACTATTTCCTCAAGCATTTTAATCTCCTCTTGTATTCCGTGAAGCAAGGTCCTTCCAGTTTGAATAGACAGAGCCGCCACTAAGCCATGGGCACCCCAGTTGGAAACTCCCGCAGTAATCAGATAATCTGCCTTTGTAGCAGCACATATTTTTTCACCTAAATAAACCCGCTGGGCAATTTGTTTTGATAGCTTTCCCATTCCCATTTCATTTCCTCCGTCTCCGATGGCTACTGTGGTAATACCCAATTTTTTTGCCTCGGTAAAAAGGGAATCTGTGTCGGGAATCAAATCACTCAAGTCTTCCCCCTTCATGGAGTAGCATCTGCCATCCTTGGCTCTGCCAGGCCTTTCAACGGCTAAAACCAAGTCAGGAGCCACCTGACGGATTAAGTCTTTACAAAATTCTTCAGCCCCTATAAAGGGTACGCATACAATTCTTTCCTCCAGCCCTAATACTTCACAACAGCCACTAAGGAGATCAGCGGAATACTGGTCGGTAATTAAGATGACTTCTTTTTTTAACTGCCTTAGGCCATGGGCCAAAGAGGCGGCTCCAATGGGCCCATCGGTTTCTCCCGTCATGGTAGCTCTAATACAAAAACCAGTTACAATAATAACTCTTTGAGCTGTTTGCAGGGCCTCGATGGAATTTGCCAGCTCCATAGGAATTTGACATCCCATCAGGCCTCGATTTCCTGCATCCCTTCCAACAATTCTGTGAATTCTGTCAAAATACGCTGTCATCACTGACTTTTCAGCTCCTCATCCTTAATATCGGTTATGAACATATGACCAGGGGAATGGGTAATAACCAACTCAGGCTTGCTTCGCATTACTGCAGCCTGAGGGGTGACACCACAGGCCCAAAAAACAGGTACTTCCCCGGGCATAATGGTAACCTTGTCACCAAAATCAGGCTGATCGATATCTCTGATTCCAATCAGCTCCGGGCTGCCTACATGGATAGGAGCCCCATGAACCTTAGGAAACTCACCTGTTACAGCAATGGCCTGCTGAACTTGATCTGTGGCAATCGGTCTCATGCTCACCACCATTGGGCCGCTAAAAATTCCTGCCGGCCTACATTCAATATTAGTGATGTACATGGGAACATTACGTTTTTCTTTGATATGTCTTACCTCAATACCTGCATTGATCAGGGCATTTTCAAAAGTAAAGCTGCAGCCTATCAGAAAGGAAACCAGTTGATCATTCCAATAGCTGCTGATATCCTCTACCTCTTCTGCCAAAATTCCTTCCCGATAGACCCGATATTTGGGCAAATCAGTGCGTATATCACCCGTTGGTGCCGTTAAGACCGGGGCTGTTTTTCCTGGCTCCAGAACATCTAATATGGGACAGGGCTTTGGATTTCTTTGACAAAACAAGAAAAAGTCAAATGCATATTTTTGAGGCAGTATAACCAGGTTTCCCTGGGTATAGCCTGGGGCCAGGCCCGCCGTGGGGCCCCTGTGAAGCCCCTTGCGTATTTCTTCCCTTGCAATCCTTCCAGCATTCATATGTGTACCTTCCCCCTTCTTCTGTTATTTAACTATGTTTTAAAATATTCCACAAAGGTTCTTAAAACTCCTCTAAATCAGAAAATACAGATCTGTATATTTATAAAATATAATTGTATATTTATCACATTCCGCAAATATAATAGTATAAAATTTTCTGTCAATTGTAATTTTTTCTGTAGTTTTATGTAGTTTTTTAATAGACAATCATTATAATTTTTTTATAGACAAGAAAAAATTAGCTCTGTATTTATTGAATTTTATGTGGTACAATAGTTTTATTATATTTTCTTAATAGTTTGCTCTTTTGCTCGTTGTGATGTGTAGCACTATACTATATTTCATTTTAATATAATTATGAAGCCTGTCTTTATGGAAAGTCAATGTATAATTAATTGGATTTGTTTTCAAGTTATTTATTTAAATAAATAACTTTTGATAAATCATATAAGGGGGAACAAAAATGAAAAAGAAAATTTTTGCAATTCTATTGGTCACAGCCTTAATTTCAGTGGCTATTGTGGGATGTTCGAGCCCATCTTCGGGTACAAAAACCTTTATCTCAATTGCCACCGGCGGTACTTCCGGTACTTATTATCCCTTGGGGGGAGCAGTAGCTAAAATTTATAACGAAAAGCTCTCTGATGTTTCGGCCAATGCCCAGGCAACTGGTGCTTCTGTGGAAAACATCGGACTGGTTGCTGGCGGTGAAGCAGAGCTGGCCTTTGTACAAAATGATACTGCCTATTACGCCTTTAATGGAACTGAAATTTACGAAGGAAAAGAAACGGTAAGCAACATTAAGGGAATGGCCATGCTATACCCAGAAGTAATCCAAATAGTTGCCTCCAAGGATTCCGGCATTAATTCCGTAGAAGACTTAAAAGGGAAAAAAGTCGCCGTTGGCGCCCCTGGTTCAGGTACTGAGGCCAACGCCAGACAAATTTTAGATGTACATGGTTTACAATATAGCGACCTTGGAAAGGCAGACTTTTTATCCTTTGCTGAAGCTGCCGACCAAATTAAAAATAAGCAGCTGGATGCCGCCTTCGTAACAGCCGGTCTTCCTACATCTGCCATCACCGAGGTTGCCCAGACCTCTGATTTGGTCATTGTACCTATTGATAGTAGCATGATTAACCAATTATCTAGCCTGTATCCTTTTTATGCGGAAGTGACCATTCCTGCTGAAACCTATCGTAATCAAGAGCAGGATGTAACAACTGCTGCAGTAATGGCTATGCTGATCGTTAATGAAGAGTTGGATGAAGACTTGGTCTATGAACTAACCAAGGCTATCTTTGAAAACAGGCAGACAATTATAGACACCCACAGTCGAGGTAATGATATTACCCTTGACACTGCTTTACAGGGAATGCCCATAGAGCTCCATGACGGCGCAAAAAAGTATTATGATGAAAAGGGTGTAAATTAGAACATTTTAAGGAGGTTAAGGTATTGGAGAAGGACTCCAATACCTTATTCACTAAATGAAATTTAGTAGAAGAAAAAAATTAATCCTTACCATTATACTTGTTCTGATGATTATCTTGTTGATACCCATCAGATATCTTCGTGCTTATAATTACAGCAATAATCAATACCTGGCGGGATGGCCCTTAATAAAGGAATCAACCTTTACGGTTCGATTTATCCACTCTGTCATGCGTACACCTGTATATGAAAAATATATAATTAATAAGGAAAATGAGATTTTTTTAAGTGAAACCATTTTTTCATCCTATGGTGCAGGTAATCCCGAAACGACGCCCTATGATTTTGAAATAACAAAGGAGGGTTTTAGAATATACAACATCAATCAAAGGATAAGTCCTTTAGTCTATCGAACAGGTGCAATCATTGCAAATCATACAATGATCATTAACGAAAAGGAAATACCCTTTTTATCCTTCTCCTCCCCCGGTATTGCGGTGGGGATTGAAGTAAAAAGGAGGATCATGTTCGCATTTCTATTTGAGGAGGTATTATCATGGATATCAAAATTGACAGCAGCTTAGAAAATGAAATGCTTGATGTAAATGAGCTGATGGAGGAATACGACAAGGAATCTGCCAGTGCCAGAAAGCTCAAGGGCTTTATGGGTAGAGTTGTAGCTATACTCGCCATTGCTATGTCAGGTTTTCATCTATATACGGCGGCAATGGGCACACTTTTATCCCTTCGTCAGCGTTCTCTGCATTTGATATTTGCCTTTACCCTGGGCTTTCTGCTGTATCCGGCCTTTAAAAAGGGGAATAAGGAAAAGGTTGCAATCTTCGACTATGTATTGGCAGTGCTTTCGGTTATCGTCTTTGGTTATCTTTTTATCAATGTAAATGCCATTGCTTTAAAGGGCGGCAGCGTAGATACCATCGATATTATTCTAGGCAGCCTGGCCATATTAATTACCCTTGAAATCACACGTCGGGTCGTTGGGCCTGAACTGCCTATTGTGGCTATTATCTTTTTGTTATATGCCAAATTTGGGCCCTATATGCCGGGCATGCTGGCCCATAGGGGCTTTTCTGTAGAACGAATTATCAGTCACATGTTTTTAACAACCGAGGGAATTTTAGGGATTCCTATTGGTGTTTCGGCTACTTTTGTATTTATGTTTATATTATTTGGTGCCTTTTTAGATAAAACCGGGGTAGGAAAATTCTTTATCGACCTGGCCTTTGGTTTAACAGGGCATCTAAAAAGTGGACCTGCCATGACTGCCGTACTGGCCAGCGGTTTTATGGGCTCTATTTCAGGAAGCTCTGTTGCTAATACCGTTACCACCGGTGCCTTTACCATCCCCTTGATGAAAAAGGTAGGCTATAAATCTCACTTTGCCGGAGCGGTTGAGGCTGCCTCGTCAACTGGTGGTCAGATTATGCCGCCGGTAATGGGTGCTGCCGCCTTTATCATGGCAGAATTCACAGGAATTCCCTACCTTAAGATTATTGCTGCTGCTGCCATCCCTGCCTTTCTCTATTATTTTGCCGTTGCTGCAATAGTACATTTAGAAGCCTCAAAGCTGGGCCTAAAGGGTATTCCCAAGGAAAAGCTACCAAAGGCAGGTAAATTGTTGTTGACCCAGGGATATTTATTCTTGCCATTAATTTTCATCGTGTTTTTCTTGGTAAGGGGCTTTACACCGTTATTTGCATCCTTTTATTCCATTGTTATTTCTTTAGGAATTGCCATATTGGAAAGTCTCTACCGAGGATTTAAAAAGGGACAGTTTACCTTTACCTTTAAAGACTTCCTGGATGCTCTTCAGCAGGGTGCCAAAGGGGCTGTTGGTGTTGCTTGCGCCTGTGCCTGTGCTGGAATGATTGTTGGTGTTGTTACGCTAACAGGCTTGGGTTTAAGGATTGCGGAAATGATTGTGGCCTTAGCCCAGGGGCAGTTATTTTTAACATTATTCTTTACAATGATTGCCTCAATTATTTTAGGAATGGGACTACCCACCACAGCAAAATATATCGTGCTGGCAACTATGGCTGTACCTGCTCTAATTCAGTTGGATGTCAATTTGATGTCTGCCCATTTATTTATTTTATACTTTGGTGTTATTGCCGATATTACCCCTCCTGTGGCCCTGGCGGCCTATGCAGGGGCCGGAATTGCAGGAGCAAATGCCATGAAGACAGGATTCCAGGCTGTAAAACTGGCCCTAGCCGCCTTCCTGGTGCCCTATATCTTTGCCTATAACGCAGAATTAATACTCGTGAAGGAGGTTGTTGACACTACTGTCGTTTTTCTACCCTTCTTTACCGCAATTCCTGTTATTCTCTCCTCTATTTTAGGAATTGTATGTCTGTCCTGTGGGATTGTTAACTACATGGTTACAAAAAACAAGATATATGAGACAATTATTTTATTTGTGGCGGCCATTACCCTTTTAAACCCTGGATTTTACACTGATGCCTTCGGTCTGATTGCCTTCGGCTCAATTTTCTTACTACAAAAATCAAGAGTAAAAAAACAAAGCCTTCAGACAGCATAATATAAAAAAGCCTTCTGGCTGATTTGATCTCAGCTGGAAGGCTTTCTTTTTTATCTGTTTCTATCTACAGCTAGGCCTGCTTTTCAGAACCATTTTCCTCGCTATGGCCGGCTGAATGATCCTTAAACTCCCTTATGGCTCTACCAAAGGATTTTCCAATATCAGGCAGCTTAGACGGACCAAAGATTACAAGGGCAATGGCCAGTATTAAAATCAGCTCTGTAGCTCCTATTCTTCCAAACATCTATTTCACCTCACTGTCTGCAATAGTCTATTTGTCTTTATCGATGACATTAATATCAATTATATTGATACTGTCTTTAATTTCCTTCTTGGTGTTTTTAATTTCCTTTACACCTTTCCCTACAGATTTTGCAATTTCAGGTATCTTATTAGGCCCAAAAATGATTATTGCAAGGCTGGCAATCAACACCAGCTCAGCAGCCCCTAGCCTTCCAAACATGGGTTCACCTCCTCGGAGGACCCATGGCAAGCCTCAGATATAATTCTTTCTTGATGACAATATACCACAGGCTCCTTAGAAACCACCCGCCCGATAATGGAAATACCTAGCCTTTCTCCAATTTCCAGGGCCAGGCTGGTGGGTATGCTTCTGGAAACCACAATGGGAATTCGGCTTGCCACTGCCTTTAAAAGCATATCTGAAGAAATTCTACCTGTGGTAATTAGAATAGACTGGGAAAAGTCGATTTTTTCCAGCAGCCCCTGGCCGATAACTTTATCGACGGCATTGTGTCTGCCAATGTCCTCCTTCAGGATTAATATCCTGGATTGATCTGCCAAAGCTGCACAATGATGACCACCGGTTTCCATATGTTTTACGGCACCCTTAAACATTTGTACTGTTAATTCCTTTAGCTGTTCTATAGGCATTTTTAATTGAGTTTCGATGGCTTTTTCCTTTAAGAAGGCATCAGAAATAACCGTTCCGCTTCCGCAGCCACTGGTTAAAACTCCACTTAAACCATAACGTTCAACAGAAAGAAGGTTTCTTGTGGTGGCAATTACCTTTCTAATTTCCTCCGATACACCCAGGTCTTTAATCTCATCAAGGGATGTAATTAAGCCACGGGTGAATAAATGTCCCACTGCCAGATAATTTAGATCCTCAGGGGTACACATAAAGGTAAGGACCTTTCTTCCGTTAACAATTAAATCTACCGGAGCCTCTTCACAGACCTTCTTATTAACTTCTTGTTGATAAAGAGTCATTAAGCCATCCCCCCATTATGGTGTTTCATACTGTTCTATTTCAATCCACTGGGCCAGGCTCTTTGCATAGGGTTGAGACAGGTGCTCAGTGGAGTAAAGATAGAGGGCTCCATTTGAAGCTCGAACCTCCTGAATATCCTGATAGGCTTCATAGTCTTTTATCTGATTTAAAACCTTTTCAAGGCTTTCCTTATGGAAGTTGAAAGGAGGCTTTAAAAACAGTCTTGCATCCGTTGGCCTGGGGTATAACTTTGATTCGTGCCTTACGGTGCTGGCAACCAGTTCAAAAAGATTGCCATCCTCTATTTTTACCAATATATTGGCATAATTTTTTGCCATAAATTGCTGATCATAAAAATATTGATCCTTTTTTCCCTCTACCTTTATTATCCCGGAATAGGTTTCATTCGTCAATAAAAGCTTTACCTGCTCCTCTAGAGGGGTATCTTCTGTTAACTCCACATCTTTTAAATTATCTAGGGAGGTTAACCGCCCTTCCATAGAATTCCTTCGTATCAACTCCGCCAGTTTCTCCCAGGGGTGAGTTGCTTCCTGCTGTTGTACTGCGTCAGTCCCTTGGTCATCAATCTTATTTGATATGTTTTGATCTTGATTCACCTTGCCGCCTCCTACTTCTATATTTGAAGGATAGGAGCAAAATACCCCTATCCTGTCAATTTAAATATGGTGAACTAGGGCAATAGATTCATAGCTTCCAATTCAGCAGCTACATCATCCAGTCCTAATCTAATCAAGGTTTCTTTTGTCGGTGCCCCTGTTTTTTCATCCCATCCCATTTCCCGATAGAACATAGTAAAGGCTAACTGCATATCTTCTCGATCCATCTTAATGGTTCCTTCACTGAAAGGCTTAAGCTCAGGGTCCATATCATAAACCCAGTTGGCAATTACATCATGCTTGTTCCTCATGTCAATGGTTCCCATCTGTTTAACGGTCATGGCTCTATGAAGGGTAAAGATTCTTTCTCCCGCTAAATCCAGTTCGGCTTCACTGGTTTCCATACCGGTGGCCATGCTGAAGAATTGGGCTTCCAGCTTGGTATCACCTCGATAACCCCTTTCCTTTAACGGAGAAAGTGTCATTGGCCACATCCAGTTACATAAAGTTAATGAGTCGTGCAGTACATTTCTAATGATACTCCATTTTGCAAATTTGGCCTTGTATTCATTCATTGGCGTATAATTTTTAGGTACATCCAATGCATCTGGTGAGCCAAATACCTCAGCGGCAATTTCTTTTTGTAATTCAACGGGCAGCCCGCTTCCTAAAAAGTTTTCATGGGAGTGACATTGGGCATCCCGGTTAAACATACTGGAAATCAAAGCCCCAACCTGACCGGAAGATTCATTACTATGGTGCACGGGGAATACCATAATAGGCGACCACAGCTTGGCTTCGGCACCATGATAATAATCATCCTTAAATTCCCATCTCTTGGCTAACCAATAGCTGCCTTCACCAAAGGCGGTTCCAAATTCCCCTTCTTTAAGGGCTATTCTTCTATAGAACTCAATTAAAAACTCCGGATTACCTTCCTCCAATAAATTCCATGGAATACTGTCGTACTCTTCCTTTGAAAGAGCATTTTTGATAATGCCGTTATTATATGCATACTTAAAGTCCCTGCCGATTTGTCCGTAGTTACACCATACACCGTAGTCGTCAGCCAATGAGGCTCCAAGGGTTTTTCCCAGTAATGCCATTTCTCCCCGGGATTCACCGTCAGAATAGCCCTTAATCATTACGCCATTGGGGCTAAAATATCCCATACAGGTGTTGGCAATATACTCTGAAAAACCATAATCCTTAAGCTTAGGTACTTTTAACTGGGAATGGCAGCGGATGGGACAAGCATGACAGCCTCCCATTCTGACTGTGTTTTTTTCTGCCACAGGACCATGGTCAAATACTGCCTTTTGGGTTCTAAGGCCGACACTATTCATGTCATGTGGGTCACAGGTACCTGTATTAACGGGGGGATTGGCTGCTCCCCAGGTTAACCCGTCGGTGGCTGTCCAGCGGCTGCCTGAGTTGTGATATTCTGCCCAGGGCTGAGGACTATTGGGTACCACGTGGTTGTTGTTGGCACCAATTAGTGTCATCATGTATTTGTCCAGCTCCAGCCAGTCCTTTCTGTCTGCAGCAATGTGTACTGCTTGAGTTCCCTTAATCCCTATGGCCTTTAGGTTTTTAGAGCCCATTACACCTCCATGTCCTCCAGCCGAGTGGCTTTTACCAGTCATGATAGTAGACATGTTTACCATGTTTTCCCCTGCCTGACCGATGGCAGCTACATGGGCACCTTCCCCCATTATTTCACAAATCTTTGCAGAGGTGTTGAAGGTTCCTGTACCCCAAAAGACAGATGCATCCTCAAGTGATACGTTTTCATCCTCAATTCTAAGCCAAACCGGGCTAGATGCCTTTCCTTCGATTACAATGGCGTCATAACCGGCATATTTCATAGCAGGTGAAAAATGTCCACCCATATGACTATCAGATATTAAGTGATAAGGGTTAGTGGGCAGCAGAGAGGTGATATTGGTCCTGCCACTACAGGGCATACCGGTTCCTGTTAATGGGCCTGCTCCAAATATAATTTTATTTTCCGGATCATAGGGGTGGGTTCCAACAGGTACCTCATCCCACATAATTTTGTAACCAATACCCATTCCACCAATAAAATCTTTATATTTCAAAGTATCCTCTGTTGAGAAGGACCCGTTGGTCAAATTGACTCTTAAAATTTTTCCAGTCCAGCCATATCCGTTTGCCATCTATTCTTCCTCCATTTCACAAATAAAATAATCTAATTTAATCTAAGCAAAAAGATGCTTGTTTTTTTGAATGGCAGCATATACTTCATCCCATGGTACCAGCTTCAAAGCACCGGTTGGACAAATCTTTGCGCAGGATGGATCGCCATTACACAGGAAGCATTTTTTAGATTTCTTGGTTTCTTGATCGACTGTAATCATCTTAAATGGACATTGACTTTGACACATACCGCAGCCAACACACTTTTCTTCGTCCACCACCCTGGTTCCGGTTCCCTCTTGAGCCGTTATGGCCTCAACAGGACAGGCATTAACACAGGCGGCATCTGCACATTGCTGACAGGTGTCGGGAATAATCTCAAGATTACCATAATGACCTGCTGCATTTAAGTAGTCATTCTTTGGTCCACCGGGTCCAAAATTATAATTCCGATCGACCTTCACCCTGGCAATGGTGGGATCAGCCTTACCGTCATTATTCATTGTACAAGTGACCTCACATCGTCTACAGCCTGTACAGCGATTGGAATCAGAAATTAATACACCTGTAGCTAAAGCAATACCTGACACATCGGCTGAGTCTTTGCTGCATCCGGTCAATAAATTGAGTACTGTCATGGATACAGCCACACCGGCCATACTTTTCCCGCTCAATTTTAGAAATTCACGGCGACTGGTGGTTTTTTCCCAAAAACCTATTTTTTCTTCATGAGACATTACATCCTACCTCCCCAAAACTTTTCATATTTACTTCTAAAATTTGTGAAATTATTCACTAAAATAGTCAATTATAATTTATCACATTTATCTATACTTTGTCAAATGATATTATTTTTGCCTCAATAAATCCTTTTGTTCCATAAATATTATCAATTGCCTTTATCAGTAATCACCTTAATCCTAACGGTATTTTGGTTAAATATATTAATTATCATTTGAAAATGTTAATCGAAAAGAATAGCCCAGAGTCAGTCATATCATTAAGAAATCAATCAAAATAGCAAATGGGTATCAGCCTTGAAATTTCGTTGATTTGACCGTATTTGGGCCATACAATACCCTTTTATATTTAAAGTAAAGCAGTACCTATAGAATGATTTGTCGCTATTTTAATAACATTTTTTAAAAAGTATTACTTAATAGAGTAAAGTCTTTTTTCAGAATCTTAAAATCATTTTTGGTTCCTATCACTTATCAAAAAAATTTCTTCCCACTCTAAATCATTGGTGTTAATTATATAATATCGTTATATATTTAACTAATTTAAATTGCTTTTTATTTTGCAGCCATATGGTCCCTAAAAGTTATTAGCAAATTCTTCGAAGCTTAAACGGGCTGTTATGAACCTGTTTTTAATAAGGTACTCATTATTTATGCTATTGATTTTACAGTGTCAAATTTTTTATAGGGAATTTTTTTTTACACAAATTAGTTGCGATTTTAAAAAAATAAGCCCTATTGGATGTTAACAAAATAACAATATTAATGGTAAATGATGGTGATTATTAGCAA
Organism: uncultured Clostridiaceae bacterium; assembly: GCA_965652145.1. Classification (GTDB taxonomy): domain Bacteria; phylum Bacillota; class Clostridia; order Peptostreptococcales; family Natronincolaceae; genus CBFGTV01. The sequence goes on from CBFGTV010000076.1 coordinate 15,744, forward strand.
AAAAAATCCTACACTCTGGAAGGTGAAGCTTCTCGGCATACAC